>JBBAKU010000001.1:0-691184 GCA_040403415.1 Aquirufa sp.
AACGAAAATCCGAACCCCCTATTTTCTACTTACACAGTTAATGGGATAGTGTCTTTTTTTAGGCCACATCTTTACTCTCCACTCTCTTATCTATTATCTACAATACCGTCCCACAACTTCAGCCTAACCTGCAAAGATTCCACTGCTGCCTGAGTCGCTTTCTGCCACTTAGACTCATCCTCTCCACACAAATAATCCATCATTCGGTAGGCTAATTCACTATGGTGACCACCATCCACTTCAATATGGCGTTCTAAGTAATAAACCAACGTCTCTACTTTATCCGGCGTATCTCGCTTCAATTGATCCACAATCACCTGAAACATTTCTGGGATGATGTCTTCTCTGCCAAACGTAAAAATAGCCGCAATCTCTTCAATACTGCGCTTTTGAATAGACGAAAAGGTGAAGCTTAAAAAAGTCTTCACGGAATCGGGGATGTTGGCTTTTGGAATCGCTAATAACAATTCGTCCAAACTCGCGAACGACCGAAGTTCCTGCAAAAAAGGAGAGGGCATAAAGGACAATTCCTCCATCGAACGCAAATAAAGTTCAAAATGGCTGATGTATACACCGTTTTGGTCTACATCCGATTCTTCACCTAACACAATCTCATTGATTAAGTAACGAATCTCTGCTGGACCTTTGGGATTCCAAGGCACATCTACTGACGTTAATTCCTGTTGCAATTTCTTCACTAAGGACATAAAATCCCAAACCGCAAAGACATGGTGCTTCATAAATACCTCTAGTTCAGCCGTACTTTGAATGTAGGAGTGAATGGGATGATGTACTAATGCATCACGTAAAGGGGTAATTTGTTCTTTTAGGCGGTTGATTTGTGTACTCATGTTATTCGTGAATGGCGCGATCTCGTAAACTTAATCGCTGACCGTTTCTGTTATTTTTAGTTGATAAAATTTCTGCCATAATCGAGATGGCAATCTCTTCTGGTCCTTCTGCACCTATATCTAGACCAATCGGAGTCGAAATAGGTAATAAAGTAACTAAATCCTGCTTGAAATGGTTTTGGAGCTTTTCAAATCTTTTCTTAGGCCCTAGAATTCCCACATAAACTGGCTTAGAAGGAGAGGCAAGTAATTTTTCCAAAATCTTCAAATCTTTCTCCAAATCGTGCGTCATCATCACCAGAAAATCAGAAGATTGTATAGGCCAAAGATCCTCATAACCATAGCGTCCCTGAACAGTTAGATGCGATGACATTTTAGACAAAATCCCCACCCAATTCACACGCCAAGCCAATCCACTCGCTTGCTGAATAAATCCCTGCGCATCAAATTGATTCCCAAAAACCCAAACCGTCATAGGCGCAGGTAAATACTCCGTGAAGACATCATTCAACCATTTACTTCCATGTGAGGCAGAAGATGCTGCTAATTCAATCTGAAAATCTGCCGAAAATCGCATTCTCAACGTGTGCGCTTCATTTCCGGCTAAATGACTCTTTAAAGCTTCTACAAGTGCATTAATTTGATCTTGAAATGGATTAACGTGAATTTCAATAACTCCTTGACACCCTAGCCCAATGCCTAACGCAAAGGGATCTTCTTCACGCGTGTCATACGTAATCGTTTTATAGCTCTGTGAAAACAAGGCCAATTGCGCCTTCTTCAAAATATCCCCTTCTAAACAACCGCCAGAAATTCCTCCCCACCAGTTTCCATCTTCCGCGATCAACATTCTTGCTCCCGGACGACGATAAGCACTTCCTTCCACTCGAACAACGGTCGCTAACACAAATTTCAACCCCGACTTTTGTAGATCTTTTACTTGCTGAATGACCGTATATAGCTCTTTCATAGGAGTTTGGGTAAATTTTGGGAAAGGATTTCGCATACACGATCAATTTCCTCTTCTGTGGTAAAATAGCCTAAACTTATTCGGCCACTCGCTAACGCATCTTCATCCGAATAACCTAAGGCTTTCAACACGTGCGAAGGTAATTCCGTTTTTGCATTACAAGCAGAACCATTCGAAAAAGCAATACCATTTAGCACTTGAAACATCCGTTCCCAATCAGCCCCTTTCAAAGTAAAATTAAGGATGGAAGGAACAGAATTTTCAGGAGAATTAATGAAAGGAAGAAAGGCAGCTAATTGTTCTTTGGCATCTTGGTAAAAAGAAGCCTTAGAAAGCCATTCTGGGATCATCTCTACGGCCTTAGCCAAGCCCACAATTAAAGGAATAGGTAAAGTGCCAGGACGTAAACCCCGTTCCTGCCCACCACCATAAGAAATGGGCTGCAAAGGAACGCGTGCTATCAAAGCCCCGATACCCTTAGGACCATAAATCTTGTGCCCACTAAAACTTAGCAGATGGGGCAGTCTAGTCAGTGAGAGTTTACCTAAGGCTTGTGTTGCATCCGTATGAAAACAAATACCTCGATCTTCACAGAGGCGCAAAACCACCTCATAGTCTAAAATAGTTCCTAATTCATTGTTGACTAACATGAATGAAACTAAAATGGTATCTGGACGAATGGCTTGTTCAAATTCCACAATATCCGTCAAATAAGTCACCGACCAACCTTCCAACTCTAAAGTATGAAATACCTCTAACACCGCCTTGTGTTCCAAGGCACTGGTGATGAGGTGTCCTTTCGACTTTCCTTGCAGAAAACCACGTATCGCTAAGTTAATCGATTCAGTAGCGCCGGAAGTATATACGACTTCAGAGGGTTTGACTTGAAAATAGTTTGCCAGAGTAGCACGAGATTGCTCCACCGCCTCTGCGGCTCTCCAACCGTATAAATGAGCAGATGAACCTGCGTTGCCAAATACCTCGGTGAAATAGGGGAGCATAGCCGAAAGCACCTCCGGGTGAACCGGAGTGGTCGCTGCATAATCAAGGTAGATCGGCTGATGCATCATGTGGCAAATATAGGCACAAAAAAAAGCCCCGAAAAATTCGAGGCTCTCTTTCTGTTGAAACAAGAATTACTTCAGGTTCTTCACAACTGCTTTAAAAGCTTCTGGGTGATTCATCGCTAAGTCAGCTAAGACTTTACGATTTAACGTCATTCCAGATTTATTGAATTTACCCATGAACGCTGAGTATGAAAGACCTTCTTGACGAGCTGCTGCATTGATACGTTGGATCCATAAACCACGAAAATCTCTTTTCTTAACTTTACGATCGCGGTATGCGTATTGCAAACCTTTCTCTACTTTGTTTTTTGCTACTGTCCAGACATTTTTTCCGCGACCGTAGAATCCTTTCGCTAACTTAAGGATTTTCTTTCTTCTAGCTCTTGAGGCTACGTGATTGACACTTCTTGGCATAATTTTTTGTTTTTTGAAATGAGGCGAATCGGTAGATTACTTGAGCCTTCTTTCTGGTTTAACAATAACTTAAATTCTAATTAAAGACCTAACAATAAGTTAACGCGGTCCATATCAGATGGGTGAACTAAAGTAGCGTGAACTAAATTACGCTTTTGTTTAGTTGTTTTTTTAGTTAGGATATGGCTATGAAATGCGTGTTTACGCTTAATCTTACCAGTTCCCGTTACTTTGAAACGTTTTTTCGCTCCAGAGTTAGTTTTAATTTTTGGCATTGTTTGATAATTATGTAAAAATTAAATTTTGAAATTTGGAATGCAAAAGTAATGAAAATTACCCTATAATTCCAGCATCCGTATGAAAATTATTTCTTGATGGCTTTAGGGGAGAAGATGATGCTCATACGCTTACCTTCTAATTTAGGCATATCATCTGGTTTACCTACATCTTCTAAACCTTTAGCGAAATTCAAAAGCAACATTTCACCACGTTCCTTAAACACAATCGTTCTACCCACGAAGTGCACATAAGCTTTCACTTTAGCACCTTCTTTTAAGAAATTAACGGCATGTTTTAATTTGAAATTGAAATCATGCTCATCCGTGTTAGGACCGAAACGAATCTCTTTAATGACCGTTTTCGTTGCATTGGCTTTGATTTCCTTCTGTTTCTTCTTTTGATCATACTTGAATTTCGCATAATCGATGATCTTACAAACAGGAGGGACTGCTTTAGGAGAAATCTCCACTAGATCTAAATTCTGAGCTCCAGCTAATTCCAAAGCCTTCGCAAAGGGATAAACTCCCACCTCAATATTCTCACCTACTAAACGAACCTCCTCTACACCACGAATTAACTGATTGATGCGGTACGGTTCTTCTTCTCTTCTGTTTCCTCTGTAATTGTTATTCGGGCGTAAAGCCATAAAATAAAATGGGTTTAATATAGATTAAATCGAAAGCTAAATCAAAATTAACGCAATTGCAAGCAAAAAGCGTATAAGCTCCTATTTTTCATAGGTTAAGGACTGGATTTCTTCTTGAGCCATCGCTATGAAGGCGTCCAAAGTCATCGATCCCACATCACCGTCACCCTTCTTACGAACGCTAACAATTCCTTCCGCTTGTTCCTTTTCACCTACCACGATCATAAAAGGCACTTTAGCGATTTCCGCATCGCGAATTTTACGCCCCATCTTTTCGTTACGATGATCTACATAGCCACGTAAATCTTTCTCTTGTAAGCGTAAATATAATTCATTCGCATAATCCTCGTATTTCTCCGAGATAGGAAGAACTGCGATTTGATCCGGTGATAACCACAAAGGGAAATTACCAGCCGTATTCTCAATTAAAATAGCTACAAAACGCTCTAATGAACCAAATGGCGCGCGGTGAATCATCACAGGACGGTGCTTCATATTATCAGACCCCGTGTATTCTAATTCAAAACGCTGAGGTAACTGATAATCTACCTGAATCGTACCTAATTGCCATTTTCGACCTAGGGCATCTTTCACCATGAAGTCAAGTTTAGGGCCATAGAAAGCCGCTTCGCCGTATTCAATCACCGTAGGCAAACCTTTCGCTTCTGCCGAACGGATAATCGCTGACTCCGCACGATCCCAATCCTCATCATTACCAATGTACTTTTCTCTGTTCTCTTTATCACGTAAGGAAACCTGCGCTGAATAGGAATCAAAACCTAAGGCTTTGAACACATATAAAACCAAATCAATTACTTTCATAAATTCGTCTTCCACTTGATCTGGACGACAGAAAATGTGCGCATCATCTTGAGTAAAGCCCCTCACACGGGTTAAACCGTGCAATTCACCACTTTGCTCATACCGATATACCGTTCCAAACTCCGCTAATCGCAATGGCAAATCCTTGTACGAACGAGGCTTTGTCTTGTAAATCTCGCAGTGGTGAGGGCAATTCATCGGTTTTAAGAAAAATTCCTCATTTTCATCTGGCGTACGAATGGGTTGGAAAGAGTCCTTTCCGTATTTCGCATAGTGACCAGAAGTCACATATAATTCTTTGCTCGCAATGTGTGGAGTGATTACAGGAGAATAACCGGCTCTTACTTGCGCACGACGCAAGAAATTTTCTAATCGCTCACGCAATAATGTGCCTTTAGGCAACCATAAAGGAAGACCCATGCCCACTTTTTCTGAGAAGGCGAACAATTCCATTTCCTTACCGAGTTTACGGTGGTCACGGCGTTTGGCCTCTTCTAATAAGGTCAAATATTCTTCTAATTCTTTCGCTTTAGGGAAAGTAATCGCATAAATACGCGTTAATTGCTTGCGCTTTTCATCGCCGCGCCAGTAGGCACCAGCGACTGAAAGCAACTTCACGGATTTAATAAAACCGGTATTCGGAATGTGTGGTCCACGGCATAAATCCGTGAAATTTCCTTGATTATAGAAAGTGATGGAACCATCGGCTAAACCATCAATTAATTCTAATTTGTATTCGTCGCCCTTCTCTTGGAAATAAGAAATGGCATCAGCCTTTGAAACAGAGGTACGAACATATTCATTTTTCGTACGCGCTAATTCGAGCATTTTATCTTCGATCGCTTTAAACTGATCTGAACCAAATTCTTGCTCTCCTAAGTCTATATCGTAATAAAAACCATTTTCGATGGCCGGACCGATACCAAATTTTGTACCTGGATATAAGGCTTCAATCGCTTCCGCTAGCAAGTGAGCAGAGGAATGCCAAAAGGTCTTTTTCCCATCTGCATCGTTCCAGGTTAATAATTGCAAAGCTGCGTCAGCTTCTATAGGTGTGGAGGAATCCACCACTTCGCCATTTAAATTAGCTGCTAACACATTACGTGCTAAACCTTCAGAAATAGACAAGGCGACTTGAAAGGGAGTGATTCCATTTTCAAATTCTCTTACTTGTCCGTCGGGAAATGTAATTTTGATCATTCTAAAAAATTTGTGCAAAGGTACAAATTAAGGCGCAATGTATTGAAATGAGCACCTGATTAATTTTGAGATAACGAATCAGCCGAAACGGATGAAGAATCTGAAACAGATTCGGCGCGCTTCGTGGGTAATAAACCTTGTTTAGCTAAATCAAAATTGACTAACTCCGCTTGCAAGGATTTAGTTTTAGGATACACTTTAAGCACTTGTTTATAGACCAAAGCCGCCTGGGTATACTTTTTCATTTTGACTAAAAACCGAGCCCAATATCGCATAAAATAGGGATCCATCGGATAGTTTTTCCAACTCGCTAAAATTTGTTGTTGGTAAACCAGCGCAGGAATTTTTCCTAATCCTTGCTCATAATAAACATAAACAAGCGAGGATTCATCTTTTGGTTTTGTATCCATTAAGGCAAATAATTTAGCAGAATCCGATACTGCGTAATCCTTCACGGCTTTTAAAATGATTTTATCCGCGATGGGTAGTAAAGTAGGATCTATTCTTTTTAAATAATAACGACCTAAACTCATCTGCTTGGTAGCTACATAATTTTGAGCAAGCAAAAGGGTATTTTGAGGCGAATTTCCGTCTGTGAATTCCACTAATTTCGCCCGATCAATGGAAGTAGCATAATCTTCCACCTTTTGTTTAATGAGTGCAGATAAGGCTAAATAGGCCGGTTCTCCAGGATTATCGCGTAGGGCTTTTTCCATATCCTGATCCGCTAAACCGTACGCGTGTAAAACGCAATAATTCTTAGCCCGTAAATAATACAGACTCGCACTCGGCTGATCTTCCAGTTGAAGTGATAAAAAAGAAACGTTTTTTTCTGCTTGCTGACCTGTAGCGATTGCTCGTTGATCAGGAATTTTTTCACCTTTTGAATCAGGTGAACTTTGGCAAGACCACAAAAAAAATAAACCAATAAAGAATAATCTTACAGCCATTTTAATACAAAATCAATCATCCAACGTACTTTCACGCCATAAGGAGGATAGAAATTTTTCAATAAATTAGTTCGTTGAATAACGACCGATTTTTGGTTAGAAAATTCGACAAAACCATAGTGGCCACCTGATTTACCTATACCAGAGTGATTCACACCCCCAAATGGCAATTCATTATGCCCAAACTGTATCAAACAATCATTCACCACCGACGTTCCTGAACTCGTATGATCTAAAATATAGTGATTAAACTCCGTGCTCGTCGAAAATACGTACAAAGCGAGTGGCTTGTCACCTTGGCGAATGTTTGCCGTCACCTCCATTTCATCTTGATAAGACATCACGGGTAGGATAGGGCCAAAAATCTCCTCCTGCATAATACGCATATCCGGCGTACAGTTAATCAATACTGTAGGTTCGATAAAACAATCATCTGCATCGGTCTTTCCTCCAAATAGTACTTGGGCTCCTTTTTCCTTCGCATCTTCTAGAAGAGAAACAATGCGATCAAAATGACGGCGATTCACGATACGGGCATAATCTTTACTCTTTGCCACGTTCTTTCCGTAAAACGTTTCAACCGTTGCTTCTAAGGCCTTCAAAAACGAGAAATAATTCTTTTCGTGTAGATATAAGTAATCAGGAGCGATGCAGGTTTGCCCATTATTCAAGAACTTACCCCAAGCAATTTTAGCTGCCGCTTCCTCCACATTCACTTCTGGGCCCACAATTGCTGGAGATTTACCGCCCAATTCAAGCGTTACAGAAGTTAAATGCTTGGCAGCCGCTGACATCACTACTTTCCCAATGGCAGGACTTCCTGTAAAGAAGATATGATCAAATTTCTGCTCTAATAAAAAGGAAGAAACACTAGCATCCCCCTCAAAAACAGCTACTTCACTTTTATCAAATAAAGACGAAATCATCTTTTGAATAAATGACGCAGTTGCAGGGCTTAATTCCGACGGCTTTAAAATGACCGCATTACCCGCCGCAATTGCATGCACTAACGGACAAATCGACAAATTAAAAGGGTAATTCCAAGGAGAAATAATCAAACATAGACCCTTCGCTTCGTATTGTACTAACCCTTTCGTTCCTAATAACATTATAGGGGTTGAAACCGATTGTGGTTTCATCCAAGATTTCAGATGCTTAATTGTGTGGTTGATTTCTCTCTTCACACCCAGCATCTCTGCAATCACGACTTCAGAGGCGGGCTTCTTAAAATCAGCATACAAGGCATCACATAATTCCTCTTTATGTTGCATCAAATAGCTTTCGATTTTGCGCAATTTCGAAATGCGATCCGAAGCAGATGAGGTAGATAAACGCAATAAAGCGGATTTCTGTAGATGTAAAACGTCTAAAATTTGATTTTCCATAGCTAAAAAATGAACTGTAATTTTTCTTCTAACTCGTCAAAATAATAATTGTTTCCACTCGGTTTACGCAGTGAATGACCAGCCACATACCACAAACCATCTCCTGGATATACAGCTAAACTAGCGGTTTTACAGTTCTGATTTGCCTTGTCTGCAGAAAATTCTGCAATAAATACGTGGTTCATTAAATCTTGTAATTCATCCCAATTAGCGAAGGTTTTCTGTCCTTCTTCACTGTCTTGATAGGTAAAACTCAAGGAGGCAAAAGACATTTCTCCTTCGATTTTACGCCAATTACCTTTGCGATCCATAAATTGAAATCCTAAATAAAGAGGTAATTCGCGGCCATCGATTTCGAACATCGCTTGCATAAACTCTTGAATCAACGATTCCTGAGGCTCTAAGTACAAAGGAACATTGGGCGTTGTGTCATTTGCTTCTAAAGTAATAAATGGCTCCTGATCTTTAGGAGAACATGATCCTGTGACGTATTCTTGAAAAGAGGCCCCTAAACGATCCCTCCAAACCAAAGGTAATTCACCTTCATACGTCCAGCTATCATCAGGAACTAAACCATCCGCAATTAATTCTTCACGTGAAAAATCCGAGCGATCAATGTATTGAATTTCAATCGCCACAGAAGGCTTGTCTGTATCAAATTGTAAAAAAGAAAAAACAGCTTCTAAATGGTAAGGCGCAGGCACATTAATGGGCGACTCATAGAATAGCTTGAAGCTGCGAGATAATTTATTCGGGTTCATCTAAAGGGAATTAAGATACAAAGCTACGGTTTTCGCCGTATCAATTTTAGCACTCACGGTTTTATTAAAAGAAGGAAGGCAAATGATTTCTTTGGGAATCTCTGCAGAACTGAGCAGCCCCGACTCTACGGAAAATGACAAAGGCAGGGAGGATTCCACAAACAAAACCAATTTATTTCCCCAGAAAGGATCAGGGATTCCAGCTGCAAAAAGGGGTAAGGGAGTCAAAGAACGATATACTTGTTCTATTTTTTCTGGCTGTAACTTGATACCGCCTGAATTAATGACGCGATCTAAACGTCCTTTCAAGACAAATTGATCCGCAGCCACCCATTCAACCACATCGCGTGTATCGATCCACTTGTTATCTGTCACCGGGGCACAGATTAATAAACAATCTTCGTCATTCTGGCTAATTTGAACACCAGGTAATGTTTGAAAATAAGACTGATTCCAAGTTCTAAAGGCGATATGAGAAACCGTTTCGGTCATCCCATAGGTTTCATAAACAGGGAAACCATAGTCTTTTCGCAAGCTATCTGAGACAGATGCACCTCCTAAGAGGATACCTTTTGCTCGTTGAAAATAATCAGTGAGCAGCACTCCAGATTCTATCATTGTCGCCCACTGCGTCGGCACAAATGACGCTAAATGAATATCTTGGGGAGGGATTTGGTTTAGCGGATTTTGGCAAGGTTCGACTAAAACGAGTGCTAAATCGTGTACCAAAGCCCTCACTAATACCATCGCTCCAGCAATATAGGTGGGTGGCAGGGATAATAAAGCCACATCTCCTTTCTCCAGTTTCAACCAATCTCCGGTCATCTTCGCTGACAGATATAAGCGCTTACGTGAGATAACAATGGGCTTAGGCACACCGGTTGAACCCGACGTATGAAAAGTGAATTCCTTCGAACCATCGCGCCAAGCCTGGCAAAAAGCAAATACTTGTCGCTCAAAATCTGTTTCAGCCACAGGGAAATCAAAGAAAAGCGAAGTCAGCTGACGCATATAATTAGAGAATCTTTCCAAAATTAACCAAACATTCTCTAATTTCGTAGGTTATTAAAGATACACCTTTTAGCAATCCCCATTTATGTCAGAAGAAGCTTTTTTTAATCCGATTAATCCTGATAAAGTAGCCGAAAATCCAGGTTTATTACCGTATGCACATACGGCAGGAGGAGCGGTCATTAAACCGGATGATATGGGTAAGGTGAAAGGCCGTTCTATGCTAGCAATGCGCCAACAAACGGATCGCCAAATGAACCAATTGTATGAACAGATGGAGGTTTTGGCACGTCAGGCGAAATTATTAGCTGACCGAAAAGAAATATCCGAGCGCATATATGATGCGGCCATGGGCTTCGAACCGATTATAAGTGAGACGTATTATTTATACGAAAAAGAGAATGGAGCAGACTTACTTTCCCTGGTAGCACCAGAAGAATGGGGCCGGTCGTTCAAATATAGCCGCTTTTTAGCCAAAGTGACCTTACTAGCCGACCACACGTGGGAGGTAGAATACAACGAATCTAACTAATACATTTATGATTTCATCATTCCCTTGGGAAACCATCAAAACCTACGAGGATATCTTATTTCAATTCTATAATGGAATTGCTAAAATCTCTATTAATCGCCCGCACAAACACAACGCATTTACGCCATTAACGGTACAAGAGATGTCTGAAGCGATGGAGTTAGCGCGTCAAGATACGCGTGTAGGTGTGATTATTTTAACAGGAGAGGGAGGCAAAGCCTTCTGTTCTGGTGGCGATCAAAGCGTTCGCGGAGATGGTGGATATGTCGGAAAAGATGCGGTCCCACGCTTAAATGTATTAGATCTTCAACGTCAAATCAGAACGATTCCTAAACCCGTAGTGGCCATGGTGGCTGGTTGGGCCATTGGTGGTGGTCACGTATTGCACGTGATCTGCGATTTATCCATTGCGGCAGAAAATGCCCGTTTCGGACAAACAGGACCTAATGTAGGTTCTTTTGATGGAGGTTTTGGTGCTTCTTATTTAGCACGTGTCGTAGGTCAAAAGAAAGCAAGAGAAATCTGGTTACTCTGTGACCAATATGACGCGTCAGACGCGCTTCAAATGGGATTAGTGAATAAAGTGGTACCATTAGAAGATTTGGAAAAAACGACAGTGGCTTGGTGTGAAAAAATTCTAGAAAAGAGTCCATTAGCGCTTCGCATGTTGAAGTCTGCGTTCAACGCGGAATTAGACGGGCAGGCGGGTATTCAAGAATTAGCAGGTAACGCGACACTCTTGTATTATTTATCAGATGAGGCCAAAGAAGGTAAGAATGCCTTCCTCGAAAAGCGTAAACCAGACTTCTCTAAATTCCCTAAATTCCCCTAAATATGAATTATTGGTTAGTTAAATCTGAACCGTTCAAATATTCTTGGGATGATTTCGTTAAAGAGGGGAAATCTGTTTGGGATGGGGTGCGCAATTATCAAGCTCGTAATAATATGATGGCAATGAAAAAAGGCGATTGGGTCTTTTTTTACCATTCAAACGAGGGCATGGAGGTGGTAGGTTTAGCCGAAGTACAACGGGAACACTTTCCAGATCCGACTACGGAAGACCCACGTTGGGTCGTAGTCGAATTAATTCCCGTTAAAAAATTCGCTAAAACGGTAACGTTGAAAACGATGAAAGCTGACGATCGCTTATCCGGTCTAGCACTCATCAAACAATCTCGTTTATCCGTAACACCCGTCGCAAAAGCAGAATTCGATATAATTTTAAGCCTAGCTGAATAAAGATGAAATCGATCCGCCTACTTGTCGTTTTAACACTTTGCAGTATGGCTGCTTTCGCTCAAGAATTCAAACGAATTGAAATTCCCATAGCAGGACAGCTTGAAACCTTTTCCATTCCTTTAGGGGAAAAAGGCGTCATCGTGTTAACACAATTAGGCAAATCAGAATTCAATATTCGCAAATTCAATACGAATTTAGAACAGATTTGGACGAACCAGGGAAGTATTGAAGGCAATCTCGATTTTGTCACCCATTGCTATGATGGCAATCAACTATATCTATTGTTCAGTCGCTTTAAAAGCAATAATTATTATATTGTTCGCGTTAACCCGACCGACGGAAAAATAGAAAAATTCCAAATTTTCTCCGTCGAAAAAATGGAGATTTCGAACTTTAAGGCACTGAATCAATCTCTATTTATTGGAGGAATTGTCAATAATACGCCTGTCATTCTTTTCACCAATTTGAGTGAGAAAAGAACCCGCATTCTTCCGGCTGTGGTGAACGGGCAAGCAGAGATTCAGTCGATGGATTTAGATACAACACAGCAGCAAATCAATATAGTCTATTCTGTAGGCAAAAAAGCAAAGAACTTTCAATTGCTATTAAAGTCATTTGATGAAGATGGGAATCAATTAGGACAGATTACGATGAATCCAACAGATGAATTCGCCCAAATGAATGCTAAATCGACTCAATTAAATGATTCATTACAAATCGTGGTGGGCACCTATGGGCACAAAAATACCATCGGTTCCTCTAAAGGGCCAAGTTCTCAAGGATTGTATTTCAGTTCTTATTTAGATGGCGATTTACAGGAATCTAAGTTTACTAGTTTCACCCAGTTTACGAACTTCTTTAATTTCTTAGGAGAAAAACAGAAGAATAAACAGGAGAAAAAAATTAAGAGTAAAGAAGAAAAAGGAGAGGAGCTTCGGTTAGATTACCGCCTTCTTATGCACGAAATCATTAAAAAAGGAGATCATTACATAGTGGTAGCGGAAGCCTTTTACCCGGACTATAAATACGTGAATTATTCTCCTTTTGGCAGTAGCTTAGGTATGTTAGGTGGAGGACTCTATTCTCCTTGGAATATGCTCTATAATCCCTATCGCTGGGGCTATGGAAATTACGGATTGTATTCGCCATTTTCTAGCTATTATAGCCCCTGGGGATACAGAGGCTATAATTCATACAGTAATTCTCAGCAATTTGATGGGTGGATTTATACTCACGCGGTGATTGCGGAATTAGATGAGAAAGGGAATGTTTTATGGGATCATTCCATTGATTTGAATAATATCAAAGAAGACAAATTGATTCAAAAGATTAAAACATCGCTTTCGGGAGATGTGTTAACCTTATCGTACCAAAGAGGGAACAACATCATCTCTAAATACATCAGCGCACAAGGCCAATCCGGCGAGGAAAAAGTTCTAGAATTACCTACGCAAAATGAGGGTGATAAAATTCGCCGTCAAGAAAAATCAGATCTTAACTTTTGGTATAGCAATAACTTTATCGCTTCTGGCAACCAAACTATCAACAATTCAGAGGAAGGAAGACGCTCCGTGTATTTCCTAACTAAAATCCCATTGAACCCCTAAAATTTGAAAAATTCAGCTTCTATTGCCATTGAAACACCCACTTTTTGGGGTAAAAACTACGAATTAATAGACTCAGGTGGTTTCGAAAAACTGGAACAGTTTGGTGCCTTTGTGGTGAGACGTCCGGAGCCGCAGGCTGTTTGGCAAAAATCTCTTTCAGAAGAATTCTGGGCGAGTAAAGCGAATGCCTATTTCAAAAAAGAAAAAGGAAGCAATGAGCGTGGCGTTTGGGAAGTGAAGAAAGGAGTACCGGATAAATGGTTTATGCCGTATCAATCGGAAACCTTAGATTTGAATTTCAAGATTTCCTTGTCATCGTTTAAGCACGTAGGTATATTTCCAGAGCAAGCGTCGAACTGGGAGTTTTTGGCAAAGAACATTCCCTTACTAAAAACACCCAAACCCAAGATCCTGAACCTATTCGCCTACACAGGTGGTGCAAGTTTAGCATGCAAGCAGGTAGGTGCAGATGTCACGCACGTGGATTCGGTAAAACCCGTTCTATCCTGGGCGAGAGAAAATATGGAAGTTTCGAAGCTAGACAATATCCGTTGGATGGCGGAAGACGCGCTTAAATTTGTCAAACGCGAAGCAAGACGCGGCAATTTCTACCAAGGTATCCTGTTAGACCCTCCAGCCTATGGTCGCGGTCCAGAAGGAGAGAAATGGGTATTAGAAGAGCAAATAGATGATATGCTGCGTTCTGTTAAGGAAATTTTAGATCCGAAAGAACACATCCTTTTAACGAATGTCTATTCCTTAGGATTTTCAACCTTGGTTGTCGAAAACTTAATGAAAGGGATTTTCAATGTGCCAGAACAGGCGGAATCGGGAGAGATCTTTTTGAATGATGAATACGATAAAAAACTCCCCTTAGGAGTCTTTTATCGATATCTATATCAATCTTAGTTTTTCGGGTAAATAACACCTTTAGCTGCTAAAAGTGTATTTTTCATCAATGAAACGATAGTCATGGGACCTACGCCTTTAGGGACAGGGGTGATGTAAGAACATTTAGGTGCTACATCATCAAAATCCACATCGCCCTTTAAAGCAAAGCCTGATTTCTTAGTCGCATCCTCCACGCGTGTTAAACCCACGTCGATAACAACGGCACCTGGTTTAATATGGGCAGCCTTAATAAACTCTGGTATACCCAATGCCGCAATAACAATATCCCCTTGAGAACAAATTTCTGCTAAATTAGTCGTTCTAGAATGCGTTAAGGTAACCGTGCAGTTACCCAACGGGTGATTGCGCTGCATTAAGATAGACATGGGTAAACCGACGATTTGAGAACGACCGACTACCACACAATGTTTTCCAGCTGTTTCAATCTTGTAATAGGCTAATAAATCCAAGACTCCTTGAGGAGTGGCAGAGATGTAGGCAGGTAAACCTTTGGCCATACGACCAATATTGATGGGATGGAAACCATCAACATCCTTAGACGGATGAATTGTTTCCATCACTTTATCCGGATTAATGTGCTTTGGAAGTGGTAATTGAACGATTAATCCATCCATATCCGGATTGTCGTTCACTTTTTGTACTTCCGCTAACAAATCAGCTTCAGATATCGAAGGGTCAAAGCGCAAGAGGGTAGAAGCGAAGCCTAATTCCTCACACGATTTTACTTTATTCGCTACATAGGTCTCAGATGCACCATTATTTCCAACGAGGATGGCCACTAAATGAGGTGCTTTTTGGCCCGCTGCAACCATTTGTTTTACTTCTTCACCGATCGCGACTTTCATCGTTTCGGCTACCATTTTTCCATCAATAATCTGACTCATATGCTTATTTTTTACGTGCTTTTTTAGGGGCTGGAGCGGCGCCGCCAAGAGCTAAACACTCCTCTAAGGTTAAATCGGCTGGCTCCGTTCCTTTAGGAATCTTCACGTTGCGTTTACCGATTTGAATATATGGGCCGTACATGCCGTTCACTACCTTAACAGACTCATTCTCTGCAAATTCCTTAATGAATTTATTCGCTTCCACTTTACGCTTCGCTTCGATTAATTCAATCGCACGCGCTTGATCGATTGTGGCTAAATTATCCGTTTTAGCTAAGGAATAATACTTGCCATTGTGCTTTACATAGGGACCAAAACGTCCCTTACCAGTTTCAATCAAGGAATCTTCAAAATACCCTAATCCACCCGCTTCCGCATCTTTCAAGGCTTGAGCAATGACAGCGATAGCTTCATCCATTTCAATCGTAAAAGGATCATGCGTATCTGGCAAACTAGTAAACTTCCCGTCAAATTTGATGTAAGGCCCTAATTTACCTGCACCGATAATCACCGGCATATCATTGAGAATACCTACTTCGCGAGGCAATTTAGGGCGTTCTAATAATAACAAAGCCTCTTCAAAAGTCAACGTACTTACCGCTTGCGTCTTCGTTAAATTCGCAAAGACTGGCTTTTCCTCTTCAGATGATTCACCTAACTGAACAAATGGTCCAAATTTTCCTAAGCGAACAGACACTAATCGTCCCGTCTTAGGATCTACACCTAATTCACGTCCACCACCCACAGAACTACGGTTGATAGACTTAGAATCTTCAATCGTTTGATGGAAGGACTTATAGAAATTCTTCATTAAGACCGTCCACTCCAATTTACCTTTGGCGATGTTATCAAATTCATCCTCCATCTCCGCGGTAAACGTATAATCGACTACGTTTTCAAAGTTTTCAACTAAGAAATCCGTTACGAGTGTTCCGATATGTGTAGGGAATAATTTCGCTTTTTCTGTACCCACCGTCTCCGTTGCCTTGTTTCCAGCAATTTCATTATTTGAAAGTACCCAAGTTTGGAATTCACGTTCTCTACCCGGACGATCTTCCTTCACGACATAGGCACGCTTAATAATGGTAGAAATGGTAGGAGCATAGGTCGAAGGACGACCGATGCCTTTTTCTTCCAAAGCCTTCACTAAACTCGCCTCCGTATAACGAGGTGCGGCTCTGGTGAAACGCTCTTGGGCCTTCATCTCATCTAAGGCTAATACTTGACCTACGTTCAAAGGAGGCAACATATCCTTGTTCTCATCCTCATCCTCGTCATCTTTTCCCTCTAAATAAGCTTTCAAGAAACCTTCAAAAGCAATCACTTCTCCTTGAGCAGACAAAAGCTCGGGAGTTGTTGAAATATCAATCAAAGCGGTCGTACGCTCAATTAAGGCATCTGCCATTTGAGACGCAATCGCACGCTTCCAAATTAATTCATATAAGCGCTTCTCGCGCGCATCACCTGTGATGCTATGGTTCGCAAAATCCGTTGGACGGATGGCTTCGTGAGCCTCTTGCGCACTTTCTGATTTGGTTTTAAATTGACGGCTATAGTGGAATTTAGCACCATAAGCTGATTCAATTTCCGCTTTCGCCTTATCACGCGCTTCTTGCGATAACATCGTAGAATCGGTACGCATATAGGTAATGCGACCTGATTCGTAGAGTTTTTGAGCGACTGACATCGTCGTAGCTACCGCAAAACCTAATTTACGAGAAGCCTCTTGTTGCAAAGTAGAAGTAGTAAAAGGAGGAGCTGGTGTTTTTTTCGCCGGCTTGGTTTCTAAGCTTTTGATGCTAAACGCAGCACCCACACATTTTTTCAAGAAGTCTAGTGCGTCATTTTCTTTGGCAAAAGCCTTCGACAATTCTGCTTTCAATACCTTCTTACCTGGAAGATCAAAATGAGCCACTACTTTAAAGGTAGCCACCGCCTCGTGATGTTCAATTTCACGCTCGCGTTCCACGATCAAACGAACAGCTACAGATTGCACACGGCCGGCTGATAATCCTTTTTGTACTTTAGACCAAAGCACCGGAGATAATTCAAATCCAATCAAACGATCCATAATCCGACGCGCCTGCTGAGCATTCACTAAATCCATATCAATGGTTCGTGGCTGGGTAATGGCTTGTAAGATGGCCGGCTTCGTAATTTCGCGGAAAACAATGCGTTTCGCGTTATCCTTCAGTCCCAATGCTTCTTTTAAATGCCACGAAATCGCTTCTCCCTCGCGGTCATCATCCGTTGCTAACCACACTTCTTCCGATGATTTCGCTAAACTTTTTAACTCAGAAATGACTTTGGTTTTATCCGCAGACACCACATAGGTGGGAGCGAAATCGTTCTCCACATCAATGGCCTTATCTCCCTTGATAGGCAAATCACGTACGTGACCAAAAGAAGACTTCACCACGAAATCCTTTCCCAAATATCCTTCTATGGTCTTCGCTTTCGCAGGAGACTCAACGATGACTAAATTTTTTGCCATTATGCTGGTTAAAAAATGAAAATCTTAAAATGACCCCAAATATAAGGGCTCTAAATTTAACAAAGAGGCAAAATTCGCCGAAAAGCTAAAAAAATTATTCGGGGATGTTTCCTATTCGAATTCGAGAATTGATATTCACCCGAAATCCGATGTAACTAAATTGACCATTTATAAAGTTTGCAATCGCCTCTAACCGAAAGACTTTAAACACTCCATCAAGACCGTAACCTAACTCATTATAAAGTAAATTTTGATTCTGGACGTAATTCGCATTGGCAATCAATACTTCCTTTACGTAGAGCTTTTTCATTCCTAATAAAGGCTTTAACC
Source organism: Aquirufa sp. (assembly GCA_040403415.1). Taxonomy (GTDB): domain Bacteria; phylum Bacteroidota; class Bacteroidia; order Cytophagales; family Spirosomataceae; genus Aquirufa. The sequence goes on from JBBAKU010000001.1 coordinate 18,355, forward strand.
ACAGATTAGAAAACTGAAAAAAGCTAAGCGCTTCTACATAGCTTCCAGCGGTAGAATTAGCATAATGGTTCACATTTAACCTCTGGTTTGCACCTGAGGTAAAGTTTTGGTAATAACCGACTAAACGCTCAGAGGCCAGCATTTCACCCGCCTGAATCAAGTTTAGACTCCCGTTATAATGCTTGTAGTCAATAAAATAGGTCGGTTTATTTCCAATGAAAGTCCCGGCATTAATCAGTAGCCCCATTTTGACCCAGGGATTCACTTCAATATTATGTAGATAGGACAATTCCACTTGATTAAAATCAGTAGACGATCCACCTACATCCTTCCATCCCGCCCGGTATTTCGCTAATAACAGGGGAGAGGATCCCCAATCCGTCAGACGTGTATTGGCTCGGTAACTTTGAGTCAAAAAGGGTCTAAATCCCACCTGAAATTGGGTTATGAACGATTTGTGCGTGGCAAAGCCTTCCTGAGTATATTCGGTATTGGTTGGATTATTCGGCTTAAAATCACGATTCAGGAAATTAATCCAATAATAATCTGTCGTGTTGTCCATTTGAGAACGCTCCGAATATTCAATCAATGATTTCAAAAAGAAACGAGCTGAAAAACGTTTAGTGAAGTTTAACGAGCTAAACTTGGACCGGTAAATCTTCATCTGATTATTCTTCAAAAGCAACGTCGACAATGAATTCATCTCGGGAGAAATCGTATTTTCTGGATTATATTGAGCTACAAAATCCCCATTCGTAAACAATAAATCAAAAGAATCTGCTCGATACCGTAATTTGACAAGACCCGAGTTTCGATTAATCCCAAAGGCTCTCCTGCCTAAAACCTCCGCTTCGAGCATATGGTAACGAGACCAGCGCTTTCTAAATACTAAACCAGAGTTAGCTACAAAACCTTCTACCGTATTAAAATTAGCATCAAAAACCGGGGATTTATAATAGATTTCAAACGGGTAAAAATCGCGCTTGAATGAACCAAAATAAAAGGACTTACTCAAAATCAACTGCGAAGGATTAAAAGGACTTACCTTAAAGCTATCAATCACTACCTCGCGATTCTTCATTCCCGGAACTTCTGTGAAAAATTCGGGATCCAATCTTGTACTTGTTTCAGCCGTTTTATAATAGACTGAATCAATCATCACTAAATTAGATGTGGGCCGCTGTTTCCATTTCCGCAATAAAGAGCCATGCAAATTGGTTAAAAACTGATTCGCAAACGTCTCATCAAACGCTACAGCCGATATATTTAAGGTTTCCTTACCGTTTTTTGGCTCTTCAAATAAGCTAGGCTCAAATTTCCATTCTACGGGTTTCCCTAACGTCTCCTGATCCCAAACATACTCTCCATTACTCCCTAATAAGCCCGCTAATAGTTTTATTTGGCCTTTTTTAGGAATCCATTTCCCCTGAAATGATTGGTGCTGCAAATCGAAAAAATAATCGATGGCATCTGCAAATACGACCCCTTCAAATCGAACAATCCACCCTCGTTCATCTAAGGTCAACGTTCCCTTAAATAAACGATCTCGACGCATTTTAGGCTCTACTTGAAATTGATAGCAAGCTTTACCTTCCACTAAGGTATCTCCCTTAAAATTAAAATGGTAAAAGGATTTCGCATGATAGCTGAGAGGTGACACACAAGAAGTACCTACATAATCTTGGTAAAAATCTGGCCAAAGAAAAAGCGTAGGTTTCGTATACTTCTTATGGAAAGTCTGAACAGATTCAATGCCGTGGATTAATTGGTTCAAATGACCTACTTGGACCTCTGAAATAGTTTGATTCCCGTACCATTGACCCTTTTGAATACCTTCTTTTGCGACTAATCGCTTTCGAGCGATTCCGATAACCTGATTAAATCGAGCTTTTTCTTGGACTTTTACGCGCATCTTAAAAGATCCAATGGCCTGACCGTGTTCTTCGGCTGAGCGTAAGGCTTTATCTAGAACGGAGGCGGGAAAGAGAGATTGCGCTTGACTTTCATCCATAAAAAAATGAAAAAAACATCCAACCAACAGGAATATTTTCAAATAGCTCAAGCGAATTGGATATTAAAATGTTCAAATAGTCCTATTATTAATAGGTTAAATCAAGCAATAAAACAAAGTTCCTAATAATTCCCTAACAAAGGAAATGTTCTCCTAAAATAGTGGCAAAATTGAAGCTAATCTATTAATTTTGTAAACATTTTTTACCAAACAATTTTACCAGACATTTACCATGGCCTTTGACATTGAAATGATTAAAGCTGTTTATGAGCGCATGCCGGCACGCATTGCTGCAGCTCGTGCGTTAACAGGTAAACCGCTTACGTTAACTGAAAAAATTCTGTATAGCCATTTATGGGAAGGCACAGCCTCTTCTGCTTACGCTAGAGGTGCTTCTTATGTTGATTTTGCGCCAGACCGTGTGGCGATGCAAGATGCAACTGCTCAAATGGCCTTATTACAATTCATGCAAGCAGGTCGTCCACAAGTGGCTGTTCCTTCTACCGTGCATTGTGATCACTTAATTGAAGCAAAAGTAGCCTCTACTACCGATTTAAAAGTAGCAGTAGATAAAAATAAAGAGGTTTATGACTTCTTATCGTCTGTTTCAGACAAATACGGAATCGGATTCTGGAAGCCAGGTGCGGGTATTATTCACCAAGTAGTGTTAGAAAATTATGCTTTCCCAGGCGGAATGATGATCGGAACAGACTCACACACGGTTAACGCGGGTGGTTTAGGGATGATCGCGATCGGTGTAGGTGGAGCAGATGCTTGCGATGTCATGGCAGGTTTAGCTTGGGAATTGAAATTCCCTAAACTAATTGGTATTAAGTTAACAGGTAAATTAAACGGTTGGACATCTCCTAAAGATGTTATCCTAAAAGTGGCAGGTATCCTGACCGTAAAAGGGGGTACGGGTGCAGTCGTTGAGTATTTTGGCGAAGGTGCAACTTCTATGTCATGTACTGGTAAAGGAACGATTTGTAACATGGGCGCTGAGATCGGTGCTACGACGTCTACTTTCGGTTACGATGCTTCCATGGCGCGTTACTTAGAGTCTACTGGTCGTGCTGATGTAGCGGCTTTAGCGAATGGCGTGAAGGAACACTTAACCGCAGATCCTGAAGTTTATGCAAATCCTGAAGCATACTTCGATCAAGTAATCGAAATCGATTTAGATACTTTAGAACCTTATTTGAATGGTCCTTTCACACCAGATTTAGCAACGCCTATTTCTAAAATGAAAGAAATGGCTGAGAAAAATGGCTGGCCTACAAAAATCGAAGTAGGTTTAATCGGTTCTTGCACTAACTCTTCTTATGAAGATATCGCTCGCGCAGCTTCTTTAGCGAAGCAAGTAGCGGCAAAAGGTTTGAAGACGAAAGCGCAATTCACCATCACACCAGGTTCTGAATTAGTTCGTTATACGATTGAACGCGACGGTTTCATCTCGACTTTTGATTCCATCGGTGCGACGGTATTCTCGAATGCTTGTGGACCTTGTATTGGCCAATGGGCTCGTCCAGGTGCAGAAAAAGGGGAGAAGAACACGATTGTTCACTCGTTCAATAGAAACTTCGCAAAACGTGCAGACGGTAACCCTAACACGTTTGCTTTCGTAGCTTCCCCAGAAATGGTTACGGCTTTAGCCATCGCGGGTGACCTAACGTTTAATCCATTAACAGATACGTTAACAAACGAAAAAGGAGAACAAGTAAAATTAGACGCACCTACGGGAGACGAATTACCTAAATTAGGTTTCGCTGCAGAAGATGCGGGCTACCAAGCTCCTGCGGCCGATGGTTCAGGCGTTCAAGTGAAAGTTTCAGCTACGTCTGATCGTTTACAATTATTAGATCCATTCGCAGCATGGGAAGGATCTGACTTGAAAGGTTTGAAATTGTTAATTAAGGCCAAAGGTAAATGTACAACGGATCATATCTCGATGGCAGGTCCTTGGTTAAAATACCGTGGTCACTTAGATAACATCTCGAATAACATGTTAATCGGAGCGGTGAACTTCTATAATGAGAAGACGGACAACGTAAAGAGTGCATTAACAGGTGAATATGGTCCAGTTCCAGCAACTCAGCGTGCTTACAAAGCAGCTGGTGTAGGAACCATTGTAGTAGGAGATACAAACTACGGTGAAGGTTCTTCTCGTGAGCACGCAGCAATGGAGCCACGTCACTTAGGTGTTCGGGCAGTTTTAGTGAAGTCATTCGCTCGTATCCACGAAACTAACTTGAAGAAGCAAGGTATGTTAGCCCTGACTTTCGCAAACGAAGCTGATTACGATAAAATCCAAGAGGATGATTCAATCAACATCGTAAGTTTAGGAAGCTTTGCCCCTGAAAAATCATTGACGATCGAATTAGTTCACGCGGATGGTAGCACAGATAGTTTTGCTGTGAACCACACGTACAATGAGCAACAAATCGAATGGTTCAAAGCAGGTGGTGCCTTAAACATCATCCGTGCCTCAGTAAAATAATTTGAATTAGGGGCAAAATTGCTTAATTTTGCCCCTTCTTGTAAATAATAAGCCCTAATAAACCCATGGCAGCGATTAACGCAGTTAAAATATTTTCTGGTTCTGCATCTAATTATTTAGCGAAGGATATTGCTAAGTATTATGGAAAAGATTTGGGCGCAGTCACTAACCTACGCTTCTCAGATGGTGAAATGTCACCTAGTTTTGATGAGTCTGTACGTGGTTGTGATGTGTTTATCATTCAGTCTACTTTCCCCTCAGCTGATAACTTAATGGAATTATTACTCATGATAGATGCCGCTAGACGCGCGTCTGCTCACTACGTAACAGCTGTTATTCCGTATTTCGGTTATTCACGTCAAGATCGTAAGGATCGCCCACGTGTAGGTATTGGAGCGAAATTAGTAGGTAATTTATTGACTGCAGCAGGAGCAGATCGTTTAATGACGATTGACTTACATGCCGGTCAAATCCAAGGCTTTATGGACTTCCCAGTAGATCACTTGGAAGGAAATGCCATCTTTGTTCCGTATTTGAAATCATTAAATTTAGAGAACATTCTTTTCGCATCACCCGATGTGGGAGGTGTTGTTCGTACCCGTAATATGGCCAAATTCTTCAATGCGGAGATGGTTATTTGCGATAAGCACCGTAAACGTGCTAATGAAATTGCCTCTATGCAATTAATTGGAGATGTAAAAGGGGCAGATGTCATCTTAGTCGATGACTTAATTGATACCGGTGGCACTTTGTGCAAAGCGGCTCAATTAATTATGGACAAAGGAGCTAATTCAGTAAGGGCGGTTGTCACCCACCCAGTTTTATCAGGTAAGGCGTATGAGAACATTTCTAATTCTGTATTGACAGAATTATTAGTGACTGATACGATTCCTCAAAAACAAGCTTGTGACAAAATTAAGGTACTATCTGTAGCTGAGCTTTTTGCAAAGGCGATTGGACGTATCCGTGATCACGAATCTATCAGTTCATTATTTATTAAATATTAATTTCAACCGTTTCTAGGGGATAGCCTTGCTGCGAAAGACTAGAAGCATTAACAAAAACAAGATGAAAAAATTAGAGATTGTAGGGTTTAAAAGAGCGAATCTCGGTACGAAGAGCGCAAATGATTTACGTAACGAAGCAATGGCACCCTGTGTATTATACGGTGGTTCTGAGCAAGTTCACTTTGCTGTTCCAATGATCCTTTTCCGTGAATTATTATATTCAGCGGATGTGTACGAAGTTGAATTAAACATTGAGGGTACGAAATACCGTGCGATCTTACAAGATGCACAGTTTCACCCAGTGAACGAGATGATCTACCACGTAGACTTCTTGGAAATCCAAAAAGGAAAAGCAATCAAGATTGCTGTGCCTATTAAAGTAACTGGAAATTCTCCAGGTGTTATCAAAGGGGGTAAAATGGTGCAAAAATTACGTAAAGTTACTTTACGTGGTCAAGCGGAAAACATTCCTGATTTCGTAACAGTTGATATTTCTGGTTTAGACTTAGGTCAAACAGTGAAAGTAAACAAACTACAAGTGGAAGGATGTGAGATCTTAAATCCAATGTCTAACCCAGTAGCAACAATCGATATCCCAAGAGCATTAAGAGGTAAAATCAACGCTTAATTTCTAAACGGATTCACAGATTGATAGATAAAGAAAAAGCCCCGCAAATGCGGGGCTTTTTTAATGCCTATACAGATAGGAAACTATTTCTTCGCCATCATAGTTTTCACGATAGGAGCTTTCTCCATCTTCGTTGCTGAAGCGTGATCATTATCGCCTACGTGGATGTAAGGAGCGATCACAAGAGAAACGATGGACATCAATTTAATCAAGATGTTCATCGAAGGGCCTGATGTATCCTTGAATGGATCACCCACAGTATCACCCGTTACAGCCGCTTTGTGTGGCTCTGAACCTTTCTTATACGTTTGACCATCGATTAAAACCCCTTTCTCAAATGATTTCTTAGCATTATCCCAAGCTCCACCTGCATTCGATTGGAAAATACCCATCAATACTCCTGAAACGGTCACACCCGCTAATAAACCACCTAATACTTCTGGTCCCATCGTAAATCCTACTAAAACAGGAACGATTAAGGCAATCGCACCTGGAAGAATCATTTGGCGAATAGAAGCTTCTGTTGAGATCGCAACACATTTTTCATATTCTGGTTTCGCTTTGTATTCCATGATACCTGGAATCTCACGGAATTGACGACGAACTTCGTTTACCATTTCCATGGCAGCTTTACCTACTGCTGAGATACACAAAGCAGAGAAGATGAATGGAATCATACCACCCACAAATAAACCAGCTAATACATCTGCTTTGTAAATATCAATGTGGCTGATACCAGCAATACCAACAAAGGCCGCGAACAAAGCTAATGAAGTCAAGGCTGCGGAAGCAATAGCAAAACCTTTACCCGTTGCTGCCGTAGTATTTCCTACCGCATCTAAGTTATCTGTACGATCACGTACTTCGGATGGCAATTGTGCCATTTCCGCAATACCACCCGCGTTATCCGCGATAGGGCCAAAGGCATCAATAGCTAATTGCATCGCAGTCGTAGCCATCATACCCGCAGCAGCGATAGAAACACCATAGATACCGGCAAAATGATACGAACCAATGATACCACCTGCTAATACTAAAATAGGCAATACGGTTGATTCCATACCTACCGCTAAACCACCAATGATGTTAGTCGCGTGACCAGTACCTGATTTTTGTACGATAGAATCGACTGGACGTTTGCCCATAGCCGTATAATATTCTGTAATGATCGACATTAAAGTACCTACCACTAAACCGACGATAATCGCATAAAACACATCCATTGAGGTGAATGTTGTACCACGAAGCGTCAAATATTCTGGTAAGATATTCTTCACTAAGAAGTAGGAAGTTACGAACGTGATCGCAATAGAAGTATAGTTTCCTACGTTCAATGCATTTTGAACTGAAGCCGTTTCACTAGAAATACGTACAAAAAACGTAGATACTAAAGAAGCTAATAAACCTACACCCGCAATTAACATCGGTAATAACACAGGAGAGAAACCACCATAATTATCTGTAACCGAAATTTCTTGACCTAATACCATGGTCGCTAAGATCGTAGCTACATAAGAACCGAATAAGTCAGCACCCATACCTGCTACGTCACCTACGTTATCACCTACGTTATCAGCGATAGTGGCTGGATTACGCACATCATCCTCCGGGATACCTGCTTCTACTTTACCTACTAAGTCAGCACCTACGTCTGCTGCTTTCGTATAAATACCACCACCCACACGAGCAAACAAAGCAATAGACTCAGCTCCTAAAGAGAAACCAGCTAATACTTCGATCGCTGTTTTCATCTCCACGGAAGTCAGAGCTTGACCTTGTGCGAAGATTTGGTAGAAAGCAATAAATAAACCGCCCAAACCTAGGATTGCTAAACCTGCTACACCCATTCCCATTACGGATCCACCAGTGAAGGAAACAGATAAGGCTTTTGCCAAAGAAGTTCTAGCTGCTTCCGCCGTACGAACGTTCGCCTTTGTAGCTACTATCATACCGATATAACCTGCGGTAGCAGAGAAAACGGCACCAATTAAAAAAGCAACGGCAATTAAAGGGGAGGAGTGAATCGGATTATCCGGAGTTCCCTCTTGTGAACCTAACCAAGCTAATAAAATAGCGGTTGGGATCGCGAAATAAGTTAAAATTTTCCATTCTGCTTTTAAGAAGGCAATCGCACCATCTGCGATATAACCTGCCAACTCTTGCATTTTTTCATTACCGGCATCTTGTTTAGATACCCAGTTAAACTTCCACGCTGTGTACAGCAATCCTACTAAACCAAAAGCAGGAACTAAGTAAACAATTTGATTCATAAAGGTTGATTTAGATTATTCCAAAAAAATTTAGCACAATTTAGGTAAATGTGTGCAAATAAACAATTAGAAAGGCAATCTGATCAACACTTTCCATTTTTCAGGTACTACCGTTCCCATCGGATACACTAAATCAACACCTAAAATTTTCCCGATTCCCGTCAACCCATAACTAAACTCTTGGTAATGAATCGTTTGAGCATTCACTGATGTCTGAAGATAGGAATAACCCACTTTTTCTCTCAGTCCATAGAGAGATAAAAAGGCATTTTGGGTGAAGATAAATTTGCGAGGTTCCCACGTAATAAAGGCCTTCATGTGATCTCCTGGATTCGAAAGCGCATAGTAAGGAAGCACTAAAAAACTCGACTCACCTGAGGAAATATTGACCTCATTCCCTTTGAAATGTTGGTAATCAACGATTAAAGAAGGCTTTTGCATAAAATGAGCGGCTGAAATCCGGTAATTCAACGATCCCCAATTCGCTAAAGAAATGCGTTGTGAAATCTGAAAAGATACTTTACTAAACGCATCATCTCCAAGTGCTTGTTCATAAGCGCTAGTTAACGTAGGACCGGACTCATTAGATAACCACCGAGAACCATTATAACGCCTCCAAGTCGCAAAAGGCTGGTAGCGAACTAAAATAGATCCAAAAACCTGCTTGCTCGTTATAAAAGGGAGGCCATTCGATTCAAAACGTCGTTCCTTGTAGAAAAATCCATTCTCCTCGTGATTCTCTAAACTAGTCCGAGATCGAAATTCTAAAACCGTATTCAGGTTCCATTTGGCATTCATTTGAACGGCATAAGTGGCTTTTATGAAATCCTTTTGGTACAACTTCAAGTAATTCTGAGACAAAAAGAGTGCATACAAAAGGTTGACAGTTGAAGAAATGGGTTCTGTTGCATTGATTTGCTCGATGGTAGAACCACCGGCTAATTGTATTCTTTGGCGATTCTCATCCCAATTTCGCTCCACATAGGCCATTCCATTCCACGCTTTTCGAGAGAAAGCATAGCGAACATCAAATCCAGTCCCCCAATAATCTGACAATTTATAGGTATAACGATAGTCTACACCTCGACCTAACGAATATCCATCTACGGCATTGTATCCATTTTGAAATCCACTCAGTGACAATCTGGCTCCAAGGCCTTTTTGACCGTAATTATATACACGACCACCCCAAATATCCCCATAACGGAATCTTGGCAAGGCATTGACTGAATCCTTTAATCGTTTTTTCTCATCTTGAACCGAAAGACTATCTGCTTCTTTATATCCTTTAACCTCTGCTTCCGTTAATGGAACCTGACGTTCTGCCTCCCAATATTCCTCTTTTTTTACGGCTGCAGAGGAATCTACGGTGATGGTATAATCTGAACTAAACTCTTCTTTCTTTTCTTCTTTGTCTATTTCCTTCAAAACCTTCTTCAACTTTTTTCTAGTCAATTCTTTACCTAGAGCCAGTTTAGGGGTAGTAATTTTTTCTTTATTGATTTCTTTCGCCCAATCCTTATGTAGACGTTCCTCGATGATGGTAGGCTTCACCACAAAAGCAGGATTTACTTGAATGGAATACTCTTTCACTTGGGTGATGTAGCGGAAAGTAGCCCCAAATCCCATCGCATCAAAATTCACATTCACGTCATAATTAATGGGCATCCAAACGCCTTGAAATAGCGCATTCTGCTGTTGAAACGTGTAATAACCTTGGGAATTTCGGAAAGCTAAACTAAAAGAATAGATACTCCAGGTGTCTTCTACAATCGAAAGTGTGCCCTCAAACAAATCGGAAGCTGCAGCTCGGGGCTTCACCTGAATCTTAGAAACCGTTTGGCCATTCAGCTGAAAACTACCTAAATAAGCAAATTTATAGTACGAAAAAGCAGCGGGTGAAAGAGGGGAGATCAAAGAACCCCACACTTTAGGCAAATAAAAATTCGTTTGTGTAATTCGTAAATTAGGAGCGCCCGAGTTTTTTAAAACGGAAGGAAGATTGTTTCGATTCGATAAAACTTTTTCGTCTATCTTATTAGGTCGGGTATAGGTAATCTGATTAATTCCTTCTAAAACATAAGTAGATCCCACTTTTATTCCAGCTTCCTTCTCCATCTTTTTCCCCACAAGGGCAGTCATTAACTTGGATATAGAGGTAATTTTACCCGCACCTTTCACATAACCTTTGGCAGCATAGCGATCAATTTCTTTCAAATGAAATGGGGCCATAGAAATCATCCGGCGCATCATTCCGATGGCAGGATCTTCTTTCAAGCCACCCACATTGATATCTTGAAGGGTTACCGCTTCTTCAGATAAAACGACATCAAGTGATAGATCCCCAGATAAAGCAACTTTATGTGATTTAGGAGTATGTCCCAAAAATCGGAACACCACCTCATGTTCTCCCTTAGGCAATTGAATCGCATATTTACCTTCCTCATTCGCTAAGGTACCTTTATTAAAATCGCTCACCCAAATAGAAGAAAACGGCATTAATTCGCCTTTATTAGACCGAATAGTGCCGCTAAGTGTTTGAGCCTGAAGGCCTATGCACGAACATAAAAGAAGTAAAAGTGGTTTCATAAAACAAAAGTAAACGAAAGACGCTAATTCAACTGAATAATTTGACGAACGGCGAGCACTTAACAAGAATTAACGTAATTTTGTAAGCTATGGGATTCACGCATCGACAGCTCTTCCAAAAATTTATGGCGCCCACCTCGGACGCACCTTTGGCCTTAGAAATAACCAAAGCGGAAGGTGTGTATATGTACGATGCACAGGGAAAATCTTATATGGATTTGATCTCTGGAATTGCTGTTTCGAATGTAGGACACCGAAATCCAGCCATCGTTAAAGCGATTAAAGATCAAGTCGATGCCTATATGCACCTCATGGTATATGGTGAATATATCCAAAGTCCTCAAGTGCAACTCGCTGAAGCATTAGTTAAATCCACCGGTTCGGAACACTTAAATCAAGTCTATTTCACGAATTCGGGAACCGAAGCAGTGGAAGGAGCCATGAAGTTAGCGAAACGCTATACTGGCAGAACTGAATTCATTTCTTGTTTTAACGCTTACCATGGCGCTAGCCAAGGAGCCTTATCTATCGCGGGAGATGAGAATTTTAAAAACGCCTTTCGACCTTTATTACCCGGTATTCGCCATATTCACCATGGATGCCTAGCTAATCTGTCTAAAATAACCGAAAAAACAGCCGCTGTCATCATTGAGATCGTGGCAGGAGAGGCCGGCGTTAAAACAGCAACTGCAGCCTACTTTCAAGCTTTGCGAAAGCGATGTGAAAAAACAGGGACCTTATTAATCGTAGATGAGATCCAATCGGGTTTTGGGAGAACAGGCACTTTCTGGGCTTATCAACCCATGGATATCGTTCCGGATATACTTCTCACTGCCAAAGGAATGGGCGGGGGAATGCCGATTGGGGCCTTTTTAGCAAACGAGGAAGTGATGAAAACGTTGAGTTTTGAGCCGGTTTTAGGCCATATCACCACTTTTGGAGGTCATCCGGTTTCTTGCGCAGCATCACTTGCTACCTTGCGTTTTATCTTAGAAGCGCAATTAATGGATCAGATACCTGCGAAAAGTGATCTATTCAAAAGCCTTTTGCAACATCCCATTATTCACCAAGTGAGAGGCATTGGGTTTATGCTGGCGGTGGAAATGCAGGACTTCAAGACAGTGAAAGCCGTGATTGATGAATGTATCCTGAATGGCTTGATAACGGATTGGTTCTTATTTTGTGACAATTCACTACGCATTGCACCGCCTTTGACCATCACAGAAGAGGAAATAAAAATAGCCTGCAACATCTTGTTACAGGCTATGAATAAAGTCTATTCGCTTAAATAATTAAGCGTGCTTTAATAAGGTTTCAGCTAAAACCGACTTAGGGATATTTCCTCCCACTAAACGTTCTACCATTTCACCCTTTTTGAATACCATTAACGTAGGGATAGAGCGAATGCCTAAAGAAGCAGGTACTGCTGAATTTTGATCTACATTCATTTTTGCTACAATCGCTTGGCCTTCCACATCTCCCGCTAATTCTTCCACGATTGGTCCGATCATTTTACAAGGGCCACACCACTCTGCCCAAAAATCTACTAAAACTGGTGTATCAGTGCCGATTAACTCTTGAAAATTAGCATCTGTTGCCTCTACGTATTTTCCCATTGTTTGATATATTTTATAAAATTCAAAATTAAAACAAAACCGGCAGAACAATTAGTTCCCGGAATAAAATTTTTACGAAATTAACTTAAAGCCCACATTTTCAAGCTCTTTAAGCTCAGAAATCAAGCCTTTACCGATGCTTACCTGCATTTTACGCGATAAAAAGTCCATCCCGATTTTCTCCTGCTCGTCGTACACCTCTAAAGTCAACTTCTTGTCTCCTTTATTACGTTCTAACGTTTCCTGCAATAAATCCAATAAAGCAGGAGTCAATCGATTTAAGTCTAAACGTAATTTGATCTCTTTTGTTCGATCTGATAAAATTTCAGACAATAATTCGATCGACTGAATCTTGAAGACCATTTGATCCATGTGGCGATTCTTTAACTGATACGACCCATTAATGAACAATAAGCGATCCAGCGCAATAAAACGTTCAAACTGGATGTAATCCTTCGAGAACAAAGCAAATTCATAATTACCCGCATAATCCTCTATCGTGAATATCATAAACTGATTTCCGTTTGCTGAGGTTCTGACATTGACTTTCGTAACGATTCCAGCAAAAGTCTGCGCCACATTCTGTCTAGATTCCAACTGGCCCGTATTCGAATTACAGAAGCTCGCAATTTCGGTTTTGTATTCGTCCAAAGGATGGCCAGAAATATAGACACCCACCACCTCTTTCTCATTTTTCAATTGTTCCATCACAGACCAAGGTTCTGAAGTAGGGATACGAGGTTTTGCGATATCATTCCCAGTACCTGCACCTAATTCCCCAAAAAGTGACGCCGTCGCTTCCGCCTTTAATTCCGCCATACGAGACGAATAACGTACAATTTTCTCAATGAAATTTGTGTTGTCCTGCGGATCTAAGCTGAAATATTGTGAGCGCTCTACCTCTGAAAAGCAATCAAATGCTCCCGCTAATGCTAACGATTCTAAACTCTTCTTATTGACTTGACGAACATTAATCCGGGAAACGAAGTCGAAAATATCCGCATATTCGCCATTTTTCTGACGCTCTTCCACGATCGCATCGACCGCCGCATCACCCACACCTTTGATAGCACCCAGTCCGAAACGGATTTGGCCTTTTTTATTCACCGCAAACGAGCGAGAAGATTCATTTACATCCGGAACTAATAAAGATAAGCCCATCCGCTTGCACTCATCCATAAAGAAAGTGATCTTCTCAATGTTACCCAACGAGTTCGAAAGGACCGCCGCCATGAACTCCGGTGGATAATTCGCTTTTAAGTAACCTGTTTGGTAAGCCACTAAACCATAGCAAGTTGAGTGGGATTTATTAAAGGCATATTGAGCAAAAGCTTCCCAATCCGTCCAAATTTTATCTAATTTGTCTACCGGATGGTTATTTGCCGCGCCACCTTCCATGAACTTACCCTTCATCTTATCGATGGTGGCTTTGTCCTTTTTACCCATCGCCTTACGAAGTACGTCAGCGTCACCCTTCGTGAAATTCGCGAGCTTCTGGGAAAGAAGCATAACTTGCTCTTGGTACACCGTAATTCCGTAGGTATCGCTCAAATACTCCTCCATTTCTGGCAAATCGTATTCAATCTTCTCGCGACCGTGTTTACGAGCAATGTAATTCGGAATATAAACCATTGGACCGGGACGGAACAAGGCGTTCATCGCAATCAAATCTGAGAATTGATCGGGCTTCAGATCACGCAAGTGCTTCTGCATCCCAGGGGATTCGAATTGGAAGGTACCGTTCGTTTCGGCTCTTTGGTATAATTCGTACGTTGTTTTATCGTCCAAAGGAAGATCATCCAAGATGATCGTCTCATTGTGATTCTGCTTGATTAAGCGAACCGCTTCTTTTAAAATGGAGAGGGTTTTTAAGCCCAAAAAGTCCATCTTAATTACCCCAGCGTTCTCAATCACTGAACCGTCATATTGCGTAATCAAGAGACTCACATCTTTCGATGTAGCTACTGGCAAAATATCCGTTAAATCGGACGGGGCGATGATAATTCCCGCCGCGTGAATACCCGTTCCCCGAACAGAACCCTCTAAAATCAGCGCATTCTCAATAACAGTCGCAGGCAATCCACCGGATTCCTTGATACGACGCAATTCCTTTACCTGTTCTAATTCCTCCGGATTAAGCCCTTCCTTGTCCGCTAAAGATTTATCTCCGGTCAAAGCCGCATTGAAAATACGGTCTAGCGTAATTTTCGGCTTCTCTGGAACTAGTTTCGCTAAGGCATTGGATTCCTGCAAGGGGAGGTCTAGAACGCGAGAAACGTCCTTAATGGACATTTTCGCAGCCATCGTACCATAGGTCGCAATGTGCGCTACTTGGTTTTTACCGTATTTATCTACGACATAGTCGATGACTTTTTGGCGACCTTCATCATCAAAGTCCGTATCAATATCGGGTAAGGACTTCCGATCTGGATTCAAGAAACGCTCAAAAAGGAGATTGTACTTAATGGGGTCAATGTTCGTGATTCCTAAACAATAGGCCACCACAGAACCCGCCGCGGATCCACGACCAGGACCCACATAAACGCCTAAATCACGTCCAGCACTAATAAAATCAGCTACAATTAAGAAGTAACCCGCAAAACCCATTGTCCGAATTGTGTGCAACTCGAAGCGCAAACGCTCTTCCACCACCTGGTCAATATCGATGTAACGCTTTTTCGCGCCCTCCATCGTGATGTGCTCCAAGTAATCATCCTGACTAAGAAAAGTAGACGGAATTTGGAAATTAGGCAACATCACGTCTTTCGTGAGTTTCAGTGTCTCCACTTTCCCTACGATCTCATTCGTGTTGTCAATTGCCTCAGGAACATGCGACCAAAGTTTGGTCATTTCCTCCGTCGTCTTGAAGTAAAACTGGTCATTATAGAAAGCGAAGCGCTTTCCTTTCATATCAAAATCGCCTTCAATGTCCTTGTAAGTAGGAGTGGCCTGTTTTTCACCCGTATTAATACACAATAAAATATCATGTGCGTTGGCATCTTTTTGGTCCAAATAATGGCTGTCATTCGACGCAATCACCTTCACATTGTATTTCTTCGCAAAACGCAACAAGACTTCGTTTACCGTCTGCTGCTCCGGAATAAAGTGATTTTGTACTTCGATGTAATAATCTTCGCCAAACAAATCCAACCACCACTTAAATTCCTTCTCCGCCGCTTCCTCGCCATCGCGCAAAATCGCTTGCGGCACAGAAGCCCCTAAACAACAAGTAGTTGCGATTAATCCTTTGTGGTATTTTAAAACGAGCTCCTTATCAATCCGAGGGTATTTGGAATACATCCCCTCCATAAAACCTAAAGAACATAATTTAACCAAATTCTGATATCCCTCCGGGTTCTTCGCTAGGAATAATTGGTGGTAACGCTTATCCTTTAACTCTTTCGTAAAAACCTGCTTGTGGCGATCATTCACTAGATAAAATTCACAGCCCACAATGGGTTTCACCCCTTGCTTTCCCGCTTCCGCCACAAATTGAAATACCCCAAACATATTCCCATGATCTGTAATCGCTACAGCAGGCATATTATCTGCTTTCGCCTTTTTGAACATAGACGAAATCTTAGACGCACCATCTAATAGGGAAAACTGGGAATGGTTGTGCAAATGCGAAAATTGCATAGGGGTTTATTCTTTTATAAAAGGTTCTTTTTCAAAAAATACGGCATTTAAGAAGTCCAAAAATGGCTTCAATACTTTGGCATCCGCCATCAATTGCTTGGTAAAGTCTGGCGAACAAAGTTCTTTGTCCGTGTATTTCCTCCAAAAAAACAATTGTTTCTTCTTCAGCAATTCAGCGTCAGGATGATCAGCCTCAAATCCCTTAGGGATTCGTACTAAACTTTCACCTACTTCCTCCCCGAACACGGCCACAAATTTCGGGTCCTTGATGATTTTACGTAATCCAACCGCATTGTAATCTATTTCTTGACGAAACGCCGCTAAATGTTCTGGCGTAGGAGAATACATTCCTCCACCTAAAAAAGAGGCACCATTGGACTCAATGTGTACATAATAATCCATAAAACCAGATTTACGGCCTCCTTCTGAAAAACTAGCCGAAAACCACGTTTTATACGGTTCTTTGTTTTTAGAGAATCGAACGTCCCGGTAAATGCGGTAGGAGCAATGCTTTAACAAAACGCCGTCCATATTCTCAAAATCCGAAAACTCCGAAATTAATTCAGTCGTCCAAGCATCAAATCCTTTTTTCACCTGATCATAAACAGCTTTGTTTTCTGCAAACCATTCCCGCGTGTTGTTTACACGGAGGTCACGCAAAAAGGCCAATAGGCTAGGAGAAAGGGACATCAAATAAGGGGTGAATTTGTAAAAACGAATTTAGCAAATTTAGCTCGAATGCCCAAGCACAAATCGCTTGGAGTTATGGTCTATTTTATTGATTTTTGCATAAATTATTTAGACAAGCTATGCGGATCTTAACGGGCATTCAGGCCTCAGGAAAGCCCCATTTGGGTAATATTTTAGGTGCTATTATGCCGGCGGTTGAACTTTCAAAGCAAGCCGGCAATGATTCTTTTTTATTTATTGCAGACTTACATACCTTGACTTCCTTGAAGGATGGCGAAAGTATTCGTAGCAATACCTTGTCGATTGCGGCAGCTTGGCTGGCTTTTGGCTTTGATACGGAAAAAAATTACTTCTACCGACAGTCTAAATTAGCCGCTTACCACACCGAATTAATGTGGTATTTGAATTGCTTTACGCCTTTTCCTATGCTGGCGAATGCACACAGCTTTAAGGACAAATCGGATAAATTATCAGATGTAAACGCTGGCTTATTTACCTATCCCGTTTTACAGGCGGCAGATATCGTCTTATATGATGCACATCTTATTCCGGTGGGTAAGGACCAAAGACAGCACATCGAAATGACCCGCGACATCGCGAATTCCGTGAATAAGCGCTATAATAAAGCTATTTTCGTCTTACCTGAAGCGCGTATCAATGAGGATGTGATGACCATTCCGGGTTTAGATGGTGCTAAGATGAGCAAGTCCTTGAACAATTACATTGATATCTTCCTTCCTGAAAAGGATTTATTGAAGCAGATCAAAAAGATCGTGACAGACACCACTCCATTAGAAGAGCCTAAAAATCCGGATAATGATATTACGTTCAAACTCTATCAATTAATGGCTTCCCCGGCTCAAGTGGCAGAAATGCGCGCAAATTACGAAGCGGGCGGTTATGGATATGGACATGCGAAACAGGCCTTGCACGAATTGATGCTAGGTTATTTCAAAGAGGCTAGAGAAAAATTTGACTATTTCATCGCGCATCCACAGATTATTGAAGAGAAATTAACCATCGGCGAAAAGAAGGTTCAACCCATCGCTGAAGCTACGATTGCTCGAATTCGCGCTGAATTTAAATTCTAAGCTATGTTTCCTACCTGGGATGCCCATTTATTTCAGTTGATTAATGAGGCACATCAGCCTTGGTTAGATGGATCGATGGAAATCATTTCAGGTAAATTGACGTGGATTCCATTATATGGACTGCTAATTTACTTTTTATATAAGCAGTATAAATCGGAATGCTGGAAAGCCTTGCTATTTTTAGTTTCATCTGTGGTTTTCGCCGATCAATTCAGCTCCAGTCTTTTAAAACCTCTATTTAAACGCCTTAGACCCTGCCATGTCAACGAATTTCAATCGTGGATTCATTTGCCGGCAGGCTGTGGTGGGCAATTTGGCTTTTGCTCGTCTCATGCGGCAAATTCGTTTGCGATTGCTGTCGGTTATTATTTATTGACTAAGAATAAGTCAGCCGGTATTGCCTTGGTTCTATGGGCATCCATCATTTCTTACAGCAGAATCTATTTAGGCGCCCATTATCCTTTAGATGTAGTTGTGGGAGCTTTAGTAGGCGGAATAGGGGCGTGGGGGCTATTCAAAACCTATAAAAGGTTAATCAAAAAGCCATAAGTATCGATTCCATCTGCGAAATCATCGAGAGCTGGGTGTTGACTTTGGCCAAAACCGATCTCTAAACCTACCTTACATTGAATTTTCTCCTCGCGATCCTTTATCCAAGCTAGCAAAGAAGATTCATCAGTATACCGATGAACATACAAAACGCCCACTGGTGAAACCAAATCATCATTCTCGGTCACTAACAAATTACCCAAATCAAAATGAGGAATCTGGTTCAACAAGAACAAAGTCCGGTGGTATTGAAAGTTATTGGAGTACTTCGAATGATCTAAAACCCATGTCTCATTGGTCAATTCATCAAACAAAGGAGTCAAATCATAAGACGCCGGAACCGCAATTGTCGAAACGTTCCTACATCCTAAACCATAATACGTAAAAATGTCCTGCGCCAAACCCTTGAAATCCTCCTGCGTCTCATTTCCCTTAAAAACAGCTAAAGAACTGCGATTCTTCCGAATAATATGCGGTATAGTGGAAAAATAATGGGCAAAATAACCTCCAGAGAAATCACTACCCGTAGCAATGACCGCATCCATTCCTTGTAACCGCTCAATAATACTCACTGGCACTGCTGTATCAAACGACTGCATCGCCAGCACATAGAGTTGCATCAAAGCCTTGTCTTGTGAACTTAATTTCAAAGAGGCATGATGTCCAGAAGCTAAAACCATCAACAAATCGTGCAAACCAACAGCCGGTAAATTACCCGCCAACACTATACCTACATTTTTAGGCTCAGCCGTTTGAATAGGGTGTTTTGCGTAAAAATCTTCCCAAGCTTGAACCGAAAAGAACTGCTCCTCAATCGCCTGCATCGCGTGGCGAACCAAGGTTTCTGAAAACCAAGCATTCTCATTTACCGATCTATCTATAAATAGTTCTATTTTTTCTCGATTTGATTCATCAGAAAAAAAAGCTTTCAAGAAAGAAATAAGCTTTAAAAAGGAAGCCTTTGGCATAATTGTATAGATTTTACCCTACAAAGGTCGAAATTTTTTCCGTTAGTCCATATAAATTATATACTATTCAAATTTATGTTCGTAAATTGCAGAATCAAACAAAAATAGGGTATGGCAATTATCATAACAGACGAATGCATTAACTGTGGGGCTTGTGAACCAGAATGTCCAAACACAGCTATTTATGAAGGTGGTGTAGAATGGACTTGGGCCGGCGGTACTGCTTTAACAGAAATTGAACTAGAAGACGGTTCATCAATGGATGCTAAAACACCCGTAGAACCAGTTTCAGAAGAATTCTATTATATCGTTCCTGACAAATGTACAGAGTGTACTGGTTTCCACGAGGAGCCACAATGTGCTGCGGTTTGTCCAGTAGATTGCTGCGTACCAGATCCAGACCATGAAGAAGATAATGAGACTTTATTAGCGAAGAAGGCGTGGTTGCATGCTGAGTAAATTTTAAGTTTTGCTTAAAATTTAGAGTAGAGATAATAGAGTAGAGAGTATAGATAATGTTTAAATGAAGAGAGTCCATCTAAAGGTGGGCTCTCTTTTTTATTTTCTAATCTCAAAACATAAATCCATATCTATTCTCTATTCTCTATTATCTATAATCTAAAAAAAAGACAATCAAGTTTTTAAAATCCCCGCAAACAGGTTTTATATTTTTCCAAGAACCCAAACATTCAGTTTTATTTTAATCAAACTTTTAATTCATTTTTGCAAAATCAACAAAAACAGGTTTAAATTTTAACCAATTTTTGATATTTTTTTGCAAAAAGTTAAAAAATAGGATAAAATTTTAACCGATTTATTTGTAAAGTACAATTTAAGGCTTCATCTTTGAATTGTAATCAGGCATTTTTTACTTTTAAACAACAACCCACATGAAAAAAACGATCCTAACAGCCCTATTTGCCGCAACAGCCTTTTGTGGATTTTCCCAAGAAAAAGAAGCGGAAGCTCCAAAGTTTTCTTTCTCAGGTTACATTGATTCATACTATATGTTGAATTTCAATAACCCAACAAACAGAAGTAACTTAGGTGCCTCTGGATATGAGAGAGCTTTCGACCAGAAATCAAATCAATTTTCGTTAGGACTTGTGCAGACAAAATTTGGTTATGCAACGAAGTCGGCTGATGTGGTAGTTGACTTAACATTTGGACCAAATGCAGACCTTGGTCAATACGGTAACGTAATTGGACCATTGGGATCAGGAAAAGCATCGACTTCTTTGGCGATCAAACAAGCTTATTTTAACTGGAAAGCTAGCGATAAATTAACATTAACGGTAGGTCAATTTGGGACACACATTGGATACGAAGTAATCGACGCCCCAATCAACTACAACTATTCACTTTCTAACCTCTTCAATAATGGACCGTTCTATCATATTGGCGCTAAAGCGAATTACGCATTCTCTGACAAATTTTCTGCCATGGTTGGATTGGTCAACAATGTGGATAATTTAAATGACAATAACGCTTCTAAGGGTTTCATCTACCAAGTGTTCACTTCTCCTGCAGCGGGGTGGAACCTTTATGTAAATGGAATTAGCTCTAACGAATCTGCACCTCTTTCTTCTGGAAAAGACGATACAGGCAGCTACAACTTAGTAGATTTAACTACATCTTACCAAATTTCTCCTAAATACCTATTAGGTTTAAATGCGGCATACGGCTCACAAACAGGTGACTACCAAGGTGGTGGCAATGT
Source organism: Aquirufa sp. (assembly GCA_040403415.1). Taxonomy (GTDB): domain Bacteria; phylum Bacteroidota; class Bacteroidia; order Cytophagales; family Spirosomataceae; genus Aquirufa. The sequence goes on from JBBAKU010000001.1 coordinate 39,630, forward strand.
AGGAAATAGCAAAACATGGGGTGGAGTAGCCCTTTACTCTAACTATGCCTTCACAGATAAATTCAGCTTAGGTGGTCGTTATGAAGTATTCGATAACACAGCTGGTGCGCGCGCTTTACGCGCAGCAGATGGATCAGGAACTGATGTTAGCTCTTTGACATTAACAGCTACCTTCACAGCCGCTGAAGGCCATTTATTAATCAAACCAGAATTACGTACTGACTCATACAAAACAGCTCAATTCGTAGATGGTGATGGTAAAGACCAAAAATCACAAACTACTTTAGGAATGCACTTCATCTATAAGTTTTAATTATATCCACCCTTAACAATTTAAAAACATGACGACACAAAAACCAACCTGGATCCCGTTATTAGTTTTATTAGCGGTAGCCATCCTTGCATTGTTCACCACTTCTGTTCCTGGCGCGATGCCTACAGAAGGATTAGACACAGGTGATACAGCCTGGATGATTGTAGCCTCTGGCTTAGTATTATTAATGACACCTGGACTAGCTTATTTCTACGGTGGCATGGTAAATCACAAAAACGTGATCTCTACGATGTTACAATCATTCATCGCGATGGGAGTTATCTCGGTGATTTGGGTAGTTTTCGGATTCTCTTTAGCATTTGGCGACTCGTTAGGAGGCTGGATCGGAGACCCAAGAACTTTCTTTATGTTCAATGGTGTATTTGATCACAAATTATCGTTAGGATCAGCAGATCAATTGAAATTCACTATTCCATTTGCTTTGTTCGCATTTTTCCAAATGAAGTTTGCCGTTATCACTCCAGCGTTAATCTCTGGTGCATTAGCTGAGCGTATTAACTTCCGTGCGTTTGTTCTATTCATGGTTCTTTTCTGCATCGTGGTTTATGCTCCATTAGCACACTGGACATGGCACCCAGATGGTTTCTTATTTAACTTAGGCGTTTTAGATTTTGCAGGCGGAACGGTTGTTCACATGTCTGCAGGTTGGGCAGCTTTAGCAGGTGCTTTATACTTACGTCGTCGTAGGTCTCACATCGAGTCTAACATCTTGCCTCCAGCTAACATTCCTTACGTATTATTAGGAACAGGTTTATTATGGTTCGGATGGTTTGGCTTCAATGCAGGTTCTGCCGTAGGAGCGAACGGTTTAGCCGTAACTGCTTTCGCAACCACTCACGTTGCAGCAGCAGCAGCAGGTTTATCTTGGATCTTATTTGATGTAACTCGCGGCAAGAAAGTTTCTGCCTTAGGTTTCTGTATCGGTGCGGTAGTAGGTTTAGTAGCGATTACTCCAGCATCAGGTTTCGTAACGGTTCCGGTAGCGATCTTCATCGGTGTTATCGCTGCGATTGTGTCTAACATCGCTGCACACTGGAGAGCATCTTCTAATTTAGATGATACATTAGACGTTTTCCCTTGCCACGGATTAGGTGGTATGGTAGGCATGTTGATGACAGGTATCTTCGCTACCTCAGCTGTTAATGCTGCAGTGGTAGAGCAAGGTTTATTCTACGGAGAAACTACCTTATTCTTAAAGCACTTATTAGCCTTAGCAATCGTATCAGCCTTTGCATTTGGCGCATCTTATATCCTGTTAGTGATCACGGACAAAATCATTCCGTTACGCGTTAATGAGGAAGAAGAAAGATTAGGTTTGGATATCTCACAACACGACGAGTCGTTAGCTGAGTAATTCAACAACAGCAAAGCCGCAAGTAATGGTTCTTGTGGTTTTGTTTCAATCAAAAAGTCGGAGGCCTATGGTTTTCGACTTTTTTGTTATGCGCTGGCGGCGCATAACAAAAAACAGATAATAGATAAGAGAGTATAGAGTATAGATATGAAATAAAAAAAGGGCTAATGCCCCTTATCTATACTCTCTACTCTAATACCACCCCTAACATCTCACCCATCTCATTCAGCGCCTTATAACGAACTGGCTGAACGGTATTGATTTGCAATGGATCAAATGGTACGACAACCCGAACATAGTTTTCTGAAAAACCTTCCATCGTACCCGGCATAGCCGATTCCTCAAACAAAACCTGACCTTTTAAACCGGCTTGAGACTCATAAAAAGCATGACGCTTTTTATCGGATAAAATATGCAACATCTTCGAACGCTCTGCCTTTTGCATACCATCCACTTTAGGTTTGATATCTACCGCATAGGTATTCGGGCGCTCCGAATAGGGGAAAACGTGTAGGTAAGAAATGTCTAAACCGTTTAAAAACTCATAAGTCTCTAAAAATAATTCAGAGGTTTCTCCAGGATGACCCACGATCACATCGACGCCGATGCACGCATTGGGCATTACTTCTTTAATAGACCTTACGCGATCAACGTATAATTCTCGTTGATAGCGACGTTTCATTAGACGTAAAACCGCATTCGATCCGGATTGCAAGGGAATATGGAAATGCGGAACAAACTTAGCGGATGAACCTAAAAAGGCAATCATCTCTGAAGTCAACAAATTAGGCTCGATGGATGAAATACGGAAACGCTGAATGGATGACTTCTCCTCAATCGCTTGAACAAGTTGAAAAAAAGTTTCAACGCGCTTTCCGTTTTGAATGCCAAAATCACCAATATTTACACCTGTTAGAACAATTTCCTTGACATCTTTGGCAGCAATCTCTTCAATTATTCCCAACACTTTCTCTATCGTATCCGAACGGGACTGACCACGAGCCAAAGGAATTGTGCAATAAGAACAAGGATAATCGCAACCATCCTGCACTTTTAAGAAAGTACGCGTGCGATCATTCACAGAATAGGACGCATGGTAATCAAGATCGTAGTGAATCTCAGAGGCAATTAACTTAGGCAAATCAGCAGATTCGCGATCTAAATAGGGTGGAAGCAAGGTAGGTAATTGAAACTTTTCATTCGCACCTAACACTAAATCAACCCCAGGAATGGCCGAAATTTCTTCTGGTTTCAATTGGGCATAACAGCCAATGATAACAACGGTCGAATTCGGATTAACCTTCTTCGCTTCCCTAACGACTTTCTTACACTTCTTATCCGCTTGTTCCGTTACGCTACAGGTATTAATGACAAACAAATCTGGCTGGTCCTGAAACTCTGCGCGTGTAAAACCCATCGGTTCGAGAGATCGAGCGATAGAGCTGGATTCGGCAAAATTCAATTTGCAACCAAGAGTGTAAAAAGCGACTTTTTTCATACCTAAAATCAGGATGCAAAGGTAAAACAAAAATGGCGGGAAAACCCGCCATCTTGTCTATAAAAGTATATAAATGCTTAATAAATGTATTATACTTTAGCAGTCTTAACCGTCTTGATAATACGAGCAGCCACTTTATAAGGATCTGCCGCTGAGTTCGGACGACGGTCTTCTAACCAACCTTTCCATCCTTTTTCTACTGCTGCGATAGGGATACGAATTGAAGCACCACGATCCGAGATTCCATAAGAGAAATCGTGGATAGAAGCTGTCTCGTGCTTACCTGTTAAACGCATGTGGTTGTCAGCACCGTAAACCTCGATGTGTTCTTTCACAAATGGAGCGAAAGATTGACAAATTTTATCGTACGCTTCTTTATTTCCTGCTGTACGCAATACCGTGTTAGAGAAGTTCGCGTGCATTCCTGAACCGTTCCAATCTAATTCACCTAGAGGCTTGCAGTGCCAGTTAATCGCAACACCATATTTCTCGCCTAAACGCTCTAGAATATAACGACCTAACCAGATTTCATCACCTGCTTGCTTAGCACCTTTAGCGAACATTTGGAATTCCCATTGTCCAGCTGCTACTTCAGCGTTAATACCCTCAATATTTAAACCTGCGTCGATACACAAGTCCATGTGCTCCTCGATAATCTCACGACCATACGCGTTGCTCGCGCCTACTGAACAGTAGTAAGGTCCTTGAGGTGCTGGATACCCATTTGCTGGGAAACCTAAAGGCTTGTTTGTTTCTGGATCCCAAAGGAAATACTCTTGCTCAAAACCGAACCAGAAATCGTTATCATCGTCATCAATCGTAGCACGACCATTCGACTCATGCGGAGTTCCGTCTGCGTTTAATACTTCACACATTACTAAATAACCATCACGGCGTGCTGGATCTGGGCAAACATACACTGGCTTCAATAAACAGTCAGAAGAACCGCCTTCCGCTTGTTGAGTAGAAGAACCATCGAAAGACCACATATCTAGGTCTTCTAATTTACCGCTAAAATTGTTCTCAATTTTAGTCTTAGAACGTAAACTTTGTGTTGGCTTGTAGCCATCCAACCAAATGTACTCTAATTTTGATTTAGCCATGATTTTTAAACTTGATTTTGAAACAAAAATACTTTTTTAGGAATTCTTATAGCAAAAATATACCACTTTTTAGGAAAAACAATAGTTTGGGCCAAAAAAACCTGTAAAAACAATCGGACATTTTGCAAAAACTCAAAAAATCCAAATTAAAAACGAAAAATTCAAACCTACTTTTCAAATTATGGCATTTTTTATCCCATCACAATTCGCTATTTTTACCTAAGAATTAAAATCTTCATATGGCAATCACTAGATTTAAGGCGCTTGAGTTAGCTCAATCCCGCACAGGAACTCCCGTAAAGCTTCCCACAGAAAAAGTTTCGGACTATTATGGTAGCATGACCTTCAGCGATGAGGTGATGCGTTCCCTATTATCACCAGAAGCTTATTTAAAGATAAATACCGCTATCCAAACGGGTTCAAAGATCGATCGCGATGCGGCGGATGAAGTAGCTGCTGCGATGAAATCGTGGGCTATTTCGAAAGGAGCGACCCACTACACACACTGGTTTCAACCTTTAACAGGTACGACAGCAGAGAAACACGATTCGTTTTTTGACATTGATTTAAGCAATGGAAAGGCGGTAGAAAAGTTCAAAGGATCTGCTTTGGTTCAACAAGAACCCGATGCATCCTCATTTCCTAATGGGGGTATTCGTTCAACTTTTGAAGCTCGCGGATATACGGGTTGGGATCCATCTTCTCCAGCCTTTATTATGGAGAATGCGGCTGGAACGGCTACTCTTTGTATTCCATCTGTCTTTGTTTCGTACACAGGGGAAGCTTTGGACTACAAAACACCTTTATTAAAATCCATCGAATTAGTCGATAAAGCGGCTACCGCTGTGATTAAAGAATTCTTTAATCGCGATGTCAGCAAAGTAATTCCCACACTAGGAGCAGAGCAAGAATATTTCGTAGTAGATGAGGCTTTATTTAATGCACGTCCTGATTTAGTGATGGCGGGTCGTACGGTTTTCGGTCACGCTCCAGCGAAAGGACAGCAATTAGAAGATCATTATTTTGGTTCTATCCCAAACCGTGTGAATGCCTTCATGGTAGACTTCGAAATTGAGGCACTTAAATTAGGTATGCCCGTGAGAACGCGTCACAACGAGGTGGCTCCAGCTCAATTTGAAGTAGCACCTACCTTTGAAGAAGCGAACTTAGCCTGTGACCACAATGCCTTATTGATGGATTTGATGTCCAAAGTGGCCTCTAAACATAAATTCAAAGTCTTATTCCACGAAAAACCTTTTGCAGGTATTAATGGATCTGGAAAACATAACAACTGGGCATTAGCAACAGATACAGGTATTAATTTATTAGCACCTTCATCGAAACCTAAAGAGAATTTGCGCTTTTTGACATTCTTTGTCAATACCTTGAAAGCGGTACATGATCGCGCGGATTTACTGCGTGCATCTATCGCCTCTGCTGGTAATGAGCACCGTTTAGGTGCCAATGAAGCGCCTCCAGCCATCGTTTCTGCTTTCTTAGGGAGTACGATGAGCCAAGTTTTGGACGACATGGAAAACATGGATGGCCTGGATGAAATTCAATTAGAAAAAGGGGACAATGTCTACCTTAAATTAGGTATCAACAAGATTCCTTCCTTGATCTTAGATAATACGGATCGCAATAGAACGTCTCCATTTGCCTTTACAGGAAACAAATTCGAATTCCGTGCGGTAGGATCCTCTGCAAACTCTGCAGCACCGATGACCGTATTAAATACGATTGTAGCTGACCAACTGATCAAATTCCGCAAAGAGGTGGAAGAGGTTTTAGAGAAAGGCGTAAAGAAAGAATTAGCCATCATGGAGGTGCTAAAGCGTTACGTAAAAGAGTCTAAAAACATCCGTTTCGAAGGTAATGGCTATTCAGACGAATGGGTAGAAGAAGCGGCTCGACGTGGATTGTCTAATTTAAAGACAACGCCAGAGGCTTTAGCCGTATATGCTCGTCCAGAATCGATTGAATTATTCACGAAACATGGTATTTACTCGAAAGAGGAGATGCATGCACGTCACGAAATCGAATTAGAGAACTATGTGAAGAAGATTCAAATCGAATCACGTGTGATCGGTGACATGGCTATTAACCACATCGTTTCGACTTCATTGAAGTATCAAACGCAATTAGTCGAGAATGTGAAAGGCCAAAAAGAAATAGGCATCGATCCTCAATACTATGCGCCTACGATCGAAATGATCAAAAAAATCTCAGAGTATACCTCTTCCATCGTGCGTTTACAAAATGGCATGACTGAGGCACGTAAAGAGGCTAATAACATTGAAGATTTAGAAGAGAGAGCTGTTTTATACAGCACGAAGGTGAAAGGCTTTTTCGAAGAAATTCGTTACAGCGTCGATAAATTAGAACTAATTATCGACGATGATGAGTGGCCATTACCGAAATACCGTGAATTATTGTTAATCAAATAAACCCAGATGTCAACTAACACAAACCCAGGCTTTGACCCAGCAGAAATTGCAGCCTTAAAAAAGCAATGTGAAGCAGAAAACCGTTCTTTTGTCTATATTTTGGACGAAGAATTACCTTCTGGAAACGAGCGAGAAATGGTTCACATCCAATTTGTGGGTCAATACGAGAAACAAGAAGTCATTTATGATGCCATTGTTTGTACCCTTCAACTACATTACTCGAGCTTATTATACGAAGCAGCTGAAAGAGAAATCATTCAGCAATATCCCTTGTATGTTCCTTTAGAGAACCGCGATGAGAATTACGAGCCTAACGAAGAATTAGACGAAGAGGTAGAAATGCTAATCCTTGAGGTGATTGAAGACTTAGAGGAAAACGAAGAAATTAAAGTAGCGGAATACATCGAAATCGATCCAGAATTCGAATATGGGGTTAGTATTGAAACTGCCTTGTATGTTCCCGCTTTAGATGATGAGATGTTATCCCAATTCGTTCAAGACTTTAATGGCAACACGCTAAGCCTTGATCCATCACTTTATACCTTTAACTCAGACGATGAGGACGAGGATGAAGACGAATAACACATGAGTATAGCCGTATTTTACGCTCCTAATGCAAAGGATTCCTCTTTTTTATCTGAAGAGGAATCCTTTCATGCTATACGGGTATTGCGTTTAAGAGTAGGAGAGACGATTCATCTATTAGATGGTCGTGGCTCTAAATTTAGTACGTCCATTTCTTCGATTGAAGGTAAAAAAGTAGCATACGGAACCTTAGAATTGATCGAATCTGAAACGGCATCAGCTTACACGATTCATCTATATGTCGCTCCCACGAAACAAATGGAACGAATGGAATGGATGGTGGAAAAATGTGGAGAATTTGGTATTCACGGAATTCATTTCTTTGCTTCGAAGAATTCAGAAAGAAAAGAGATCAAACTCCAGCGTTTGAAGAAGACAGCGATTTCGGCTTTGAAGCAATCCAAGAACTTGTATTTGCCTAAAATTACGGGCTTACATACGTTTAAGGAAATAGCTGCGAAGGAGGGAGGAGAAAAATTATTTGCCTTTATTTCGTATCCGCCGGTTTCTGTGTTAATGAAAACAACCGCAAAAAATAAAGAATACCACGTAATCGTAGGCCCAGAGGGAGACTTTACCCCAGAAGAATCTGATGTATTACGAAAAAATAATTGGAAACCTTTCAGTCTAGGAAAGTCCATTTTACGTACGGAGACGGCTGGAATAGCGGTTTGTCACGGTTTACACCTCTTAAATTCTGACTAAAATCAATTATAAAACGCGAATGCAGGTTAAAAGAGAAACATTTGCTTCGTAACTTTGTTAAATCATTATAATCTCAATTCTCTTATGCAATTAGTACTCCCGGCTTTCTTCATACATTGGTATGTTTCTTTGTTTAGCCAAACGTTTTTCCTTCACCGTTACTCTGCTCACAAGATGTTTTTGATGAGCAAGTTTTGGGAAAAATTCTTCTACTTCTTGACCTATTTATCACAGGGATCTTCCTTTTTAAGCCCTCGTGCTTACGCGATTTTACACAGAATGCACCACGCGTTCTCTGATACGAAAAAAGATCCCCATTCGCCGATGTTCTTTAGCAACGTATTTACGATGATGTGGAAGACAAAGGATATCTATAATGCGGTATTAAACAGAAAGCAACCAATAGAAGATCGTTTTGAGCACGATTACCCTGTTTCTAAAACAATTGAAAGAATCGGTGATTCTTGGATCTCGCGTTTAGGCTGGGGAGTGGCGTATGCCTCGTTGTATATCGCAGGATATGTATACTTCGACATGCATTGGGCGTTTTTCTTCTTACTACCGGTTCATTTTTTAATGGGCCCCGTACACGGAGCGATTGTAAACTGGTCAGGACATAAGTATGGCTACCAAAACTTCGACAACAACGATAATTCAAAAAACTCTTTAATCTTTGACGTCGTGATGATGGGCGAGTTGTTCCAAAACAACCACCACAAATTACCTAATCGCGTAAATTTTGGCGCTAAATGGTTTGAATTTGATCCGACTTATCCGATGATTAAATTACTAACGCTGCTAAAGATCATTCGTCCGAATGTAAAACCGGCAGATGCTAAGTTTTAATCACTTAAGTTTAAATGAAAAGAGCCTCGAATGAGGCTCTTTTTTATATAGCTGCATCTAAATTAAACTTCTCCAAGTAATCGGACACCCGCTTCACGAATCCTCCACCTAGCGAACCATCCACCACTCGGTGGTCATACGAATGGGATACAAACATCTTCTGACGAATCGCGATGACATCTTCACCCTTGTCGTTGGTAATGACGGCAGGTTTCTTTTCTATCACCCCAAAGGCTAAAATACCTACTTGAGGCTGCACAATAATAGGTGTACCCATTAAATTGCCAAATCCGCCAATATTAGAAATCGTAAATGTTCCACCTTCTAAATCAGCAGGTTTCAATTTATTTGCTCTAGCTCTAGCAGACAAATCATTTACCTTTTGAGTTAATTCCGCCAAAGTCATTTTGTCCACTTCGTGAATAACAGGGACAATTAAATTACCATTAGGTAAGGCAACCGCCATCCCGATGTTTATTTGTGCGTGTTGTACGATGTAATTTCCCTCTACGGAAATAAGCATACCCGGAAAATCTTTCAAGGCGTCCGCAGTCGTTTTAAATAGGAGTGGGGTGAAAGTTAACGCTTCCTTGTATTTGTCTTGAAAGTCTTGCTTCACTTTAGCCCGCCAATTCACCATATTAGTCACATCAGCTTCTAAGAACGATGTAACGTGGGGTGCAATACGTTTTGAATCAAGCATACGCTCGGAAATCATCTTCCGCATACGATCCATTTCAATCACTTCGTCACCTGGCAAACGCATGCCTGCTCCTTGACTCAAAGTTCCCGATGAAATCATGCGCTTCGAATTTCGAACCGCGATGTAATTCAACACATCTTTCTTCGTGATGCGACCATCAAGCCCAGAACCGGGGAGTTGGTTTAATTCTCTTTGGGATACATTTTCAGACTGACAAATCTGCTTAATCAGCGGGGAAATCCATGGATTAGTTGATTTCTCTGTACTTAATTCGGTAGGTGCGAGACTCAAATCGATTAAAGAACTTATGGACTCATCTAGAGAAAAAGAATCAGACGTAGACGCACTACCGCTTTCTACCGCATCAATCACACAAATCGCCTTTCCTATCGTGGCAACAGATCCCACAGGCACTAAAATCTTCTGTAAATAACCTGCCACAGGCGATGGAACCTCAGTATCGATCTTATCCGTGGCCACTTCTAGAATGAAATCATCCGCTTCCACATAATCTCCCGGCTGTTTTAACCAATTTAAAACAGTTGCCTCCATGATGCTTTCACCCATTTTGGGCATGATAACCTCTATAATAGCCATAGAATTAGCTTAAATCGTTTAATAAATATTTACGTAGCAAATTTACGCACGCTAAGGAGCTTAGGTAAATGTTTTGCATGCGGGTTCCTCCTAACGTTAACTTTCGGGTAATAACGCCTGTTGGATGTGCCAAAGCAACCCAAACTGTCCCTACCGGTTTTTCCTCAGTCCCACCGTCTGGTCCAGCAATGCCCGAAGTGGCTAAAGCGTAGGTAGTTCCGAGTCTTTTTTGAACACCCTGCGCCATCGCTTGAATACACGCTTCTGACACAGCACCATCGGAAGCTAATAGCTCATCAGATACCCCTAATTGATCTATTTTAACTTGATTAGCATAAGAGAGAATCCCACCAATGAAATAGGCTGAACTACCTGGGTTTTGGGTAAACTGATGTGCCAAATGCCCGCCAGTACAACTCTCTGCTACAGAAAGCGTCGCATGTTCATCCATTAATAAACGACCTACTACCTCAGCTAATTCCTCTTTCTCGTAACCGAAAATAAACGATTGAATAAGGGGTTTCACCTTTTGCAATTCCACTTCAACCTCTTCCTGCAAACGGCTTATATCATCGCCCAATGCCGTCAAACGCAATTTAACAATACCTAGAGAGGGCAAATAGGCTAATTTAATGTGTTCCGGCAATTGCAATTCCCAACTTTCAATCAGATCAGATAAATAGGATTCACCTATTCCCACTGTTTTAATCACTTTGTGGTAAATAATAGGTGTTTGAAAATGACTTACTAAACGCGGAAGTACTTCCTGTTCCATGATGTTTTTCATCTCAAAAGGAACACCCGGCATCGAAACCCAAATCACCCCTTTTTCGTTAAACCACATCCCAGGAGCTGTTCCTTGACTATTGCGAATAAATTCTGCCTTTGTAGGTAATAGCGCTTGATCTCGATTAATGTCAGACAATTCCCGACCCCGTTTAGCAAAGAATTCCGTGACATCTTGCAAAGCACCTGGATGAATAGCTAACTCACAACCAAAATACTCCGCCAGAATCTTTTTCGTCAAATCATCCTTTGTAGGACCTAATCCGCCGGTAATAAAAACGACATCTGCCCGTTGCTCGGCCTCCGTAAGTATCTGAAGTATTTCTGATTTTTGATCGCCTACGGAAGATTTCCGTACGGTTTTGATCCCTAATTTATCTAATTCAAGACTGATCCACTGCGTGTTCGTATCCAGGATTTGCCCGTAGAGTATCTCATCTCCAATGGTAATAATTTCAGCCTTAACCATTAATTTTCCTTAATTTATACGAAAATACGATTAATTTTACATCCATGAAACATTCTGAAATCAATTTTAAAATACAATTAGACGACCAAAATATCCCAGAGCAAATCTCTTGGTCAGCAACCGATAATCCGAACGAGGGCATCGAAGAAACGAAAGCCATTTTAGTAGCCACTTGGGATCCGTATCACAAAGGAACCCTGACCTTACCGCTTTGGACAAAAGATATGGAAGTGTTAGACATGAAACGTTTCTTTATCGAAATCGTGGGAACGGTGGCAGATGCATCCTTGCAAGCCACTGGGGATAATTTCTTCGCTCAAGAACTAGAAGCCGTTTGCCGCACGCTGTCATCGCATTTACAGAAAGAAATCGTAGCAGCTGAAAAAGGCGCGAAATAAGTATGAAAAAACTACTCCTATTTTTGATTTTACCCTTTTTAGGACTCTCACAAGGCATCAATTTCAGCACCGCTTCCTCCTTGCAAGAAGCTCGAGCAGAAGCGATTAAGCAAAACAAATTGCTTTTTATGGAGATTTATGCTCCCGATTGCCATATTTGCAATTCCTTCAAAGGAGTATTTACCCAACCAGCTGTAGGAGCAGTATATAACAAGCATTTCGTTAATTATCAATTAGATATTCGCAATCCGGCGAATCAAATGGTCTTAAAACAAGCCGGTATTATAGTTAATGCCACACCCACTTTTGTTTTTTTCGAGCCTAAATCGATGAAAATAGTGCAGGCGAGAATTTTTGGAGAAAAAGAAAATACCGTGACCATGGTCAATGGGATCGGCTCTAAAGCCGCGAATCCAGCCGAGCAAATAGCTCAGTTCCCTAAGCGATTAGCCGCAGGAGAAAAGAATCCGGGCATGTTATTGAACTACGCAGAGTACGCACGTATTACAGGAGATACATTGACTAATATCAAAGCTATGAACGCCTATATCGCCATGTTAACACCGGCTCAATATAGCTCACAAAATACCTTCAATCTACTGCAAGTGGCATTAATGAGTCACGATAATCGACTTTTTGATTATTTCATTCGCAATTTGAATTACTATAATTCGATTTATGATCCGTCTGTGGTTCGAATGATTTACGAGAATATTTTCCAAATCACCTTAACTAGCTCACGAGCTAGTCAATTAGGCGATTCAGGAATGTTAAAGTTAAAGACTCAAATGGCTAAAACGGGTTTAGATCGTTCCAGTATCGTTCGCAGAACGTGGATGGTCGAATCAGATATGCTTTTCAAGCAACGAAAAGCAACGCAAGCGATGAAGGTAATCGAAGAATTAATTAATTCGATACCGGGCGCTTTAGGGCCCAAGGAGAATCAATTCTTGTGTGATTATGTCAAAGGCAAAACAAAAGATGTGGCTGCTTTGAAGAAAGCAAAGTCTAATTGGTGCCTGTACGGAACGAAATAATTAGCGAATAAAGGCGCGGTAGGTCATTACGATCAAACAAACGATAAACATCAAGATCGAAATCTTGTTAATCGTGTGCATCGCGCGGATGTTAAAGTTTGCGGGAGCGCCTGGTTTTGGTTTTTGGAAGACACGAATAAAATACGTGAAAACTTCACCCACCTTAAATTGTTCTCTTAATCTGCTCATAGTCTAGTCGTTTACAGACGGCTCGCGCCAATCTCCATTTTCTTTTATTAAGGTGATCAATTCATCCACCGCAGAAACGGCAGGAACTGACTTTTTTACTACTTCTTGCCCTTTGTAAAGCGCAATTTTATCTTTTCCTATTCCTACATAGCCATAATCTGCATCCGCCATTTCGCCCGGACCATTCACGATGCAGCCCATAATACCAATCTTGATGCCTTTTAAGTGATCCGTTTTTTGGCGAATCATTGCCGTCGTTTCTTGCAAATCAAATAAGGTACGACCACAAGACGGACATGAAATGTATTCTGTTTTAGAAATACGCATTCTACTCGCTTGTAGCGTCCCAAAATTCGTCGAATTACACAAAGCCTCCTTATTCTTAGTGTGCTTTATGCTTAGCAGCAAGCCATCCCCTAAACCATCAATAAACAAAGCACCACCATCGGTAGGAGCGAACAATTGGAATTGATCATCTGAAACAGAGGTGTAGTTTAAGTGAATAATGACTGGATTTGCAATGCCCTTTTCTATCAAATGAAAGAAGGCACGGCGAATAGCCGGCATCTGATGCGCATTTGTAGAACTTAAAAGAATGACGCAAGTAGAATCAAACACGTCAGCACTTGCGACTAAGTCTGCAGCGTCTAAGGAAACGAAATTTAACGTTGTATGCTTTTGAGCGGCAGTTTGATAGGCTGCATAGTCAAATAATGGATAAACGTATTCTGAAGGAGTCCAAACCGAAGCATCCTGAATTTGACGTAAGCCATTAGGCAACATAAAATCAAGTGACTGCTGGCCTGTATAAATAAAATCCGCTCCTAAGTCATTCATCGCCCATTTATCGGGTTCTGGCAAATAAAAATGGCCTATGGCCTTCAGATCGGCAATCGTTATATTAGACCTAGTTGAGAAGTCAGCGATTACCCGAGGAACCTGATGTCCACCGATCGAAAAGATTTCTGTCGTCTTTCTACGCGAATGGGCAAACGGGTGAATAGGGGAGTCAAAGGCTGCCGAATGCCCGGTAAAAACAGCAATGGGATCTTGCGAAGAAGCCCTTGTATCATACCGACGGACTAAATCTTGTGCCACTGGAATCTCAAATTCCGGATCCTCAGTTAATGAAACGCGTATAGTATCACCTAATCCATCTTCTAATAAAGTACCTATACCTACAGCCGATTTAATACGACCATCTTCTCCATCACCCGCTTCTGTCACACCTAAGTGCATTGGATAGGACTTAAATCCGCCATCTTTTAATTTTTTACTCAATAAACGATAAGCTTCCACCATCACCTGAGTATTCGATGATTTCATCGAAAGCACGATGTTGAAATAGTTTTCATCCTCACAAATACGTAAGAACTCTAAAGCCGATTCAACCATCCCGTGTGGTGTATCACCATAGCGACTTAAAATACGATCTGAAAGCGAACCATGGTTCGTTCCGATACGCATCGCAGTTCCATATTCTTTACAGATTTTGACCAATGGAAGGAACTTATCCCGTATACGGTCTAGTTCTGATGCATAGGAAGCATCGGTATAATCAATTGTTTCAAAGCGCTTTTTGTCCGCATAATTACCCGGATTAATGCGGACTTTCTCCACGATTCTAGCCGCTAATTCAGCTGCATTAGGCGTGAAGTGAATGTCAGCAACTAAAGGCGTGGTATAACCGCGTTCCCGAAGGCCTTTGCGAATATTCTCGAGGTTTTGGGCCTCTTTCACAGATGGAGCAGTAATGCGAACTAATTCACAACCCGCATCGATCATTCGAATGGATTGCTCAATGGATCCTAACGTATCCATCGTATCCACCGTCGTCATGGATTGAATCCGAATCGGAAAATCTGATCCTAAATAAAGATCACCTATTTGTACTGGAATCGTGCTACGTCTCTCATACGCGTACAGCGATGAAGCATACTGATTTCCATCAGTGAGAAGGGGATCTATCAAATTCAAAATTTTAGACATAGCAGAAACAAAACGCAAAAATAGGCAATTCTACTTCCAAGAACTCTTTTTATGCCCAATTGTTGCGTAATAATAGATAAAAATATAGCAAGGGATTAAAATCAAGTAAGCGCTTTGCGTATTCCCGATTTGGTCCGCTATTTTACCATATAACAAAGGCATTAATGCGCCACCAGAAATCATCATAATGATAAAGGCACTACCGATTTTGGTAAACTTCCCTAATCCATTAATCGCCAAAGGCCATAAAGCAGGCCACATCAAGGCATTCGCTAATCCTAATAGCGCTAAACACAAGACCGAGTTAAATCCGGTAAAAGTAATCGCCCCAATGGAAAACACTACACCCAAAATAGCCGAATAATTCAAGGCCTTTTGCTGCGATATGTATTTGGGAATAAAGAAGATACCTACAAAATAACCCGCTAACATTCCATACAAAGTGTAAGTCGTAAAGCTTTTAGCCACATCCTGACTAAATCCTTGTGAGACCCCGTAATTGATAATTGTATCACCGGCAATCACCTCTACACCTACATATAAAAAGAAAGCTACTAGACCTAAAACAAGGCTAGGATAAGCCCAAACACTAGATTTAGCATTCCCAGCTTCCTCACTAGTCTCCTCCGCTTCCACTTCAGGTAAAGACGAAAACCACACCCAAACCGCTAATACCACTAAAACCGCGGTCATGATACCATAGGGCATAATCACAATCGCTAATTTCTCTGATCCGCCTACAGCGCTTGAAAGAAACAATCCCCCAAATATAAACTGGCTCAAAATCCCCGCCACCTTATTACAAATCCCCATCACAGAGATTCTTTGAGCCGCAGATTCCGCAGGTCCTAGGATCGTTACATACGGATTCGAAGCCGTCTGCAAGAGCGCAAGTCCCGTTCCAATCACGAATAAACCGAACAAGAACATGGGATAATTCGCCATTTTTGCCGCTGGAATGAATAATAAGGTACCTGCAGCCATTGCCAAAAGACCCATAGACATCCCTTTCTTAAATCCAGTTTTGGCAAGCACCCAAGAAGAGGGAATCGCCATCACGAAATAGGAGATAAAGAAAGCAAAGGTAACTAGAAGAGAGTCAAAGTTATTTAATTGAAAAGCATCCTTAAAAAAGGCAATTAAAACCGAATTCACCCAGGTCACAAAACCAAAGACAAAGAAAAGAATACCGATAATTAACAGAGGTCCGTTAACGTTTTTAGATGGGTTCATAGATTTAGTATTGATCGTTTAATGCAAAAATAGGTTGATTTTTTTTCCATTTACCGCGTGTAAAATCAGGTATTGGGATAGGAGCGGAGCCCTTCTTTATGGATTCTTCAGAAAGAGGTGAAATAGCAGACCAAGCAGCCGCATCATATACATCAATTGGAGGAGCTACTTTCGCCTTTATGGCCTCAATAAAGGCTCTTAAAACAAAATAATCAATACCTCCGTGACCCGCATTCTCTGCATCAGACGCGTGTGCCTTCCATAGGGGATGATCGTATTTCTCTAAATAAGGCTTCGCTTCTTCCCAACGGTGTGCTTTAGCAGAAACTCCCTCTAAATAAATGGATTTATTGTCTTCCATCCAAAGCCCTTTCGTGCCTTGCACACGGAATCCTAGCGAATAGGGGCGTGGTGAATTCGTATCGTGCGTAATGAGAATAGTTTCTCCATTGACACACTTAATCATCGTTTGAACGATATCGCCACATTTGAAATTGACTTTCGCATTCGGATGATCTGCGCCTCCTTTTTCTACGATGTAATTATGTAGTCCCAAAGCAGGAGTGGCCATAGCCGTTAAATAAGCAAACTGATTTCCACGATTGATATTTAACATCTCCGCTACCGGTCCTAAACCATGCGTCGGATACAAATCACCATTTCGGTCGACAGAATGCTGGGTACGCCATTTGGCCTCCGAAAAACCTTTCTCCCCAAATTCCACACCTCCACCATAGGCTTGCTTTCCATCATTGAATTTCACTTCCCGTAAATCGTGTTGGTAACCACACTGAACGTGATTTAAGGTCCCAAACATCCCTTGGCGAACCATATTCAACGTAGCTAGTACATCCCGACGATAACACACATTCTCCAAAATCATGCAATGTGATCCCGTTTTCTCGTACATATTCACGAGATCCCACGATTCCTTCAATGTTACGGTAGCAGAAACTTCCACACCGGCATATTTACCTTGTTTCATCACCTCTAAGGCCATAGGAACGTGCCATTCCCAGGGAGTCGCAATCACCACGCCATCGATATCAGTACGCTTCGCTAAATTTTCAAAATCTTTTTCAGTCTTTCCATACACTGTGGGAGCAGGCCGGCCTTTGTCAGAAATCATCTTTAAAGCGATGTCAATAGCTTTAGGATCAATATCACAAATGGCTACCACCTCGACATCTGGTCGATACATCGCCATTTCGAGGTGATTTTGGCCTCTTAATCCCACGCCAATAAAACCTAAACGTACTTTTGTTTGTTCTTCTGGTAACTGTCGTAGGAAAGTGGGGAATAAAGCGGTACCTGAGGTATATACTAAGGAATCGGAAATAAACTTCCTTCTTTTCATTTTGTTAATGATAGGTCTAATAGGTGTTACAAAGATGAAATTTAAGGAAAATACTTTAAATTTATAATAATTTAGAAAAAATGACTGAAGCCCCACGCGTTACCGTATTCCGAAAAGAACATTTCAATGCTGCGCATCGTTTGCATAATCCACTTTGGACAGCAGAGAAAAACAAAGAAATTTTCGGTTTATGTAACAATCCGAACTACCATGGACATAATTATGAAATAATTATTCAGGTAACGGGAACAATTGACCCTGAAACGGGTTATGTAATCGATACGAAATTTTTATCTGATTTAGCGCAGACAGAAGTCTGCAAAAAATTTGATCACAAGAATTTAAACCTGGATGTTCCTGAATTTGCAGATTTAAATCCTTCAGCAGAAAATATCGTGATGGTTATTTACAACAAACTAAGGGCTAAACTCCCGACCAAACTAGATTTAAAAATTAGATTATATGAAACAGAAAGAAATTTCGTTGAATTCCCTGCTAATTGATACCGACCGTTTCTTGTTAACTGACGAGGAAATAGGAGATAATCATGTAGCCACCTCTATCGAAACACCGATGAGGGAGGATGCTTTTGATCTTTCTGATTCGGAGAAAATAGCGATCATTGAATCACATTTTCGTGAAATCATGTTAACCTTAGGGTTAGATTTGACAGATGATTCATTACGTGGCACTCCTAAGAGGGTTGCTAAAATGTATATAGAGGAAATCTTTAGTGGATTGAATCCGGCTAATGAGCCTAAAATAGCCTTGTTTGAGAATAAGTACCAGTATAATGAAATGCTGATCGAAAAGAACATTTCGTTCTATTCTAATTGCGAACATCATTTCGTACCTATCATGGGTAAGACACACATCGCATACATTTCTTCTGGACAAGTGATTGGCCTTTCGAAATTGAATCGTATTGTTCAGTTTTATGCCAAAAGACCGCAGGTTCAAGAGCGTCTAACGATGCAAATTGCAAAGCATCTGCAAAGAGTCTTGAAAACAGATCACGTAGCTGTTTTTATTGATGCAAAACACTTGTGTGTTTCTTCAAGAGGAGTAAAGGATGAGGCTACCTCGACTATTACATCCTACTATGGAGGTAAATTTCAAGAGGACAATACCAGAAGAGAATTCTTACAATCTATTCAAGCCTAAATTATGGGAAAATACGTTATTGTTGGGGCTAGCCAAGGAATTGGCGAGTCCATTGCTACTGCTTTGCTCGCTGCTGGCCACGAAGTGATTAACTTCTCAAGAAATGCTTCCTCCGTTAATGGAGTAGAAAACCATACTTGGGATGCGTTGGAAACTGATGATTCAGCCCTATCAGCCATCACTGGACCTCTAGACGGAATCGCCTATTGCCCTGGTAGCATAAACCTAAAGCCATTTCACCGCCTGTCTTCGGCAGATTTTGAGAAAGACTTTCAGATTAATGTGTTAGGTGCAGTTCGCGTAATTCAAACACTTTTACCCGCATTGAAACAGTCTCCTACTTCATCAATTGTTCTATTTAGTACCGTGGCTGTGCAAACAGGCATGGGCTTTCATGCTTCGATCGCGAGCGCAAAAGGAGCCATTGAAGGCTTGACACGTTCCTTAGCAGCAGAATTAGCGGCAAACAAGATTCGCGTAAATGCGATTGCGCCTTCTTTAACACAAACACCATTAGCAGGGGTACTATTAAATTCTCCGGAGAAAATCGAAGCTGGTGGAAAAAGACATCCTTTAGGACGTGTGGGACAATCAGAAGATGTGGCTAATCTAGCGGCATTCTTATTGAATCCAGCTAATTCGTGGATTACGGGACAAATTATAGGGGTAGACGGAGGAATCGGGTCCCTAAGAACAAATTAAGAACGAGCTAATTTTTCGTTAAAATGTTTTTGGTTTAAGGCCAAATTCATTTGATTCCATTCTATTTTCTTCGAAAATGGTACTTTTCTAATCGCACAATCAGCGATCGAGCAATGACTACAACACTCATCTAAACAAGGATCCGCGTGGACGAATATCTCCACGTGGGTTGCTTGTAACGCGCTTAACATTTCTTCAAAGCCGTGAATTTCTTCATGTGTTCTATGTAAATCCCAATAACGGGGCAACGTCAAGTGGCAATCGATATGCAAATCACCGCCATATTGTTGGACGCGTAGATTATGTAGATCAATCCATTCTTCCTTTTTGTTTGCTACCACCCAATCAGTCACCTTTTGGAATAAGGCAGGATTTGTCTCATCCATTAAAGCTGCCACCGATTCTCTCATTAAATGTACACCTTGCCAGCACATAAAACCAGCGAATAAAAAGGATGCCACTGAATCGACCCAAAACCAGTGGGTAAAATAAGTAAGCGCTAATGCGGCAACCACCAAAATACCATTATAGGCATCTAAACGTAAATGTTTGCCATCTGCGATGAGGGCAGGAGAGTGGGAGAAACGACCTTTTTTAACTAAAAAATAACCCATTAAGCCATTTATACCTGCAGAAACAAAGGAAACGGCCATACCTACGTCTAAACTCTTCAGCTCAGGAGACGCATACAAATGCTGTGAGGCATGAAGAAAAATATAGGCCGCTGCTAATAGAATAAGTACCCCCTCTAGTCCAGAGGCTAAAAACTCAATTTTTCCGTGACCATACGGATGATTCAAATCCTTAGGCAAGGACGCTAAATAGATGGAATAATAGGCAAAACAAGCCGCGACTACATTGATAATCGACTCCAATGCATCAGTCAATAGCGTCGTGGATCCACTCGCATAGTAAACGGCAAACTTTGCGGCCATGATGAGCACCGAAACGACAAAAGAAAGAAGGACAAGCCGCTGTTTCATTAGCACAAAGATAGTATTTTTACCGGATGGAAACGGAAAACAATCCTTGGAAAACAATCAGACAAGAAACAGCCTACGAGAATGCCTGGATCCGAGTCGAACACCATAATGTCTTGAATCCAGCTGGAAATCCAGGCATTTATGGAAAAGTCCATTTTAAAAATACAGCTATTTCCATTGTGGCCATCGACTCAGAAGGCTTTACGTATTTAGTAGGTCAATACCGCTATACTTTGAATGCCTATTCTTGGGAGGTTCCGGAGGGTGGTTGTTCTATAGAATCAGGAGAATCTACTTTAGCCGCTGCTAAACGCGAATTATTAGAGGAAACGGGGCTAGCCGCCAGTGAATGGTATGAACTAGGGGAGGTGTACCTTTCTAATTCGGTAAGCGATGAGAAAGCAGTGATGTATTTGGCCCAAAACCTAAGCCAACACCAAGCCAGCCCAGAAGAAACGGAGCTATTAAAAATACGTAGGTTACCGCTAAAAGAGGCAATAGATATGGCTCGAAATGGTCAGATAACAGACGCGCTGAGTGTGTTGACACTATTAAAGATCCCAGCTTTGCATTTGCTTTAATTCATCATAATCTGTCAAATCATATTTGACGGGTACTATGCTGACATAGTTTTCTGCTAAAGCATCTAAATCGGTGTTATTGTTCATGTCCTCGTTGTGCAAATCTCCATCCATCCAATAATAGGGCTTACCATACGGATCTTTACGTTCTTCAAAACGCTCTCTAAAGATGGCATTCGCTTGTTTCACTACTTTCACCCCCTGCAATGGCATGGAAGAATGTGCGGGGAAATTCACGTTTAGTGTCAAGCCTTTAGGCAACCCGTGAACTAATACTTGTTGGCAAATTTTGATGATATAATCGTGGCAATGCGAAAAATCCGCATCAGACGCAAAATCGCAAAGGGAGAATCCGATGGCTGGAATTCCCTCCATGGCCGCCTCGATGGCCGCAGACATCGTTCCTGAGTATAAAACGGCAATCGAAGCATTCGAGCCGTGATTAATACCTGAAACAACTAAATCTATTTTTCGACCTTTTAGAATTTGATGTTTACCTATCTTCACACAATCAGCAGGAGTACCTGAACACTTATAGGATTGAATATGATCACCAAAATTATTTGTCTTCTCCACGCGCAACGGCTCACCTAAGGTTATCGCATGACCCATACCGGATTGATGCGTATCTGGAGCCACCACTACGACTTCGCCCATTTCGGACATGATTTCCGTTAGAACGCGGATACCTTTGGAATAGATTGAATCGTCGTTTGCGATGAGAATAAGTGGCTTCATATGTTGCTATTTTGACTGCAATTTACAAATTTTGGCTATGAATTTACGCAAAGCGACGCTAGAAGACATCCCCCTTATTCAAGAAATTGCAGAAGAAGCCTGGAGACCCACCTATGGCCATATTTTGACAGAGGAGCAGACTTTGTACATGATTCCGATGATGTACAATACGGAATTAATTAGCGCGCAAATTCACATGTTCTCCCTGTTTGAAATGGATGGTGTGGCGATCGGCTATTGTGCTTTTGAAAAGACTTCTGATACTGATGGAAAATTGCATAAACTCTATTTACGACCATCTGTCAAACAAAAAGGCGCTGGAAGTTTTATTATCGAACAGATCAGTCATCAAGCTCGATTGATGGGACTCACATCTATCTATTTAAACGTCAACAAACATAACACTGCGGTAGAATTTTACCTCAAGAAAGGTTTCATAAAAGACCGTGAAATGGTCCTAGACATAGGTAACGGCTATGTGATGGATGATTACGTTATGCGATTAATGCTATAGCTTTCTCAATCAAAGACCTAATTTGTCCCTCCGGATTTTTCGAAAATTCATTTGTAATTCGATTCGCTAAAATGGCATTCAATGAAATCATTTCGTGCCCCATAGCGCCCCCAAAAGCGTAATAGGCTGCGGTTTCCATTTCGATATTCGTAATTTCTTGGTCACCTAGCTTAGCGGCAGCGACCTTCTCTAAAAAATCAGGTCTTATCGATTGCATTCTTATCGTGCGTCCTTGCGGCGCATAAAATCCTGGCGCTGTTAAAGTAACGCCATTATACGCATTCAACGGCGCAAATTGAGCGCAAAGTGAAGCACTTGCCTGGGCGGCATAAAGTGGCAATGGATAATCAATTGCTGAAGTCCAAGCGGATAAAACATCTTCAGATATCGACATAGCAGAATCAAAACCGTAGAATTGGGCTAAATTATCAAATCCGATTGCTGCAGTCGAAATCAAAATCGAATCCACTGGAATAGGGGACTGAATACTACCAGAAGTACCGATTCGGATGAGCTTTAGAGATCTTTTTTCAGATTTCTCGAGACGCGTTTGAAAATCAATATTAACCAAAGCATCTAGTTCATTCATCACAATCTCCACATTATCCGCACCAATACCACTGGATAATACACCGATCTTCTTACCCCTTAGAACGCCTAAATGAGTCACAAATTCCCTTTTATGAACGATTTCAGTGACTTCATCGAAAAAGACAGAAACAGTAGGAACACGCTCTGGATCGCCCACCAGAATAAGGGTATCCGGAATTTGATCAGGCCGTAAGTTCAAATGATAGGAACTTCCATCCGGATTTATAATCAAGTCTGTAGGAGAGAAATAGGTCATGCGCAAATTTATTGATAATTTTCCAATGTAATAAGTCATTCATGAAAAGCACCAAGTTTCAAATACTGGCAAATCTGCGTTCCATCTTAGAAAATACACTAGAAGAAGCTCGTAGAGAGTATCTTTTAGCTAAAGAATCCCGCGATTCTGACACTAAAAGTAGCGCTGGCGATAAATTTGAAACCGGTCGAGAAATGATGCAGCGAGAGATGGATAAGCTAAGTGCTTTGGTAGACAATACGCTTAATTCGATCGCCAAATTAGACAGAATAGCTGATTTACCTGCTTCTTTGGTCATTTCTGAGGGTAGCCTCGTAGTGACAGATCAAGAAACCTATTATATCTCCATTGGATACGGCAAACTGGATTCCATTTATGCCATTTCCATTGAATCACCACTTGGACTAGAATTAAAGGGCAAAAGAGTAGGGGATCGCGTCGAAATGCGTGGCCGAAATATCACCATAAAATCAATCGTATGAAAAATGCACACTATCTCTATTTAGTTCTTTCCCTGGTAGGCGGGAGTATTACCTTTTATTACGTATATGAGGGAATGATGCTGAACAACGGAAAATTTGATGTCATTGAATTTGTCCAAAGTACTTGGACAGCTAACCCTTATGCAAAAAGTCTAAGTTGTGATTTTTGGACGGGAGCCATCACAGGAACTTTTTTTATACTAGTAGAAGGATTACGCATTAAAATCAAATACTTGTACCTTTATTTATTGGCAACCGTTTTAATAGGTTTTGCTTTTGCATTCCCGTTATTTTTATTTGCTAGACACAGACAATTAGCCTAATATCATGGAAGAATACATTTTGACCTTTCCGGAGGCCACGCAGAAAATTTTAATTGAAGTACGAGATGCCATTCGTTCGGTCGTACCGGAAGAAACGGAAGAAACGATGTCCTACGGGATGCCCACGTTTAAATTAAATGGCAATTTAATTCACTTTGCTGCCTGGAATAACCATTTAGGTTTTTATCCAACACCTAGTGGAATCAAGAATTTCGTACAAGAATTAGCGCCCTACGAAGGTTCAAAAGGAGCGATTAAGTTTCCTTATCATTCACCTATGCCGTTGGAACTGATTAAAGAAATCACTTTATTCAGAGTTCAGGAGAATTTAGCCAAAGAAAAGCGATGAAAAAACTTCTTTTCTGCCTCCTAGCGGCAACTTTCAGTCTGAGCGCTCAAACAAACGAAGAAAAGATTCGCTCATTCATTCCCACCATCGATTCCCTATTTAAACAACAAGCAGGCCTCTCTAAAATGCCTGGCCTTGTCTACGGTATCGTATATAAAGGAAGTTTGATCCATTCGAATGCCCTAGGTTTCTCCCAAATCGAAAATGGCATTAAGGCCGACAAGACGATTGATTTTCGCATTGCTTCGATGTCCAAAAGCTTTACCAGTATGGCCATTCTTCAGCTGAAAGATGCAGGTAAATTACGTTTAGACGATCCGGCAGCCAATTATATTCCGGAATTAAAGTCAACTCAATCGCTGACAAAAGATGCACCTGTCATCACCATTCGCCATTTACTAAGCCATGCAGCTGGATTTCCTGAAGATAATCCATGGGGGGATCGCCAACTAGGCATTTCAGATGTGACTTTTAAGGCAATGATCAAAAAGGGAATCACCTTCTCCACAAACCCAGGCGTTAGTTATGAATACAGCAATATGGGATTTGCGATGTTAGGTTTGATCATCAAGAATGTGAGTGGTCAAAGCTACCAGTCCTATATCAAAGAACACATTTTCAAGCCCTTAGGAATGAACCATACCTATTGGGAATACAGTGAAGTTCCAGCAAATAAATTAGCCTATGGATACCGTTGGTTAGATAATAAATGGGTAAAACAACCCATGGAGCACGATGGAGCCTATGGTGCAATGGGTGGATTGATCACTACTTTGGAAGATTTCAGCAAATACACGGCTTTGCACTTATCTGCCTGGCCAGAGCGGGATGAAACAGAAAAAGGCCCACTTAAACGTAGCTCTTTACGTGAAATGCAATTCCCCTGGAACATCAGCGGATTTAATCCCAAATACACGTATCCAAATGGCAGAATCGGGAGTTCCTTTACTTCGTACGGCTATGGTTTAAGCTTCCTACAAGATGATCAAGGAAGACGCTCTGTGGGACATTCTGGTGGATTACCTGGTTTTGGAAGTAATTGGCGCATTTATCCAGATTATGATTTAGGCATTATCTCTTTCGCGAATGTGACCTATGCGCCCGCTAGCTTTATTAACCTCAAAGTGCTCGATTCCCTCATTTCGTCTACTCAACTAATTCCTAGAAAATTACCGGCATCTGCTATTTTGAAGCAAAGACAATCCGAATTAGTTCGCTTATTACCGGAATGGAATAACGCGGCAGAAACGGGGATTTTTGCCGAAAACTTTTTTTTAGATTATTTCCCAGAAAAGTTGGCGGCTGAAGCAAAGGCTATTTTTGGAAAGATTGGGACCATTCGGGCTATTCAAGAGATCGAACCTGAAAATAACCTGAGAGGCACCTTTCGTATCGATGGGGAAAAAGGGAGTTTAAAAGTATATTTTACACTAAGTCCTGAAAATCCGGCACTGATTCAAGAATACCACATTTCAGAAACAAAAAAGACTCACAATTGAGCCTTTTTTTGTTTTTCTATTTTCTCTGTCCGTTTAAAAGACTTGAATCCTAATTCAGGAGAATAACCCACTGAGTTTTTAGAATAATATCCTTTCTCATTGTAAGGCCGCTTACGAGGATGTTCTTTACATTCAGGAGAGCAGGCGCCTTCCATTTCTTTAAGACAGGTTGGGCAAATAGCTAAATGCTCATTGCATTCCGGATTGGCACAATTCACCATATGATCTGATTTAGAATGACAAACATGGCATTCAGAGACCACCTCTGGATTAATCGAATTCACAGGAGTAGCCACCCGGTTATCAAATACATAGCAAGAACCATCAAAATCCTCGCCACCTTCTTCTAAACCATATTTAATGATACCTCCATGCAATTGATACACATCTGTAAATCCTTTTTCAATTAGATAGGCTGACGCTTTCTCGCACTTAATCCCACCCGTACAATAGGTTATGACCTTTTTGTTTTTCAAATGCTCAATCTCCTGCACATGATCAGGTAAATCGCGCAGATTCTCCATATCAAAGGTGTAAGCGCCTTTGAAACGACCTAATTCGTGCTCGTAATTCGAACGCATATCGACTAACACGACATCCGGGTCATTCTTCAATAATTGCTTGAATTCCTTCGGCTTCAGATGCTTGCCCGTTCTAACGCGAGGATCAACCCCTAAATCAGAATGGACAATTTCATTTTTAACGCGAACGTGTAATTTATTAAACGTATGTGCTTCATGATAATCGATTTTGAAGTCAAAATCTGATCCAGCAAAAATGGGATCATTTTCTAACCATTTCATGTAAGCATCGCAATCCGCTTTTAAACCTGAAACGGTTCCATTCAAACCTTCTGCAGCCACAATTATGCGCCCCAAAAGCTTATTCTCCATACAAAAAAGATGGTGTTTTGCTCGGTACTCTTCCGGATTCGAAATAGGAGTATAGTTATAGTAAAGCAATACACTGTAAGGTTTCATCTTCAACATGATTTACAGATTAAACAAAAAATAAGTGACGATGGGGAGATTCGAACTCCCAAACCTTAACGGCACTACCACCTCAAGGTAGCGTGTCTACCAATTTCACCACATCGCCAAAAACGGTTAGTAAAATTACCAATTATTTACTTACTTGCCAACAATTACGGAACTCAAAAAAATTAGTACAATGGCTTTAGAAATAAGCGGAAAATTAATCAAGAAATTACCTGAAGTTACAGGAACAGGTAAAAACGGTACCAACTGGATCAAGCAAGAATTTGTGATCGAAACACAAGATCAATACCCTAAAAAGGTGTGTATGTCAGTTTGGGGAGATAAAACACAAGATTTAACGCCAGTTCAAGAAGGCGAAATCGTTAAAGTGCAATTCAACGTAGAGTCAAGAGAATACAACGAGCGTTGGTATACAGAAATCCGTGCGTATCGCTTAGATCGTACTGGTTCAATCCCAGCAGGAGTGGAGCCTACACCGGCAGCAGGAGGATACCAATTCCCTCCATTAGCGGCTGAGAGTGGAGATGATTTGCCATTCTAGAGATAGGAGAGTATAGATTATAAAGTAGAGATAATAGAGAAGGGGCCCTAAAGCCCCTTTTTTATTTCTAAGTCCGAAGGAAATGAGTCCGAAGGAAAAATCACAATCTGTACTCTATTATCTATAATCTCTACTCTATACTCTCTTATTTAGCTCCATCGCTTGATGCACAATATCCGCTTCAATAAACATATCTCCATAAGCCTGAAACCCTAAGGAAGCATATAAAGGCATCACAGAAACCTGTGCGTGTAAATAGTAATGATGGCATTCCGGGTATTCTTTTTCAGATTCCGCAAAAATATGCTGAATGATCAATGAAGCGTAACCTTTTCCACGCGCTGATTCCAGCGTAGCGATTCGCTCCACCTTAATTCCTTTTTCTGTTTTGCGGTAACGTCCGGTTGCTACTGGTGTGGCATCTTCAAAGAGTAAATAATGTTTGGCCACCGCATCTAATGCATCAAATTCCTCAGACGGCAAGCACTTTTGTTCTTTGACAAACACTTCCGTCCGAATGGCAAACACCTGTTCGATTTCCTCCGGACTAATCGCCTGAATGATCCTATTTTTCTTGCTTTCCATACGCCTCGATGATTTTACGCACTAAACGGTGACGAACGACATCTGAACCGTCCAATTCGACAAAGGCAATCCCATTAATTCCAGATAGAATCCGTTCTGCTTCACCTAGGCCCGAAGTTTGGTTTTTAGGCAAATCCACTTGGGATTTATCCCCAGTAATAATCGTTTTCGATTGAATACCCATACGCGTCAAAAACATCTTCATCTGCATCGAAGTGGTATTTTGAGCTTCATCTAACAAAATAAAGGCCTTGTTTAAGGTACGACCGCGCATATAGGCCAAAGGCGCAATTTCAATCGTCCGATTCTCTAAATAAAATTTCAATTTCTCAGCCGGTATCATATCATCCAAGGCATCATAAATGGGACGCAAATATGGATCAATTTTCTCTTTCAAATCCCCTGGTAAGAAACCCAGGTTTTCTCCAGCTTCTACTGCCGGTCGAGTAATGATGATTTTCTTTACTTCTTTGTTCTTTAATGCTTTCACTGCTAAGGCCACCGCAGTATAGGTTTTACCTGTACCGGCAGGTCCAATCGCAAAAACGATATCATTCGTGATCGCAGCATCGACTAGTTTACGTTGATTAGGGGTTTTGGCCTTAATCACGATTCCTTTATTGCCAAAAAGAAGCACATCTTTATCCTCCACCCACGGCTGATTCGTTTCTTCACCCGTCGGATTCAGGACCGCATCGATATACGCTTGCGTATGCTTTTCTGTGAGGGTAGTGTGTTTATCCAAATGCACCACGCAAGAATTCACAATTGCTTCTACTAAAGCGATTTGATCGTTCGATCCACGTACGGTTAATTGCTCACCACGGGCAATAATTTTGGACTGAGGAAAGGCGCTAATCAACAAGTTGATATTTGCGTTTGCAACGCCTAAAAAGTCAATTAGAGAGACCTCTGAGAGGGAAATTATTTTTTCTAACAAGTAAAAATGGGTTTAAATCGTATGGGAGTAAAAATAAGAAATTCCTGAAATTTAATATCTTCCTTTATAAGATAATTTTGAAAATTTAACGTAAAATTGTGGTATGGAATCTAACACCCCTTCATCCATTTATAAAAAAGGAAATCAGTCTGCAGGCATTCGTTCGCAGACAGGACCCACGCGTTTAAGCGATTTGGGGCTAGGCAAACTACCTCCACAAGCGGTTGACTTAGAAGAAGCTTTGTTAGGGGCTTTGATGTTAGAGAAAGAACCTTTGGCAAACGTCATCGAATTATTAAAACCCGATTCTTTTTATAAAGAAGGACATCAGTTGATATTCGAGGCGATTCAAGGTTTATTCCAAGCTTCTCAACCCGTTGATTTATTGACGGTTAATAATTACTTGAAGCAAAATGGAAGCCTGGAAAAAGCAGGTGGCACCAGCTATTTAGCGCAATTAACTTCGCGTGTTAGTTCGACATCGAACGTTGAATTCCATGCCAGAATCATTATTGAGCAATATTTGAAGCGTCAGCTCATCCAAATATCCTCCGAAATCCAACGCCTATCCTATGAGGACACCTCAGACGTGTTCCATTTGCTGGATAAGATGGAGCAGGAGCTTTTCACCATCGCAGAATCCAATATCCGTAAGAATTACGAAAGTATGTCGGATATCTTGAAGAAGGCCGTGGATGAATTAGAGAAGAAACAACTCCAAAAAAGTGGTTTAACGGGTATTCCGTCCGGATTTACGGACTTAGACCGTTTGACATCTGGCTGGCAGCGACAAGAATTAATCATTATCGCGGCTCGTCCAGGTATGGGTAAGACGGCCTTTGTCGTTTCGGCTTGCCGTAATGCTGCCGTCGATTTCAATCACTCAGTGGCCTTATTCTCCCTTGAGATGAGTGCTGTTCAACTCGTGAATCGTATCATTTCTGCAGAAGCGGAAATAGAGGCTGATAAAATCCGTAAAGGAAAATTAGAACCCCACGAATGGCAGCAATTACACACTAAAATCAATAAATTATTCGAAGCGAATATGTTTATTGATGATACGCCGGCCTTATCGATTTTGGAATTAAGAGCGAAATGTCGTCGTTTAAAAGCACAAAAAGGCATTGACCTCATCGTCATCGATTACTTGCAGCTAATGACCGGTGATAGTTCGGGTAAAGGAGCAAGTGGAAACCGTGAGCAAGAAATCGCCCAAATTTCGCGTGCCTTGAAGCAATTAGCCAAGGAATTAGATGTTCCTGTAATTGCACTTTCTCAATTAAACCGTTCTACAGAGACTCGTGGAGGGAATAAGAAACCACAACTTTCTGACCTTCGTGAATCTGGAGCTATCGAGCAAGATGCCGATCAGGTAATGTTTATCTACCGTCCAGAATATTACGGTATCACGGCAGATGATCAAGGTAATTCAATCACTGGAATGGGGGAGATTATAATGGCCAAAAACCGTTCTGGTTCTCTCGATAGTGTTTGGCTGAAATTCATCGGTAAATTCACCAAATACTGTGATTTAGACTTCCAACCGTTCTCAAACAATGAAGGTGGTAATTTCGATTTAAGTGCTTTAGGTGATCAAACATCCGCTTTTGAATCTAGCAATGATTCTGTTTTCAAAGGAAGCAAGATGAATTTACCGCCGGAGGATTATGATCCGTTGAACACTCCATTTTAGATTAGAGAGTAGAGAGTAGAGATAAAAAAAGGGCGATTAATCGCCCTTTTTCCTTTTCAGAGTAGTTAGAGTAGAATTAAATTAGGCATTAGAATATTTTATTCCGCGGTTCAAGAAATTATTGCGCAGCACAATTTCGGAATCGCGTAATGAAATAATCTAGGCTCTAAGTTTCAGTCTCACAATATTCTCCACATGATGCGTCTGGGGGAACATATCCACCGGATGAACGACATCCACTTCATAGGCCACATCAAGTAACGCTAAATCACGGGCTTGTGTAGCCGGATTACAAGAAACGTATACGATTTTCTTTGGCTTAACGGCTAAGATTTGATTCACCACATCTAAATCCATTCCTGCCCGAGGAGGATCGGTAATAATGACATCCGGAGCACCATGAATAGCAATAAATTCTTCTGTCAAAACCTTCTTCATATCGCCGGCAAAGAAGGTTGCATTCTTGATACCATTTAATTCGGCATTAATACGTGCATCTTCTACAGCCATCTCGACGTATTCGAGGCCGACAACTTTAGACGCATGTTTCGCTAAAAACAAACCGATCGTTCCTGTACCTGTGTACAAGTCGTATACGTTTTCATTTCCTTGCAAATCAGCGTATTCACGCACTAATTGGTATAGCTTTAGCGCTTGTTTGGCATTGGTTTGAAAGAATGACTTGGGACCAATTTGGAACTTCAAATCCTCCATGGTTTCCACCATAAAGGCTTTTCCGTGGTAGCAAATGACTTCTAAATCATGGAAAGTGTCGTTTCCTTTTTGATTAACCACATAATTCAAAGACGTGATCATCGGGAATGTTGACTTCAAGTATTCCATGACCAATTTGATTTCCTCTTCCGTGGCATAGGCAAACTGAACGGTTACCATCCATTCTCCCGTTACCGTATTTCGGATGATGAGATTACGTAAGGCTCCTTCTTTTTGATTTTTTAATTCATAATAGGAAATTTCATTCACTTCCGCGAAATCACGCACTCCGTTGCGAATCGCATTAGATGGATCAGGTTGCAAATAGCAATGATCGACGGGTAAAATCTTATCAAAACGGCCTGGAACATGGAATCCAAGGGCATTCATCGATCCTAAATCTTCTTTACCGATTTCATCTTCCGTTAGCCAGCGGGCGCAAGAAAAGGTAAATTCTAATTTATTGCGATAATAATAAGTCTCCTCAGAACCTAGAATGTGTTGAAATTCGGGCAATTTCACTTTAGCGATGCGGGTCAAATTATCTTTGACTTGTTGCGCTTTAAAGGCGGTTTGAGCTTCGTAAGAAACGTGTTGCCACTTACAACCGCCACAAATGCCAAAATGACTACAGGCTACGTCTGTACGATGTTTAGAAAGCGGCTGAATATTGATGGCTTGGGCTTGTTTGAAGCTTTTTTTGGACTTCAAAATTCGTAAATCCGCAATATCACCGGGAGCGACAGCACCTTGGACAAAAATCACTTCATCATTCACTTTGGCAATACACTTTGCCTCTGCGGCAAAATCCAAAATCGCAATTTGTTCCAACACCACAGGGGCTTTCTTTTCTTTTTTCTTACTCATGCTGCTAAAAATGTGCACAAAAATACGGCTTTATGTGGGCAAGCCAACCAATTCAAGATAAAACCTTAACTTCGCGATGAAATTAATTCACATGAAGAATCAAGTAGTTATCATCACGGGAGCTAGTTCTGGCATCGGAAAAGCATTAGCCTATGAATACGGCAGAAAAGGGGCTCAAATCATTATCACGGGAAGAAATGAGCAGAATTTAAACATAGCTGAAGCCGAATTACAAGCTGCAGGAATTTCTGCCAAAGCTATGGTCTGCGACTCTGCCTCAGAGGATCAAACCCGCGCGATGGTAAATCAAGTGATGCAATTATTCGGTAGAATTGATCTATTAATCAATAATGCTGGCATTTCGATGCGATCGATGTTTGAGACGGTAGACCTGAAGGTGCTGAAACAAGTAATGGATATTAATTTCTGGGGGACGGTCTATGCCACACACGCAGCCTTACCTCACATAAAAGCAGTAAAAGGTGGTATCATCGGTATTTCTTCCATTGCAGGTTACCGCGGGCTTCCCGTTAGAACCGGATATTCTGCCTCCAAATTCGCGATGAATGGTTTCTTAGAAGCCTTGAGAACAGAGTTATTAGAAACGGGTGTTCATGTCTTAATTGCTTGCCCTGGATTCACTGCCTCGAATATTAGAGCTGCCTCCTTAAATAGTGAGGGAAAAGTGACAGGAGACTCGATGCGCGATGAAGGCAACATGATGTCAGCGGAAGAAGTGGCTAAATGCATTGCTGAGGCTTACGAATCAAAGAAGAAGACCTTAGTACTCACTTTCCAAGGTAAATTAACCGTATTCTTGAATAAATGGATGAATGGATTTTTGGACAAAATGGTCTATAATACCCTGAAAAAGGAAAAGGATAGTCCCTTAAAATAAAGCTCCCTTCCGCTAAAAGCAAAAGGGAGCCAAAACCCAATTAAATACCACTCTAAACCTCTATACCGTAGCGTACTTCTGCTGAACCTTTTTTAATAGTTCATTTAATTCTGCTTTTTTATACTCAAAATAGGGAAGGGCTAAATCGAATTCATCGATCAACTGCTTGAAATACTTCCGCTCAAAAACCAAAAATTGTGAATAACTCGAAGTCATAGCAGAATACAAATGCTTTTTCTCCTCGATTGCTTCCTCAATTCCAATAAAAACACCTTTCCGATCGATGGTTACAAAGCCAGCCGATCCTTCTAACACGAGGCTGCCTTCTTGCAGGTAAAATACAAATTCTGCTTTTTGGCCTTGACGAAATAAATATTCATCAGGCAAGTAGCGAAGTTCGATTCCACTGGCTAACACTTTCCGTTCCGTATCTGAAAAATTGTTCATTAGCTTAAATAACAATGCGAAATTAGATGGAAGTAAGGTTTCAATACCTGACGTTCATCAGTTTTCAATGTGCTATTTGTCACGAAAATCAAGTCTGAATCTCCGGAAATTTGAACATTAGATTTTACACATGTACACTGAGGTTCTTGAAGAGGTAATATGCTATCATTGTGGAGATGAATGTTCTGAAACAACTATCATTCATCAAGAAAAGACTTTTTGTTGCCACGGATGCGAACAAGTTTATGACTTACTGAATGATAATCACCTTGAAGGATATTACAACTGTGATCTTAATCCGGGCATTTCTCCTACAGACAAGAATTTTGATTTTCTTAACAACAAAGCATTGAGGGATCGCTTAATCACCTTTTCGAATGCAGATTTTTCCAAAGTTAGCTTCCACCTGCCAGCCATTCACTGCCGCTCTTGTTTATATTTATTGGAGAATCTGCAAAAATTGAATCCACAGATAATAAAGACAAGTTTGAATTTTGGGAAGAAGGATCTAACGGTTTGGTTTAAAGAAGATTTACTTAATTTAGGTGCTTTAGCCACGTTAATTGCGAGCTTAGGGTATGAACCGCATATTTCAAATGCGGAAGAAAAACCACAAAATAATGATCAAAAAAGACTATTTCTGAAGCTTGGAATCGCAGGTTTTTGTGCTGGGAATGCGATGCTATTTAGCTTTCCGGAGTATTTAGGGATTGACGATGGCTCTCTTCAGGCTTTATTTGGTTACCTGAACCTAGCTTTGGGTAGCGTGGCCGTATTCTATTCGGGCTCGGACTATTTTAGCCATGTCTATGCGCACCTCAAATTGCGTAAAATGACCATTGAAATACCCATTCTATTGGGCATACTCGTAGGATATGGTCGCAGTGTATTTGAAATTTTATCGCATACTGGGGCTGGCTACATCGATTCCGTTTCTGGCCTGATATTCTTCCTATTAATAGGGAAGTGGTTCCAACAGAAATCCTTTGATTTCCTCTCATTTGAACGCAATTACAAAGCCTATTTCCCATTAGTGGTCACCAAAATCGCGAATGGCAAAGAAGAAACCGCTCCTTTAGAAGAGATTCAGGTGAGGGATCGTTTATTGATTCGCAACCAGGAAATCATTCCTGCAGATGCCTATTTAGTAAAAGGTCAAAGCCAAATGGACTACAGCTTTGTCACCGGCGAAAGCGAATTAATACCTATTCAAGCGGGACAATCTATTTATGCTGGTGGCAAACACCTAGGGGAAGCCATCGAAATTCAAATCAGCAAAGACCTGAACCAGAGCCATTTAACACAGCTATGGGAACAACAAGCCTTTAAAAATCCGAATCACAAAACAGAAAACTGGGAGAACTTTGCGAACAAAGTGGGGATGTATTTCACCGTGATACTGTTAAGTCTAGCCACGATTGCGGGAATCTATTGGTATAACGTGGATCAAAGCCGCTGGTCAAATGCGGTGGTGAGTATTCTCGTCATTGCCTGTCCTTGCGCCTTGGCCGTTTCTTATCCTTTCGCTTTAGGACACGGAATCAGGTGGTTAGCCAAGTTTAACTTTTTTATCAAAGACATTCAGACATTCGAGCGAATGGCGCAGGTCGATACCTTGGTTTTTGACAAAACAGGCACGCTAACCTTACAAAGTCAACAGGAACCGACCGTACATTTTAATCGGGAACTTAGTGACATGGAATGGAATGCAATTTATACACTCGTGTTTCAATCTACCCATCCACTTTCGAAACAGGTCAAAAAGTTTCTTCAAGATCGAAACATTATACCATTAGCTGATTTTAAAGAACTCAGGTCAAAAGGACTTCAAGCCACATTTGATGATATATTTGTCCAAATCGGAAGCGCTAAATACACGTTGAATGAACTCCATTTACCAGAGGGATTAATCAGCTCTGAAACACGCTTGTTCGTTTCCATCAACCAAGAGCCCATCGGGTTTATCGAATTTCCATGGGAAAATAGACCAGGGGTGGAAGGGATGTTGCATCGTTTAAGACAATTGTACGAAGTCCATTTGATTTCAGGGGACAAAAAAGAACACGCAGCGCATTTATTGGATTGGTTTGAAAATCAAGATCACGTAAAATTCGAATGTAGTCCTTTAGAGAAGATGGAATATATCCAAGCACTTCAAAAACAAGGAAAAATCGTAGCCATGATAGGGGATGGACTAAACGATGCAGGGGCTCTAAAACAGGCAGCTGTAGGTATTGCCGTTTCAGATGACCACTTGCATTTTACCCCTGCGTCAGATGCGATTTTGAAAGGATCCGAATTACCTCAATTAGGGGAGTATTTTCGCTACTCCAAATATGGCCTAAAACTCATCAAAACTAGCTTTATACTCTCCTTAGTCTACAATGGATTTGGGTTAAGCTATGCAATTCAGGGCCATTTATATCCTTTGATAGCAGCCATTTTAATGCCGATTAATTCCATCAGTATGTTAGTCATTGCGACGTGGGGAATGAATTGGAAAGGACAACTTTTATACCGTTCTAAAATCAGAATAAAAGCTGAGTAAAGTCAGGTTTTGCAAGGGGCTTTGTCCCGAAATTGCAACAAATAAAAAGGAATGACAATGGAAATAATGTACCTCATGATCGGATTAAGCCTGTTTATGGCCATCGGTTTTGTGATTGCCTTTGTTTGGTCCATTAGAACCGGACAACAAGAAGATTTGATAACTCCGGCAATGCGCATTTTACAGGATGACCAAAAAACAAACAAGCTATGAGTACAAAAACTACCTCATTAGAGCAATTTTATTACGACAATAAAATCGTTCGAAATTTCTCCATTGCCACCATCGTTTGGGGTGTTGTAGGGATGCTAGTGGGTGTGATAATCGCCACACAGCTTTTTGCACCTGCCGCAAACCTGACACAATATGGCACTTTTGGCCGCTTACGTCCATTGCATACCAATGCAGTGATTTTTGCTTTTGTGGGTAACGCCATTTTTGCTGGGGTCTACTATTCGCTACAACGCCTTTTGAAAGCGCGAATGTTCAGTGATTTCCTATCTAATTTCCATTTCTGGGGCTGGCAATTGATCATTGTGGCTGCAGCTATCACTTTACCTTTAGGAATCACGACATCACACGAATACGCGGAATTAGAATGGCCTATTGATATCGCGATTACGTTGGTTTGGGTGGCTTTTGGAATCAATATGTTCGGTACGATTTTTAAAAGGCGGGAACGGCATTTGTACGTAGCGATTTGGTTCTATATCGCCACTTTTATTACGGTGGCCGTCTTGCATTTAACGAACTCGATGCAATTACCTATTTCGTTATTTAAATCCTATTATGTGTATGCTGGGGTACAAGATGCCTTGATTCAGTGGTGGTATGGCCACAATGCGGTGGCTTTTTTCTTGACGACTCCATTCTTAGGTTTAATGTATTATTTCTTGCCAAAGATGGCGAATCGTCCGGTGTATTCGTACCGTCTTTCTATTCTGCACTTTTGGGCATTGATCTTTATCTATATATGGGCTGGACCTCACCACTTGTTGTATTCTTCTTTACCGGATTGGGCACAGTCTTTAGGGGTTGTTTTCTCTATTATGTTAATTGCTCCGTCTTGGGGTGGCATGATCAATGGACTTTTGACCTTACGCGGTGCTTGGGATCAAGTACGCGAGAATACGATTTTGAAATTTATGGTGGTGGGGATTACCAGTTATGGCATGGCTACTTTTGAAGGACCGATGCTTTCCCTAAAAAACATTAATGCGATTGCCCATTTTACAGACTGGATTGTAGCCCACGTGCACGTAGGTGCACTAGGCTGGAATGGATTCCTGACTTTTGCTATGCTGTATTGGTTAGTTCCGCGTATCTTCCAAACGAAATTATTTTCAGAAAAATTAATCAAAACCCACTTCTGGATCGGTACCATCGGTATCGCCCTCTACGCTATTCCCATGTACATCTCTGGTTTCACCCAAGGGATGATGTGGAAGCAATTTACAGCCGAAGGTACCTTACAATATGGCAACTTTTTAGACACGACATTGCAATTATTGCCGATGCACATGATGCGGGCATTTGGGGGGACCTTGTACCTGACGGGAGCCATTTTAATGGCCTATAACTTGTTCAAAACGATGGCTCAAGGCACTTTGTTAGCGAATGAGAAAGCAGAAGCAGCTCCCTTAGCCATCATCGAGGAGAAACACGAAAGTGATGGACACTGGCACCGTTGGATTGAAAAACGTCCTATCCAATTATTAGTGGCTTCTTTAGTGATGATTTTAGTAGGTTCTTTGGTCGAATTAGTTCCTACGTTTATGGTCAAATCAAATGTTCCTACGATTGAATCGGTGAAACCATATACCTCTTTAGAATTAGAAGGGCGAGATATTTATATTCGTGAGGGTTGTGTGAGTTGTCACTCTCAGTTAGTTCGTCCTTTTAGAAGTGAGACGGAACGCTATGGAGAATTTTCTAAATCAGGGGAGTTCGTTTACGATCATCCATTCCTATGGGGATCCAAACGTACGGGACCCGATTTGCATAGAGAAGGAGGAAAATACCCTGATTCTTGGCACTACCACCACATGAGAGAACCAAGTAGTATGTCACCTGGTTCGATTATGCCTACTTATGCGTGGCTTTTAGAGCAAACATTGAATACGTCTCAAACGCAAGATAAGTTAGCCGCCATGAAAAAATTAGGTGTGCCTTATTCAACAGATGAGATTGCACATGCAGTAAAAGACTTGCATACGCAGGCGAGAGCCATTCAAGCAAATTTGGCAGCGGAAAAAATCAAGGTAAGCCAAGACAAAGAGATTATCGCTTTGATCGCCTACTTGCAACGTTTAGGTACGGACATTTCTAAAAAATAAGCGCATGTTTAAGCAATTTATATCTACTATTCCAGGGGCCGATAAGTATATGATTTTCTCGCTGCTGACCTTTTTGACTTTTTTCGTTCTGGTAGGCATCTACTTGATTTGGATGGACAAAAAACACCTCGTTGAAATGGAGCAAATGCCCTTCAATGAGGGTAATACCTTATCTGATCACTCAAAATAATATCCTTATGTCAGTTACTGTTATTGAATTTTGGTTAGTCAGCATGATCCTGATGACAGGGGTTGTTATTCTGATTGTTACGCTACAATTGCACGTGGCATTGAAAAAACTTGCGGATCAAGCCTCTCCGGAACCGGTGGTAAAGCAAAGCTGGTGGGATGGTTTCACGGGCTTAAAACCTTTGGAAAAAGAAAAAGACCTTCTAATGGAGCACAAATACGATGGTATCGCGGAATTAGATAATCCTACGCCACCATGGTTTATGTATTTATTCTACCTAACCATCCTTTTCGCAGTGGTTTATGGATTTTATTACCATGTGTACCAAGACGGTCATATTCAAGAAACGGAATACAAAACCGAAGTAACCATTGCTGAAAAAGCAAGAGAAGAATACCTGAAGAAATTTGCTAACTCGGTGAATGAGAACAATGTAACCATGGTGATGAAAGCCAAAGATTTAACAGAGGGATCACAAATTTATTCCACAAATTGTGTAGCTTGTCATGGTGATAAAGGCCAAGGTGGCGTGGGACCTAACCTAACAGATACGTTTTGGTTACATGGTGGAGATATAAAATCCGTCTTTAAAACCCTCACGCACGGAGTTCCCGAAAAGGGGATGATTGCTTGGAATAAAACCCTAAAT
Organism: Aquirufa sp.; assembly: GCA_040403415.1. Taxonomy (GTDB): domain Bacteria; phylum Bacteroidota; class Bacteroidia; order Cytophagales; family Spirosomataceae; genus Aquirufa. Next base: position 78,848 of record JBBAKU010000001.1, read on the forward strand.
CCAGTACAAATTCAAAAAGTAGCCTCTTTCATTCTATCACTTCAAGGATCTAATCCTCCGGGTGCGAAGGAGCCACAAGGAACAGAAACTAAAACACCCTAATTATGAAAAAGAACGTTGGTAAAATGGATCGTATCTTTCGATTAGCGATCGCCGTCAGTTTAGCCATTCTAGCTTACGCAAAAATTATTCCAGCAAATCTAACCCTAACGGTTTACATTGTAGCCGTTATTATTGCCCTGACGGGCGTTTTTAGATTTTGCTTACTCTACAAACCATTTGGGTTGAGTACCTGCCGAGAAAAGTCTCCGTTTTAATGTAAAAGGGGTCCGGCAACGGACCCTCTTTTTTTATGTCAGAATTCAATATAGATAATGATGATTACCGGAACTATCTGTACAACCAAACGAAGGATGGGAAACGGCTTTGGATTTATCCAGGTCGCATAATCGGTCCATTCTATCGCCTGAGAACGTATTTTTCGTATCTACTATTAACGCTTTTATTTGGATTACCTTGGATCGAGTACAAAGGAAACCCGATCTTTCTTTTCAATGTAGTAGAGCGAAAATTCATCTTTTGGGCTATTCCGTTTTTTCCACAGGACTTCCATTTAGTGGCTTTAGGATTAGTTGCCTTTCTTTTATTCGTCAGCTTATTTACCGTATTATTCGGACGCATCTGGTGCGGCTGGGCATGTCCGCAAACGATCTTTTTGGAAATGTTATTTAGGAAGATCGAATATTGGGTAGAGGGAGATGATAAAGCCCAAAGAAAACTGGCAGAATCCCCTTGGAACACGGAAAAAATCCTAAAAAGAGGAATCAAACATACCTTATTTGTGTTGTTGTCTTTCGCCATTGCAAATACCTTTTTGATGTACCTGATTAGCAAAAAGGAATGGCTAAAATTAGTCACCGAATCTCCTTGGGATCACGTAGTCGGATTAGTTGCGATACTCATTTTTACAGCCGTTTTTTACTTTGTGTTTGCCCGGTTTAGAGAGATGGTTTGTATGGTCATCTGTCCCTATGGTCGTTTACAAGGAGTTTTACTAGACAATAATTCGATTCTGGTTCAATACGATCACAAAAGGGGAGAACCGCGTGGAAAAGGGGATGAGAAAGGCGCTTGTATTGATTGCCATTGGTGTGTGCGCGTTTGTCCTACCGGAATAGATATCAGAAATGGTAGTAATCAATTAGAATGCATCGGTTGTACGGCCTGTATTGATGCTTGTGATCAGGTGATGGAAAAGACCCACCAGCCCAAAGGATTAATTCGCTATGATTCATTAAATGGGGTAAATACTGGCCAAAAACTGAAATTCACCTTGCGCATCGGCGCTTACAGCACCGTTTTGGCTTTGATCATCGCGGGATTAGCCTTTATGCTAGTGACTCGGACTAATTTTGAGACAACGCTTTTACGAACGCCTGGAATGATTTTTCAGGTGGATGAAAAAACAAGGGAGGTGAGTAATTTATACCAAATAGAGGTTTTGAATAAGTCGATGGAAAAGCAAAGCTTTAGAATAGAAGCGCCAGAGCCCTTTAACATTGTTTGGGTGGGAAAACCCCTTAATTTAGTGAACCCTGGAAAAATGGCAAAAGGGGAGTTCTTCCTGCGCATCAAGCGAGGTAAATGGAAGAATGGGGAAAAGGTTCCGGTACAAATAACCGAAACAAGTGGGAAAGAAGAGATTATCAAAACTAGTTTTATACAACCAGATGAATAAATTTAGCTTTAATTGGGGACATGGGATTATTGTCACCTTTGTCCTTTTTGGGGCATTTATGGCCTATTTCTATGTCAACATGTCCAAAGAATCCATCGAATTAGTGGGCAAGAACTACTATGCTGATGGTCAGGCATTTCAACAGAAAATCAATGAGCGGGAACAAACGGCGGCTTTAACTTCAAAGGCTAGTTTGGAATTTTCAGCGGATTTTCAACAAGCCAAAATTCAGTTTCCGGCTACTATTTCAAAAGGGAGTTTAGTTTTTTACCGTCCATCCAATGCCAATTTAGATAAAACACTTAGTGTTTCTGCCGATTCGGCTGGCCTTGCACTCATCCATACGCCCTTTTTAGTTAAAGGTCCTTGGAATGTTAGTTTAAGCTGGGAAAAAGATGGCAAAAGCTACATTGAAGAACAGCGAATCCAAATTCCTTAATGCATACTTGGTATTATACTTTTCTCATCGGTTTAGCCGGAAGCTGGCATTGCTTTGCGATGTGTGGACCTATTGTGGCTCAAATTAATGCTAAAGGTCACTCTTCCATGAGAATGTACCTCTATCCTTTGGGTAGAATCCTGATGTATGGGATATTGGGATATTTCGTGGCAGGCATCGGATCCATCTGGCTATTTCCAAATCTATGGTCTTATTATTATGTACTGGCAGGTGTTTTTATACTCTTAATTATTAGCCAAAACATAGGGGAGGGGCCCCTCGCTTTTTTACATCAATCGATTGGGAAAAAATTACAGAAAATAGGAGCTAAAATGGGGCCTAGTGGCTATTTTGTCTTAGGAATGGCCAATGGACTTTTACCTTGTGGTCTCGTGGTAGCCGGTTTAAGCGTGGCATTGATTCAACCCCAACCTCTCTACGGAGCTTTTAGCATGGTAATTTTAGGTATTGCGACCTTGCCAGCGCTTCAGCTGTACATTTGGGGTTCATCCAAATTAAAGAAACAGCCAATTTTTCAATACCTAGGATGGTTCGTAGCAGGAATACTACTCTTCAGAGGAGCCTGGGGAATCGGAATGGCCTATTCTGACTATTTAGCCCATTCGATTCTAAGCCCAATTATCTGTCATCCGTTTAGCTAGTATTTGAGTTTCGCTAGTCCTTCGATGTTTTTCAAAGTCATTTCACTTCCTTTGACATCCAAATATCCTTCTTTTTTAAAGTCACTTAGCGTACGAATGACCGATTCGGTGGCCGTTCCCACGCGTGATGCGAGGTCTTCCCTGGAAAGTTTGATGACAAAAGGTGCAGAACTGTTCGTGCTATAGGTCTGCGCTATTTCGACTAAGACCATTGCCACACGCATACGAAGGCTTTGGTAAGCCATTTCGACCATCAACTTTTCATTCTTCAACAGATAGCTCGTCAAAGCCTTTCTAAAAAATACCTCTAAATGGATATTCTCCTTAATTTTCTGTAGGAATTCGACAGCCGATACACTGATGATGGTGGATTCTTCTAAGGCTTCTGCGCTCTCCCGATAGGCCTGGTTTTCTAAGATGTCCACAAAGCCGAAAAATTCTCCCTCATGAATGAAAGAAGTTATGAAATACTTACCCTCCTTGTTTGTGTGGTAAGCTTTTATTTTTCCTTTGGCCAAATAATACAAGCGAATCGGATGATCGCCTTCCGAATAAATGACCTGTTTTTTAGCATGTGTTTGTGTTTTCTTTTCGCCTGACCAAGTGGGTAAATCTAAATAAGCTAATGCATCGTGAACAAGAGTCACATCTGAAACTGACGTAGACAAAGGAATGGATGTTTTTGCTTTCTTCAAACGAGATTCAATGGCGCGCAATAATTCCACTTCTTGAAAAGGCTTCGTCAAATAATCATCTGCGCCCATTTCCATTCCTTTGCGCATATCAGCGCGATCGGTTTTAGCCGTTAGAAAAATAAATGGAATAGTAGCTAATTCAGGTTGACTAGAGAATACCTGCAATACGCCAAATCCATCTAAATTAGGCATCATAATATCGCAAATCACCAAATCAGGATTCCAGGTTCTAGCCAATCGAACTCCCTCTAAGCCATCAGAGGCTGTCTCTACGGTGAATCCGGATAACGCTAACAGTTCTGCTGTATTCTCCCGAATATCCACACTGTCTTCAATGATTAATAGGCGCTTGCTCATACTGTTATCACATGGGAAACTGAATATGTAGCTCAGTTCCCTTATTTAATTCACTACTAATTTGCACACTTCCTCCCAATAAACGCATATAGCGATCCACTAAGTGTAATCCTAAACCCGTCCCTTGAATAACGGTGGCATTTCCGCCCCGGAAAAAACGCTCGAATAAATGCTTTTGGTCTTCCATACTAATGCCAATCCCCTGATCAATAATGGTAATCAAAACTTGATTCGTTTGTTTCTCCACTTTCAGGATGATTTCCTTCTGCGAGAATTTCAAGGCATTAGACAAACCATTGAAAATCACTTTACGAAGAATCGAAGCATCTTGAAAACAGCTAAAATCAGAGGCTAACTCTAAACGAATTGCTTGCTGATACGTACTAAAATCCGTAAGAATATCTTGTAAAAAATCTCGAAGGGTAAATTCAGTTGGATGAATTTCTAATTTTCCATCTTCTAATTTACCCACAGATAAAAACTCCTCTAAAATCTCCGTCAAATGACTAACAGAGGACTTAATGCGATTAATATGTTGTTCTCTTTTAGGCTGATCCTCGGCTTTCGAATACTTCTCAATCAATGTAGCTGAGCCCAAAATGGACGTTAACGGCGTTCTAAATTCATGGGAGGCCATCGAAACAAAGCGGGTTTTCAAATCCCCTAACACTTTTTCTTTTTCTAAAGAGATTTCCAGTTCCTTCGCATTGACCTCTAATTTGTCCAATGTATTTTGAAGTGCCTGAGTTCTGGCGGCCACTTCTTGCTCTAAGGTTTCGTTTAGTTGGTTGATTTGCTGATTTTTTAAAATCAACTCCATCTCGACCTTTCGTTTAAGTGTCACATCGCTCACAAATGCGATATAATGCATACTATCGCTCGCTTTAAAGTGACTCAAGGAGATCTCAATGGGGAATAAGGAGTCGTCTTTTCTTTTGGCCTTCAAATCTAAACCAATCCCCATAGGACGAGAGATCGGTTTTTCGTGCCCTAAATTTCCCAAATGGCCATGGTGACGATCTTTCAGATGATTCGGAATTAAACGGGAAATATTTTCCCCTAACAATTCTGATGCTTCGTAACCAAATAATTGATCAGCAAAATGATTCGATAGCAAGATGTCAAATCGGGAATTCGTCACGATGATACCTATGGCCGCTTCTTGAAAAATGGCTTCAAATTCGAATCCGGCTTGTATTTGATTAGGCATTTTTGAAAAAGTAAAATTAAATATAACAAAATTTAAGGATGATAGGAAGACACCGCGTGCTTCAATACATCACTTTTGTAAAAATAAATGTCCTTAAATTTACCTTCCGCATAGCGCTGCCCTTGATCGAAAAAATGAGGAGAGTTCGGATTCCCATTTTCGCCACCCGCCAGTAAAGAATAGGCCTTAATTTTAGGGCCAAATTCTACAGCCGCAATAAAACTATTGCCATTTACGCCATACCACTTTTTCGAACCTTGAATCGATCGACTCGTGTAAGAGGGTAGCTGTCCCCATGCCGAGGAGGTAAAGGGTACTGCAAAACTCGATTTCGAATCATCCATTTGTAACGCGTCACCATTTGAAATACGTTGGAAGCGATTCAACTCCCCCCAAGCTACTTTCCAGGTTCCAAAATCCTTTTTTAAATCCGCTAGAACCTCCCTTAAAGCTTGAACCATTTCTGATTTAGACCCTGTTTTAGCATAGTTTTCCATATTTTGAACGACCTCCGTTTCCCCTCCAAATTGCTTGGGCTTCGGAATTTTAGGCATAATCTTCAGTCCCCAACGAATGGCGATGGTTTGAGCGATCGAACTGGAAGAAGCGTTGTAATCCCAATTTTTCAGTTCTGTCACCACTTCTGCTAAATCCGATTCTTGACCTGCCGCATTCAGTAGTGCAGGCAATAAGGTTTCGAACGCCAGTAAGCGGCGATCATAACCTAATCCAATTAAACCTGGCAAATCCAATTTAGCGGTTTGAGAGAATAAACGAACCGCATTACGATCCCGGAAATTTTCGCCGTCAGGCGCCATATAAACGGGATAAGTAGACCGAAGCGGACTAGCCACACCAGACACCGTAAAAGGAGTAGAGTTGCAGTTTTGAATCCACCCAGAGCTAGGATTGTATACATGCACGATTTCGTCGACAGAATGTAGTCCTTTCCAATCGATTGTGCTCGAAGAGCCATCCTGTGGAACGCCCCAGTCTTTTGAGCTGTCTCTACGTGGAACATAATTCCCGTGCCAATAAGCGATGTTACCTTTATTATCTGCATAAACCGTATTATTCGAGGTATTCGCACGCATTTCCATCACGCGTTTGTAATCAGCTAATCCCTTCGTCTTTGTGCGCAGCCAACTTTGCATTAAACTTTTACGCGCTCTATTATACGAGCGAACGGAGATCCATTTCCCATTTCTAGCGGCTAATACCGGACCCCGGTGATTGAAATAGGCTTTAATTTTTCGAGTACCTAGGGGGATTATTTTCGTTTGAAAAGGAATCCATTTGCCATCTAGCAAGTATTCCACCCGTCCATTCCGTGAGCGTGTAGTTTCTATATACGCATCCGCCACATCCACTTCTGAAGAGGTATGCATCCAGCCATTGTAAGGATTAAAACCTTGATAGACAAAGAATTGCCCCCAAGTAACAGCACCATATACTGATAAACCCTCTTCACTTACCACATGCACTTCGGGACGGAAATAAAAGGTCACGTGTGGATTAATATAGAGTAAAGAATGACCGGATTTAGAGAGAGCAGGGCCTACTGCGAAGCCATTCGAACCCGTTAATTTTTCGTCTGGAGTTTGGTATTTTACACTAGCGACTTGAGCTGGTAAACCATAAAACAATGCTGTTTCTTGTTCAGTCACATCTCCCGTAGAAATGGCTCCAATGGATCCATCGGTCCATAATAGGGGATACCAAGGTTCAAAATGAGTTAATAATTTAGGTTTTACTTCCGGATGCTTTTGTAAATAATAATTAATGCCATCCGCATAAGCGTTTAACAATTTTTTTAGCCAAACAGGAGAGGTTTTGTATTCTGCTTTGGCCTCCTTCTCATCAATTAACAATTTGATATACAGGTCATAAGCTAATTCCTTTTCGCCCTTTATTTCAGACATTCGACCTAATTTCTCGATGTAATTCATCTCAACCCGGGCAAAATCATCCTCACATTGCGCATACATCAAGCCAAAAACAGCATCTGCATCCGATTTTCCGTAAATATGGGGGATTCCCCATTCATCCCGGTAAATCGTAACGCGTTTCGCCTGATCCTCAAACGAATTCGCTTGAATAACAAAGGAGATGAATAATAAGAAAAGTCCTTTTTTCATAGTTTGCATTTGTACACCTAAAAATAAGAATAAAATCGGGTCAGGAGGGTATAAAAAATATAAAATTGTCTTTCTAACTTACAAGAATATTCTAAACCTATGCTATGAAAAACGTTCGGCTTCTTCCGATACTACTCTTATTGTGCGTTTCCAGCTTATTTGCCCAAACAAAAATCAAGATTCAAGGGGAAGTAAACGTCCCATTTTCTAGCATTCGTCTTTTTAAAGGTACTGCACTTGTGACGGGAACGATCGGGAATGAAAAGGGAAAATTTACCGTGGAAGTAGCGCCAGGAACGTACGATCTTTTGATCGAAAGTATTGGATATGAAGCCATGAAGATGGCTAATCAGTCATTTACAACCTCTATTAATTTAGGGACAATTAGCGTCAAGGAAAGTAATCAGACCCTGAATGAGGTAGTGGTGAAGGGCCAAAAAGCCTCCATGGAACTCAACCTTGATAAGCGTATCTTTAATGTAGGAACCGATTTAGCGAATAAAGGGGCGACGGCATCGGAAATCTTGGGAAATCTTCCGTCCATCCAAGTGGATCCAGAAGGGGCGATTAAGCTGCGAGGAAGTGATAACGTTCGGATTTTAATCGATGGAAAACCTTCCACTTTAGCGGGAATCAATGGTTCATCTGGTTTACAATCCTTACAAGGAAATCTGATCGATAAGGTAGAAATTATTACGAATCCTTCGGCTCGATATGAGGCTGAAGGAATGGCTGGAATCATTAATATTGTGCTCAAAAAGAACCAAAACCAGGGTTTCAATGGTGCGATTGAAGCGACTTCTGGGTATCCGGAGAATTTTGGGGGAACGGCGATCGTAAATTACCGAAAGAATAAATTCAACTTCTTTATCAATTATGGTGTTTTCTACAGAAGGACTCCTGGAAGAAACAGCCTTTACCAAGAAGTATATACCGGAAAACAAACGAATTATTTAGATCAACATTCGTCCAATAATGTGACCGGTCTAGTAAATAACGTACGAGGTGGAGCCGATTATTTCTTTACTGATAAAACAATTTTAACGGCTTCTTACATCTACAGACGTACCGATGTGAGACGTATAACTGATTTTTTCTACCTTGATTACCGTGGAAACCTATCGAATCTGTACAGTGATACCTATCGCCAGCAAGATGAAAAAGAAGCAGAACCCAATGGAGAATATGCGTTAACTTTTAAGAAGAGCTATGCAAAGAAAGGGCAAGAATTTACGGCAGATTTACGCTATTTAGATTATTGGGAGCGCTCTGATCAATTGTATACCCAAATTGGAAAGAAACCCAATGGGTCCGCTTTTCCTGAATTAACCAAGGTACAAAAAGCGCTTAATGATGAATTTGAACGTCAATGGATCTTACAAGCAGATTATGTAAACCCCATAGGTAAAGATGCAAAACTAGAAATGGGACTTCGAACGAGTTTTAGAAATATGATCAATGATTATATCGTGACGGAGCAGCAACCCTCAGGCATTTTTACGATTGTTCCGGGACTTCGAAACGTGTTTAATTACCAAGAGAATATTTCTGCTGCTTATCTGATTTTGGGAAGTAAAGTAAAGAAATTCTCCTACCAGTTCGGGTTAAGAGCGGAAACGACTGACATCCAAACAGAACTAGAGCAAACAAAGGAAAAGAATCCCAGAAATTACGCAAATTTGTTTCCTAGTGCCCATTTTACCTACACGATTACACCGGACAATTCGTTTCAATTAAGTTATTCTAGACGCGTCAGAAGACCTACGTATAATGATTTGACTCCCTTTGTCACGTTCTCAGATAACCGAAATTTCTTTTCTGGAAATCCGAATTTAAATCCTGAATTCACGAATTCATTTGATTTAGGGCATTTGAAATATTTCGATCAAGGGAGTATCAGTTCTTCGATTTATTACCGCCAAACTTTTGGCAAGATTGATCGATTTAGAACTGTGGACAGTTTAGGATTTTCCAAAACATTACCAGCTAACCTAGCTGACCAACAATCCATGGGCATTGAAGTGGCGAGTTCCTGGAATTTCACGAAAGCTTATAAAGCTGATTTGAGCTTTAATGCGTTTAGAGCCATTACAGATGCCTCGAACATTAATGCAGCCTATAAAAGTGATACCTATTCTTGGTTTGTCAGACATGCATCCCGCATTAAAATAGAAGCTACAGATTTCCAAATTCGGGCTAATTACGAAGCGCCACAATTAACCCCACAAGGTTCCCGTGGTTATATGGCTTGGATGGATTTATCAGCGTCTAAAGACATTATGAAAGGAAATGGTACACTTAGTTTTAGTATTTTAGATATCTTTAACTCCCGAATTAATCGCTACGAATCAAGGTACATTTCACCAATGGATGGATCAGGATTCTTTACGAGTGGTGAATCACAAGGACGCTTGCGTTCCTTTAACTTGACCTTTAATTACCGATTTAAAACCACCAAACAAGCTGCTAAACAACGCCGCAGTATGATGGACGAAGAAAATTAATGACCCCTATGAAAAGAATAATTCTACTTTCGAGCATCGCTTTATCTCTTTTTTCTTGTTCAAAACAAGGCAAAGATGATACCTACAAGATTATTTACGAAGATCAAAATAAGGTGGCCGAAAATGCCAAAGCCATCAAAGATAAACAACCCATAAAACTCATTCCAGGTCTTAAAATCGACTTATGGGCTTCTGATTCCTTGTTACAGGATCCGGTAGCCATCGCGGTAGATGATAAAGGAGCTATCTTCGTCAATAGTACGAATCGTAATAAAGGGTCCGAATTTGACATCCGAGGTCACCGGGATTGGATGACCGAATCGATCGGATTTCAAACCGTGGAAGATCGCCGTGCTTTTTTACACCGTACGTTTGCCCCGGAAAATTCGGCTAAAAACACATGGTTAGCGGATATGAATGGCGATGGTTCGCATGATTGGTTGGATTTAAAAGTAGAGAAAGAAGAAATCTACAAAGTAGAAGACTTGAATGGAGATGGCTATGCAGATCAATCCACGCGCGTTTTCAACGGCTTTAACGAAGAAGTGACGGATGTGGCCGGCGGTTTATTAGTACGCAAAAAAGATGCTTTTGTGGCCATTGGACCTGATTTAATGCGTCTTAAACACAAGGGGGGACAATGGACTAAACCGGAATCGATTTCGACGGGCTATGCGGTTCATATTGGTTTTGGCGGGCATGGAATGTCAGGTTTAACGGAAGGACCGGACGGTAAGATTTATTGGCAAATCGGAGATATTGGCGCTAATATCACAGCCAAAGACGGTAAACAATACAAAAACCCAAACTCAGGCGTCATCGTTCGTTCGAATCCAGATGGTTCTGAATTCGAAGTTTACGCGAGCGGTTTGCGTAACACACACGAATTCGTATTTGATAACTATGGTAACCTAATCAGTTCCGATAATGATGGAGATCATCCAGGAGAAAGCGAACGATTAGTGCATGTGGTGGAAGGTTCTGACGCCGGATGGCGCTCAAACTGGCAATATGGTAAATACACGGACCCGCGTAATAATTCGTACAAAGTTTGGATGGATGAGAAATTATTTGTCCCGCGTTGGGAAGGTCAAGCAGCCTATATTATTCCACCGATTCGCAATTTTCACAATGGTCCTACGGGGATGCTTTGGAACCCTGGAACGGCTTTAGGAAAACGCTGGACGAATAAATTCTTCCTCGTGGAGTTTGTGGGCAATGCAAACATGTCCCATATCTGGTCCTTCGACCTAAAACCGAAAGGCGCTTCGTTTGACTTCAATTCTGAAGAAGATGTAGTGAAAGGAATTTTACCTACCGGTATTCGTTTCGGGCCAGAGGGAGCTCTGTACGCGTCAGATTGGATCTTTGGATGGGATACCAAGAACTATGGCCGGATCTGGAAAATCGATGTAGACGAGAAAGAGAATGATTTGAAAGCGGAACGCGAGCAAACAAAAAAGTATATTCAGCAGGATTATGCGAAACAAAGTTTGACACAACTGTATGACTTGTTATTCTATGGCGATCAACGCGTTCGCTTAAAAGCACAATATGAATTAGCAGAGAGAAAGGCGAGCGCTATTTTCGTTAAAGCCGTTCAGCAAAAAGAGAATCAACTAGCTCGAGTACATGGCATTTGGGGATTAGGCCAAATCAAAGCAGCAGTTGCTATTCAGCCACTTTTAGCTGACAAGGACGAAGAAATCGTAGCGCAAGCTGCTAAAGTGTTAGGGGATATTTTTGATGCGTCCGCTGCAGAACAATTGATTCCGTTAGTAGCATCAACTAACCCTCGTGTTTCTTTCTTTGCAGCGCAGGCTTTAGGACGCATTCGTACGGAAAGAGCCATTCCAGCTTTATTAAAATTAATCGAAACGAATGCAGACAAGGACCTTTACCTACGTCACACTGCTGTTTTAGCCTTAAGCAGAATAGGACAGGCGGAACCCATGTTAGCCTTACAAAATTCAACTAATCGTTCATTACGCATTGCGGCGGTGCTCGTATTACGTCGTTTGGCTCATCCGGGAATTGCGGAATTCCTACACGATTCAGATGAATACATTGTGGCGGAAGCTGCGAGAGCCATAAATGATGATGAATCCATTCCAGCGGCTTTGCCAGCTTTAGCGGCGACTTTAGCTGATTCGCGCTTGAAAGATGAAGTGATTATTAGAAGAGCCATCAATGCGTGCTTGCGTGTGGGTTCAGCGAAAGAGATTGATTTATTGATTGCTTATTCTGAAAGAACGGGAATCTCTGAGGCCTTACGTGCGGAAGCGATTGCGACCTTAGGTTCTTGGGCAAATCCATCCGTGATGGATCGAGTGGATGGTAGACATAGAGGTGTTTTAACAAGAAACCCAGCCGATGTGATTGCACGTATTCAGCCTAAAATTCCAGCTTTCCTTGCTTCTGAAAATCCGGATGTTTTAATTGCAACGGCAAAATTAGTGGCAGAGTTACAATTGAAGGCATTTACGGAAAATGAAATCAATCTTTTCAAAAATCATCCCAATGCAAAGGTAAGAGCTGCTTTATTGAGTTCTTTGGCAGAACTTCAAACACCTCAATTAGCCTCGATCTTAGAAAAAGGTATCAGCGATGAGGACAAAAATGTCCGAGGTATCGCCCTAAGCAATTTGAACAAAATCGAATTAAGCGCTACTGAATTACCCGCTATTACAAAACCGATTTTCGAAAAAGGATCGCTTACCGAGCAGCAATCTCTATTGCAAAGTATGGCCAAAATGAAGCCGGCTAACACGTCAGTTATTTTAGCAGATTTGATTCAAAAAATGGTCGATAATCAATTGCCATCTGGAATCAAATTAGACCTAATGGAGGCAGTAGAAGCAAGTAATGAAGAGAAATTAGTGGCTAAATTAGACGCCCTAAAAGTGAAAGGGACTTTAACAGATGAATTCAAAGAAGCGTTGTTTGGAGGATCTGTTACTGACGGACGAAATATCTTTAATTATAATTCAACGGTGCAGTGCGTACGCTGTCATATTGTAGGGGGTGAAGGCACGACAGTAGGACCGAATTTAAAAGGAGTGGCTTCTAGATTGACAAGAGAGCAATTGCTACAGGCCTTGATTGAGCCGAGTGCGCGCATTTCTCCAGGTTATGGTACTACGAATTTTGTATTAACAGATGGACAAGAGGTTTCCGGTTCCATTATTTCTGAAACGAATGAACTAGTGCAATTAAAGACTAATGATGCAGAACCTTTGCGCATTCCGGTAACGCGCATTAAATCAAGAGAAAACTTACCATCAGGTATGCCACCAATGGGGTCCTTGATGAGTAAACGAGAAATTAGAGATGTCGTTGAATATTTGTCATCCCTAAAATAATCGTATATTTGTTTTTATGAAGCTTAACAAAATCTATTTGTTGTTCATCTCCCTCTTGTTTTTGACGTCCATGGCGTCTAAAATGCAAGTGGATGGTGTGCAGGCTTCTGTTCAGAAAGAAAAATCCCAACAAATCCATAAAACCGAGTCATCTGACTACGGTTTTATGGATTTTTTATTTGAAGAGGACACAACAGAGAATGAAGAAGAGAGTTTATTCACTCCTTTCACGCTGAGTACTTTCCCTTCTATTTTATTTCCGCTTAAGAATACGTTTACACAAGCGTACTCTTCCCATGCTACAGAAGCAATCGCCTTCTTAAAAACACCCCTTTTTATCGTTTTCAGAAACATTAGGCTGTAGGATTACCTGCATTTTTGTTTTACTAGTACGCTTACCTTTATTCAATCTGCCTATACAGGTTTTGAAACATTCATCTATGCATACATTATTTGATGAGCATCACGTGATTCATGAACTGAAGCACTTTTTGCCAGCACAAGCCCCATTAATGGACTTTGTGCACCATAATACGCTGCACGCTTTTCAGAATTTATCTTTTCATGAAGCGTTAGCAACTGCCCACGTTAAATTAGGTTACCAAGTCTATTTTCCGTTAGAAACCTTTCGATCGATGTATCAGGAAGGACGAATCTCGGACGATCTTTTAGAACGCGTTCTAGTACAGAAAAAAGAAAATTCAGAAGTTTGGAAGGGAAAATTACTTTTTGGTGATTACCCCACCATCGAACCGGGTCGAGTAGGTGCCTTGCGTGGAATTTGGAAAACGACCTACGGTATCGACTTGGATTCGCTCGTGCATCCTACTTTGTTCAGGATCATTGGTAGTTTTTTAGACCAAGGCATTTCTATTTGGAATTTCCCATTAGAGGGTAAATCCTTTTTAGACGCGATGCGCACGCTAGAAAGCACAAGTTTTGCCAGTGTTTTTTACCACAAAGAAACGAGAAAACTTTTACTTGATCCGGAATTAAGCATTTCAACAATGCTTTGGAAAATCGTAGGAGAAAATGAATCATTGTATGAGCAATACTTATACGATCAACAATTTTCTCACCAAGGATGGTCAGGCATGGTTTCTACCGTGGAGGATCTTCCTCAGACTTTATTGGATACGCGTCTGATTAAATTACAGGATTTAATTCTGTTTGAATTATTGTTAGAATATGATGCGCTAAACTATAAATTAGATCAATCTTGGTCTCCTATAGGTAATTTTGTGACGGAAAAAATTATTCCGTTGCATGACCCTATTGGGTATTCTGAAAAGATGGAAGTGCTAAGTCTTTGGCAAGAAGCCTTTGAATGGTCGTATTATGACCAGGTATTAAAAGGCTTGCAGATGGAAAAAGTCGATTCTATCAAACCGCATACAAAGAGTTTTCAGGCCATGTTTTGCATCGATGACCGGGAATGTTCGTTTAGACGGCATTTGGAGAAATTAGATCCGGCCTGTGATACATTTGGAACGCCAGGATTCTTTTCTGTTGAGTTTTACTATCAGCCAGTAGGAGGTAAATTTTATACTAAACTTTGTCCAGCTCCCGTTACGCCTAACTACTTAATTAAAGAGGAGGGAAGCGAAAAGAATTTAGGTACTGATCTGCATTTCTCGAAGCACAGCCATAATTTCTATTCCGGTTGGTTATTCAGCCAAACCTTAGGATTCTGGTCTGCAGCTAAACTGTTCGTCAATCTATTCAAGCCATCCATGAGTCCTGCTACGGCGTCTTCGCTGAAGCACGTAGATAAATTCTCCACCATTCGCGTGGATTACCAGGCGATGGAAAATGGACTTCAAGTAGGTTTCCAAATCGAAGAAATGGCCATCAGAGTAGAAGGACTGCTGAAAAGTATCGGTTTAGTGAACAACTTTGCACCCATCGTTTATGTGATCGGTCACGGGGCTAGTTCGGTGAACAATCCTCATTATGCGGCATACGATTGTGGTGCTTGTTCTGGAAGAGCAGGATCCGTTAATGCGCGTGTCATCAGCCAGATGGCCAATAAACCCGAAGTAAGAGCCATTTTAAGAGAAAAAGGCATTCAGATTCCTGAAACAACGGTTTTCGTGGGTGGTTTACGGGATACAACTCGGGATGATGTCGTTTTCTATGATGAACAAATCACCTTTTCGGATTATAAAATCAAGCACGCGGAGCATGTTAAACTGTTTGCGAAAGCCTTAGATAATAATGCCAAAGAACGTTCGAGACGTTTCGAATCCATTGACACCACAGCCAGAGCGAGTGACATACACGAGCAAATCAGAACGCGCTCTGTATCTATTTTCGAACCGCGTCCAGAACTAAATCACGCGACGAATGCCTTGTGTATCGTAGGTAGAAGAGAGTTATCGAAAGGGGTATTTTTAGATCGCCGTTCGTTCTTAAACTCCTTTGATTACCGCGTAGATCCAGATGGAACGTATTTATTCAACATTTTGAAAGCGGCTGCACCAGTGTGTGGTGGCATTAACTTGGAATATTACTTCTCTCGTGTAGATGGCGAAAAATTAGGTGCAGGAACGAAATTACCACACAATGTGATGGGACTTTTTGGGGTGGCGAATGGAATCGATGGCGATTTGAGACCTGGCTTACCTGCTCAAATGACCGAAGTGCACGACCCTGTTCGTTTGTTATTAATCGTAGAGCACTTCCCTGAAATCGTTTTGAAAACCATCCAAAAGGCCGAAGAAACCTATGAATGGTTCATCAATGACTGGGTAAAACTCGTGGCGATTAACCCAGAGACGAAAGAATTGTCTGTTTTTGAGAAAGGGGAGTTCAAACCTTACGAACCGCTGACAAAGGATATTCAAGAGATTGATAATTTGGATACCTTATTAGCTTCGTCTCAAGAAAATTTCCCTGTTTATTTAATCAATCAAAATTAATCATACCATGAATTTAACCCTTCATTTATTTATCTGGGTGCCTATTTTCGGCTTTTTGGTAAGTTTAATTTTACCTAAAAAGAACGAGACACTCATTTCTTTCACCGCCTTCGGAACCTTAGCGATTCAATTAAGTATCGCCACGGGATTCGTCGCTTATTGGCTATTCACAGGAGCTGAAACGATTCAAATCAATGACCTAATTCTCTTCAAAAATGAGGAATACGTCTTCCAAATCGATTTCTTGTTTGACAAAATAACGGCGGTCTATTTGCTGGTGGGAGCCATTTTAACCTTTATGGTAACCCTGTATTCCCGCTATTATTTACACCGCGAAGCGGGTTATAAGCGCTTTTTCAATACGACCCTGTTCTTTTACGTGGGTTATTGCTTAACCACGCTTTCTGGCAACTTAGAGACCCTTTTCATCGGTTGGGAAATTTTAGGAATTTCATCCTTCCTACTTATTTCTTTCTACCGAGAGCGTTATTTGCCAGTGAAGAATGCCGTAAAAGTATTCTCGATCTACCGAATAGGCGATGTGGGAATTATTTTAGCGATGTGGGCGAGTCACCATTTATGGGGACAAAACATCACCTTTTTCCAATTGAACAACGCACAACTGGTGCATGAGCACTTGCAAACGCATAGTATTATCGGCGTATTTATTTCGCTCATGTTTTTATTGTCTGCTTCCGCAAAATCGGCGCAATTGCCGTTTTCCTCTTGGTTACCACGCGCGATGGAAGGACCTACACCGTCTTCTGCCATTTTTTATGGTTCACTTTCGGTTCACATTGGGGTTTTCTTACTGTTGAGAACGTTTCCTTTCTGGGAAAATCAAACCTCAGTTCGAATCCTCATTGCTGCCTTAGGCTTATTGACAGCTGTCATCGCCACAGGAATCGCGCGAGTTCAATCTTCGGTAAAAAGCCAAATAGCCTATGCGTCCATCGCCCAAATTGGCTTAATCTTCATCGAGGTTTCGCTCGGGTTTGAAAAGCTAGCTTTGTTCCATTTTGCAGGGAATGCGTTCCTAAGGACCTACCAATTATTGGTTTCTCCATCAGTTGTTTCCTATTTGATCCGAGAACAATTCTACCACTTCGAGCCACGGTCTAGTTCGATTGAGCGCTTATTGCCTACAAAATTGCGCAATACCTTATACGTACTTTGCTTGAAGGAGTGGAATTTAGATTCGATGTTGTACCAATACCTTTGGAACCCAATGAAGTGGGCTGGTAACAAATTGAACTTCTTAAATGGCAAGCGTTTGATTGCTTATTTCATTCCGGCTTTTGGCATCAGTTATTATTTGATTAACCAAAACCAAATGAACGAAACAGCGCTTCATTGGTTGCCTATCCTTTTTGCAGGTATAGGTCTAATCCTCGTGTTCAAATCCTTCACCCAACGTAGAAGTATTCGTTTAAGCTGGATTTTAGTCATCATGAATCATTTCTGGATCGCCTTAGCGATTTCCTTAAATGAGAAATTCGATTCCTTCGAATCAGTGCTGTATTTAAGTGGCATTATGGTGGCTGGGCTTGTCGGATACCTTTGCTTGCAGCGTTTGTTCCAGCAAGAAGGAAAAATGACCCTGAATCGTTTCCAAGGTTTATCCGAAAACCATCCTAAAATTGCGCTGATCTTTTTATTAGCGTGTTTAGGACTTACCGGATTTCCGATAACTCCTACCTTCATAGGCGAGGATTTAATCTTCTCTCACATACATGAAGATCAATTTATTTTAGCGAGTATCGTTTCACTAAGCTTCATCCTAGATGGATTAGCAGTGATTCGTATTTATGCCCGCATTTTTATGGGTCCTAATTATAGAACCCATGCTGAATTCTCAAATAGATATTTTTAAACTATACCATTTTAAACAAAGATGAAAAATAAACTTGAATTACCTAAAGACGGCCTAGCCGGGCTTAAAGAGAATTTCTCTTCCGATGCTGTATCGGGATTTATTGTGTTTTTATTAGCATTGCCTTTAAGTTTAGGAATCGCTAAAGCATCGGATTTCCCCCCAATAATGGGCTTATTGACTGCCATTGTGGGCGGTATTGTCGTAAGTATTTTTAGCGGATCACGTTTAACGATTAAAGGACCTGCTGCTGGATTAATCGTAATCGTTGCGAGCGCTGTTGCGGAGTTTGGAAAAGGTGACAACGTGTTAGGCTGGCACTTAGCGCTAGGTGCGATGGTCATTGCGGGATTAGTCCAAATCCTATTCGGTGTTTTCAAACTAGGTAAATTGATGGATTTCTTTCCACTTTCTGCCGTACACGGTATGTTAGCGGCGATCGGATTAATCATTATCGGAAAACAAATTCCGGTGTTCTTACATACTTCAGTTTCGACGAAAGGAAAAGGACCTTTGGAATTATTTGCCTCTATACCTGAATTTGTTGCGCACTTAGATCCGAAAGCAACGATTATCGGTATCGTAAGTTTAGCCATCATGATGGGCTGGCCAGCGATTAAGAATCCGATTATTAAGAAAATTCCTGCGCCATTAGTCGTTTTAGCCTTAGCTATTCCAGCAGAGCTTTATATGAACTTCCAAACGATTGCACCGGATGCATTAGTGAAAATTGGAAGCTTGGTAGATAATATTCAATTGAATGCTTCTTTTGAAGGATTAAGTGAATCAGGAATCTTCATCAAATTTGTCATCATGTTTGCTTTAGTGGGTTCATTAGAATCCCTTTTAACCGTGAAAGCAATGGACATGTTAGATCCTTACAAACGCAAATCAGATGCAAATAAGGATTTGATTGCAACGGGTATAGGTAACACAGTCGTGGCATTCTTAGGTGGATTACCGATGATTTCAGAGGTAGCGCGTTCTTCAGCGAATATTGCGAATGGAGCCAAAACACGCTGGGCGAACTTCTTCCACGGTTTCTTCATCCTTTTATTCGTGTTAATCGCGGCAAAATTGATTGAGTTAATTCCTAATACAGCTTTAGCAGCCATGTTAATCACGGTAGGTATCAAATTAACGCACCCTAAAGAGTTTATTCATACCTTGGAAAAAGGGAAAGAGCAATTATTAATCTTCTTAGTAACGATTATCTTTACCTTAGTAGAGGATTTATTAGTGGGTATTGCAGCCGGAATCTTGACTGAAATTTTAGTGAATTTATTCAACGGAAAACCGTTAAAGGCTATTTTCAGCGCACCTACAGAAGTTTCCTTCACGGATGATGCTTATTTAATCGAAATCTCTGATGCAGCTGTGTTTACAAATTACCTTGGTATCAAACGTAAATTAGAATCTATTCCATCTGGTTTTAAGGTGACCATTGACCTTTCCAAAACACATCTTGTAGATCACTCGGTGATGGAGAATTTCGAACACTTTAAGCACGATTACGAAAGTGATGGGGGTTCAGTAACCCTTGTTGGACTTGAAAATCACAAAGCACTATCAAGTCATCAGTCTGCGGCTCGCAAGCGAATCAAGGCTTAATTTAGCGTAAATAGTACTTGTCTTTATTACCCATAAACCGCCCCTAAAAAAGGCGGTTTATTTTTTTATAAATATTCGATACCTTTAATGAAATTTAAACCTATGAAAAAACTAGTGCTGCTGCTAAGCTTGCCTCTTTTCTGTTTTTCCCAAACAGAAACCTTTCTTAGCCTTCCTAAACAGAAATCCTTTTTTCAAAAGACCGAAAATCTCTATTCTGATTTCAGCGGAGCGAAGATTACGGTACATCCAGAACAGACCTTTCAAAGCATCGATGGATTTGGATTTACGCTAACAGGCGGTAGCGCACAATTAATTCAGCAATTAGAACCCACGAAAAGAGCTGCTTTACTACAGGAACTTTTTGGCCAGAACGGCATCTCTGTTTTGAGAATAGGCGTAGGGGCAACTGATTTAGATGCCACGGTATTTTCCTACGAGGACAAGCCTAGAAAATTTAGCCTAGAACCCTCAAAAGCGGATCTAATTCCTGTTTTACAACAAATTATAGCCATTAACCCAGCCATAAAATTGATGGCTACACCTTGGTCTCCACCCACCTGGATGAAAGATAATGGGGAGAGTAAAGGCGGATCACTTTTAGAAAAGCACTATACAAATTATGCCAATTACCTTGCCACCTACATAGAAAAAATGGCGAATGAAGGAATTACTATTTGGGCATTAACACCTCAGAACGAACCCCTTCATCCAGGTAACAATCCCAGTATGTACATGAGCTCGCAGATGCAGGCGAATTTTATCAAAACAGCTTTAGGCCCTGTATTCAAAAAACGAAAAATCAACACTAAAATAATCGTCTACGATCACAATTGCGATCATCCAGAATACGCCATAGACTTATTAAATGACCCAGAAACAAAGCAATACGTAAGTGGGTCAGCCTTTCACTTGTACAATGGGGATATTTCGGCTTTGAGCAAAGTGAAAGCGGCGCATCCGGATAAAGACTTGTATTTTACGGAACAATGGACGGGGTATAAAGGTGATTTTACAGGCGATTTTATGTGGCATGTGAAGAATGTCATCTTGGGCGCGGTGAATAACCACGCAAAAACGGCCATAGAATGGAATTTAGCGAATGATCCTAGCTATGGGCCTCATACACCGGGTGGTTGCACAGAATGCTTAGGTGCGCTAACCATCTCAGGTCAGGATATCATTCGAAATCAATCGTATTATATTGTTATGCAAGCGGCGCGATTTGTACCGGCTGGCTCTGTACGCTTAGGAATCGATGTGCCAGAAGGGATTCAGGCCGCCGCCTTTAAGCGACCAGATGGAAAAACAGTATTATTAGTCCAAAACGAGGGCCGCAAAAAGAACCTGAGCATAGAAAAACTAAACCTAGAAATACCGGCTGAATCAGTCTTAACGATCATTCTATGAAAACATTTAACATTAACCGCAGACATTTCATGAAAGGGGCATCGGCTGCATTAGCCTTGTCTACTTTTGGCGCTTATGGATTAGAATTAGTGAATCCCGCACGTCCGTACCGGGTGGCCTTAATAGGCGCTGGCTGGTATGGAAAGAGCGATTTATTCCGTCTCATGCAGGTCGTTCCTGTAGAAGTGGTAGCCTTGTGTGATCCGGATCGAAATATGTTAACAGAAGCTGGTAAACTAGTCGCTGCACGTCAAAAATCTCGTAAAACGCCTAAGTTATACGGCGATTACCGCCAGTTATTGAAGGAAAATGAATTAGACATCGCCCTAGTAGGAAGCCCGGATCACTGGCACGCCTTGCAAATGATCGATGCGGTAAAAGCTGGTGCACACGTCTATGTCCAAAAGCCTATTTCAGTAGATGTGTTGGAAGGTGAGGCGATGGTCGCTGCCGCCAGAAAATACGGCAAAACGGTTCAAGTGGGTACACAAAGAAAAAGTACACCACACCTGATTCAAGCGAAAAAAGAAATCATCGACAAAGGATTATTAGGCAAAGTAGCGCACGTGGAAATGTATTGCTATTACCACATGCGCAATAACGGAAATCCGCCAGTTCAGGCTGTTCCAGACTATTTTGACTACGAAATGTGGACAGGACCTGCGCCTTTACGTCCTTATGACGGTTTACCGCACACCCGCTGGTGGAGAACGTTTGAGGAATATGGCAATGGAATTATGGGTGATATGTGCATCCACATGTTCGATACGGCGCGTTGGATGCTGGATTTAGGCTGGCCTAACCGCGTTAGTTCAGAAGGAGGGATCTACGTCCAAAAAGAGGGCAAATCCAACATCCCTGACACGCAAACGGCTGTTTTTGAATACAATGGGTTGAATTGTGTTTGGCAACATCGAAGCTGGGGAACTTCTCCAGATCCAGAGTATCCTTGGGGTTTAACCATTTATGGAGAGAAAGGAACCCTTCGAATGAGCACGATGAAATACGATTTCACGCCTACGGATCCGAAAGGCGAGAAATTGCATATGGACGTGGTTTATGAAAAAGAAAAATACCCGGAAGATTTGAAAGAGGATCGCATCGAATTAAATGCGGCACCAGCCACTCGTGGACACATGCTGGATTTCTTAGCGGCGATCGATAAAAATTCAAAACCGATTGCAGACATCTCCGAAGGCCACATTTCTACGGCGTCTTGCATTCTTGCGAATCTTTCGATGAAATTAGGTAGACCGCTTTCTTACGACCCAGGAACGAAAATGGTGTTAAATGACCCAGAAGCAACCGCTTTACTAGCTAGAAATTACCGTGGACCTTGGAACCGAAACATGTTAAGCTAATGAAAAAACTCATTCTTTTGGCCTTATTGGCCCTTCCGGTCTTAGCTCAACAACGCACATCTGCCCAATTAGGCGAAGATTTGCAGAAATTACGGGTGCTCGGATCTGTTTTGCACGTGGCAGCACACCCAGATGATGAAAGCACGCATATGCTGACGTGGTTTGCACAACAGCAACATTGGGAGACGAATTATTTTGCGTGTACAAGAGGGGATGGGGGTCAAAACCTCATCGGCGACGAGCAGGGTGTGCCTTTAGGATTGATTAGAACACAAGAGTTGTTAGCGGCTAGGAGAATCGATGGGGCGAATCAATATTTTTCACGCGCTTTTGACTTTGGCTTTTCCAAGTCGACGGATGAAGCTTTAGCGTTTTGGGATAAGCAACTGATTCTCTCGGACTTAGTTTGGGTCATTCGCAAAACACGTCCTGATATCATTTTCACCCGTTTTCCTCCCGATGCACGTGCGGGTCACGGGCATCATTCTGCCTCCGCGGCACTGGCCATCGAAGCTTATAAAGCAGCGGCAGATCCCAAGATGTTCCCGGAACAATTAAAACAGGGGGTAGAGGTTTGGCAGGCGAAGCGCTTACTGTGGAATACATTCCGTTTCCCGGGTTCTACGGGAAATTCGACCATCTCTGACTCCCAATTCAAAGTCAATATTGGCGATTACTTGCCGTTTTTAGGCCAAAGCACGGGCGAATTAGCCGCTTACAGCCGCAGTCAGCATAAATCCCAGGGTTTTGGCTTTGCAGTAGACCGGGGAAGAAGTACGGAATACTTCGCCACTTTAGGCGGAGATGCTCCTAAAGAGTTCTTGTGGGATGGGGTAGACGCTTCATGGAATCGCGTGAATGCAAACATCGATGGGCTTATCATTCCCATCATCAAAGGCTACAATCCAGCGAAACCTTATGAGAGTATTTCGGCTCTGATTAGCTTAAAGAAATCCATCCAAGCCCTTCCTAAAAGCCCATGGACTGAAAAGAAATTGAACGAAATCAACGCCTGGGTAGTCAATGCTGCTGGGATTTACGTAGGAGCTACGACTTCTCAAGGCATGGTTGCCATAGGGGAGAAGCTTCCGATTAAGACGGAATTTATCGTTCGCGCGCCTATAAACGTGGAAAATGTGAACCTTTCGTTTGCCGGAATAGATACTACTTGGAACGGTAAGCTGGAGCCTTATAAAAAATATGCATTCAATCGTAGCATTACGGCCTCCGCGCCCATCACGCAACCGTATTGGATACAAGAAGCGAAAGCCACGGGACACTTTAATGTCAGTGATCAACAAAAAATTGGTCAAGCGAAAGTAGATCCTGCCTATACGGCGAAAGCCAACTTTATGATTCAAGGGGAAGAATTTTCCCTAGAGAAACCAGTACAAGAACTCATCATCGACCCAGTGAAAGGGGAGATCTTGCAGCCTATCGCCGTGACTCCGAAAACGGTCTTTAGTTTGAGTTCAAACGTGGTCTTACTTCCAAAGGGCAGCAAGGCAACGAAAACCACTCACCTCTCCATCACGGCGCTAGCGGCCTTAAAGCCTGGGAGAATCGAGGTGAAGTCGGGAGCTACGGTTTTGGCAAACATTCCATTAAAAGACGGAATGAAAGCAGGAGAGAAGCGCGAATGGCCTATTTCCTTTACTGAAGCATCGGTACCGCTAGGTAAACTATCGAGCAACATTCAACTGCATATCACTTCTGGAACCGACAATTGGGTAGATTCCTTAACCTTGCAGACCATCGAATACCCACACATCCCTACGCAACGCTATTTCACGCCCGTGAACTTAAGCTTATTGCACATCGACTTCGCGAAGAAAGGCCATCGCTTAGGCTATATCAAAGGTGCCGGCGATAAAGTCCCTGAGGCATTAAAGCAAATGGGATACGAGGTCGACTTTTTAACAGAAAAAGACTTACCGGCAGCGAATCTGCAGAAATACGATGTGGTTTTAACAGGCGTACGTGCTTACAACACGAATGACTATTGGGAAAATGCCTATCCCGAAATCATGAAATACATCGAAAATGGAGGAAATTATGTGGTACAATACAATACGGCTAGTTTCTTAGGCCCGATGAAGTCGAGTATGTCGCCCTATCCCTTATTAGTATCGCGTAACCGGATAACGAAAGAAGAAGCAAAACCGGAATTCTTACTGCCATCTCATCCACTACTAAATAGCCCGAATAAAATCAGTGAAACGGATTTCCTGGATTGGATACAAGAACGCAGTATTTATACCGCGGAAACAGCTGACCCTAATTTTGCGTTTCCACTTGGATTTTCGGATCCGGGTGAATCCCAAAACAAAGGAAACATCGCTGTAACCAAATACGGAAAAGGTCAATTCATCTATACCGGATTGGTATTCTTCCGGGAATTACCGGCAGGTGTCCCAGGCGCTTACCGTTTATTTTCTAACTTACTCGCAAAACCTCACTAATGAAACTAAAAATCTTAGCTCTTTGGCTTATCACTTTTTGGGCAAATGCCCAACAACCTCTTATCCGCAAGGATAAGGTCACCATCGCTCGCGATACCTACGGGGTGCCTCACATTTTTGCCCCTACGGATCCTGAGGTCGCTTACGGTTTAGCCTGGGCGCACTCAGAGGATGACTTTAAGACGATACAGACACTGATCCTGACGGGTAAAGGCAAATTAGGCACTGCCTTAGGAAAGAAAGGCGCACCGGTGGATTTTGTCTTCGGCTTATTGAATACGCGCAAAGTGGTCGATCAGCAGATCAAATCGATGGATCCCAAATTCTTGCAATTAGTGCAGGGCTACCTAATGGGTCTAGAAGCCTATGGGAAGGCACATCCATCGGAAGTGGTGAACAAGCACGTATTTCCTATTGCGATAGAAGATTATATAGCGACGACGATGTTTTCGGTGGCTATTTTCTGTGGAGTGGATAAGGCTTTGCCCAAAATCCTCGATGGCTCCATTCCCTCGCTTCCCGGCTTTACAGGAGAAGGGAGTAATGCCTTTGCCATTAAGAGCTCGAAATCGGCTACTGGCGAGCCGATGTTAGTCATTAATGCGCACCAACCCATCGAAGGCGCTACGGCTTTCTATGAGGCTCATGTGCAATCGGAGGAGGGTTGGAATATCTTGGGTGGTTTGTTCCCTGGCGGTCCATTGATCTTCCACGGGGTGACACCTAATCTCGCTTGGGCACATACGGTAAATTTCCAGGACAAAATCGACGTCTATCAATTGAAGACGGACAAAGCGCATCCGGGTCAATACGAGGTGGATGGCGAATGGCTTCCTTTGGTAAAGAGAAAAATCAAGATGAACATCAAAGGGATTCCTTTCCCCGTTTCTAAGATGGCCTTCGAATCGATTTATGGCCCTACGGTGAAATCGCCCAAAGGTGCTTATTTCTCCTTACGTCTTCCGTCTCTACTGGACGCCGGCGCTCTTCAGCAATGGTACGCGATGAACCGCGCTACGAACTTCACGGAATTCAAGGCAGCCTTGAACCAGAATCACCTGCCTATGTTCAACATTATGTATGCAGACAAGGAAGACAACATCTTCTATATCTCCAATGGGAAGATGCCTTATCGTAATCCTAAGTTCAACTGGGCCTCCACACTACCCGGAAATACGCGGGAGACCCTTTGGGAAAAATTCAAACCGCTGAATGAATTGCCTCAGCATCTAAATCCAGCAGCTGGCTATTTATTTAACACGAATCACTCGCCCTTTATGGCGACGGCAGTTAACGAGAATCTGAATCCAGCGAATTATGACAAATACGATGGTTACGAGACCTACCACAATAACCGCTCACAGCGGGCTAAGGACCTGATCGATACCTACGACAAAATAGGCTGGGAAGATTTGAAGCGCATCAAGTTCGACCGTCAATTGCCATCGAAGATTTTATATCCCTATGGATACGATGCTTCGGTGCTATTTACGCTAGATGCGGCTAAATACCCGGCCTTAGCGACTATTATCAGAGGCTTAAAAGAGTGGAACCACGTAACCAATGTCGAAAGTGTGGGCGCCTTGTATTATAACATCGCTTATTATGGGGCATCTAAAATCAGACATACAGCCTCTAAAGATCCGTTAACCGAAGCTGAATCCGTGGAGCTGGTAAAATACGTGCAAGATTTCTTGATGAAGCACTACGGCCGTTTGGACGTGAAGCTAGGGGAGTTCCAACGGTTGAAAAGAGGAGATCAAGATTGGCCACAAGCCGGAATGCCGGATGTGTTAGCGGCGGTCATGTCTGAGCCCATGGGCGAATCTCAACGCAAGATGAATAGCGGTGATGCCTACATCGGTTTTGTGAAGTTTCCTAAAGGGGGTGGTTTGCCACTGATTGAGACGGTTAATACCTTTGGCGCTAGTTCACATCCGGAGTCTAAACACTTCGCGGATCAACGCGAAATGTATCAGGCGCAGAAGACGAAGGTGATGACTTTGGACAAAGCTGAAGTACTAAAAAATGCGGAACGAATTTACCAACCTGATTAAACAAGAAAATCAGGATCTTTATAGGCAGGGGTAGGATATGTATAAAATCCTTCCCCTGTTTTTTCTCCTAGCTTACCCACATCGATATAGGACTTTAATAGCGCAGCAAAAGCCTGTGAACCTGCATCCTCTAGGTTATGCGTGACATGCCAAGCCGTATCTAATCCGATCGAGTCCAATATCCCAAAAGGTCCCATGGGCATATGGAAGTTTACCATCCAAGACTTATCGATATCCTCGATACTCGCAACCTCCTTCGTGCGTAGTTTTCCTGCCGCACCTATCACCGCCATCAGCATGTAATTAAACACGTAGCCCGGGTTCTCCTTGCGTACGATAACTGGTACTTGTTTTAACGCTCTGCCAAAGTCTTCTAATAAGGTCACTACTTCTTCCGACGTTCCCGGATGCGGCATAATATCCACCACTTTCGAATAAAACACATCATGGAAATGAAAGGCACAAAATAGGGAAGGGCGATCCACTGAATCCACTAACATAGAAGGCAATAAATACGAGGTATTCGTCGTAAAAATCGTCTTAGCTGGCGCTAAAGCGGAAAATTGTGCCCATACCTGACGTTTCAAAGGCAATTCCTCCGTCACGGACTCTGAGATAATATCCGCGTCCGCTACGGCCTCCGCCGGATCCGTCGTGAATTTTATCTTCGCGATAATTTCATCCGTCAGCGAAAGCGATCTTAAGATCTTAGCCATCACTTTCTTCGAAGTCACAAAAGCCTCCGCATTAATATCATAAACAGCTACCTCAAAGCCTGACAAAGCAGCCTGTAAAGCAATTCTCGTTCCTAAAGTTCCGGCACCTAAGATGCACACGTTGGTAATTTTCATATGTTACCTGTTTGAATAGAGGCGATCGCTTTTCGGCCAGCGGCCTCCACGACTTGATTTAATACACTAAAACGCGGGTCTTTAGAATACCCTAAACTAAAACGTTGGTAGATCTGCTGTGCGATAGTAGCCACTTTACATAGCCCAAACACATAGTAGAAAACCATCTTACTCACATTTCGCCCCGATCTAGAGGCGTAATAGTCAATCACCTCGCGGCGGCTAAAATTCCCCGGCACATAGGATAGATTAAACATTTTTAAAATATCCTCATCTCCAGCCTCCGCCCAATAGGCCAAAGTCGTTCCCAAGTCCATCAGCGGATCACCTACGGTCGCCATTTCCCAATCCAACACGGCTTGCACTTCTCCAGTAATAGAAATGACCAAGTTATCGTATTTGAAATCATTGTGAATGAAGGCGACATCAGAGCTAGAAGGAATCGCAGAAAGAAGCCATTGAAATGCCTCCTCGATAGAAGAAACATCAGATGTCTTCGCCTTTTGAAAACGTTCCGCCCAGCCTTGTACTTGACGTAACGCATACCCCTCTGGTTTTCCTAATGCGCCTAAGCCAGAGTCATTTAATTCCAATGAATGTAAATTAATTAAGACATCGAGTGCAGACTGTGAAAGGCTACGAAAAAACGAGGCTGAAGCCTCCGCCGGTGGACGATTTCTTATGATCATGCCATCCACTTTCTCCATGAGGAAAAAAGGAGCGCCTATAATCGACTCGTCTTCACAAGCTGAAATGGGATGCGGCATCTTCGTATAACCCGCCTTTTCCAAAGCCTGCAATACCCGAAACTCGCGAATCATATCGTGGGCTTTGGCAATCTTCAATCCGTGCGGAGGTCTGCGAAGCACATAAGTAGCTTCACCGGCACGCACTTCATAGGTCAGATTCGAGAATCCGCCTGGAAAAGCCGTAACCTCCACCGAGGGAACGCCTAAATAGTCCGGTAATTTTTCAAAGCCTTCCATTAGCCCTTCCGTGATTTTAAAATGCTCTTCGCTAAAACCGACTTATGCACCTCATCCGGTCCATCATAGATACGTGCTCCGCGTTCGTGGCGGTACCAAAAAGACAGTAACGTGTCATCCGTGATTCCTAAAGCTCCGTGCACCTGAATAGCCCGATCGATCACTTTCATCAATACATCTGAAACATAGAACTTGATGGTGGAGATATCTTCTTTAGCTGCCTTAGCACCGTATTTCTCGATGATATGTGCCGTATTCAACACTAATAAGCGGGAAGCTTTTATTTCCGCCGCACTCTCCGCAATCCAATTTTGAATGGTTTGTTGCATGGCTAGTGAATGTCCCGGATTTAACTCCCGCTCGATGGCGCGGTCACACATCATCCCCAAAGCCCGCTCACAAATCCCAATCCACCGCATACAGTGGTGAATACGACCAGGACCTAATCGAACCTGCGCTAAGGTAAAACCTGATCCCTCCGTTCCAATCAAATGAGACACCGGCACCCGGCAATTCACGAACTCCACTTCACTGTGTGACAAGTAGTCTTCACCCTCATCACCCATAATGGGAATGTTTCGAATCATCCGGTAACCAGGATTATCCAAAGGCACCACAATCATACTCGCCCGTTCATACTTATTTTCAGCCGAAGGATTCGTCACCGCCATCACAATCGTGAAGGAAGCTCCATCCGCAGAGGATGTAAACCATTTATGTCCATTGATCACAAATTCATCACCCTCACATACAGCGGTAGTGGACATGTGCACCGGATTACTTCCCGCATGCTCAGGCTCCGTCATCGCAAAACACGAACGAATCTCCCCGCGCTCTAAGGGGCGTAAATATTTCTCTTGTAAGAAAGGAGACGCGAATTGATGCATCAACTCCATATTCCCTATATCGGGCGCATTGCAGTTAAAAACGTAATGTCCCAAAGGGCTCATCCCTAACACCTCAGAGATTGAAGCGAAGTTCACCAGACTCAAACCAAGCCCTCCATGCGAAACGGGCAGGTGAGGTGTGAATAAGCCTTCTTCTTTCGCTTTAGTACGCAGTGCTTGCAGTGCGGGCAAATGAGCCCTGAAAGAACCGTAGATGGCCCCTTGTTCTAAAGGAATGATGTGTTTCTCGAGGAATGCTCGGTAACGAGGTACTAATTCTAAGGCTTTATCTGAAACAAACATAGTTAAATGGTTAAACCGCCATCAGCGGTAATGACTGCGCCTGTCGTGTATGACGCACATGGTGACGCAAGGTATAAGGCAGTAGCACCGATTTCTTCTGGCGTACCTATACGCTTAATAGGTAATTGACGTAACGTATGTTGAAGGATTTTATCATTGGACCAAAGCGCCTCCGAAAACTTCGTCTTGATCAATCCCGGACAAATCGCATTCACGCGGATGTTGAAGTCGCCCCATTCTTTGGCAAAAGCCTTCGTCATCGAAATAAGCGCCGCCTTACTCACACTGTAAATCCCTAATCCGGGCTCCGGCGAAATACCACCCACAGAGCTAATATTAATCACCGACGCATTAGTCGATTTTTGCAAATGAGGTAGACACAAACGCATTAACTCAAATGGAGCCTTCAGGTTCACGTTCATAATCATATCGAAAGCATCGAGCGTTGTATCGTGAATGGGGCCAAAAGTCGGATTCGTCGCTGCATTATTCACGAGAATATCGATTTGACCATATTTGGCAATCGTCTCTGAAACTAAGTGAGCCAATTGATCCATCTTACCCACGTGGCACGCAATACCTGTCGCCTCATATCCTTTGTCTCGTAATTCCTGGGCTAACTGATCTAAAGTAGGCTGGTCCCGACTGCTGATGACCACCTTCGCTCCAGCCTCCGCAAAAAACTCTGCAATACTGAATCCGATTCCCTTGCTAGCGCCCGTAATGAGGGCTACTTGATTCTTCAATGAAAATGCCTGCATATTCTAGTCTATTTTTAAACAATTTAAAGAAATAATATGGTAATTTACGCTACCAACTCTGGAAAAAACACACTATGAAACAAGTCGTATTTCACGAAACCGGATTACCTGAAAATGTCCTTCAATTAGAAGAAATCGAAACTCCCACTCCGAAGGAAGGTGAAGCGCTTATCCGCATCACGGCTCGAAATATCAATCCATCCGATATGATGTTTGTGCAAGGTTTATATGGCATTACGCCTAAACTACCTAGTAGTGCAGGGTTTGAAGCTTCTGGCGTTGTGGAAGAATCGGCTACTTTCCCCAAAGGAACCCGCGTACTATTTACCTCTGTAGGTACCTGGAAGGAGTATACCTGTGTGCCGGATGCGGGATTGATTCCCATTCCAGACGGTATGACAGATAAGGTGGCTTGCCAGGCTTTCGTGAATCCGGTGACCGCTTATGGTATGTTAGAGACGTCTGGTTTGCAAAAAGGGGGTTCTTTATTGATTACGGCCGGGGCATCTGCCTGGGGTAAAGTCGTGATTCAATTAGCGGCTATGCGTGGTATTCACGTCATCGCTACGGTGAGGCAAGCAGATCAGAAGCAAACTTTATTGGATTTAGGCGCTACGGCGGTCATTGATGTCGCTACCGATAGTTTGACTAAAAAGGTAAGGGAAGTTTTCCCGGAAGGAGTGGATTATGTATTTGATGCGGTAGGAGGGGATCAGGGGGCCAAAGCCTTGAATTGCCTTAAAACTGGCGGAAAGATGCTTGTTTTTGGCCTATTAAGTCAAGAACCCATTCCCCTTAATTCAGGAGTCTTAATCTTCAAAAAACTAAGTGTAGAAGGCTGGTGGTTGAGTTCTTGGTGGGAAGAATTAGGTACTGCTGGGATTCAAAAAGCGCTAAAAGCCGTTTTCTCTTTGTTGTTGAGCCAAGAAATCAAACTGGATATACAGGCGACTTATCCTTTGGAACAATTCAAAGAAGCGATTATTGCTTATCAAACGCCAGGAAGAACTGGGAAAATACTATTGATGTAGGGTATCTAGTTCTACAGGCTGGTCATCGGGTTCGTGGGTATTTCGGCCGTCGGTCGGAATACCATCACCGATTACTTCGTAAGAAAGCTGGTCACCTGCGCGAGTTACCTCGAGATTGTACAAGAAAGTACCCTCTGGCTCTTTGGTCTTCAATACGCCGGTAAAAAGCGAATCACTCTTTTGAACTAAAGAAACGTCCAAGACATTCACATCGGTAACGTGCTCTTTTTGAAGATTTTGCAACCACAATTCACGAACCTCTCCCTCGATTTCAGCAGATGTTTTTTCACAAGAATTTAAGACGAACACGGAGGCTAAAGCCACTAATAATACTCTAATCATGGTGCAAAAATGGGCATTTTTCGCGAAAAAAGGAAAAAGAAATCCCAAAATTAAAACCGCAACCCATCATCCTTTCCCGTCGAGAAAGCCTTCGAGTAATCGATTTTGCGGACCTGGCCAGCAACGTAATTAATCCCTTTCAACAAGTGGTTCAAGTAGGTCGGTTCTTGGTAGTTTTCTTTCGCGTGGCCTAGGGTGGTGACCCAGATGTGACCGCCTTGGAAGTGTTGAGTCCAAACCGCTGGAAAATAGTCGCCGTACACGCCTTTGTGTTTTGTGATGAGGTCTTTTTGAGACGGGTCCAAGGTGGTTACGTCGTGCATCATCAAGGTTTGGATGCCTGGGTAGAGTTCAAAGCCAAAATAGCACTCATCTTCTTTCGTCCATTTTAATGGGACACCTATAAGTGAGGGGTGGGCAGGGGCGATGTTGATGACCGAGAAGGGTTGGAATTTCGCGTGCCAAGAGAAGGTTTCGCCTACCATCGATTTGAACCAGCCCCATTTGCGTTCTGTGCCCGTTACCGAGTGCACGCCCACGAATCCGCCACCAGCTTCGATATAGCGGCGGAAAGCTAAGCGCTGCGCATCCGTATCGAAAACGTCGTTGTTAGTGGAGGTGAAGATAATGACTTTGTATTTGGCCAAATTCTGTTCCTCAAACACCACCGGATCAGCCGAAACATCCACTTGAAAGCGATTTTCAGAGCCTAACTTCTGAACCGCTGCTACCGCAGAGGGAATATTATCGTGCACGTAGCCAGGGCCATTTTTCGTATACACAAGAACTGAATAGGAAGTCTTTTGCGCGAATGATGCGAAAGTAGCAAAAGCAAAAAGCAGAAATAATGTCGTTAATCTCATTTTACGCCGTATTTATCAATTAAATAGATGATGGCTGCCATGTTCACGGCGCCTAAATGTAATTCTCTCTTGTTCACGTTTTCGAATACATCCGTTTTTGCGTGGTGTAGATCGAAATAGCGTTGGCTATCTGGAATTAATCCCGCTAAGATGGTGGCTTTATTTACGCCTAACATAGGTCCGATGTCCGTACCGCCACCGCCTGAAGTAATCTCAGAACTGTAAGGTTTTAAAAGGGGATTCCAGGTTTGAAATCTAGCTAATTGAGTAGGAGAGGCCGTTATTCCGATAGAACGCGGAGTGAAGCCGCCTTCGTCGCTTTCGAGAACGAAGATGTGGTTCTCTTTATTGATTTTGGCTTGGTTCGCGTATTCGTTTCCGCCGCGAACGCCATTTTCTTCGTTTGCGAATAAAACAAAACGAATCGTACGTTTTGGTTTGTAGTTAACTGCTTTCATGACGCGCAACACTTCCATCGTTTGGACGATGCCGGCGCCGTCGTCGTGTGCACCTTCGTTTACGTCCCAGCTATCCAAGTGACCGCCTAAGGTGATGAATTCGTCTGGGAATTCGGATCCGCGGATTTCAGCGACTACGTTGTTTTCGTCCGCGTCTGGAAGGAAGAAACCGTAGGTTTGTAGCTGGGCTTTGATCGTTCCTTTTTTGGCCAAAGCATACAACAGCTGAGCATCATCCGGCCCCAAAGCTACCGCCGGAATCTTCGGATACGCCTCATCATAACTCATACTTCCCGTGTGGGGCATATTATCTGGCGCTGCACTTAACGAGTGAATCATCACCGCTAGCGCCCCATATTTCGCAGCTCTACTCGCACCAGAACGGCGAAAAACGCCACTCTCGCCATAAGCCTTAAACGTCTGAATCTTCGTCGGATCAAAAACACTGTGGAAATACACCATCTTACCTTTCACCTCTTCCTTGCGCTTCTCTAATTCGTCAAAACTAGCCACTGCGACCACTTCCGCCTCGATTAATCCATTGGATCCTAGGGAATTTCCTAAGGCCAAAGCCGCCAACGGCTGCATTCTCGCCTCCCCATTCACACCCGTAATCGCCACAAAATCATTCCCACCTCGCTTCCAATTCGGTGTTTTCACCGGCTGCAAGAACACTTTATCTGGACCCATCGCCTCTAAACTTTTCTTCCCCCAAATCACCGCATTCTGCTGCTGCGGCGAACCGGCTAAACGCCCACCAATCTTTTTGGTCAACTCATACAATAAGTCATAGGCCTTTCCGTTCGTCATAATCTCGTCAGACATCTTCTTGATGAAAAGACTGTCGACATTGGATTGTGCGTTAGAAAAGAAGGGGATTAGTAATAAGGGTAGGAAACGTAATTTCATGGTCGGTTAATAAATAGTGATTTTAAAGATAGTAATTATTCGGTAAATTTAGTTGCTAGTCGATAGTCACTAGTCACTAGTCGATAGTCACAAGTCGATAGCCGATAGTCGAAATATTTCATATGGTCATCCCAGCAAGGGATACCAACTTTATTCTTTGTGCTTTATGCTTTATTCTTTAAATTGATATCATGAAAAAATTCCTAGTTCTCTTCGTGTTGTTTTCGACTCAGACAAAAGCTCAATCCTTCCAAGGCCTCCTCAAAAAAGCCACCGAAATCGCTTCAGGCGCCGCTAAAACAGGCTTAAGTTCAGATGATATTGCCAATGGCCTCAAAGAAGCCTTACGTGTAGGAGCCGAAAAAGGTTGTGCAAACCTGGCTAAACCAGATGGATTCTTCAAAAATGCTGCCCTTAAAATCCTCATGCCACCAGAAGCCGCTAAAGTCGAAAGTACCCTCAGAAGCGTAGGCTTAAACCAATACGCAGACGACATTATTCTTAGTCTGAACCGCGCCGCAGAAGATGCTTCCGCTACCGCCGCACCCATCTTTGTGAACGCCATCAAACAAATGACTATCACAGATGGTATCAACATCCTCCGCGGCGACGAAACAGCTGCTACTTCTTTTTTGCGTTCCAAGACCGCTGCAGAATTGAATTCAAGCTTCAATCCCATCGTTAAAACCTCTTTAGACAAGGTAAACGCTACCAAATATTGGGAAAGAGCCATCACCGCCTACAACGCCATTCCTTTCAGCAACAAGAAAATCAACCCTGATTTAAGCGCCTATGTCACTGAAAAAGCGATGGAAGGCATTTACAGCGAAATAGCCAAACAAGAAAAAGATATCCGTGCGAATCCGATGGCAAGGACAAGTGAGTTGCTGAAGAGGGTGTTTGAAAAGTAGGGGAGAAAGGAACTTTCCACCCTTATTTACCTTTTAACTTTTTCTTTTCAATTCCTTTATCGATTGACTTGACTCTTCTTTCTAGTTTTTTGATGTCTTCATCAGCAGGTAATTGTTCAGGCATGATACCACTTTTCCCTAAGAGCACACGAACATCTTTGTTATTTTTTACGTGCTCTTTTGTAATACTTATTTCACCATTGAGATCGTTTTGAGTTACATTAAAATTGGTTATTTCAGTCGCTAATTGTTTAGCCGTAATGGTAATAGTAGGCAAAAAATCTGCTAGTGGCCGAGAGGAAGGAATCCCTAGTTTCTTTTTAATGAGGATTGTAGAAATACCAAATAAAGCCAGATCACCTTTACTTCTAATCTTGGCAAAACCAGTATGATCAACCCCTCTTTCAAAAATAATTTTAGATAATTCTGATTCTGTTACTGCCAATTTATCTCTTGCCTGTATTCTTTCATTTAATTGAATTCTTTCCTCGAGTAATTCTTGTTTCCGAGTCTGGAAAGCAAAGTAACTTTGAGCAAAAGCAATTTGCTCTTTCTGGGGATCCCCGTTTTGAGCAATAAGATAACACGCATAACGAGTTAGCATTATATCTGAAACCACTTTTGATGCTCCATTAGGCATAGCTAACGTTTTGCTGACATCAGCAAAATGATCCCAAACTGCCTCAGCAGTGTTTTCGCAACTTTCCTTAGCTTTCTCTATCGTATGTAAGAAATTTCTCCATTGGGAATAGCCAAGTAATTCTTGCAGATCCCGAGCTAACCAATATTCGACCCCGTCCTTTTCATAAGCTGATTCTTCGAAAGATTTATTTAATTTATTGATAGTGGCTTTTTCCATTGAATTAGTTTTTGCGTTTGTGAAATTATACTTGTAAGGATTGGGAATTGGTAAAGCAAAGTAGAGGCTTGTAGACAAATAACAAGGGTACAAACTGATAATTAAAGAAAATTATCAGTTTGTACTCACTCACAAATTACCTTTTATTTAATTCAGCGTAGAATTTTGCTAATTTCAACAAATGGAAAAAAACGAACGTATTCACACAAATTACATCGATTACAGTTTAAACGATCTGGAACAGGATTGCTGGTCGCGTTTAGTCACTGGAGCCAAGAAAAGTAGAACTCCTTTTCATACACCTAGTGTGGCTACTTTAGCTAATGGTGAAGTGAGTTTGCGAACCGTTGTTTTACGTAAGACTTTACCTTTAGAAAGAGAATTGCGTTTCCACACGGACATCAGAAGCCCTAAATGGAAAGAGTTAATACATAATCCTTCTATAAGCGCGCTATTTTATGATTCCGAAGAGCGCATTCAATTACGCGTGAAGGGGAAGGCGGTTTTACATCATACAAATGATTTGACGGCCAAAGCCTGGCAAACCACCTCTCTTTCCAGCAGAAAGTGTTATTTAACGCTTCATAGCCCTTCTAATTTTGCCGATTCATCGACAAGCGGACTTTCAGAAGACATCGAACAAGAGAACTTTACACTAGCAGAAAGTGAAGTGGGTTACGAAAACTTTGGCATTGTGTCCATTCAAGTTCTTTCGATTGATTGGTTGTGGCTGAACCATGCGGGACATCGAAGGGCTTTCTTTGATTATAGCAAAAATACATTTAAATGGATGATACCTTGATTAATATACTCCTGATTAATCATTTTCCTGATCCTTTTTCTTTCGGCCTAGTGAACCTAATTCTCTTTCCGGTCCAATTTGTCAAATTTCCAGAGCTGTCCATAAAGGAAAATTCTATTTCATAATTGTAGCTCAAATCTAAATTGAATTCACCTGAGCACATATCGTGTCCAACCATTATCTCATTTCCCACAGGATTAATATAAAATGTTGTTTTTTTCTTCGAAATCAGATCTTTTAAAGTTGTTTTCACGATTAAGTCGGGAGTGTCAGTCACAGGTTTGCTAAAAATGGCAAACACTTCGGGGCCGCATCCATAATGAACAAAAGTCTTTCTAATTAATTTGGGTTGGGTCGAAATTTGAGGTTTTTTAATATCTTTCATTGCTAAGACCTGATAAGAATAGGGTTCCGTTTTTCGGGTAGACCTATTAAAATTCCCCAAAAGTTCATATTCAGGTAAGTTGTCGATGAGTATTTGATAATCTTGGCCTGGGACTAATTCCGATTCAGGTTTTAATAATGCTTGTGTCAGGTAGAATTGTCCAACATTGGTTTCAGTAACCAATAATTTAATTTTGGTATCTCCAGATTTAAGATACAAATCGTATTTTTTATTGAGTCCTAGAATTATCTCTTGGCTCGCTCCATATCCCGTAATGATAAAAATAGAGTTTTGCTTGATTGTTTTTCCTCCAGGATAAACATAAAGTCCATGGAAGGTACAGTCAGCAAATGCTGAAAATGTCACCAAAAACCCAATAAATAGTGCAAGTACTTTCTTCATAAGTAGAAACTAATCTAAGAAAATTGACACTATCCCATTAACTGTGTAAGTAGAAAATAGGGGGTTCGGATTTTCGTTTAAATTCGGACCCTTTTTTCAAATATAGCCAAAAACTGGTTCATAATAATTCCCCAATTATGAATTGGCATACTCCATTTTTTTGTGGCTTCGTGAATAGCTAGAAAAACAGATTTCATTAAAGCATCATCGGTAGGAAACGAGAGTTTATTTTTCGTGTATTTTCGAATCTTTCCGTTGAGGTTCTCAATCAGGTTCGTGGTGTAAATAATTTTTCGGATCTCGAGTGGGAAATTAAAAAAGACAGTCAATTCATCCCAGTTGTCTTCCCACGAGCGAATCGCATAAGGCTATTTCTTGGAACAATAAGCCAATCCCCCCAAGAACTATTGCTTGATATAAAAGAATTATTTAAACCATACTCAGCATAAACTAATGATTGGGATATGGGTGAATCTCTGATTTGATGTCCATCTGAAGATCGTCCCCATTGGTATAGGTAACCAAATGATTTAGCATCTGAGATGGATGTTGAAACATTAATTGCTCCCAGGTTTTTATCTAACCAAATCTTGCCTGTAGCAGAAACCACCGTTTTATAGTCTGGCTCAGGTAATGTGATAAACGTTACTTCTTTTCCATAAGTGATACCTTTAGCATTTTTGGCATAGGCTTTGTGAGAATATTTAGTATATGATCTTAATTTTGGAATAGATTTAAAAAAGTCACCAATTCCTGAACCGACTTGAATTGAAATTACTGATCTGACCATTGAACCATCATAACCACCATCATACTCCGTAAGCAAAAAACCCCTCTCCAAAATACTTGCACCCCCATCGTTTATAATACTGCCATTTAAAGTGACTGAATAGAACAATAAATTTTGAACTTCACCAGTTGATACTGTCGGAGAGATGAAGTCTAAAGTCAAAAAATAAAGTGTATTACCGTATGCTATTCCCTGATCATTTATTGAATAGGATCTGAAATGGTATTTTGTATTTACAAGTAGATTTGAAATTGATGCATTAAAAATTCCTTTACCCATTCCTGAGGTAACCTTTGAATCATTAATGGTAGGTAATGAATTAGAGTTACTAAAAACAAAACCTCGTTCTTTCACTGCAGAGGAACCTTCGTTAACAACTTCTCCATTCAATGTTGCTTTATCTATTTGAATGTCAGTGGCTTCAGAAGTGATACTTTGTGGCTGTTTCAGTTCCTCTTGCTTGCAACCTATCATCAATAGACTAGCATAAAGAATGAATAAGTACCAGCGTTTCATAATCGAAAATTTGACCTTTATAACTTTTTAAATAGAAGGTTAGACAATTAAAAGTACAGAATTAATAATAAAATACAATTTGAGTAAACCTAAACTACAACGAAATGAAGTAATAATGGGTATAAGTTCAAACCGAGCAAAACAATTCAATACAATAGGGGACAAAAACGTGCCCAAAAGGCATAAAAAAAACTCCGAAATCGTAAGAAATCGGAGTCTTTAGTGCTATTAACTAGCTAGGAAGTGATCCCGCTGAGGCGTTTTAATTTTAACTAGCAAATATACAAGCATTTATAAGGCATTTAGCTTTGCTCAACCCAAAGTCAAGCCACAATCTCTATTTTATATCATTCCTTTTCCAAAATCAATTTTAAATAATAGATACCCATAAACGGTTCCCATTTCTACCGAATCCAAATCTGGTGGAACGTATCCTTACTACTATCATTAGGGAAATCATCAACCTCCCATCTAAAATCTGCGCCCTTAACGGCCCAATGATTTGTTGAAGGTTTCCAATAGGGGAAGTTGGTCATGGCATTATTTCCTTGACTCGTAAAATAATCTGTGGCAGAGGCAGGTAAATTTGCAGTATGACCCGTTAAATCGGTAAATGAAGAGGCTATACCTGTCATAGAACCGGAACCAGTTTTAAAGTAGTTGATTGTATTTGTATGTGAAGTTTTATAGTGAATAATTCGGGTGTGAGCAGAGGTTTTACCATAAAACCTGAGTTCCGTAAATGGGAAACTGGTCAAATAACTGTTTGAGACATGTCCCCAGGTTGTAGAGGAAGATGATTCATCCGTACCTAAGGAAGTGGAACCTAGCAATGGTAAAGAGGATGTTTTAACAAGTAGGTTAGGGTTTGTACCTCCTTTATGTAAATAGTTTAGGACTAATGTCCAGCCACCTCCATCAGTAGTCATATCACAATAACAATTGGTGGAAGCTTGACTACCAGAACCATCGGGGTCAATTAAATATACACCTGATGTCGCTTGCGGGTAATAAGTGAGAATTTCCTTACAGGTTTTTAAAAGACCAAACTTATTTTTTTGCTCATTGTACAAGGTCTGAATTTCAGTTTGTGTTAAAGCCCTATTATAAACCATTACTTTTCCAATATTCCCCATAAAAGTCCTATCAGTATAACCCGGATCGGTCGCAATATAAAAATTAAGACCAGTCAAAGCGGAATGTATTTGGTTGTTATTTGTTGCAGATGAAGCAGCGTTTACATTATATAAATAGGCCGTTGCCACGTTTGAATTAACAGTAACAGCCATCATTGACCATATATTATTGGGGACCGTTAAACCAGAAACCCACTCAAAAGATGATGAGGTACCGTTCCAATGATACCCCACAGAGTTTCTTTTGAAATTAAGACCGGTAGCAGGAGCATTACTACCCCCATAAGTCGATCTATTAAAAACAACACCCGTATAATCAGCCTGATTTTGAGAGGGATTTACCCAAGCTATAAAAGTAGCATTAGTTAAGGAAATAGTACTTTTTGCCGTGGTAGCATATTTATTGGCATTAAACGAGAAAAATGCGGTGGAGTTATACGAAGGACTACCTATCAAAGTCGCTATGTTACTTTGATTACTTAAATCATTCCATGTAGTACCTGTTCCACTATAATTTGCTGCATCTAGGTTTAAAATTAGCCCGCTAGTATAATAAGGTGCTTGATATTGTGCCAATGAAAATTGACCCAATAAAGGCATACTCATAAACAGAATACTAAAAATCAATAGAGCCTTTTTCATTACCATTTAGTTTGTCATATCACCACCAGTGATAAATGTATTGGATACAACAGATATAATTGTTGCAATCGCATTTTGACCACTCGTTTTAGTAAAACCACTTCGGTTTGTTACCGTAACACCAGATGCGCTCAAGGTTACTTGACCTGTACCCAATTGAACAATCATACAATTGAATCCCACTTGAAGACCTGAAGGGATTGTCAGTGTAATAGCACTTGAATTATTTAGAGTAATAATTTTACCATTATCTGAAGCGGTAAGTGTATAAGTTGTTCCTGTCTGATTGTTGATATTGGCAGCAAAACCTGAAATAGTAGAACTAGCAGAATTTGCGCCACTCAATGCACCTCCGACATTTACATTTCCGCCGATTCCTGCACCACCAGTCACTACTAAAGCCCCATTAGAGGTTGAAGTACTATTTGTATTGGATGATAAGGTTTGAGTACCTGCAAAAGTTTGAGCTGCATCTGTTCTGGCAATCGTGGCATTCGTGGTAGGGAATGTCATCGTTGTGGCATCTGTTCCAGCTAATGTTACACTATTATTGGCCGTAAACGTTTTTCCATCTGCAATTGTCAAAGTCGCTACCGTCGTTGGAGCTGTTAAAATTACTTTATTCAAACTTGTCGCAGATGCAACACCCAAGGTTGGAGTTACCAAGGTTGGACTATTTGATAAAACAACATTACCGCTACCCGTTGAAGTGCTTACACCTGTTCCTCCTTTTGCAACGGAAATTGTTGTACCACTCCAAACTCCAGAAGTAATCGTTCCTACCGTTGTTAAATTAGTAAGACTGGTTAATGAAGTATTAGAGGTTGCCGTAATGTTTCCCGCCAAAGTCGCAGTAGACGCATTCCCAGTCGTACTTTGATTTAAGGTAGGGAAATTTGTTAAATTCGCAGCACTGCCATTTGGACGTAAATAATCTGTTCCCGCTACTAAGGGTGTTTGGTAGTCCCTTCCGGCCGTTAATGGCGCTTGCACGTCTGTTCCAATCACTAAACCAAGATTTGTTCTTGCACCCGATGCACTGGTAGCACCTGTACCTCCATTTGTCACAGGCAATACCGAAATATCCCATCCGCCTGCTTCACCGTAACTGATCGCGCAGTCAATATCCCAAGAACTATTTATTGTTGCACTTCCAGTTGCACCTTGATAAAAAGAACCTCTCGGATAAACATCAGATTCCATCCCTATAAAAAAGGTATTCCCAACCATAGACGAAAATTCGAAATAGTATGTTGAATTAGCATTCAACGTTAAATTGGCATTAGAAAAAGTCCAAGTACCTACAACAAAATTAAAATCACTTCCATTAAAAGGAGCATTTACGACAGCATCAGCAGTTCCTACTAAATTCCCATTCACTCCATCGTATACTTTTACACGAATATTATCCGTTCCAAACCTTATGGCAACACTCGCTTTAATAGAGATTAATTTACCGGTGTTTAAAGGCTGAATCGTTTGCCCTGCTACACTTGGAGCATAAACTGCATAATTACCAAATCTTCCTGTACCCTCAGTATACAATGTTGAAGCGGTGTAAGCTTGTACTTTTTTTAAGGTAGAATTATAAATCATTCCACCGTTACTTGGACTTACTATGGCATCTCTTTGCGTCGTAGTCATTCTGGGAGGATAAAATAACTTGGTAGTGGATGAAATCTCAAGCGCAGCCGTATTCGAAGTGATGGATGTTCCTATTCCAACACTTCCATTCAGAAGAATTGAACCGGTACCACTTGGCGTCAAGCTAATATTTTGATTACTTCCTCCTGCTGCAAAAGCGAGTGACGCTGTTCCCAATATAGAACCAGTAGTTGAACCCGTACCTCCATTACTGACTGAAAGAATACCACTAACCCCCGTGGACAAGGGTAATCCGGTTGCATTGGTTAAGGTTAACACACTTGGTATACCTAAATTTGGAGTTAATAAAGTAGGGCTTGTCGCTCTGACAACGTTTCCAGAACCTGTGGTAGCAATTTCCTCCACTACACCAGCTCCCGCACTCACTCTACCCAAAACTTTATCTGTTGCACTTACATCTTGAATCTTAGCGTAGTTAATCGAACTATTCATAATAGTTGGGGGAGCAGCAGAGGAAATTTGAGCATCTACATAATCTTTAACAGTCTTGACAGCGGGATATTTTGTTGTAGAGGCTGCATCTGCTAACAGATTTGTGCTCAAATTAACCAAGCTTTGTTTTTCATCTAAAACTGCTTGTGTCGCTGTTGAGATAGGTTTATTTAAATCCGACGTATTATCCGCATTAGCTAATCCCACCATGGATTTAGTTATACCTGTAACAGTTCCCGTAAAACTTGGATTATTAATCGGAGCTTTTAACGCTAAACCGGGAACTGTAGGATTAGAGGCTGTTCCTGCTAAATCACCCGCCAATTTTATTTTACCTGAATTGATTGATGTGGCATCAGTAACCTCTGAAGCAATTTTTGAGTCTACATACGATTTGTTCGCCGCATCTGTTGAACCAGTGGGCAAATCAGAAATCATTATTTTCCTACCGGTTGGAATAGTGAGATTACCATTCATTGTGCTTCCTGCGAGTTGTACATAGCGCGAGTCTGTTGAGGCTAAATTAGCTGTCACTTCATTCCAACTGGTTCCATCGGAAATATAAGTTAACCCGTTATAACTGGCAGTTGCATCTCCAGAAACGACAAAGATATTTCCATTACTACCTGGATTAACCGGTCTATTGGCTAAGGTATTCGTTGTTACCGTACCAAAACCAATGGTGACATCTCCGGAAGCATTTGGCAAAACTCCATTCACCCTTCTGATAGCACCACTTACATCAGATACAGGAATACTACTTAGCGCAGATAGAGGCGTGCTTCCGCTTCCAAAAACATACCCACTTAAAGCACCAGCACCTGTTCCTCCATTTGCTACGGACACAATTCCATTCACATTAGTAGCATTTCCTGCAATATCACCTGCCACATTTACTCCGGCAATAGTTGCTGATGAAATCTTATAATCAACATACGTCTTTACCGCTTTTTGACTTGGGTAAGCCACATCAGAGGTATAGGTAGCACCCAAGTCTGTTGCAATAGATTTATTAGAACTGTTTTCTTTTAAAACGAGACTAGGAACAGTGGGCAAATCTGCGGTTCCTCCTAGATCTCCCACTAATTTCAAGGCACCTTTTCGAGACGCACTAGCATCTACAACTCCAGTTACAAACTGATTATCAACATATGTTTTTACAGCATTCTGAG
The DNA here is from genome assembly GCA_040403415.1 of Aquirufa sp. GTDB lineage: Bacteria > Bacteroidota > Bacteroidia > Cytophagales > Spirosomataceae > Aquirufa. Next base: position 122,751 of record JBBAKU010000001.1, read on the forward strand.
TTGGATAAAGTGTTGTACTGGTTCCCAGATTCACATCGTCAGATTTATTAGAAGACGATTCTGCTCCTAAATTGATTAACGCACCCGATGCACTGGTAGCACCTGTTCCTCCTTTTTCAATGGAAATTGTTGTACCACTCCAAACCCCTGAAGTAATCGTTCCTACGGTTGTTAAATTGTTAAGACTTTTTAATGAAGTATTAGAGGTTGCCGTAATGTTTCCCGCCAAAGTCGCAGTAGACGCATTCCCCGTTGTACTTTGATTTAAGGTAGGGAAGTTTGTTAAATTCGCAGCACTGCCATTTGGACGTAAATAATCTGTTCCCGCCACTAAGGGTGTTTGGTAGTCCCTTCCAGCTGTTAATGGCGCATGCACATTAGTTCGACTATCAATATACTCCTTAATCGCCTTTACGGAAGGGTACTTCACAGTTGAGGCTGAGTCTGCAAGGATGTTTGTTGATTTATTTGCTGAAGATTCTTTAACGTCCAATATGGCCAAAGTCGCAATAGAAACAGGCTTGTCCACATCAGCCGTATTGTCAACATTGCTTAAACCTAAATTTGCTCGGGCAGCGATAGCGTTCGTTGCTCCAGTTCCGCCTGATGTAATGGGTAATACTCCCGCTAAATTCACCGCAGTCTCTGCTAGCAAAGAGTAGGGAACATAAGTCAGCTTTTGATTGCTGACATCTGTGTACCGTATTCCTTGATCAAAACTTACACTAGTAACAATATTTTTTGTTAAACCATCCCAGTTTAGGGAATTGAATGTACCTGCTTTCCCCGTATTTACACCGCCACCAATAACCAAATTTACTAAACCATATTCATCCGTTAGAGTCTTATGAAGTTCTTCATATTGCAACGTGGTGCCAGCAAAAATCCCAAAACGTATCCAGACACCTTTGCTCACATACGGTTGTGCGGCAATGTCTTTTCCCGGAATTTGTATTGGATTAGGGTCAATGATGACAGCCTGGTAGCTAATACCTTTGGTTTGGGAAAATCCAAAAAAAGAAATGAATAAAAGCGAGAGGAGAGAGATAATCTTTTTCATACAATAAATGCTATTTCGACTGAATCTTTAGGCCAAAGGAAATTGATGAAGGAACAAAATTGAGTGTAGATGTCCCAAACTGAATCGTATCTAGATGCTGATACTGGGTATATACATACATATTTGAATTGACTTTTTTCTCTAACTCAAGAGAAAAACCGACTAAATACCTGAGCTTACTGAACTGCGCATCCTCAAATAAATCGACATACTGGTTTTGTAAAAATTGATTACCATTCACCATTTTTTGAACTGCACCCCGTGCTTTCAGCATCAAGGTAAAATCATTTCTAAATTCTATTTTAGGGCCAATTCCCCCTATTAAACCCATAAAATCCGTTTGATAGGAAAAAGGTATATTTTGAACATCTCCCACAGCATTGTATTGAGAATAGGCTAGACCCAACTCATATTGGAAACGGCGCGAAATCGATTTCTCATAACCTAAATTCATGTTTAGACCTGATGCTGGTTTCATGAACGTAGGATTGACGCCTTGCGAATTCGTAAAAACAAAGTTTGTTGTGTTCGCACCAAAAGATACATTCCACTTTTGGGCAGCAACCGAACTGGAAAGAAATAATAAAAGAAAGGCTATTCTCATTATGATTTTGCTCGTTATTGATGTTGTTAATAAAACCAATGAGCAAAATTAATTCGCATGAATTGCCCTATTTAGAAACAGCGAGTGAAATGACGTAATATTTAATTATTTCTTACTTTATAAACCATGAAAGGCTAAAAGCAAAAATTAATTAATTCTTACCTTGCCATGGTATAACTACCTAAATTAAATGTTAATTACTCCCATATTCATTTATCTGTTTATTTCCTTGTTACTTTTAAATTTTCAATGGAAGGAGAATAAATTTGTATTGTATTTCATTGCGATCATCCTAATATATTGCTTTAGAAATCTGACTACGGCATATTCTTTTGATAATAACAATTTAATCAAAAACCCTACCTTACTGACTGCTAGCGACTTGCTAACCTATTTGACTGGCCCGATGACTCTTTACTTATTTAAAAGTCTAATACGGGACAAATTCGTCATTGATCTTAAACTTGTCATTTTATGTTTTCCAATGGTGTTATTTTTCATCAATGTACTTCCAGAGTTAAATCTGTTCTCTGTCAATAATTCACAAACCCTATTTTGGAGCCTAGATTCTCAATTAAAATTAATCTCTGCATCAAATTTTTGTTTCATGGTAATATCATTTTACCACTATTTTAAAGCCAAAAAAGCTCAATTATTAAAACCAATTAATAATTATTACCTAAAAGCTGTAGTTGTAATTTATGTTATAACCTCTGCGCCAAGAGTCATTTTGATTCTCTCTATCCTAAGTTTTTCAAACCTTAGAAAAGAAATCGAAAATCTGTATCTCACTAACAACCATGAGATACTCTATTTCATCACAATTCTTACTCCGCTTAGTGTATTACTTTTTCCTAAACTAGTCTACGGGGGAAAATCAAATTCAATACTATTTCAATCTTATAAACAGTTAACAAATAGCTTAACAAAAGAAGCAACGGATTTAGATTCCACTTTTTCTGAACAATCAACAGACCTTGAAAGAATAGTTTCTTACATGGAAATGAAAAAGGCTTATTTAAAACCAGATTTTTCACTTCACACCATTTCGCGAGATTTAAACATTCCTTTGTTGCGAGTATCTAAATGCTTTAATAAAGATTTAAAGGTGAGTTTCATTGAATACCGAAACCGTAAACGAGTAGAATACTCAATTACACTATTTGAACAGAATGTCCAAAAAAATATGTCTATTGAAGGCATTTCATTAAAATGCGGTTTTAAAAATAGAGTATCTTATTACAATGCATTTAGAGCAATACACAGACAGACTCCGTTAGAATGGATCAAAAAAAATATTTAATGCGATTGTAATAGATCAAAAACAAGTGTGCAAGTGGGGAGCTGTTAACTTAATGGCGAAAACCGAGCCAAACAATTCAATACAAAAGGAGACAAAACCGTGCCCAAAAGGCATAAAAAAAATCCGAAATCGTGAGAAATCGGAGTCTTTAGTGCTATTTACTAGCTAAAAAGTGATCCCGCTGGGATTCGAACCCAGGACCCATACATTAAAAGTGTATTGCTCTACCAACTGAGCTACGGAATCATTCAAGCCGAGGCTTGGTATATAAAAATGGTTCACTCTGGAACCGAAAGGAAGTTCAACCACAGGTTGACCTTCGTTTGCAAAAGAGTAACTTTTTCCCCTTATTGCGGTACAAAACTAGCACCCTTTTTTAAATAATGCAAGCCCTTTCTCTAAATAAAATTATATTTCTTGTGATTTTTTCTTTTGGTTTTGGCCAAAGGGCTTATTCCCAAATAGATAGAAATCAACTCGCATTAGCAGATTCTTTGTTTAAAGCGAATAGACTTTTGCGTGCGGAGAAAATTTACGTGTCCCATTTAAAGACCAAACCGCGCGATTCCGAAAATATTAAATTAAAACTGGCCTACATCGCGAAAGCAAAAAACGATTGGTTGAAGGAATTATACTATTTATCTAGCATACAGGCGACGAATGCGCGGCCGGAAATTTCGAAGCGCTTGGAGGAAATAGGAGAGAAGCAGGGGCTGAACGGCTTCAAAATGAGCCTTTGGGACCAGATTTACTGGCTTTATTTCAAGTACTTCCCATTCCTGCTAGGTTTCTTGTTATTGATTGCCTTGTATGGGGCCGGGATTTTGACCTATTCGGTCTTCCAAAAGAAAGTGATACGCAGCAGTCAATTCACTTATTTAATCCTTTACATCGCTTTTATTGGGCTTTTTGCCAACTTTCCGGGCTTTTTAAATTATGGGATTATTACCAAAGACAAGTCCTACATGCGCGACTTTCCCTCATCTGCCGCACCGGTGGAACGCCTTTTAAAGAAGGGAAATCGGATTAATTATTGGTTTACCCGCGATATTTGGGTGTATAGCCTGATTGAAAGCCAACAAGGTTACGTGAAAGAAGATGACTTTTTGCCTATTAACTAGGAGCTAGAGGTGCAGGATTTGGAAACTTAAGTCCAAAATGATTTCGCGGTCTGTCTCCGCACTGCCGATAACCCCTTTTACTTTTAAATCAGCGTTCTTCACCGCCTCGATAATACGAACAACCTTCGCTAAAGGGTAATTTCGCGCCGCTGTCGTATAATCACGCACAAAATAAGGGTTCACTCCAATCAGCTTCGCAATCTCCCCGTCAGAGACATTTCCCACATCGTGGACCTGCAATACCTTAGAAAAGAAATTAAACAATAAGACAAGCATGGGCGCGGCAGGATTCTGCTTCGCGTTTTCTGCAAAGTGGAAGGCAATTTTCTGCGCTTTTTCGGTGTTGCGCTGGATGATGGCTTTTTGAAACTCAAAATAATTGTATTCCCGGCTAATACCGATGTATTTCTCCACCTCTGCAGAACCTACTTCAGCGCCAGCAGGCACATTCACGGCTAATTTATCCGCCTCGTGCGCCATTCTAGACAAATCCGCGCCCACATAGGAGACCATCAATTCGACTGTAGAGGGCTGAATTTTGATCCCTTTTTGGCCCAAATAATCTACTAACCAAGCACCCAATTTATCTTCCGACACTTTCTTCGATGTGACAATCACCCCGTGCTTCACCAGCGCAGAAAACACCTTTGATTTATCTGAAAGCAAGGATTTAACGGTCAAAACAAGTAGGGTAGAAGGCGTCGGATTCGCGCAATAATCTTCCCAAACCTTTAAATCGTCGTCTTTGGCCTTCGCATTTTCCTTCGCTTTCGCCATCGCCTCTATGAACGCCGCCTCCTTCACAATCACGACCTGACGCTCCGCCATCATCGGATACCGACGAGCTGTCGCAATAATAGAACCAAGACTATGATCTTTGCCAAAAAGGACAAATTGATTAAAACTCTGCTGATCCTCCGGCAACACCTGCTTTTCGAAAGCATCCACCAGCTGATCAATCAAATAAGGCTCATCGCCATGCAACAAATAAATAGGAGCCAGCTTTTTCTGCTTAATATCCTTTAAAACCTCTTGAGCGCTCTGTTGCATGTTAAAATTATTTGGACAAAAATAGGCAAAACCAAAGGGATGGAAAAATATCTCAAGTATTTCCCGTAGGTTTGCAGGCAAAAAAAACAGCTATGCATCCACAAATACAACCCAATAATGTCGTTTTCCTTTCCTACCAACTTGCATTTCCAGACGAGGATGGCCAGCCAGATGTAGTAGAAATCGTAGATGAAAAAGAACCAATGGTCTTTATTCACGGCCTTAGCGGCTTACCTGAAGCGTTTGAAAAAAATCTTTTGGGTCTTTCGATCGGAGATACATTTGATTTCAGCATCTCAGCAGAAGACGCTTACGGTAACATCGATCCTAACGCGATCATTCAATTACCTACCTCTATTTTCCAAGCTGAAGGCCAAACGGCAGACGATATCCTTCAAATCGGAAACTTCATCCCCATGACAGATGACCAAGGAAACCGCATGCAAGGTTTAGTGGTAGCCATCGAAGGAGAAACGGTTACCATGGACTTTAATCACCCATTAGCGGAGAAAACCTTGATGTTCCAAGGAAAAATCATCCATATCAGAGAAGCTACCCCAGATGAAATTGCCCACGGCCACGTGCATGGGGAAGGGGGAGTTCATCATTAAAACAAAAGGGGATCGAATTGATCCCCTTTTGTTTTAATAGAGTAGAGAGAGGGGAGAGTATAGATTATAGAGTATAGAGTAGATTAGAGCTTAAAAAATACTATTTCTATTCTAATCGATTGCATATTATCTATGCTCTATACTCTCTAATCTCCACTCTAATAAATCCATCAAAAAAGGGGCTAACGCCCCTTTTTTGATTCAACCTTTATACTTTGTGCTTTATGCTCTATGCTTTAAATCTATACTCTCTACTCTATTATCTCTACTCTCGTTTCATATTCAGAATTATAGCTCGGCTATAATTCTGAATATGAAACTACTTCCACCCCAAACTTCCTCAAGAAATCAACCCCTTCATCAGATGCCAAGCCTTTATACGCCGCATAGGAATTCAAGAAGATCACTTTCTTAATCTTCATGCTGTAAATAATACGCGCACAAGAGATGCAAGGGGATAGAGTCACGTAAATCGTAGAGCCTTCTACGGAAACACCATTTTTGGATGCATATAGAATCGCATTTTGCTCTGCATGCAAGGCTAACGAGCAACTTCCTTTGGAATCACGGGGACAACCATCCTCGCCAAATTCATCATCACAGTTGTGCGTTCCAGCGGGAGGCCCGTTGTATCCGATCGAAATAATGCGGGTATCTTTGGTTAATACACAACCCACTTGAGCGCGGGTGCAATGAGAACGAAGCGCCAGATTCTGAGCCAGTTCCATAAAGATTACATCAAACGAGGGCTTTTTCATAGGCATAAAAAAATCCCATATAGGGATTTTATGTAGCGGGGAGCAGAATCGAACTGCCGACCTTTGGGTTATGAATCCAACGCTCTAACCATCTGAGCTACCCCGCCAAATTATGGTGCAAAGGTAAGCGTTCCGACCGTAGAACACAAATATTTTAACAATACTTATTAATTTTGCGCAGGATTTGGGATTTAGCCTAGAGTTAATACCTTTGTTCACAGGTAGTTTTACCGGTATTTTAATCTACAACTGATATGTCACAAACTCCATATACTTTTGAATATGAGATAAAAGCGTCGCCCAAGGTGCTTTATCCTTACTTAAGTAGTCCATCCGGATTACAACAATGGTTTGCTGACAAAGTAATTGTTCGAGGAAGTTCTGAATTGCATTTTTACTGGGATAATGAGAATCATCCAGCTTTGGTTTTACCTGGAAAAGCCAATAGATCAGTCAAGTTTGATTTCAAAAGAGGTGATTCCGAACCTGGAAAGCACATCATTGAATTGAGTTTAGACGTGAGCGAGGTTTCAAATACGACTTATCTAACGGTAATCGATGGGGCATCGACCTTTAAAACGGATGCGGATGCAGAAGAGTTATGGGATTATTTAATAGATAAGCTGAAAGAAATTGTTGGGAGTTAGGATGCGTAAGATTGATAAGTTAGTACTTCAGGCGTTTTTTGGACCGTTCTTTTTGACACTTCTCGTTGTCATATTTATATTCCTATTGCGTTTAGTGTTATTTTACTTTGCTGATCTTTTTGGCAAGGATTTAGGGGCGTTTGTGTACGTGGAGCTATTTTTCTACTTCTCGTTAATCACCATCCCATTAGCGATGCCGCTTTCGGTACTGCTTTCTTCTTTGATGACTTTTGGGAAATTAGGCGAGAACTTTGAGTTGACGGCACTGAAGAGTGCAGGGATCTCGATTTTCCGCATTATGCGTCCTATTTTAGTTTCTGCGGTTTTTTTAAGCCTCTTTATGTTCTGGTTTATGAACGTGGCTTTACCTTGGGCAAACATCAAAGGATGGAGTTTACTCTATGACATCAAGACGACTAAAACGACGTTAAACATCAAGGAGGGTATTTTTTATACGGATTTGACCGGATATTCCATTAAAGTAGGGAAGAAGTACCCGGATAATAAGACCCTGAAGAACCTGATTATTTATGATCACACACACAATGATGGAAATCGCCACGTGACGTTGGCGGATTCTGCGCTGATGTACACGATCATGAACAAACGCTATTTAGTGTTTGAGTTGTTTAATGGGAAGGATTACTTGGAAGATGCGGACCAGGGTTCGGTGGTAAATCCGACCGAATTAGCGGTGCACGATTTCAAGAAAAGTAAGGTGGTGATGTCGCTGGCGGTGTTTGACCTCCAAAAAACGGACGAGCAGCAATTCGCACACCACGAGATTATGCGCAATAATAACCAACTGGCTGACGACGCGGATTCGCTGGCGAATACGATTACGATAGTGAGACGTGGATTTTTTAAGTCCTCAGCGGTCAATTTCCTTTACCAAGTGACGCCGGTGAAGAAAACCGTGCAATTCTTCAAGAAAACGGATTGGATTAAGCCTCGTTTGGCGAAGGGTTTGGCGGCAAAAAATCCCGTTCCTTACGATTTAGCAGCACAGCAAGCAAAAAATATGATCACCTCAGGCGAAACGAATAAGGCTATTTTAGAGGATTATGAATCGAAATTAAATAAGACGAATCTGGAGTGGCACCATAAGTTTACGAATGCGATTGCTATTTTAGTTATGTTCTTGATTGGAGCGCCGTTAGGAGCCATTATTAAAAAGGGGGGATTTGGTGTGCCAGTCGTGGTGGCGGTTTCCTTCTTTATATTACTTTATATATTAACGCAACAGGGAGATAAAATGGCTAAAGAAGGCGCCTTAATCATCCAGATAGGGGCGTGGCTCGCGAATGGCATATTAGCTTTAATAGGAGCCTACTTCCTAAAGATCGCCTTAGCCGATTCTCGATTGTTCGAAACGGACTTCTACCGCGTGATTTGGGACAGACTAAAAAGCAAAATAGGAGGTGTAAAAACAGAAGCCTAGAACATTTGTTTCTTAGCAAGAAAAGGAGTACTTTTGCAAATTCAATAAATATTTTAAACTTAAACTGGTAAAAGATGTATTTGTCACCTGAGAAAAAACAAGAAATTTTCGAAGCAAAAGGTAAAGCAAAGTCTAAGATCGATACTGGTTCTTCTGAATCGCAAATTGCGTTATTCACGTACAGAATCAATCACTTGACTGAGCACCTTAAGAAAAACAAGAAAGACCACAGCACACGCTTAGGACTTTTAAAATTAGTAGGTAAGCGTCGTAGCTTGCTAGATTATTTAACTCGTACTGATATCTCACGTTACCGTGCGATCATCGCGGAGTTAGGTATTCGTAAATAAGATAAAAAAAGGGCTTCATTTCGATGGAGCCCTCTTTTATTTCCCCGCTGTAAACGTTTGAACTGTTCAAACAACATCTTAAATCACGCGAGGTTGCGTGAAATTTATTCAGAAACGTATGTCATTTAACATCATTACAAAGCATATTTCAATGCCTGACGGCAAAGAAGTCTCGATTGAAACAGGCAAATTAGCCAAACAAGCGGACGGAGCAGTCGTAGTCAAATCAGGAAATATGATGTTGTTAGCTACTGTAGTGGCTAACAAGGAGGCCAAAGAAGGAGTTGATTTTCTTCCCTTATCAGTAGACTATCAAGAAAAATTTGCGTCTAATGGACGTATTCCAGGATCATTCTTAAAAAGAGAGGCTCGCCTTTCTGATTACGAAATCTTGATCTCTCGTTTAGTAGACCGCGCATTGCGTCCTACTTTCCCAGATGATTACCATGCAGATGTTCAAGTTTTAATCAACTTGATCTCAGCAGATTCAGAAGTATTACCAGATGCATTTGTCGGTTTAGCGGCAGCTGCAGCTTTGGCCGTATCAGATATCCCATTCAATGGTCCTATCTCAGAAGTTCGCGTAGCGAAAATCAACGGTGTATATAAAGTAAACCCAAGCGTTAGCGAATTAGCAGGTGCTTCCTTAGAATTATTAGTGGCGGCAAACGCAAACGATATTTTGATGGTAGAAGGCGAAGGAGACGAAGTTTCTGAAACCGAAATGCTAGAGGCTTTACGTATTGCTCACGACGCAATCAAAATCCAATGCGCTGCATTGAACGAATTGACTATCGCTTGTGGCAAAACAGAAAAACGTACGTATTCTCACGAAACACACGACGAAGAATTGCGTGCTGAATTGTGGAAAAACTACTACGAGAAATATTTAGCCGTAGCTAAATTAGCGAATCCGAAGAAAGACGAGCGTAAAGCTGGTTTCAAGGCAATCGTTGATGAATTCATCGCTTCTTTACCAGAAGATCACACGGTGAGTATCGGTTTAGCAAAGCATTATTTACACGATATCGAAAAAGAAGCAGCTCGTCAATTAGTATTGCAAGAGCGCTACCGTTTAGATGGTCGTAAATTGAATGAAATCCGTCAAATCACCTGTGAAGTAGATTATTTACCTACTCCTCACGGTTCGTCTGTTTTCACTCGTGGTGAAACTCAATCCTTGACTACCGTTACATTAGGTACGAAAATGGATGAGCAAATCATCGACCAACCAATGACACAAGGGTACAACAAATTTATGTTGCACTACAACTTCCCAGGCTTCTCAACAGGTGAGGTTAAACCAAACCGTGGGGTAGGTCGTCGTGAAGTAGGTCACGGAAACTTAGCCATGCGTGCGATTAAGAAGGTTTTACCTAAAATGGAAGACTTCCCTTATACGTTACGTATCGTTTCTGATATCCTAGAATCAAACGGTTCGTCTTCGATGGCGACAGTTTGCGCAGGTACTTTAGCCTTAATGGACGCAGGTGTTAAAATCAAAGCTCCAGTGTCAGGTATCGCGATGGGATTAATTTCTGATTCAAAAACAGGTAAATACGCTGTATTATCTGATATCTTAGGTGATGAAGATCACTTAGGCGATATGGACTTTAAGGTAACAGGTACTGAAAACGGTATCACCGCTTGCCAAATGGACATCAAAGTTCAAGGTTTATCCTACGAAGTATTAGCGGAAGCGTTAACTCAAGCGAAAGAAGGTCGTTTACACATCTTAAACGAGATGAAGAAGGCGATGCCAGCCGTGAGAGAAGATTTCAAACCTCAAACTCCTCGTGCTACGGTTATCAAGATTATGAAAGACCAAATCGGATCCGTAATCGGACCAGGTGGTAAAGTCGTTCAAGATATCCAAAAACAATCAGGTGCAACTGTTACCATCGAAGAAAAAGAAGACGGTGGATACGTAAGTATCTTCTCTTCTAACGGAGATGCCATGGCGAAAGCGGTAAGTATGGTTCGTGGAATCGTTACTTTACCGGAAGTAGGAGAGGTTTATGAAGGAAAAGTGAAGAATATTCAAGCATTCGGAGCTTTTGTGGAATTTTTACCGGGTAAAGATGGTTTATTACATATCTCTGAGATTTCATGGGATCGCATCGACACGATGGACGGTGTTTTCAAAGAAGGAGATAAAATCAAGGTTAAATTAGTCGAGGTAGATAAGAAAACGGGCAAATTCCGTTTATCTGCTAAGGTTCTTTTACCTAAGCCAGAAAAACCAGAGGCTCCAGCTACTTCAGCTGAATAATAAAAATGTTTATCCAAGCGTCGCGCATTCGTGCGCGACGCTTTCATTCTGTTGTAAGATCTTATGAGACAGCTAAAAATTAGCAAACAAATTACCAACAGGGAAAGTCAATCGCTGGACAAATACCTTCAAGAGATCGGTAAAGTCGATTTATTGACTCCGGATGAAGAGGTAATTCTCGCGCAGAAAATCCGTGATGGGGATCAATTGTCTTTAGAGCGTTTAACAAAAGCGAACCTTCGTTTCGTGGTATCGGTTGCAAAACAATACCAAAACCAAGGTCTTAGCTTAGGTGACTTAATTAACGAAGGAAACTTAGGTTTGATCAAAGCAGCACAACGTTTTGATGAAACACGTGGTTTTAAATTTATCTCCTATGCCGTTTGGTGGATTCGTCAATCGATCCTTCAGGCTTTAGCAGAGCAATCGCGTATCGTACGTTTGCCTTTGAACAGAGTAGGTTCTTTGAATAAAATTTCAAAAACATTCTCTGAATTAGAGCAAAAATTCGAGCGTGAGCCTTCTCCAGAAGAATTAGCAGAGGTTTTAGAGATCTCAACCGGTGAAGTAGTGGATACCTTGAAAATTTCAGGTCGTCACGTTTCTATGGATGCACCTTTCGTTCAAGGAGAAGAAAACTCACTATTAGACGTATTAGAGAATGATTCTGAAGACAAACCAGATTCTGGCTTGATCAACGATTCCCTTCGTCGTGAGGTACAACGTGCCTTATCTACCTTGACACAACGTGAAGCAGATGTGGTTACCTTGTATTTCGGCTTAAATGGCGAACATGCAATGACTCTAGAAGAGATTGGCGAGAAATTTAATTTAACGCGCGAGCGTGTAAGACAAATTAAAGAGAAAGCGATCCGTCGTTTACGACACACTTCTCGAAGCAAAGCACTAAAAACATATCTTGGATAATTTTTGAAAGCCTCTTATGAGGCTTTTTTTTGCTATGGCATTTCCAAAAGGCATCATCGAACTAGTAGACTCTTTATACCAACAAGGTGTAAATGAGGCGATTATATGCCCAGGATCCCGAAATGCCCCCTTAATGATTGCCTTAACCCGCCACGGCGGTTTCAAATGCTATTCCATTGCGGATGAACGTTCGGCTGGATTTTTTGGCCTAGGAATCGCCCTGAAAACAGGACGTCCTGTCGTTATTTGCTGTACCTCAGGCTCAGCCGGATTGAATTTTGCCCCAGCCGTTGTCGAAGCCTTCTTCCAAGAAGTTCCGCTGATTGTTTTAACAGCAGATCGCCCCAAAGAGTGGATTGGCCAATGGGATGGACAGACCATTTACCAAGAAAATCTATTTGGGAAGCATGTAAAGGCCTTTTTTGACTTCGAAACGGATGATTGTTCTGCTGCTCCATCGACTGCATTAGCGGAGCCGAAAGGCCCTGTGCAGATCAATGTGCCGATAAGTGAGCCGTTTTATCCATCTCTGGGTGAAGTTATCCCTAAAGTTGAAGTGGGGAGAGTAGAGGGTAGAGAGTATAGAGTAGAGAGTAGAGAGTATAGAGTAGATTTTAGTTATTTTAATCAAGCTATCGCCTCAGCTGAAAAAATTCTAGTGACCGTAGGCCAAATGGAAGATAATTCCATCTTCGAAACGCTTTCCGCTTATGGAATTCCGGTGATAGGGGATGCGACGTCGAATTGTGGCAGTACGATTGCACACGATTTGCTATTAGCCGACGAATCAGTATGGCCAGCCTTACAACCAGATTTGCACATTCACTTCGGAAAATCATTCGTTTCGAAGCGAATTAAGCAGTTTTTACGCACTCACAAGCCAAAGCAATCGTGGCTCATTCATCCGAATCCGATTGGAAAACCGGATCCATTCTTGTGTTTAACTCACGTGGTCAATACCGATGCGGAAAGCTTTATGGAAGGTGTTGAATGGACTACTAAATCTTGGAACACCTGGAATTCAGCCAAAATCACTTCCTTGCAAGCTGAATTCTTCTCCCAACCCAATTGGACGGAGTTACATCTGTATAACCAAATAACAGAGAAGATTGAGCAAGAATCAGCCGAAGTACATATCGCTAACTCATTAGCTGTCAGATACATTAATTGGACTTTGGCGAAATTAACAAAAACGGAAGTATTCTCGAATCGAGGCACTTCTGGAATAGATGGTTGCTTAAGTACGGCGGTAGGTGCCGCTCAAAAGACAGACAAATTAAGCATTTCCATCATTGGGGATGTGGCCTTTCAATACGATCGCAATGCACTTTGGAATCACTACATTCCAGCGAACTTGCGCATCATTGTCTTTAATAATGGGGGTGGGGGCATTTTCCGCAACCTAGAAGGAGCGAAAGACCTGCCAGAACTCGATGAATTTATGGAAACGCGTCAAGGGTTTACCGCTGAAAATACAGCCAGGGACGCTGGATTAAGCTATTATTCTGCCTCGAACCCAAGTGAATTAGACCTCAATGCTTTTCTACATAACCAAGGCCCATCGCTCCTAGAAATTCACACGAATTCGATCGAAAACGCAGCAGAATTGAAAAAGTATATGGCCTTATTTAAGGCTTGATTTAGCTTGAATTTTGGCCCAATTCTTTAAATACAACGCATTTTTCGGATCCTTTTCTAACGCCTTCTTGACATAAGAAGCGGCTAAATCCCATTGCATTCGCTGAATAGCAAGGTAGCCTAGGTTATTATTCAAAAGATCCTGGTATTTACCTGACTTTAAGGCTTTCTTAAATACGGCTTCGGCTAGATCAATTTCGTTCATTTCCTGCAAAACGACGCCCTTATTAATCAAGGTTTCAATAGAAGTCGAATCAAGTGCTAAAGATCGGTCATAAGAAGATAAAGAACCTGATAAATCGGCCTTTTGAAGTAAAATATCACCTTTTAAGGTCCAGTTAGCGGCAGAATCAGGGAAAATTTTAACTAACGTTTCCACTGCATTTACGGCTTCGTCCGATTGCTGTAAGGTTTGCAGCATTTCAGCCTTTTTGAAAAGGGCAGGGGCGAATTTTACATCTAATTCTGTCGCCTTAGAAAAGTCCGCTAAGGCCTCGTCATTCTTTTCCAAAATTTGGTACACTAAACCCCGGTTATAATAGGCATCCGAGAAATCAGGTCGTTTGGCAATCGCCTCCGTATACCATTTAATGGCCTCGTGGTACTCTTTTTCTTTCCATTTCGCATTTCCACGCAAAAAGAAGGCACTTGATTCACGTTTTTCTTCCTCGGAAGAGCTTGAGCAAGCAAAAAACAGGAATGTAGTCAGAAAAAGGAAAACGTATTTCATAGGGCTAAAAGAAAGTTCAATTTAAATAATTCAAATTTCATTCGCATCTTTGTAGCTTAATTAAATGTAAAATTATGGCATACGCAGAAATGTTAACCGATAAAGGGTTAATGAAAATCGAATTCTACACAGAGGATGCACCTATCCACGTAAAAAACTTCATCGACTTAGCTGAAAAAGGCTTTTATGATGGAATTACTTTTCACCGCGTCATCAATGATTTCGTGATCCAAGGAGGTTGCCCAGACGGAACAGGAGCAGGTGGCCCAGGCTACACGATTCCTTGCGAATTAACCGGAAATAATCAATTCCACGATCGTGGGGTTTTATCGATGGCACACCGTGGACCTAACACCGGTGGTTCTCAATTCTTTATTTGCCACTCACGTAACAATACGGCACACTTGGACCGTAAGCACACGTGTTTTGGTAAAGTAGTAGAAGGATTAGAAGTAATCGATTTAGTTCGTGAAGGAGATAAAATCCAAAGCGTTAAAATTATTCAAGACTAATGCATTTTATCAAGGAAATAAGCCATCCACAGATGCGAATCTCCCTTTTTGAGTGGAATTCGAAATACATCGTGAAGTTTGAAACTCCGCATCTTGAGCAGAGTTACAAATATTCCGTGATGGACTTTTCCTCCCAAAATGAAATAGAGGAGCTGGTATCCAGCTCCTCCTTTCAAGATTTCGTCTTACAGACCTTTAAAAATATGTATGCCGAAATGGCCAGACAGGCAGATTAATTCCCCCCTAACCATTTATGGCGTAATTTCAATTGCGCTTCCGTCGGTGTAGCCTCTGATTCAATTACAAAAGCCTTCAAAGGCGTTTGTTGTACCGCCACTAAGAACGTACGCTCTATACCATCTCTTTTAACAGAGAATACTAAAGAATCACCCGGTTTCTTGTCCGCTAGTAATTTATCGATTCCTGGGAAATCAGCCCCATTCACTTTCAATACTTCATCGCCTACGTTCAGGCCAGCCACATAAGCTGCTCCACCTTTGAATACCGAAGTGACGCGACCAGCTGCAATACCAACTCCGATATAAGGAACCGTTTTAGCTACATTTGCATCTGAAAATTGATAGCCAAAAGCCTTGAACATAGCCGTGTAAGCCGGGGTCTTCACTCCATAAATATGGGTTTTAAAGAACTCAGAAGCAGATACACCCGCCACTTTAGTGAACGCGTCTTCTAATTCCTGATCCGTAAATCCACGACCTGCTTTTAAATAATAAGTTTGGTATAAAAACTTAAATACATCATCTAAGCATTTAGCGCCTTTGGTTTGCTGAATGATCCACATATTCAATACACCTCCTAATAAAGAACCTTTGTCATAGTAAGAGACAGAAGCATTACGGGAGTTTTCATTGGGGCGGTAATACTTAATCCACGCATCCCAGCTCGATTCCGCCGCAGATTCTACTTGATTACCCGGTGTATTCTCCACACCCGCTATTTCATCGCCTAACGCTTTGATATAATCAGCCGTAGAAACCATACCGGTACGCTGATTGATTACGTCTGCATAATAGCTCGTAATTCCCTCTGAGAACCATAAATTGTGCGTATAGTTCTCATTTTCATAGTCAAATGGTCCGAGTGCTTTAGGACGAATACGTTTTACATTCCAAAGATGGAAATACTCATGCGCTAACAAATTCATAATTCCTTGGTAGCCCTTTGTCGTTTCATAACTTGAACGAGTCACTTGGCAAGTCGTGGAGTACAAGTGCTCTAGACCGCCACCACCACGATTTAGATTGTGAATGATGAACAAATAATGATCGCAAGGATGTTCACCTACCACTTTTTGCGCCTCTTCCGCCATCTGCTTTACATCCGCTAAGAATTTCACTGAATCTACTTTAGCAGGGCCATAAAAGGCAATTTGATGCGGAATATTATTCACTTTGAAGTCCCAAACCTTGTGATTGCCAATCTCGATAGGAGAGTCAATCAATTCATCCAGGTTCTTTGCTACGAAATTGAATCCACCCACATTTTTCATGGCAGTAGAAACCTTTTTGAAGTCTTTGTGAGGAACAATCGTTAATTCCTGAGGCTGAGAGGCAAATTTAGGAGCATACATCAATACACTTGCTGGATTAATGTAGCCGTGTGCATCGTCTAAGAAGGAAGTGCGAACGGACATTTCATACGCATACACGCGGTAATGAACAGAAACTTGCTTTAAACCTGGGCTTAAAGCGATACGCCAGGTATTTTTGCTAATCTTCGAAATAGCGACATTAGAACCATTCGATTCAGCACTAACCGATTCTACATTTTTCGCAAATTCCCGAATTAAATAGGAGCCAGGCGTCCAGGCTGCCATTTTAAGATCGAAAAAATTGATTTCTTTACTGACGTCCACTGTTGTTTTCACCTCAAAATAATGAGAGAAAGGTTCAGGCATACTGATTTCGTGTTTAATCGGTCCGGCAAAACAGCCAAAAGACAAGAGAACACTAAGGAATAGTAGTTTTAAATTCATTTTGTTTTTTGTTGAGAAATAGATTTTGGTAAAATTATAAAAATCAGCCGTATAGTCTAGCATATGCTATTTTTTTCCAAATAATTCTAATTGACGGAACAATTAATTCACATAAAAATCGTATTATTGTTTAGTCGTGACTATTGACAATAAACCTATGGTATTTAAATCTTCCTTTTACTGCCTCGTCCTATTTTTATCCCTTCATTTCTCGTCTTTTGCGCAGCAATCTCTGGCTTTTGAGAGCAATCAAATACATTATAGTTTAGGTAAAGAGTATTTTGAGGCACAAAATTATGTTGCAGCTCGCGAAGAATTCGCGAACTTTTTAGGTAGACAAACCGACGTAAATAGGAACGAGGTGATACTGGCAGAATACTACCAAGTATTGTGCGCGCTTTATTTAAACCAGCCTGAAATCGATGTCTTAGGTTACCATTTCAGTTTAAATCACCCGAATTCACCGCAAAGCAATGTATTGTTCAGAAAAATCGGGTTGTATTTTTACGACATTGCGAATTATGCAAAAGCGATCCGCTACCTCGAAAATTCGTCCTTAGGAAACGTAGAAGCCCGTTATAAATTAGGCGTTGCCTATTTTGAGACCAAAGATTTCAATAATGCCCTTGCCTTATTTAACGAAGTAAAAACGGACCCAGATGAGGAATATGCTTTCTCTGCCGCCTATTATGCAGGTGTCATTCATTACCAACAAAAGAATTACTTGGAAGCCATTGCCGATTTCAAAAAGTCCAATGGCCATTCGAAATACCGCAAGGATTTGCCTTATTGGTTGATTTCATCGTATCAACAAACAGCGCAATGGGATGAATTATTAAAATATGCAGAACCTATTATTTCCACTCACCCTGATTTAGCCCTTTTAGTAGCCGAAGTTCAATTCAAGAAAGGTTTATATGCGAAGGCGTCGAAGAGCTTCAGCGATTATTTAAAAGAGCATAAAAACGAATCGGCCACTTATAAAAAAGGTTTTGCACTGTATTCCATCGATAAATACGAAGACGCGATTCAATCAATCAGTGGATTATTGAAAAATGATTCATTAGGCCAAAAAGCGTATTACTTACAAGGTTTAGCGCAGTTAAAATTGGGTAAAAAAACAGAGGCAGCAGAATCATTCAATCAATCAGGCGCTTTAGCTTTTGATCCTAATCAACAAGAAGAAGCCCAATTCAAGTCCATCAGCATAGCTATAGACTTAGGAAATTGGTTGAAGGGGTTGAAGTCGATTGCGCAATTTGGCAAAACCTATCCATCCAGTTCCTTTACAGCAGCTTACCAAAGTTTCGCCGCAGATGCTATACTAAAACTGCCTGAATTAGCACCTGCTACCGATTTTATGAAATCTGGAGTACCCGTTTCAGAAGAATTGAAAGTGGCTTACCAGACGTTAACGTATAATTTGGGCATCAAGGCATACAATAAAGAACAATACAAAGAGGCCATTTCCTTCTTTGACAAAGCAATTTCACAAGCTGCTAATCAAAATGTAACGGAAGAGGCATCATTTGGAAAGGCAGAATGTCTATCTCAATTGAAAGACTTTGAGGCTGCCATTCAAGTCTATAAACCTTTGCTTTCAGGCAAGCATTCGGCTGATTTCTTACAAAGGAACCGCATTGGGATTGCGTATGCCTATTTCTCTGGGAAGGATTTCATGAATGCGAATACGTATTTCAAGACCTATGTGGATCAATTAAAAGCGAATCCATCAAGTAAAGCGAATGCAAATGCCGTTCTACGTTTAGCTGACACTTATTTAGTGGCAAAAAACTACACAGAGGCCTTGACTTATTATAATCAAGCGATTGAAAATGCGAAGACGGAGAAAGATTATGCGATGTACCAAAAAGGAATCACGCTAGTCTACCTTGAACGCGATGCAGAAGCAAAGGCGACGTTCCAGGCTTTGAAAAAGTCATTCCCTAATACGAAGTTTGGTGATGATGCGAGTTTCCAAGAGAACTTGATTTCCTTCCGCACAGGCAAATATGCAGAAGTGATTGCAGGTTTCACTGATTTGATCAACAATCAACCGAATAGTCCCTATTACGCTGAATCCATCTTAAAAAGAGCGCAATCGTATTCTAACTCGAAGCAACCAGAGAAGGCCATCACAGATTACAAGGTAGTGATCGAGAAATACTCGAAAGAGGCTTTCGCGAAAGATGCGGTGGCCGGTTTACAAGAGGAATTGAACGAAGTAGGACGTCCAGAGGAAATGAGTGCTTATTTGAGCATCTATCAAAGTGGTAGCCTAAACGAAGAAGAGAAGACCGATTTAGAGTACCAAGCGGCGAAAGGAATCTATTTAGGGGAGAAATACGATAAAGCAATTGAGCCTTTGAAGAAATTCGTAGAGCATTTCCCAGCGGATGAACGTGTTTCAGAAGTGACCTATTTAATCGCAGATGCGGCTAACCGCTCGAATAACAAAGCTTTGGCTTTCCAATTCTACAAAAAGGTCATCGAACAAAATGTACACCCATCTTTGAATTCGGTGATTACGAAGGTGGCAGATATCGAATTTGATTCTGCCTCTTATAGAGAAGCTGTCGGCCATTACCGACTATTGAAAGAGAAAGGAGTCGATTCGACTGTTATTCAACGTTCAAATAAGCGCATTTTAGAGTCCTTCATTCAATTAAAAGAGCTTGATTCTGCTATGATTGCTTATGCTGATTACCACACGCTTGCTGTAAAAGAAGCTGAAGGTTTAGAAGAAGCGGCAGTTAAATACTTGGATATCATCCAATTGAATAATGCAAAAGGTAATTTTGCCTCTTCGAACGAGATGATTTTAGACAAATTCAGAAATGAATTTGCAGAGGTTTCTGATGCGACGCTAGGGAAGGCCTATTTGATTTTGGCCAAAAACTTATTCGAATTAAAGAACCTCGCTCAGGCGAAAGCTACCTTGAAATCAATTATTGACAATTCAGAGGACAAAGAAAGCGTAGAAGCGGCTAAAGCCCTTTTGAAAACCTATTTCCCTAAATAATGCCTATGAGATTCCCATCCAAAATCGTTTTAGCGTCCTCTTTCAGCCTGATTTCCATCTTAACCTATGGTCAACAGAAAAAGGAAGGTACTATCCAAAATGAAGAATTTGTCACGGAGAAAGTGCGTAAAATTGAGGTGCAGCCCACAATGAGTCGTTCATTTGAGGCCTTGAATGAAATTCCGGACTACAGCAAAGACCATCAAGTTGATTTTAATTTTGACCTTTCTAAGCCGCAAGCACTTGTTTTACCCAGCATTCAAACAAATGTGCTAGGCCCAAGAACAGGAGAGGAACTTAAATCTCCTTATGCCTCAATGGCGAAAAACTCGATTAAAATCGGAGCAGGTAATTATGGCCACACTTTATTGAATGGACATTTTGGCTATAATCCTACGGCTAAAGAATTGCGTGGGTTGTACATCAATCACGACGCAAACTCGATTGGACCCACAGATAATGCCTTTTCGAGTCGCTCAGAGAATGAAGTAAAAATTTACAGCCAATCACTTTGGTCTAAAGCCTTATTAAAAGGTTCATTGGATTACCGCCGTATCGCGACGAATTTTTACGGAAAGGAAAGTATTCCAGCGAATACGCCAGAAGATGCTTTTGGAGTTCATTATGATCAAATCAAGTTCAATGGAGATATCTACAGCCAAACGGAGGGAAAGAAATTCTCCTACCAGGCTGGCACCGAATTCTCCTCTTTAGCGGGAAATTTAGCCCCTAAAGAGTGGATGTCAACTTCTTACGTAAAGGCAAATTATGCATTTTCGGAAGGATTATCGCTTCGCATCAATGGAGATGCCATCTTATCCAACTTCACGAGCAATACGTCAACAAATCGTAACTTTTTCCGCTTGAAACCCAGTTTATCTTATGATGTTTTACCACGTTTAAACCTGCAAGCGGGCATTAATGCGGTACAAGATGAGGAGTTGCGGATTTACCCAAGCGTTCAAGTTCGCTTCCGTGCGAATGACTTCATTCGTTTATTCGCTGGTTTTGAAGGTGATACGCAGTTTAACTCCTACCGCAGCAGCCTGTTGACTAACCCTTGGCTTTCTCAATCCATCACCTTACAAAATACCCAACAAAAATGGGCCGTATCGGGAGGCTTAACGGGAACAAATGAACGAAATGTACATTACGAATTGAAAGCTACGTATGGAGAATATGCTAAAATGGCCTTCTTCACAGCTTCAGCAGCGGACCTATCGCAATTTGATATCCAATATTCTACTGCAGATGCAGCCGTATCGGTACTTTCCCTACAGGCGAATGTGAAGATGACAGTAACGGATAAAATCCAGTCAGACTTACAAGTGGATTATACGAATTACGGAAACTTGGGTAATTTCTTATACGCCTATCACCGTCCTAATATCCAGATTGCATGGAGAAATACCATCGCAGTGCTACCTAAATTCAAAATTTCACCAGAAATCTATTATGTAGGAGGACTATATGGCTTTAATCCAAGAACTCAAAAGGCGACTACATTGGATAACATCGTGGATCTCAATGTAAAAGGGGAGTATGCGATTACAGAGAAATTGACGGCTACTTTATCCGCGAATAATATATTGGGAAAAAATTACCAGCGATATTTATTTTATCCAACACAAGGTTTTAACTTTACAGCAACTCTCGCATATTCATTTTAAGAATGACTGAATTTTATACCTTTCTTGAGCACTTACTTTACGAACACGAATGTGTGATTATTCCACAATTTGGTGGATTCGTTGTGAATGCACAAGATTTTCAGTTTAATGCCAAAGAGGGTAAGATCTATCCCAAAAGAAAGTGCGTCGCCTTCAACGAGAAGCTAAAAACGGATGATCGTTTCTTAACGACGGAATGGGCTAAAAAACAGTCTATCTCGCAAAAAGAGGCTTCAATTGAAATAACAGCCATTTCGAAGGATTTAAAATCCCAAATATCCACTCAAGGCTATTTGACTATAGGAGAATTAGGAGCGTTTACCTTGAATTCGGAAAACCGCTTATCCTTCTCCCCAAATCCTGATTTCAATGCGGATTTGTCCGTTTTCGGACTATTCCCAGTAGGTTTAGGTCATGCCTTGCCTAAAGAGAAAAAAACGGTATTGGAAAAAGTGCCGGTGGCAGAAGATCTTCCAAGCTATACGCCAGAACCTTCACCTGTCAAGGTCAGCAGATCCGCTTACGTATATGCACTAATTGCCTTTATTATAGGCGGCTTAGGAGCATTTTTCCTGACGGAACCAGCGAGCCATCAATCACAGAGTTCGTTAAATCCCATTAAAATAGAGAAAAAAGTAACAGCTCCTGTAGCTGTTACAACACCTGCAGTTAAAGCGCCCATTCAACTAGATACCGTTCAGAAAAAAGTAGTCGAAGCACCAGCTGAAGTAGCTCCTGCGAATCAAGACGTAATTTATTTAGTTGCGGCTAGTTTTCAATCCTTGACACAAGCGGAAAAAGGTCTTAAGGAATTCAAATCGCGTGGTTTTGATCAAGCAGAGATTATCTTAAAGAACGAGCAGACGAAATTTTACCGCATTAGTCTAGGTACAGAGCATTCGATGGATGCAGGTTATGCTAAAGCTAGTGAATTAAAAGCGTCCAAGAAAGTAGACATTTGGGTGTATAAGGCGCTATAAGATATGAACCAACGCATCGAACAACAAGCAATAGAACGCAAAAACCAACGCAAAGCCTTGGCGATCACGATCGTGATTCAAGGTTTGTTGTTCTTGTTGTTTTGGTATGCTAAGATCTGGTCCGCAGAAGAAATGAAGCTGGAATTGCCAGAACCTGGATTCGAAGTGAATTACGGAACAGATGACGAGGGTGGCGGAAATGTACAATCCTATAATCACGCGAGTGATTTGCCCAATAACGACGAATCACAACCAGCGGAAAAAGAAACTGAAGTAGCTTCCGTTACGAAAGCGAAACCAACACCTAGTTCGAAAGAAACGGTGATTTCATCCGTAGTTAAAAGCCCCGTCAACATTTCTGAGAATACAAAAAAGACAACCACCGTTTCCACAAAGCCGACACCTGAGCCAGAAGAGAAAATCGACGAAGGGGCATTATTCAAGAAAAAAACAACCAGTAACGGTACACGTGGCACCAATCCAAATCCAGGAGGGAACTCAAACGGTCCGGACGCTGGCAAAATTGGGGATAAAGGTAGCCCGAACGGTAAAATCAACAATTCTACAAATTACTCCGGTAATGGTACTGGGAGCGGGGATGGCTCTGGGTCTTCTTCTGTGAATATTTCAGGCTGGAGAATTGCTAATCGTCCTAACGTCAAAGATGATACGGGTGAAACGGGTATGATTCGATTCACGATCAAAATAGATGAGGACGGAAATATCATCAAATTAGTGATTGCGGAGAATTCATTCTCTAACTCTTTGGCACAGAAATACAAAAGAGCCATCGAAAAATCTAAATTCATCAAAACGTCTTCAGGCCCAAGCCCGAAAGAAGCGACCGGATCTATCACCTTCCGCGTAGGAGAAAGATAGGCATCCGATGAATTATTCCGAGTCTATTTCCTTTTTGTATGCACAGTTACCGGTATTTCACCGGGAAGGCGCTAAAGCCTATAAACCTGGTTTAGGCAATATAGAGGCGCTTTGTGAAATCATGGGTCAACCGCATGATTATTTTAAGTCGCTCCACATCGCTGGCACGAATGGAAAGGGGAGTTCGTCCCATTTTATGGCTTCTATTCTTCAGGAACACGGTTACAAGGTGGGTTTATACACCTCTCCTCATCTGCATTCCTTTACCGAACGAATTAAAATCAACGGGATTGAGGTCGCTGAAGCATGGGTGGCTGATTTTGTCACGAATCATCAAAATCTGATTGAAAAAGTACGTCCGTCTTTTTTTGAATGGACCGTCATTATGGCCTTCACCTATTTCAAAGAGCAACAGGTCGATTTTGCGATTATTGAAACGGGTTTAGGCGGACGATTGGATTCGACGAATATCATTTCACCTTTGGCTTGCCTGATTACAAACATCAGTTTTGACCACCAGGATTTACTCGGAGATACCTTGGAGAAAATTGCGTCAGAAAAGGCTGGTATCATTAAATCAAATACGCAGGTAACTATTAGTGAAAAACAGCCAGAAACGTCCGAGGTTTTCCTTGCCAAAGCTTCCTCCGTAAATGCCCCCTTGCAATTTGCTTCAGATATAGTGAGCGTTTCAGATTTCACTTTCACAAGTCCTACTTGGGGTGAAATGAAAGTAAATAGCCCTTACAAAGGCCATTACCAGCAAAAAAACATCCGCGGTGTTTTGGCTTGGTGCGAGCAGATTCAATCCATCATTCCTCTAGAAGGTGTAAAAATAAGGAACGGAATTGAGCAAACCCGAGTGAATACCGGTTTACAAGGCCGCTGGGAGATATTAGGGGTAAACCCTAAAATCATTGCTGACACCGGACATAATAAAAGTGGCATAACGGAGATTATGCAACAAATACATCAAGAAGGTTTCGATCATCTGACCATTATTCTCGGGATGGTGGCAGATAAGGACATCGCTTCGGTCTTATCCTTATTTCCTACGGACGCTAGCTACTATTTTTCCCAAGCAAACAACCCGAGAGCCATTTCCGCTTTGGAACTTCAAAAGCTAGCTGCAGCCAAAGGCCTTCAGGGCAACGTCATTCCTTCCGTGAACGAGGCAATTACCCAGGCAAAATTAAATTCAAAACCATCAGATGGGATTCTCATCTGTGGATCTACCTATCTCATAGGAGAAATTACCTTTTAATTCGCGTACCCTTGAGCAGAAGAAAAACAGCCAAATACAATTTAGCCATCGCCTTAGACAATGTCATCCAAAGTCCGAAACCCATTTTCGGAACTTTAGCTGGCAAATGGAAATCGGATTACTTTAAAAATGACAGCTCATTAGTTTTAGAACTGGGCTGTGGCCGAGGAGAATACACGAATGGCTTAGGTAAACTATTCCCCGAAATGAATTTCATCGGAGTTGATGTCAAAGGAGATCGATTAGCGCAAGGAGGGAGAGCTGCGAGAGAACTTGAATTAACAAACACTGCCTTTCTTCGCATCCATATGCAGGAGATTGATGAACAATTTGCAGAAAATGAGGTCGATGAAATTTGGATTACTTTTCCAGACCCACGTCTTCGCGATCGGGATGAGAAACGCCGCCTCACTTTTCATACCTTTCTTAATCGCTACAAGAAAATATTGAAGCCTTGTGGAATTCTTCACTTAAAAACAGATTCCTTGCCTTTCTTCGAATTTTCGGAGGGCTCGCTAGCAGAAAATGGATGGGACATAATTGTTAAAACGAATGATCTCTACACTTCCGAATGGATGGACGATCACTTTGGGATTAAAACGCGCTTCGAGGAGATGTTCTACGAAAAAGGATTTAACATCAATTACCTCAGAGCTACTAACGTAAAATAAAAAAGCCTCTCGATTTGAGAGGCTTTTTCATTTATATCAAATTAGTTGATTAACCTACGCGAGCGATCAAATCTGCTGCACGAGATGAATAACCAAATTCGTTATCATACCAACCTACTACTTTCACTAAGTTACCCATCGCTGTTGTTAACTTAGAATCTAAGATACAAGAGTGTTGGTTTCCAATGATATCGATAGAAACGATTTCGTCTGTAGTGAATTCTAAGATACCTTTCATTGGGCCATCAGCAGCAGCTTTCAAAGCAGCGTTGATTTCTGCAACCGTTGCGTCTTTCTTCAATACTACCGTGAAATCTGTAACAGATCCATCTGGAGTAGGAACACGCATCGCGTTACCATCTAATTTACCTTTCAAATGAGGTAATACTAAACCTACCGCTTTAGCAGCACCCGTAGATGTAGGGATGATAGAATAAGCTGCAGCACGAGAACGACGTAAATCGGAGTGAGGTGCATCTTGTAAATTTTGATCCGCTGTATAAGCGTGAACGGTAGTCATAAATCCTTTTTCGATTCCAAAAGCATCGTCTAACACCTTAGCCATTGGAGCTAAACAGTTAGTTGTACAAGATGCGTTTGAGATAATCGTCATATCATCTGTTAATGTATCATCATTAACACCTAAAACGACTGTAGGAATATCACCTTTAGCAGGAGCGGAGATGATTACTTTACGAGCCCCAGCCACTAAGTGTTGACCAGCACCTTCTTGATCGATGAAACGACCAGTAGATTCTAAAACAACATCGATTCCTAAAGCACCCCAAGGTAATTGCTTAGGATCACGTTCTGCAAAAGCCTTAATCACGTTACCATTAACAGTAATGCTGTCTGCATCAGAAGTAACAGTACCATTAAAACGACCATGAACTGAATCATACTTTAGTAAGTGTACCAAAGTAGCGTTGTCAGTTAAATCGTTAATAGCAACGATTTCCACATTTTCTTTTTCCAATAAACGACGGAAAGTAAGTCGACCGATACGACCAAAACCATTAATAGCAACTTTAATTTTTTTCATTGAATAAATTAATTTGATTTCATACAAAGATCAAATATAGCATTTAAAATGCACTATTCCAAGAGCAATAGGATAAAATAAACCCAATTAAACGTTTACAAGGCATATTTTACAAAAGTAAATCAGGATATTTTAATTTAGCAATAAAGCTAATTATGTGCTTTTTGTATAAAATTTGCTCGGATACGTTTTTTATTCAAACTTTTTTTCGCATATTTGTATAAGAAACAAATGCTCCAGATCGATGGGGTAGGAGAGTGACAGAATGTCACTTGTCTTTTAAGCTAATTTTCTAGCACAATTTACCAAAATATTATTTTGAACCGAAATGTAACTAATTGATAATCAGCTAAATGACTTATTAAAGTTGAAGTTAAATTTAGTTCGATTTTTTAGCGTTTTTTCGCTCTCATCGCCAGTAGGCATCGATTTTATTTCCACTGATCTGGGGAAGCCAAGCCTTTTTTGATTAATTTGCATCCTCATTTATTGCATATCATTTTTATGAATTCATTAGAAAATAGTATTGTAGCTGCCTGGGACAACCAGGAGCTTCGTTCGAAGGCTGAAACCATCGAGGCGATTGAAAAAGTCGTGGACTTAGTAGATAAAGGGGAATTGCGCACCGCAGAACCTAAGGCTGATGGTAGCTGGCAAGTGAACGAATGGGTAAAGAAAGCGATCGTGATGTATTTCCCTATTCGCCAAATGGCCGTTTCAGAAGTGGGAATCTTCGAATTCCACGATAAAATGAAATTGAAATCGAATTACAAAGAGTTAGGCGTTCGTGTTGTTCCTCCAGCTGTAGCCCGTTATGGTGCATTTTTAGCTAAGGGAACCATCTTAATGCCTTCTTACGTGAATATTGGTGCTTATGTAGACGAAGGAACCATGGTAGACACGTGGGCTACGGTAGGATCTTGCGCTCAAATCGGTAAACATGTACACTTAAGTGGTGGTGTGGGTATCGGTGGCGTATTAGAACCACCTCAAGCTTCTCCTGTCATCATTGAAGACGGAGCCTTTATTGGTTCACGTTGTATCGTGGTGGAAGGTGCACACATTGGTAAAAAAGCCGTTTTAGGTGCTGGAGTAACGATAACAGGCTCTTCTAAGATTATCGATGTTTCTGGTCCTGAGCCAGTGGAATACATCGGTTATGTACCAGAAAACTCGGTAGTCATTCCAGGTAGCATCCAAAAGACTTTTGCAGCCGGAACGTATGGCGTACCTTGTGCCTTAATCATTGGAAAAAGAAAAGAAAGTACAGACTTAAAAACATCGCTTAATCAAGCATTAAGAGAGAACAACGTAGTCGTTTAGTCAATAACAAGAATAAATGCCCGGTTCACAGCCGGGCTTTTTTTATGGAAAATGAATTGAAAATTGGTGAATACAATCACCTTCGTATTATCAAAGAAGTACCTTTTGGCCTCTATTTAGATGGTTACGAAGATGAAATTCTATTACCCTTACAATACGTACCAGAAACGTATGAAATCGATTCATCGATTGATGTTTTCATCTACCGTGATTCAGAAGACCGCATCATTGCCACTACTTTAAAACCCTATGCCACCATTAAGCAATTCGCTTATTTGGAGGTTAAATCAGTTACTCCGCTGGGTGTGTTCTTAGAATGGGGATTAGCGAAGGACTTATTTGTTCCCTTTAGTCAACAATACCAAAAAATGGTGGTAGGCAAATTCTACCTCGTTTACATCTACCTCGATGCCCAAACGGATCGCATAGTCGCATCAGCTAGAATCGAAAACTTTTTACCTGCCTTTATAGAGGAGGAAGAAAATCGTTTTGCTCCTGGTACAAAAATAGAAGCTGTTCCATTTGAATACACTGACTTAGGCATTAAATGCTTAGTTGACAATTGTAAAATAGGAATGTTATTCAAAAATGAAATATTTACAAATGTAACATTAGGCCAAAGTACATTTGTCTACGTGGAAAACTTGCGTGAAGATGGACGCCTTGATTTACGTTTGGAACCAGTGGGACGTGTACGCTTGGATGCACAAGTAGAGAAAGTATTGCAGGCAATTAAAGATAACAAAGGCGTCCTGTATCTACATGATAAAAGTCCTGCTGAAGATATCTATGAGCAGTTAGGTATGTCTAAAAAGGATTTCAAGAAAGCTATTGGAGGATTATACAAAAGTAAACTGATTGCATTGCATTCTGATTGCGTGTCACTTTTGTAAACTCTCTTATTGTTGCCAAAATTTCTATTTGTAAACTTGATTAGATTGTTTAAATTTGTAACATATTAATCAAGTTTACAAAAATGAATCTAAGCGCTAAAATAGAATTGTTAATTCAAACTAAGAAGTTAAGTGCCTCTCAGTTTGCAGATACCTTAGGAATTCCTCGCAGTAGCATCTCTCACATTCTTTCAGGAAGAAATAAGCCTAGCTTAGATGTCGTACAAAAGATTCTCATCGCCTTCCCTGAAATTCCCGCGGAAGAGTTGTTAGATGATAAACGCGATTTATCCATTTCGGCACCGGCCCCCAAACCAACTCCTTCTCCAGTCGCATCCACTCCATCTCTTTTTGATGCCGTAACACCTAGCGCTTCAGAATCGCCTAGAAATAATTCACCTGAACAAACGATCGTACAATCGAATCTCAGACGCTCTAGAGAAAGTAGTCCCAAAGCCAGCCAGCCAGTGGTGGCAGCACCAACTACTACCGCTCATCTCGCTAAAAAGATTGAACGTGTATTGATTTTTTATACGGATGGTACTTTCTCTGAAAGTAAACCTCAATAAGTGAGATAAGAATTGTAAACAAAAATAGGACTTATCCACAGAAACCTTTTGAGTTATCCACAAGTTATCCACACTTGTGCACAATTGTATTTTCAGTTTTCCACATTTTCCACAAAGAACGCTTATTGCTAGAGACCCATTAATTGTTTAATTTTAATAAATTGAATACATAAAATGGAAAAACTAGACGCATTGAACCAGGTGGCTCAATTCCACACGACCTTTGGAGCCCCTATACTTACTCAACCCACCATACCTGCTGCAGAACGTTGCAATCTACGTGTTAGCCTCTTGGCAGAAGAATTAGATGAATTGAAAGAAGCGATTGCTGCAAATGATTTAGTAGAAGTAGCTGATGCACTTTGTGACCTTCAATATGTATTATCTGGTGCGGTTTTAGAGTTTGGACTAGGTGAAAAATTCGTCGAATTATTCAATGAAGTACAGCGTTCGAATATGTCCAAAGCCTGTGCATCCTTAGAAGAAGCAGAATATACCGTGAAATTCTACCAAGATAAAGATGGTACAGAAGCGGAGATAAAGGAAGAAAACGGTGTTTGGAAAGTGTACCGTAAGGCTGATAATAAAGTATTAAAGTCCATTAATTACTCTCCAGCGGATCTGAAATCCATCCTAAAATGATCAAAATACTCCTCATAGAAGACGAACCTAAAACTGTTCAATCCCTGAAACAAGGATTAGAAGAGAACAACTATGAGGTGGAAGTGGCCTATGACGGAACTATCGCGAAGCAGTTAGCCTTGCGTAATAATTACTCCTTGATTGTATCAGACATCATTATTCCAGGTATAAATGGCCTTGAATTATGTAAACAGTTGAGAGCAGAAGGAATTCAGACGCCTATCTTGATGTTAACGGCATTGAGTACCACGGATGACAAACTGCTAGGTTTTGATGCGGGTGCAGATGATTATCTGGGCAAACCCTTTGATTTCAAGGAGTTTTTGGCCCGAATCAAGGCATTATTAAAACGTTCATCACAAACCCAATTAGATGCACAAGTGTTGAAATTCGCTGATTTAGAGATGGATCTCATCAGTAAATTGGTCACGCGCTCTGGTCAATCCATTAATTTGACTTCCAAAGAATTTCAATTATTGGAATACTTCCTTAGAAATCAAGAAATGGTCATTTCTAAGGCTCAAATAGCCGAGAATATTTGGGAAGTAGAGGATGAAAATAGCTCAAATTTGATCGAAGTATATGTTAATTACTTGCGTAAAAAGGTCGATAAAGGCTTTGCTAGTAAGTTGATTCACACCCAATTTGGAAGAGGATATATCCTTAAAAACGAATAATTATGCAGATTAGATCCAGGCTGACCTACCAGTTTACCTACCTCGTGTCTGCGATTTTATTCGTATCCTATTTTGTCATCTACATCTTCACACAAGAGAATTACAAGGACAAATTTTATAGCCGTTTACGCCAGAAAGCGAACACAACGGCTCAACTATTGGTCAACGTAAACCAGGTAGATTCCAAATTGATGGGGATCATCGGGCAAACTAACCGCGATTTACTTTTCCGGGAGAGTATTTTGGTCTACGATTTATGCAACGAGCGTATCTACGCCTCGAATGACAGCATCAACCTTCACATCGATGTAGACCTCATAAAACAAGTTCGCCAAAAGCAAGAAATACGCTTTCAACGGGAAGATATCGAGGTTCTTGGTACCGTTTTTGCCACTCCACAGGGTCGTTTGGTCGTCTTTGCGGGGGCAGTGGATCAATATTCGGCGGAGAATGCGAAAGATTTAAAGAACATCCTCATCGCCTTATTTCTCTTATTTATCCTCATCGTAGTACTCTCAGGCTGGTTTTTTGCCGGTCAAGCAGTCAATCCGATCTCTGAAGTTATCCAACAAGTTGATAAATTATCACCCAAACGCCTCGAAGAACGCCTACAATCGCCTGATTTTGAAGACGAAATAGGGAAGATGGTGTCCACAGTCAATCGCTTATTAGAACGTATTGAGAACGCCTTTAAATTACAAAAAACCTTTATTGCGAACGTTTCACACGAATTAAAGAATCCGTTAACGAAAATTTCATCCCAATTAGAAGTAAGTCTTTTGAAAGAAAGAGAAACGGGGGATTATAAAAATACTATCAGCTCTGTATTAGAGGACACGCAAGAATTAGCCGCGATTACGGAATCCTTATTAGAGTTAAACAAATTAAGCTTATCTGACAGCCAAGCGGGCTTTCATGAGTGGAGAATTGATGAAATCCTTTGGGAAGCTAGAAGTTTAACCCAAAAGCTAAACTCCGCCTACAAAGTCAGCATCGACACCTCGCATATGCCAGAGGACGAGGAAATGCTATTAATCAAGGCAGATGACAAACTGATCTTAACGGCTCTTAAGAATTTGATGGAGAATGCTTGCAAATTCAGCCCGTCAAAATCTGCACAAGTAAGCTTCAAGAACTCCGGAAATTCCATTCAAATTTTCGTGAGAAACGAAGGGAAAGGCATCCCAGCGAACGATTTACCCTACATTTTCCAACCGTTCTTTAGAGGCGAAAATACGGCTTCATCCAAGGGTTATGGTATCGGCTTATCACTTGTCGAACGTATCGTTCAATTACACAATGGCCAAATATCGGTGGTTTCTGTGCTAGATTCGTTTACGGAGTTTACGGTAACGTTTCACAGTCGATAGTCAATAGTCGATAGTCAATAGTCGATAGTCGATAGTCAATAGTCGATCAGACTATCTCTGATTTATTTGACTCCTGACTAGTGACTGACGACTAGCGACCATTTTGTTATATAATTTATATTATGTTAAATAGATTGCAAACCATAAGAAAAGGGCCACCTATTTCTAAGTAGCCCTTTCTTTTGTTTGAATCCGCTTGAGTCTAACGACTAGCGACTATTACTTATCTAACTCAGCTAATTTAGCCTCGTTTTTCAATTCGCGATACACTTGCTTTAAGATTTCTTTCAAGTCTTCGTCTTTTTTCACTTGGTAGCCACGCTCAAAATACGGTAAAGCCTCGTTGTATTTAACCGCTAATTTAGCTTCTAAATCCTTACCAGTCTTCTTGTATTCGTTCATGTCCATGCTATTCACCTGGCGCTTGATTTCAACGGCATCGTTGTAGTAATAAGCTCCCATTTGGTATAAAGCATCGTAGTTTTTAGGATCTACATTTAATGCATTCGTATAAAAAGTAGGCAAATTTGTACGAATATCTTTCACTTTCGCAGTTAATTCATCAATTTTAGCTTTGTTAGCTGCGGCATCCCCTGCTGCAGCTTCTGCTGCTGCTTTTTCTGTTTGAATACCTTTTTGCACCTCAACTAAATCCTTTACTTTCGTTTCTAGACTAGCTACTTGACTTGTCACAGATGCTTTTGCTTTCGGCGTTGTTGCTGCTTTTAATTTTGCTTTAGTCCGCTTTACCTCATCTTGGAAAGCAGATATTTGGTCATTTTGAGCGCTTAAACGACGATCAGCCTCTTGAACTTTAGCTGATTTATCTTGAATCTTTCTGATCTCCTCATTTAGGCCTGCCACTTTGTTTTCGTACAATAAACCTAAGTTTAACCAAGAAACGCCATCTTTAGGGTCGTTAGCTGTTGTTTGAGTTAATTGAACGATCGCTTGATCGATTCGGTTGAAAGCGATCAACATATTGAACCTCTCCCCTTTCAAATCCTTGTTAGCAGGGTAAATAGTGATGGCTTTTTCAATTAACCCAATCGCTTTGTCTTCTTCTTTATTGTTCTTGTAGATTTGAGATAAACCGTATAAAATCGCAAGATCCTTCCCGCCGATGTTTAAGTATTTCTCATAAGCAGCTTGAGCAATTTTATCTTCCTGGCAAAGCTGTGCCGTAACACCTGTGTACATGGCTGTAGTGGTGTCATTAGGCGCTACTTCAGAAGCTTTGGCCATATAGCGTAAAGAAGCTTTGTAATCTTTTCCTTGGTATTTAACCACACCCATATTTAAAAAGGCGTTAGAGAATTTCTTCTCTACCATCATTTGATCTGCTTCTTTAGCCACAGAACCTTTTTTACCGTCTTTCGTATCTAATTTAATCGCTTCGTTTGCGTATTCCAAAGCTTGAAAAGCCGCTTCTGGATTAGACAAGGCAAATGTTGAGTCTGGGAAAGATGCTAAATCCAAATAAGCCTGAGAGCGAGTTAACCATAAACGAGCCTTTGTAGGGGCCTTTTTAACGTCTTCGTCAGATTTTTTGATCGCTTCGCTGATGTTTTTCTTTTGTGCATCAACTAGTGCTTTTTCTGCTTGGCCAAATGAAGCATTCATCGCCAAAGCCACCGTAAATAGGGATAAAAGTAGTTTTTTCATTGTTTTATTTAATTAAAAAATAGCCCAGACTTTCGTCTAGGCTCAGGTATTATTCTTCAGTTAATTCTTCTGAGGCTGCTTCAGATGCGCTCTCCTCCCCTCCTTCCGGAGCTTCAGTTGCGGCATTTGTGGTATCCACTACTCCTTCTGTTAACTCAGCACCTTCTAAAACCTCTACCTCTTCTGGCTCCGGCTCTTTTTCGATCTTCGTTACAGATGAAATCTCATCAGATTCATTTTTCAAGCGAATTAATTTAACCCCTTGTGTATTACGTCCCATTACGCGAAGTTCTGCGACGCTTGTACGGATTAAGATACCCGCTTTGGTAATAATCATTAAGTCATTGTTATCATTCACCTCTTTGATAGCGACTAGATTACCCGTTTTCTCCGTGATATTCAAGGCTTTAACCCCTTTACCACCGCGGTTTGTTAAACGGTAATCTTCTACCTCAGAACGCTTACCAAATCCTTTCTCCGATACCACTAACAATTGTTGTACCTCTGGATCAGAAACGCAAACCATTCCGATCACTTTCTCCGTAGGAATGTCCTCATCGATCCAAATACCCTTCACACCGGCTGCTGAACGACCCATTGGGCGAACGCGTGTCTCTTCGAAACGTACCGAACGACCAGTATTCGTTGCAATAACGATTTGGTTATTTCCATTGGTTAAAGCAACGTCTAATAGACGGTCTCCTTCGCGGATGGTAATGGCTATGATACCATTTTGACGTGGACGAGAATACGCCTCTAACGACGTTTTCTTGATCGTACCGTCTTCTGTACACATCACAATGAAGTTATTGTCTATGTAATCTGGATCAGAAATGGATTTCACATTAATCACGGCTCTAATCGTGTCTCCATTCTCGATATTCATCAAGTTTTGGATAGGACGACCTTTAGAAACCTTAGACCCCTCTGGAACCGCGTAAACACGTAACCAGAAACATTTTCCGCGCTCTGTGAAGAACAATAACCAGTTGTGCATCGTTGCAGAGAACAAATGCTCCGTGTAATCATCGTCTTTCGTCGCAACAGCACGGGAACCTACGCCACCACGTGATTGTGAACGGTATTCTGTGATCGGTGTACGTTTGATATAACCTTGTGCAGAAACGGTGATTAACATCTCGTCATCCGCAATCATATCCTCTACAGAGAATTCTTCATCCGTCATGTTGATTTGCGTTCTACGCTCATCGCCGTAACGTTGTTTGATATCCGTTAATTCGTCTTTGATGATCTGTAATTGACGTTCAGGTTTGGCCAAAATATCTTCCAAATCTTCGATCAACTTCATAATCTCCGCGAACTCATTCATGATCTTATCGCGCTCCATTCCGGTTAAACGCTGTAAACGCATCTCCAGGATGGCCTTGGATTGAAGTTCAGATAAGTTGAATTTAGACATTAAGCCTTCTTGAGCCGCACTCGGATCTTTCGACTCACGGATTAACTTGATTACGGCGTCTAGGTTATCTAGGGCAATAATGAAGCCTTCCAAAATATGTGCACGCTTACGTGCCTCCCGCAAATCGTATTGTGTACGACGTACGATAATCTCATTTCTATGCTCTACGAAGTGGTGAATCAAATCTTTTAGATTCAACATCATAGGGCGACCTTTAACAAGAGCGACGTTATTCACCGAGAACGATGATTGCAACGCAGTATGCTTGTACAAGTTATTCAATACCACATTCGCTACCGCATCACGCTTTAAATCGAATACGATACGCATCCCTTGACGGTCAGACTCATCGCGAATCTCTGAAATACCTTCGATTTTTTTGTCATTCACTAAATCAGCACATTGCTTGATTAAGGAAGCCTTATTAACCATGTATGGAATTTCCGAAACAACGATCTGCTCTTTACCCGTTTTAGACGTATCAAAAGTCGCGTTTCCACGCACCACAATACGACCTCTACCTGTCTCGAATGCATTGCGAATACCCTGAACACCATAAATAGTACCTCCCGTAGGGAAATCCGGCGCCTTGATATATTGCATCAATTCTAGAATCGTGATATCACGGTTATCGATATAAGCAGAAATACCATCAACTACCTCGTTTAGGTTGTGTGGCGCCATATTAGTCGCCATACCTACCGCGATACCCGAAGTACCGTTCAATAGTAGATTAGGAATCTTAGCGGGTAAAACCGTAGGCTCTTCCAGGGAATCATCGAAGTTAGGTTGAAAATCAACCGTTTCTTTGTTCAAATCAGAAAGCAACTCATCCGCAATTCGCTTCAAACGAGCCTCCGTATAACGCATCGCTGCCGGAGAATCACCATCCACGGATCCAAAGTTACCTTGTCCATCCACTAAAGGATAACGTAATGACCAATCTTGGGCCATACGCACCATCGTGTCATACACAGATGAATCACCGTGTGGGTGATACTTACCGAGCACCTCTCCGACAATACGAGCTGATTTCTTATACGACTTGTTGTAGCTGACACCCAACTCCTCCATTCCGAACAAGACCCTTCTATGAACTGGCTTCAATCCATCACGTACGTCTGGAAGCGCACGAGATACAATAACTGACATCGAATAATCGATGTACGCTCCCTTCATTTCATCTTCGATGTTGATAGGGATAACATTGCTTTGTAATGACATAAATACTGTTTTGATTCAAGAGAAAAACACAGCAGAAAGCGGTATTTTTCAATAGAACAAATATCTTAAATTATGCCTATTTTTCCAAGAAAAAAAAGGACTAAAATGAGGGGATTATTTTTTACGATCGGAAGATTCCCGTACAATCAATTTTGTCTTCAAAACTTCCACTCGAGGGACTGGATTATCTGTTTTGTGCTCGATTTGTTCTAACAATAATTCAACCGATAATCGGCCTATTTCTTCCAAAGGCTGTGCAATGGAGGAAATCGTAGGGGAAACTAAAGAGCAAATGGGCTCGTTATTAAAACTAACCATTTTCACCTCCTCTGGAACCGAGATATTTAGCTCTCGAAGGGCAATTAAAACACCAATCGCTAAACGATCCGAAACCACCAAGATGCCATCCGGACGATTAGCCTCCTTCATTAATTGATGCGTCTTTGCAATAGCGGAATCTTGGAAATAATCGCTGTGGATAATCAGATTTGCATCTGCCTCAATCCCAGCCTCTCCTAGCGCTCTTAAATACCCTAATCGACGCTGGTTGCTGACAGATACGTTTTTAGGCCCTGCTAAAAAGGCTATACGCTTGCATCCGTTCTCAATTAAGTGTTTAACGGCCTCATAAGCAGATTGCTCATTATCCACCATCACCTTAGATGCATCTATTTCTTCACTATCTCGGTCAAAAAAGACCAAAGGAATTCCCCTGCGCTGCAAACGAGTCAAATGATCGAAATTCACCGTTTCACGTGATAAGGAGATGATAATCCCTTCTACTTGGGAACGAGAAAGGTTTTGAATATTCGTTAATTCACGCTCAAAAGATTCCTGCGTTTGGGCAATTAGTAACGAATAACCCGCCGCAATGGCCGCGTCTTCAATGGCTTTCACCACGGTGGAAAAGAAATAATAACCGAGGTCAGGAACGATGAGACCAAGCGTTTTGGTCTTGGATTTTACTAAACTAGTCGCAAGAACATTAGGCTGATAATCAAGCTCTTTGGCAAGATCTAACACTAATTTCTTCGTATCTGGATGAATATCTGGCAAATCACGTAGAGCCCTGGATACGGTCGCAACTGAAACTCCCAGCTGTTTGGCAATATCTTTAATAGTAACTTGGTGACGCATTTGTTCTGTTTAGCTTACCCAAAATTACACAATAAATCTTTATAAAATTCAATCGAGGCGATAAACGACGGTACTACGTCCTGCTGAGACTCCCATAGGGGGATTTTCCTTCGATATTTGCACTAAAACGGCTACTTTTTGGCTTAATTCAGCTCTGATTTTTTGAGCAATCGTTTCAGCTACCGTTTCTAATAAATCCACCGGCTTGCCCATCACCTGCTTACAAATGGCATAAATCTGCGAATAATCGATGGTATTCGCGATATCATCTGAAAAATTAGGCTGCGATTCCGATTCGACTAGTACATCCAAGGTATACCAATTCCCTAAAATTCGCTCCTCCGGATACAACCCGTGAAAGGCAAAAATGCGTATATCATCAATAGAGACTTGGTAATTCGCCATCTTAGTTGATCTCCCCTACTTTTCCGCGTGGACCGGATGATTTTGCGTAAGCCTCTAACACCTTGTTCAAAGTCGGAAGGCCTTCATCAGATACGGTTTCCAAAGTGATTTTAGGCTTAGGACCGCGTTTAGCGGCTGGTTTCACGACTACTTCCGACGATTCAACGGCATTCGTTTTAGGCTTGGGACCGCGTTTTGCAGGTGCTGCTTTTGGTTTCACCACCTTCCCTTTCACGGCTACCGTTGGTTTCGCCACTTTCACTTTCGCGGCTACCGTTGGTTTCACGGCAGCTATCGGTTTTTTCGCTGTCGCCTTCGGTT
This sequence comes from Aquirufa sp., assembly GCA_040403415.1. Taxonomy (GTDB): domain Bacteria; phylum Bacteroidota; class Bacteroidia; order Cytophagales; family Spirosomataceae; genus Aquirufa. Next base: position 160,945 of record JBBAKU010000001.1, read on the forward strand.
TTTTCGCTGTCGCCTTCGGCTTGTTTTTTACACCTGGCTTACGACCTCTTTTAGCCGCTGGCGAGGCAATGATATCGACCGAAGCCACCGGCTTCACTAATTCCGTGGCATTCCACTGAGAAATAGAACCTAATGTATGCTCCGAAATTTGCTTTAATTGAGCAGCAATCTCTTTCTGGGCTTCCTGCAAATTGCGCAATTGACGCTCTTGTTCCTTTAATTCTTGACCTGCTTTCGCTAAAATTTGTTTACGCTCGTTTTCAGATAGCAATGCTTGTTTTTGCGCATCGGTCTCTGCTTTCTTTTTGATAGATTCCGCTTCTTTAGCTGCTTTATCTAGGATTGCCTTCGCCTCTTTCTCCATTTTAGCCGTGAAGTTTTGCTGACTTTCTTCCGCTAATTTCAATGCTCTAAACAAACTGGATTCAATTTCTCTTAAACGAGCTACTTCTGCTTCTAAATCGGTAATTTTTTGATTTGATTTAGCTAACGAATTGTTTGATTCGGTCTCAAAGTCTTGCACACTTTGAACATAAGCGTCTACTTCTGAGACATCATAACCGCGAAAAGATTTAGAAAAGGAAGTTTCCAATGTTGATTGATTTAGGTATATAAGTGCTAAAATAGGAAATTATTTACTGAATTTTCCAAATAGAAAGATTTTTATCATCTGAAGCCGAAACCAGCAAATCATCGAATGAAGACCAGATAAGTTTATTTACCGAATTCTTGTGCCCTCCGTGCCGCGTCGCATCGAGCACTTTACGCAATTTTAACGTATCGCTCTCCCACACTTTCAACGTCTTATCCATACTAGCTGTCGCAAACCATTTCCCATCTGGAGAAAACTGTATATCGTGAATGGCATAAATATGCCCAATTACCTCATTTAATAGCTGAAAATCTGTTCTCCAACGCTTGATTCGCGCATCTTTACCTACGCTAAAGAGTTCCTCTCCCCTGCTTTGGAGAGAAAAAACCGATGATTCATGCGCTTGAAATGTATGAATTAATAGAAAATCTGCAGCAAATACACGAACAAATCCATCTGAATAGCCTACCGCCATACGATTATCCGTTAAAACACAGAAACAACGAACACTTGTTGAACTGGCTTTGATATGTTTTACAACCGATTTTGTTGCGATATCTACCACGGTAATCAATCCCTCATTATGCCCAATCCAGGCATTAGAACCCATAAAAGCGATGGAGAAGATGGATAAACCTTTCGTCGGAATAGCGAATACTTGAGTCTGGTCAGCTACTTGAATTCCTTGGATTCCCTCGTAATTATGGCCTATCCACAAGATTCCTGATGTATCAAGCTTCATCGCATAAACGGAACCCTCGATTTGGGCAATTACCTTTCCCAGATCCGGTTTTGCCAGATTCCATTGCACTACCCAACCATCAGAACCCGCCGAATAAAACAAGGAATCCACGCCAATTTCAAGCGCGTAAACCGGTCCACGGTGCCCTGAGAAGGTATCTATACGTTCAATTTGTAGCGTACTCAAATTATTTCCATCGATTTAGCTACAAAAATGATAATTTTACAAGCATAATTTCATTTTATGCCCCAACTATTTTCAAAAATTAGCGCGAATGATTTCCAAATCTTGGTTTGGAAAATCGAAGAACCCATCGCTTTTTTTGAAACATTCCCAGCATCCTGGTCCACTCCTTCTATTGATAATCTGATTAAAAAACTGGAATCAGTAGCAGCGAGGTATTGCTTACATCAGCTGTCACCTGAATTCGACAGCCTAACTCTAGTCCAAAACGATCGAAATAGGCCCTTTTTCCAGGATTCCGACTGGCACATTAGCCTCACCCACTCCTATCCGTATGTGGCTGCAGCCTGCTCGCGAAAGAACAGAATCGGAATTGATCTAGAAAAACCAGGTAGAAATATCGAAAAAATTGCTCCTCGCTTCTTGTGCGTGGCAGAATTAGCGAAATGGAAGGATACTTCTAATTTGTTGACTTTGGCCTGGTCCGCTAAGGAATCGATCTACAAAGCGGTCGGAAAACCGGGACTATCGTTTCAAAAAGAAATTGAAATTTGCGATTTTGAACAAAATCCGGGTAAGGCTCAAATTGTAACAGGAGAAAAAATTGAAATTTTTTGGGAAGAATTCCCGGAATTTAGCCTGACTGTTGCCTTAATCTAATAGATCAATTAGCTCGGTTAATTCATCTTTGTATTCCTGCTCCCCTGCTTTTTCATAAGCCATCATCAAATTGCGAATCACACGACGGATGATTTCCAGATTAGAACAAGGATTGTAATAAATTTCGTTCGATGTTAAGTTCAACTGAGCAATGTAATTATCGATATCTATCTTATTGAAAATCAATCCTTTGTTAAACACATTGATGTAAAACTGCAAGCCATTTTGCTTGTAGGTCAACACGAAGAGATTAGGCAGATTCACGCCATAAACAGGTAAACCTAATTTTTGGGCGATCCACATATAGATGACGCAAAGGCTAATGGGGTTCCCTTTTTTAGAGGACAACACATTGTTTATGAATGAATTATTGGCAGCGTGGAAATTCTTCGAATTAGGGCCAAACTTCAATTGCTCAAACAAAACCGTATTTAAAACCTTCACCTGGTCCATCGGGTGTAATTCCTCGCGCATCTGAGGCCAAACCTCGTAATACAACTGATCCATTTCCACTTTCAATTGCTCAAAACTGTAATCTGGATAGCGGTAAGTGGCTAAAATCCACATCCCTTCTAATAAATCCATCCCGCCCGCTTCCTTCCAAAGCTGCAAACGCGTCTTCACCGATTGCCATTGGAAATCGTGAATTAAGTTTTCAATTTTAGTCTGAAGAAGTGGATTTAGACTTTCGGTCTCCCATTCCGATTCTAAGACCGGTATGATGGAGGGTCCCAAGGTCCGGATTTGCTGCTCCACCATGCTAACGACTTCCTGATCAGAATCGTCTAATAAATGAATCATGGCTTTAATGGCAGCTTCCGTCATAGAGAAGGTATATTTTTCACAAAATTAAAGACATTTGGCCTATTTTCCCCTAAATTTGTCTTTAATTCTTATCATTTACGTATGCAAATTTTAATTACGGGAGGAGCTGGATTCATTGGATCACATACCTATGTGGTTTTGAAAGAACACGGTTACACCCCTATTATCGTAGATAACTTCTCCAATTCATCGAAAAAGGTCATTAAAAACCTAGAAATCATCACAAAAGAACCGGTGATTTTCGAAGAAGGCGATGTAAACCAACCGGAGACCTACGATCTATTATTCAGCAAATACGATATCAAAGGAATTATCCACTTTGCCGCCTCTAAAGCAGTAGGTGAATCAGTGGAGAATCCCCTGAAATACTACCGAAATAACGTAGCGTCAACCGTACTATTATTAGAAAAAATGGCTCAATACAGCCTTTCTAACCTAGTATTTTCGTCTTCTTGCACCGTTTACGGTCAACCAGAAACGCTACCCGCCACAGAAGAATCGCCCGTACAACCGGCGACCTCTCCTTATGGCAACTCGAAACAGATTTGTGAAGAGATCATTCGAGATACGGTGGCAGCTTCCTCCACTTTAAAAGCGATTGCCTTACGTTACTTTAACCCCATTGGGGCGCACGAATCGGCCTTAATAGGTGAATTACCGATCGGACCTCCGGCGAATTTGATTCCATTCTTGACGCAATCGGTGGCTGGTATACGCGGACCATTGCAAGTATGGGGAACCGATTATCCTACCCCAGATGGGACAGCGATTCGCGATTACATTCATGTAGTGGATTTAGCAGGGGCGCACGTGAAAGCTTTGGCCCACTTAATCGAAGGCAAATCAACCAAGAATTACGATTTCTTTAACATAGGAACAGGCCAAGGGAGCTCTGTCATGGAGGTCATAACCGCTTTCGAAAAGGCGACTGGTAAGAAAGTTCCATATGAAATCAGAGACCGCAGAGCAGGCGATATTACGGCAGTTTATGCTTCAACCGATAAATCGAACCAGGTTTTGGGTTGGAAAACACAATTTAGTTTAGAAAAAGCCTTGCAAGACGCCTGGAAATGGCAGGAAGCAATCAATCAATAAGATGAAAAAATTAGTTATCACCGGCGGTGCCGGATTTATTGGATCTCACGTGGTTCGTTTGTTTGTGAACAAATACCCGGATTACCAGATCTACAATTTGGATGCCTTGACTTATGCGGGCAACCTAGCGAACAATGAAGATGTGGCATCTGCCCCTAATTACCACTTTATTAAAGCGGATATTACAGATGCGGAACATATCGATGCCCTATTTGCAGAACATCAATTTGATGGTGTATTGCATTTAGCTGCGGAATCACACGTGGATCGCTCCATTACGGATCCTTTGGCGTTCGTAAGAACAAATGTCATCGGAACGGTGAATTTATTACAAGCTGCTAAGAAACACTGGGCAGGTAAAATGAAGGACAAGCGCTTCTACCACATCTCTACCGATGAGGTTTATGGAGAATTGCACGATCCGAAAGAATTCTTCTTAGAAACGACGTCTTACGATCCTCGTTCGCCTTATTCTGCATCAAAAGCAAGTTCAGATCACTTCGTTCGGGCTTACCACGAGACGTATGGTCTACCTACGGTGATTACGAATTGTTCGAATAATTATGGGCCAAATCACTTCCCTGAGAAGTTAATTCCCTTGATGATTCATAACATTATTCATCATAAACCGCTACCGGTTTATGGAAAAGGCGAAAATGTACGTGATTGGCTATTTGTGATTGACCATGCGCGTGCAATCGACACCGTTTTCCACGATGGAAAAATAGGTGAAACCTATAATATCGGCGGCTTTAATGAGTGGAAGAACATCGATTTAGTCCATTTATTATGCAAAATTATGGACGAGAAATTAGGTCGTCCAGCCGGAACATCGGTTCAATTAATTACCTATGTGACGGATCGTGCGGGTCACGATTTGCGCTATGCGATCGATGCGAACAAGATTATGAAAGAATTAGGCTGGGAGCCTAGTTTGCAATTCGCTGAGGGTTTAGAGAAAACCGTGAATTGGTATTTAGAGAATGAAAAATGGTTAAATGATGTCACTTCAGGTGATTATCAAAAATATTACGAAAAAAACTACGCAGGAAGATAAGATGAAAGGAATTATTTTAGCAGGTGGATCTGGAACCAGATTACACCCATTGACTTTAGCGGTTAGCAAGCAATTAATGCCGGTTTATGACAAGCCAATGATTTATTATCCCTTGTCTATCTTGATGTTATCAGGCATTAAAGAAATTTTGATTATTTCTACACCGCACGATTTGCCTCATTTTGAGAAGCTATTAGGCGATGGATCCCAAATTGGCTGTCGTTTCGAATATGCGGTTCAACCAGAACCGAATGGTTTAGCGCAAGCGTTTGTCATCGGAGAAAAATTTATTGGAAAAGACAAGGTTGCCTTGGTTTTAGGCGATAATATTTTCTACGGCTCTGGCTTGAGTAAATTATTGCAAGCGAATAATGATCCATCTGGTGGCGTGGTTTACGCCTATTCTGTGAACGATCCGGAACGTTATGGCGTAGTGGAATTCGATGCAGACAATAAAGTGATCTCGATCGAAGAGAAACCAGCGAAACCGAAGTCAAATTATGCCGTTCCAGGCTTATATTTCTACGATAATGATGTGGTGGAGATTGCCAAAAACATCGCTCGATCCCCTCGCGGAGAATATGAAATTACGGATGTAAACAAGGAATACTTGAAGCAAGGCCGTCTTTCAGTAGGTATTTTAAACCGTGGAACAGCTTGGTTAGATACGGGTACTTTTGCGTCCTTAATGCAAGCAGGTCAATTCGTTCAAGTGATCGAAGAACGCCAAGGCATGAAAGTAGGCTGTATCGAAGAGGTTGCCTACAGAATGGGGTACATCGATAAAGCGCAATTAAAGAAAATCGCTGAGCCACTGGTGAAAAGTGGTTATGGACAATACTTATTGAATTTAATAGCCTAGAATACGGCTTAAATCCCTATAATTCCCGCTATCAACGCTAATCCAAACAGCAAGATGGCGGGAATTTTTGTTTTCTCCGCCAGCACAAAAGCCGCCGCCACAATTCCTAAAGAAACAAATTGCGCATCCACCACTAGCGGTCTTGTAAAGGTAAAAACGGCCACTAAAGTCAAGCCCACAGAAGCCGCCTGAATACCCGCTAGAGAAGCGCGAATGAAGCGATATTGCTTCAATTGCCCCCAAATTCGAAACACAAAGAAGATCAAAAAAGTACCTGGCAAAAAGATACCTAGCGCACCGATAAGCGAACCCGCCAATTCACCCAGCAGACCATAGTCCTTCATCAACAAGACCCCCAAATAAGACGTAAAGGCAAATACAGGACCTGGAAGCGTCTGCGAAAGTGCCATTCCCGTCAAAAAGGCCTCCGAACTGATTAACTGTTTAAACTCCACAAATTCGGTGTAAAGTACGGGGGCCAGAATGTGACCACCCCCAAAAACAAGGGAACCATTCCGGTAAAAATTCTCAAAAAGTCGAATAGGAAAATAATCTGTAAAATGGCCTAGAAGGGCCAAAGCAACTAAAAATCCCCAATACAAATGGAAATTAGCCCAAGGGATGACGAATTTGTGTTTTGTTTGGCGAGGGAAATCTTTGTAGTTCAGCGACGAAACAATTCCTCCTAAAACAAGTACTAAAGGGAAAATATAGGGACTGTGAAATGCTATCCCTAAAAACAAGGTTACGAGTAGAATGATGACATACATGGGGCCTGTTATGACCTTTTTGGCCATATACCATCCCGCCTGCAAAATCAAACCAATACCTACTGGAAGAACGTAATGAAGAATCGAATTATTCCGTAAAAAAGTCATTCCGTAGGCTGCCAGGGTCATGATGAGTACCGCTGGAGTGATCCAAATAAACAAAGTGAGGTAAGCCAAAGAAGCCCCACCCCGCTTCAAACCGATCGCTGTGATCATTTGAGTCGAGGTAGGGCCTGGTAATACGGAACAAAGCGCTTGAATTTCAAACAACTCTTCCTCCGTTAAATAGCCTCTTTTCTTCACTAATCGATCTAAAAAGAGCGCAAAATGCACTTGAGGGCCACCAAAAGAGGTGCAGGCTAAAAGCAAGACATCCCACAGGAAATCCAGGTGTTTTAGCCGCCTCATTTATGCCTTTTTAAGTCCTAATTCAATCAATCGCTCATTCAAAAACGCCCCCGCTGTCATGTCCGTATAGATTTTGGGATATTCTGCCGAAACGCAAGAAGGTAAACAAGTCAAATCCATTTCGGAGCGTGGATGCATAAAGAACGGAATCGAATAACGAGACGTCCCCATTTTTTCGCGCGGCGGATTCACCACTCGGTGAATAGTTGATTTCAGTTTATGATTCGTTAATCGATCTAACATGTCACCCACATTTACGACCACCTGATCCGGTAATGCAGTAATAGGAATCCATTTTCCATCCATACGCAATACTTCTAAGCCTTCCGCAGAAGCGCCCATCAATAAGGTAATCAAGTTAATATCACCGTGTGCAGCCGCTCTCACCGCTCCTTCTGGCAAGGAATCAGGATCCAAAATAGGGAAATAGTGAATCGCACGTAAGATGGAATTACCGTTTTTCACACGGGATTCAAAATAGTCTTCAGAAAGCTCTAAATAGAGCGCAATTGCTTGTAACAAAGCTTTACCAGCCTGCTCTAAGGTTTGATAAGCTTCCACCGTGTTCTTCTCGAAATCAGGATATTCCACTGGAAAAACGTTCGCTGGATATTCTGACCAAACCGAATCTCCATCTTCCTTGTGCGGTTGTCCCACGTGGTAAAATTCCTTTAAATCAGGTACCTTAAAGCCTTTAGCCGTTTCTTTTCGTTTTCCGATATAGCCACGCTGGCCTGCAATTCCTTCTATTTCATAGGTTTGCTTCAGCGAATCAGGCGATTGAAAGAATTGCTCCACATCAGAATAAAGCTTCTTCGTGAAGTCGTTCGATAATCCGTGACCTTTAATCGCCACAAAACCTATCGTATTGAAAGCAGCCCCTAAATCTTGTACAAATTTCGCCTTGCGATTTGCGTCTCCTGATAGGAAATCAGCTAAATCCAGCGAAGGAATTTCATCTAATAACATCTTATTTACTAAAGTTTGTTGATACAAAGTCCCAGTTCACTAGGTTCCAAAACGCTGCGATATAATCCGCGCGCTTGTTCATATATTTTAAATAATAAGCGTGTTCCCAGACATCCAAGGCTAAAATCGGTTGTCCTTTTACTTCCGCTATATCCATTAATGGATTATCTTGATTAGGCGTCGAAGAAATCACCAATTTCCCGTCTTTCTTGATTAACCAAGCCCAACCTGATCCAAAACGAGACGTCGCTGCCTTCGTAAATTCAGCCTTGAAGGCATCAAAGGAGCCAAAATCAGTATCTATTTGCTTCGCTAAAGCGGCAGATGGTTTAGAACCTTTAGCAGGTGCTAACACATTCCAGAAAAAACTATGATTCCAGTGTCCTCCCCCATTGTTGCGCACGGCAACTGGCTGAGATGAAACAGTGGCTAGAATCTCTTCAATAGATTTAGTAGTACCCGGTAAAGCCTTGTTTAAATTATCTACATAGGCCTTGTGGTGACGATCGTGGTGGATTTCCATCGTTAAACGGTCGATATGAGGCTCTAATGCGTCAAAAGCATAAGGCAAAGCCGGCAAACTAAACGAGTCTGCCAAAGGGGCAGCAAAAGAAGGCAACACCACGCTAGCTCCCGCAAGAACTAGTGAATTTTTAAGAAATTCAGCACGTTTCATCATTTTTGGATTTATACTATTCGTAAGCTTATTCGTAAACAACTCGACCTACTATACTTCGGCCTAGTGTAATCTCGTCGGTATACTCTAAATCACCGCCAATGGGAATACCACGTGCAATCGTGGATAATTTTACGGGAAACTCTTTCAGCTTTTTCGTTAAATAAAAAGCCGTTGTATCCCCTTCCATCGTCGGGCTCAAACCTAAAATCACTTCTGCTACCTTACCAGACGCCACGCGAGCTACTAAGGATTCAATTGTCAAATCACCTGGGGAAATACCCGATAAAGGGGAAATAATCCCGCCCAAAACGTGATAAAGGCCCATAAACTGGCCTGTATTTTCAATCGCTAATACATCGCGCAAATCCTCCACCACGCAAATAATACTTTCATCCCGTTTGTGACTCGCACAAATGCCGCATAAATCGCCATCTGAAATCATGTGGCATTGTGGGCAGTATTTCGTCTCCGTTCTAAGTTGAACTACCGCGTGGGCTAATTGCAAAGATTGGGCTTCTGGGCGCTTTAATAAGTGTAAAGCAAGGCGCAAGGCTGATTTTTTACCGATGCCGGGCAGTTTGGAAATCTCTTCCACGGCTTGCTCAATCATCTTGGAGGGGTAATTATTCATCAGGCGCTGGCTTCTATTTCTGCGGAAATTCCTCTACGGCAAATCTCATTGCGCATAGCTACTAATTCGTCAAATCCACCGGTTTTCACGCCGCATTTGCCTCTGAAATGAATCTGTAAGGTACATTGCTCCGCTTGTTGTGGCGTGTGTTCACACACCTCAATCAGCGTTAAAATGACATATTCAAAGGAATTGACTTCATCATTGTAGACAATCAGCTGATGGGCCTCGATCACCTCTTCCTCCACGAGGGTCGACGTGTCTTCTTGCCATTTTTCCTGATTTTGAAAAGAAAAAGGTAGACGATAAATACTATCTACACAGAATTCCATATTTTTGATGAATTTGAAATCAAATTTAAAAAAAAATCCGTTCCAAACCTTATGTCTGTACAATTAGCTGGAGGAATTCTTGCCCTCTATTTTGGCCTGCTATTAGCAATCTCCTATTTTACCTCCAGAGGCGCTGATACCCACGCATTTTTTACAGCTAATCGTGAGTCACCTTGGTGGCTGGTGGCCTTTGGGATGATTGGAACGTCGATTTCTGGCTTAACCTTTATTTCCGTGCCGGGTGCAGTGGGTAAGACGTATTTTACCTATTACCAGGTCATTTTAGGCCATTCGCTTGGTTATCTGACCATTGCACTCGTATTGATGCCCTTGTATTACCGATTGAATTTGATTTCTATCTACGGCTATTTAGAAAAACGCTTCGGATTTTGGTCCTATAAGACGGGTTCTGCCTTCTTTTTATTATCCAGGACGATCGGTTCGGCTGCTCGTTTGTACCTAGCCGTTAACGTATTACAAATTGCCATCTTCGCCCCTATTGGCGTGCCCTTTATCGTGACCGTATTCGTTTCGATCTTCTTGATTTGGCTGTATACGCACCGTGGAGGAGTTAAAACGATTATTTGGACGGATACCTTACAGACCCTATTTTTATTGATTGCGTTGTTTATTACGATTGTTTTAGTGGGCCAAAAAATGGACATGAGCATCCCTGACATGATCACACAAGTCAGCGCGAGCAAGTATTCGCATCTGTTTGAGTGGGATTGGAAGAACCCGCATTTCTTTGGGAAAGACTTCCTGGCGGGTGTTTTTATTGCCATCGTTATGACGGGATTAGATCAAGATTTGATGCAAAAAAACCTGACCTGTAAATCGATCGGGGAAGCACAGAAAAACATGTTCTGGTTCTACTGGGTGCTTCTCTTCATTAACATCTTGTTCCTTTCTTTAGGTGCTTTATTGTACATATATTCAGCCTCAAAAGGGATCGAAGTACCTGCAAAGACAGATGAATTATATCCAATGTTAGCCTTAGGTGGAGAATTTGGGACATTAGCAGCAGTCACCTTCTTATTAGGCATTATTGCTGCCTCTTATGCGAGTTCTGATTCAGCCTTAACGGCTTTAACGACCTCTTTCTGCATCGATTTCTTAAGCATCGAGAAATTCAAGGAGGAAAAGCAAAAGAAGATGAAGCATTTCGTGCACATCGGGTTTTCTGCTCTGTTTTTCGTCGTGATTGGCTTATTCCATATCTTCAATACCTCTGAATTAATTGCCGCGGTATTCAATTTAGCGGGTTATACTTATGGGCCCTTGTTAGGCTTATTCTCGTTCGGTTTGTTTACGAACTATGCCATTCGTGATAAATGGGTGCCTATTATCTGTGTGCTTTCGCCTATCATTACATTCGTGTTAGAGACACAAGCGCAGAGCTTATTCGGTGGATTTGGGTTCGCAAAGTTGATCTTGAACGGAGCGATTTGCTTCGTGATGTTGTGGTTGATTCGGGATAAAAACCTAGAAACGGTACACGTTGCGTAGGGCGTAATAGTGGACGTTTTGGCCTGAACCACTTTCTTTTAGGTAGTTGCCTGCATCACAATAGCCTAGTTCTACTTGAAAGCTAAAGTGTTTCGTGGGGAAAAACTGGGCATCTAAGGCATAAATGTTGCAGATATCTGTAGCAACACTTCCTACGTTTTTGCCTAGAATAGGCCTCGCAGGTGTCATATTAGGTGTAAAAATACCATCAGCCGTGCTCTCTCTTGATACGAAAGAGGCTCTACCCGTCACTAACCACTTCTTGAAGTCTTGATAGCGAATGTAGGGGCTAAAATTCCATGTATTCGTGATATTTAAGGCGACGGTTTGGCCAAAAGGCGGTCTCGCAAATAAGGTATTAAACGTATTCAATTTAGTATCGGAAGCTGAACGATCACCTGGCACATAATTTCCTGAGAATCCCACATAAAACACCTTTTTAAGGGCCACATTAAAGTCCCAAACACCCATAAAGGCTGAGATAGACAGGTCATTAAATTGACCCGTTTGGCTCGCTAATTCAATATCGTAATTCCAATTTCCTGGACTAGAAAATGACCTCAAACCAAACGTATGGCGCTTTTCTAAACCACGCTTGAATTGATATTCCCGCAAATCACTCTCGAAATAAAAATAATAGGGTTCAAACTGCCTTCTTTTTTGAGCCCGGTAATTCGCATAAAGTCCACCCAGAATCTCCTCCGTAGGCTCATCGTCAAACACACCCGGTTTAATGCGAATTGGATGCGAAACGAAAGCATCCCACTGTAGATTCTTCAGCTGGTATTTAAGATTGATTCCATAAAAAGGCGTTCTCGTATTTGGCCCTTCCCTCGTAGCCACAAATCGCTCCAAACCCAATGAATATTCCTGCTTTCCTACCCTTAGTTTCCATTGCCTAGAAAAAGGAATATCGACAAATAATTGATGCAGCGATAACACATTCTGATCCAATTGTCCGGTGATCGGATTCGGATTTAAGAAACGTGCCGTACTGTTTAGTTGTGTAAATACGCGAAAACCTCGAGGAAATTCGAGATTCGCATGCAACATCGTGCGGTGCATGAGTTGATACGGACTTTGGGTCACAAAATCCGCAGGAACCTCCCCAAAATTAAAATGGGTATACGACTGGTATTGCTCTCGCCATTCCCCTCCCAAGCTCAATCTCGTTTCTTTTCCCAGGCGAATCTCTTTCAAATAATCCACCGCTTCCTTCTTCAAACTATCATTTTTCAGGGCAGAAAAGTTATCATCAAATCGCAATCGAGCAATTTGCTGAGCAGAAAGAGAGAAGGAAAGAAAAAGGAAAAAGAAAAGTCTCAAGGGTAAATAACAGATTCAAAAGACAAATGAAGGCATTATAAAACAAAAAAACCACACGTGCTGTGTGGTTTTTTGCCTACCGATTAATCCCATGCGGGAAATGGTATCAGTTCTTCACCTACCCAATCAGAACAAAAACGATTCCAGATTAAACTACTTTAGTTTTTAAAATCAACTTTGATAATAATTTAGAACAATTCGAATAATTCAATCCTTTCTTTTAATTGCATTTAAAGCCTCAAAACTATTTGACACAGAATCTAAACCACCCCATAATTCAAAATAGGTGCCAGCATTTGGGGTGCGTATATGACCTACTTGAATATTGGAACTATTATATAAGTAAAAAAAAACGCTATCCACTAGCCAAGGTGATCTCTTAGGAACTATTTTAATGTTTTTGTAAACTCGATTACTTAAAATTAAATTGTTTGGGTAATTAGCTAAAACTCTAATATCTACAATAGAATCACTTTTATAGATTATTTTCATCCTTTTACCTATATCATAGTCACAACAAGTAACATCATATTCTCCTAAAATATTACTAATCGGAGATGGATTGACATCCTGCTTTTCACATGAGAGTAACGTGAAAAATAGCACAAAAACGCTAGAAACAATAAAGTGAATGGGAAATTTCATTAGGGATCAGTTAAGAAGAATTCTAATTTTTTCTATTTGATTATCTTTCTTAGACCCAAAACCAAGATGAAGATAATAAATTCCACGTGGCAAATCAGCGACATCTAAATCAATTTTCTTCAGATCAAACGCATGTGACGGATCCAATGAAATATCCTTTTTCTTTTGTTTTAAATCTAATGTTCTCTGTGACTTATTTTTTTCATCATAAAGCTCAATATTATCAGGTATGCTTTCAGTTTGAAGTGGAGAATCTAAAAGTATAGAAAGTGTTGCTTGTGTCGGATTGGCTGCAATTCGATAACCACAATTGTTCACATTGACTATTATACTCTTTCCTATACTGCATGTTCCATTATAAGCATAAACTGTTAAATAATAACTTCCTGTATTATTCGTTCCAAAACAAACTCGATCGTTGGAAACATTTAACGTATTTGTATTTAAAAAAGATCCATAAGAAGGCCACCCTGAATATGAAAAATTTGTTGCAGTTGGAGTTCCAGTGCCAGTTGAAGCAGACATGCAATACCCAATCGTTTTACAAATTGATGTTGAGTTATAATTAATATTAAATGTGCCATCTGTAGTTAAAAATACATTTTCCGGACTTCCGACCCAAATTGGTTTTGAATTTATTGAAAAAATTGTTCCATCAGGTAATGTTACATTTAGAGTGACTATTCCCCATCCTTTATTTGATCCATTATTTGATGTTGTAAAACTAAGTCCGCTACCAGAGGTAGTTGTAAACAAATTTGCTGGACTTGCCGACCAATTAAACGTAACTCCGTCTGGTAGAAATGCTAAATTTGTAAAAGTTGTATTTCCACAGATTTTTTCTATTCCACTATTTAAATGAATCGTCTCAATTATCCATTGCAAATATTCTGAGATCTTAGTATACTTCCCGCCTTGACCACAACCAGCTTGCGCATCACCGAACAAATTGCTACTTACAATTCCAATTGCTCGAGTAGAGGTATTACCTGGTAAACTTAAATTTGTTAAAGGACCACCACTATCTCCATTACATGCATCATTAGTATTTGGACCTGAAGCATAAATTTTCTTTTCACTTGTTGAACTAGTATTGGACAATAAGTTGATATTTGTTGAAAGTAAAACTTGCGATAAGTTACCTGAATTTGTGAATCCCATTCCATATACATATCCATTTTGCCCATTTTCCCACATTGAAAAATTAATTGAACTTGCTAGCTTGATAGGTGCAACAGCTGAACTATAAGTAATGGGTTGAGCTAACTGAATTAGTCCAATATCATTAGATGGATTTGGTGTATTGGAAAATGAAATTGGAGTTCTTGAAGTTTTAACATTTAGAGGAAGAGGTAAATTATTTCTATTATTAGCTCCTACATAAACAGGCGAATACCCTGCAGTATGGCCAGCTGTTAAAATCCATTTATCAGCTATAATCATTCCTCCACCAGGATTACTTGAATTTCCTAATAGCGAATAAAATGGTGCTGTAGATTGAATACCATTATATATAGTTTTCTTAGTGCGAGGAATATTTTCATTTTCTATAAGTTTATTAGCTGAAAAGGATAATAAATTGAAAAATAATAGAATTTGAGTTAGTAAAATGTTTTTCATTTTGGATAAAGTAAGATTTCAACTATTTACATCCTAATTTAACCTATTTTATTTAAAAATAATCATGATATAATGCAAAAAATCATTGGTCCTTCATTCACTAATACCGCGTTTATAATTTCAATCAAAATTCGTTTCACTTTACGGCTTACTTTTAACAGGTTAAATTATACAAAGAGTTTAAACAAAACATTCGGTGGATAAGAAGAAAGGAAGAAGAATGAGAATGATAAGGATAAATCGACAGATTACCTAAAACAAAAAAACCACACGCGTTGTGTGGTTTTTTGCCTACCGAAGTAGTCCGTACGGGAATCGAACCCGTGTTTCATCCGTGAAAGGGACGTGTCCTAACCCCTAGACGAACGGACCATTATTTATTTTGGTGGCACAAAGGTAGGCTTTTCCCTTTTATATTCAAAACTACCAGCCAAAAAAAGACTAATTATTTTCTAATTTATTTTCGCTATTTTAGCCTAATCATTGAAGCAGAACCCCTTATGGCGAACGTACAACCCTATTCTCGATTAACAGATTTCGACATTGCCCTATTCTTAAATGGCAAACATACAAGACTTTATGAGAAATTAGGGGCTTTCGAAGTTGAACACGAGGGGAATGTAGGAACCTTTTTTGCAGTTTGGGCTCCGAACGCGAAAAATGTGTTTGTAACGGGTAATTTTAATTTTTGGGATCATTATTCGCACCCCTTATTTCCACGTTGGGACTCATCTGGCATCTGGGAAGGCTTCATTCCGGGTGTAAAAACAGGAGAAACCTATAAATATGGTATTGAAACAGCAAGTGGGGAATATTTGGAGAAACTTGATCCCATGGGCTTGTATTGCGAGGCTCCACCTAAGACGGCGAGTATCGTTTGGAATACCTATAAAGAGTGGAAAGATACCAAATGGCAAGAAGTTCGGGCTTCTAAAAATGCCCTGAATGCTCCAATGTCTATTTATGAGGTACATTTAGCCTCTTGGATGAAGACCTTAGAAAATGACTACCTAACTTATGACGATTTATCGGTAAAACTGGTGAATTACGTCAAAGAGATGGGCTTTACGCATGTGGAATTTATGCCTGTGATGGAATACCCCTATGATCCATCGTGGGGATATCAAATCACAGGTTACTTTGCTCCCACGGCGCGTTTTGGTGACCCTCAAGGATTTATGCGATTAGTGGAAGCCTTTCATCAGGCGGAAATTGGGGTGATTCTAGACTGGGTTCCCTCTCATTTCCCGGGCGATGCGCATGGTTTATTCAACTTTGACGGCAGTAGTGCCTACGAGCATCCTGATCCGAAACGCGGTTATCACCCAGATTGGAAATCCTATATCTTCGATTATGGAAAGAACGAGGTTCGTTCGTTTTTAATGTCAAACGCCTTTTTCTGGTGTGATCGCTACCATGTGGACGGATTGCGCGTGGATGCAGTGGCGTCTATGTTGTATTTAGATTATTCAAGAAATGATGGCGAATGGGAGCCAAACCAGTTTGGAGGCAACCATAACCTCGAAGTTATTTCCTTTTTACAAGACTTAAACAGTCATATATACGGCGAATTCCCTCATATACAAATGATTGCGGAGGAGTCCACGAGTTTCCCAGGTGTGACGAAGCCCGTACATATGGGTGGCTTAGGTTTTAGCCAAAAATGGATGATGGGTTGGATGAATGACACGCTTCGTTTCTTCCAAAAAGATCCCATTTACCGTCAGCATCACCTCAATGAACTGACATTCTCTTTAATTTATGCGTTTACAGAGAATTTCTGTTTACCACTTTCACATGACGAAGTGGTCTATGGCAAAGGCTCTCTTTTAAATAAAATGCCAGGCGATGATTGGCAGAAGTTTGCGAATCTACGTTTGCTTTTAGCGGAACAATTCACCCATCCAGGTTCTCATTTATTATTTATGGGAGGGGAATTTGGCCAAAGAGAAGAATGGAATCACACCCAAAGCCTTGACTGGCACCTGACAGAACAACATTCCCACAGAGGAATTCAAGAAACGGTGAAGGCTTTAAATCAGCTATACCGTTCAGAACCTGCTTTCTACAGCAAGCAATTTGAGTACGAAGGCTTTGAGTGGATTGAATCAAATGACCAAGGTAATTCCGTGATTTCCTATATCCGAAAAGGAGAAACAGCGAAGCAACAAGCCATTGTCATCTTGAACTTGACGCCAGCACCTCGAGATGGATACCGGATAGGTGTTCCGCTTCCTGGGGTTTGGAAGACGGTATTCAACTCTGATAAGGAAGAATTCGGCGGAAGCAATTACCCTGTTTCAGGTGCAACGATGACGGAAGAAATCAACTGGCAAGGGAAAGCATTCTCAATCGCGATCAACCTCCCTCCTCTTTCTGCGCTTATTTTAAAGGCATAAGATGCGAAAAGGCTAGAAACAATAAAGACTCAGAAAAATTCCGAGCCTTTATTCAATCCGCCTAAGTAGTATTTTTAATGACCTAAGTCATTCAAAATCTTCGTTTGTATGAAATGTAATTATTGTATACAAAAGTAGTAAATATTTTATAGGCGGAAAATATTTCGATAGTTATTTTTTACTATTCAGATAAAAAATAGCACTATTTCCTTTTATTTATAATTTCTTCCATATCGGAGAGCTCCACTTCGAGTGCCTTGGTGGAAATCGTTATCTCCCAAGCACTTAGCGCTAAAGAAATACTCATCCCTAAAAGGCCGATTCCAAAAAACCAACGAGCTATTAACTGTTGGTTCATAAATAATAGGAACATACACACCACGCTTAAAATCAAACTCACGATGGCTATAATCTGCATCCGCTGAATTAGTTTCATCCGCAATCGCAGGTTATCAATTTGCGTGCGAATCGCATCGTCCGGATTTTGTTGAAATTTTTCGTGTAAACCACGAATCAACGAAGCCATCGACATAAAGCGATTTGTAAAAGCGATCATCAACAAGGAAACTGTTGAGAACAATAAGGCGGGGGTACCGATGCTTAATTCCATATTACTTATAGTATTGATCTAGTAATTGATTCATTTCTTCTTGTACTTTTTTCGCCTCTCTAGCGGCAGAAACAGCTGTATCGTAACCAGCATAGATGATTCCTCGGGAGGAATTCACGAGTAATCCTACTTTATCATTCATACCAAATTTTGCCACATCAGCTAAACTTCCCCCTTGCGCTCCTACACCAGGAACCAAGAAGAAATTATCAGGGGCGATTTCACGGACTTTGGCAATATAATCCGTCCTCGTAGCTCCTATCACAAACATTAATTGATCTGCATTCCCCCATTCCATTGATTTACGCATGACATGTTCGTAAAATGGAACGCCCGTTTCGTCTTTTAATTGCTGAAAGTCGTTACTACCCGGATTAGAGGTCAAGGCTAACAGAATCACCCACTTATCTTCAAACTGCAAGAAAGGAGTCACCGAATCCTCGCCCATGTAGGGTGCAACTGTCACAGAATCGAAATCAAAACCAGCACGAGCAGGCTCAAAAAAAGTTTGAGCATATTTAGTAGCCGTATTTCCAATGTCACCACGCTTCGCGTCCGCAATAGAAAATACGTCCTTAGGCATATATTCCATCGTTTTCTGTAAACTTTCCCAACCAGCAGGCCCTAAAGCCTCGTAAAAAGCGATATTAGGTTTATAAGCGACTGCGTAAGGCAAGGTAGCATCGATGATAGCTTTATTAAAGGCAAAAATGGGATCTTTTTCAGTCTTAAATCGACTTGGAATCAACGAAATATCGGTGTCCAAACCGACGCATAAAAAGGATCTCTTTTGTTCAATCTGCTTAATTAATTCCGCTGAATTCATACGATGGAGGGAAAATGGCTTTTGGAATAAGCCTAAATTGGATTAATTTTGCCACAAATCTATCCCTTTCCCTGCCAAAAACCAACAAATGGAATTCATTACACAGCGTTTATCCGGAGTTATCGAGTGCATACCAACTAAATTTCACGACGAACGTGGATTTTTCTACGAATCCTACAACCAGACGCGCTTTGCCGCGAATGGAATTCCAGAAGATTTTGTGCAAGACAATTTTTCCTTCTCATCTAAAGGTGTATTGCGCGGCTTACACTTCCAACATAATCCAAATGGACAAGGGAAATTAGTGCGCGTGATGACCGGAAAAGCCTTAGACGTGGTGGTGGATTTACGTCAAGACTCCCCTACTTTTGGACAGCACGAAAAATTCGTTTTAGACGCGGATAAAGGTAATATGCTCTACGTACCCATCGGTTTCGCGCATGGCTTTATAGCGTTAGAAGAGACCATTTTTGTGTACAAATGCACCAATTTTTGGAACAAAGAAGCAGAATCAGGGATACGTTGGAATGATCCGAAATTAGGGATTGAATGGGGCGTTGAAAACCCAATTGTATCGGATAAGGACCAAATTCTACCTGATTTTGACCCCAATCATCCGATTTTTTAATTAAAATTTTGATATCTTTGCATCAATGACTCGCAAGCTGATTTTATCAAGCCCATTACTAGAAATAACCATCTCTCGGTTGTGTCAAGAGCTCATTGAAAATCAAATCAACGGTGTTGAAACGGTAATTCTAGGCTTACAGCCGCGCGGAATTTACTTTGCAGAACGTATCGCGAAAGAATTAAGTAAACACCTTGAAAAAGCTCCTAGTGTAGGAAAAATAGACGCAACCTTCTTTCGTGATGACTATCGTCGGAGAGAAACGGTATCGCCTAATTCAACCGATGTCCCCTTTTTAATCGAAAACAAGCGGGTTATCCTTGTAGATGACGTGTTAGCCACAGGCCGAATGGTGCGGGCAGCGCTGGATGCGATGAATAGTTTTGGGAGACCGGCTAAAGTGGAATTATGTGTCTTAATAGACCGTATCTATAACCGTGATTTGCCGATTAATGCAGATTACGTGGGTAAAAGTGTGAATACCTTACCCACCGAAAAAGTACTCGTGGAATGGACGGAACAAGGCCATGAAGCGGATAGAATTTGGTTAATTCCTCAACCTGAATAACTATGTTAAAGTCGCCACACTTATTAGGAATCAAAGATCTGGATGAAGAATCCATTCAATTGATTGTTAAAACGGCCAGAGAATTTAAAGAGGTCCTGAACAGACCGATTAAAAAAGTTCCTTCTCTACGCGATGTGACGATTGCCAACATCTTCTTTGAAAATTCTACTCGTACCCGTTTATCCTTCGAATTAGCCGAAAAAAGACTCTCTGCTGACACGATTAACTTCTCCGCTTCAGGTAGTTCGGTAAAAAAAGGGGAAACCTTATTGGATACAGTGAACAACATCCTAGCAATGAAGGTGGATATGATTGTGATGCGCCACGCGAGTCCAGGAGCGCCTCATTATCTAGCGAAACATATTAAAGCCAATATCGTCAATGCAGGCGACGGAACGCACGAGCATCCAACGCAAGCCTTACTAGATACGTTCTCTCTACAAGAAAAACTAGGCGATTTAGCTGGCAAAAAGATCGCCATCATCGGTGATATTTTGCACTCACGCGTAGCCCTTTCTAATATTTACGCCTTGAAAAAGCAAGGAGCTGAAGTTCGCCTTTGTGGACCTAGCACCCTGATTCCGAAGCACATACAAAGTTTAGGGGTCGAAGTTTCTCACGACGTGAAGAGTACCTTAGCTTGGTGTGATGCCGCAAACGTGTTGCGTATTCAGTTAGAGAGACAACAAATCAAATACTTCCCAAGTCTTCGCGAATACTCGCAGTTCTTTGGAATCAATCGCGCGATGCTGGAGGAATTACCCAAAGAAATCGTTTTAATGCACCCAGGCCCAATAAATCGCGGGGTGGAATTAAGCTCTGATGCAGCAGATTCGCCGCATTCAATCATCTTAGATCAGGTAGAAAATGGCGTGGCCGTGAGAATGGCCGTCCTTTATTTACTTGCTTCGAGAGCTTCGTAAGCCAATACCATTTTTTGGGTAGAGATGTGATTTCCGCAGGCATAATGACCTAGCGGGCAATTTTTCTTGCCGTGATCTCCACAAGGACGACATTCCAATTTTTCTGATACCTCAATGATTTGACTTTGATCCGCTAAAGGGCCAAAGCCAAAATCCGGAATCGTAGAACAGAAAAGAGCAACTGTAGGCACGTTAACAGCCGAAGACAAATGCATCGGACCTGAATCATTGACGAAATTACCCTTGCTTTGGGCAAAAATAGACGTAGACGCTAAGAGCGCATGTTTCCCCGTTTCATTGTAGATGGGCCAACCCGGGCAGGCTTGTTCTATTTCATCTGACAAATGCTTTTCATTAGGCGAACCCATTAATACAACTGCCTGATCACGAGGCAATAAATGAATAAAATCGATCCACTTCTGAATGGGTAAACGTTTCGTCTCCCACACACTTCCAGGGGAAATACAGATGTAATTTTTAGCGGGAGCTGGTACCTGCGAAGGATTCAAGAAAGGTTTGTGTACCTTCTCCCCTAACCAATCACTCAATAAAGCCGTATTTCGTTCCACTTCATGTATCCCATTCCCAAAAGGGTGTGGATAAGACTTCGTAAAAAACCAAGAGAGTGGATTTTTCCCAAACCCCAAAACCTGCTTCGCCCCGATCATTAGACTCAACAAACCCATTCCGAAGAATCGCTGTACCACAAAGACTTTATCGAAGGATTCTTGCTTCAAATTAGTGCGCAAATCAAGCCAAGAAGCCCGTTTATTGGACTTATCATAGCTCCAAACGCGCTCCAAGCAAGGGTGTGTATAAGCTTGAAAAATAGACTCATTCCCTTTCCTTACTAACAAATGAATGGCCGTTTCAGGGGATTCTATCCGGATTTTCTCCAATAATGAAGTTACTAAAACCGCATCCCCGAGGAAAGCAGTCTGAATAATTAACACCTTGGAAACTGGATTCATAGAAGAAAAGGAAGCGATTAGCCATAAAATT
The DNA here is from genome assembly GCA_040403415.1 of Aquirufa sp. Classification (GTDB taxonomy): domain Bacteria; phylum Bacteroidota; class Bacteroidia; order Cytophagales; family Spirosomataceae; genus Aquirufa. The sequence goes on from JBBAKU010000001.1 coordinate 182,806, forward strand.
ACTTATTTTTGAGACATTTTTCACCAAAACCCCATTTATGAATTCCATTCACCTGCATACCCTCTCAAACGGAATCACGGTGGTGCACAGACAAGTGCTTCACACAGAGATCTCGCATTTAGGGATTATGTTAGACATTGGAAGTCGAGATGAATTAGCTGGAGAAGAGGGTTTAGCGCACTTTTGGGAGCATATGGCCTTCAAAGGGACGAAGAAAAAGAACAATATGCAGATCATTAACCGCCTCGAAGTTTATGGTGGAGAATTGAATGCCTATACCACCAAAGAAAAAATCTGTTTCCACGCCTCCATTCTTAGCCCTTATTTCGAACGGGCCTTAGAACTATTAACTGACATTACGTTTGAATCTGTGTTTCCAGAAAAGGAATTAGAGAAAGAGCGTTCCGTCATTTTAGAGGAGATGTCGATGTACTACGACGCTCCGGAGGAAGCCATTCAGGATGATTTTGATGAATTATTATTCCCAAATCACCCCTTAGGTGTGAATATTTTAGGAACAACGGAGACCGTCCAAGCTTTTCAAAAGAAGGACCTCGAAACCTTCATCGAACGCAATTTAGATACCTCCAGGATCGTGTTCTCTTCGATCGGAAAATTAGATCCCGCGAAAGTTTTTGCCTGGGCAGAAAAGCATTTAGGATCCATCAAAGCGAAGAAGCAAATCGTGAAACGCCTTGCTCCTTCACCGATGATCCCTCAGACCAAAGTCATCAAAAGAGGCATTACGCAATCCCACGTGGCTTTAGGCCGTCAATCTTTTGCCATTGAAAACCCGAATCGACTTGCTTTCTTCCTTTTAGTCAATCTATTAGGTGGGCCAGGAATGAATTCCTTGTTAAATGTTTCAGTAAGGGAACGACACGGGCTTGTGTATTCCATCGAAGCGAGTTTAACTTCCTTTTTAGACTCCGGTTATTGGGCCATTTATTTCGGAACTGAGCCTAATCAGGTGAATAAATCCTTGAAATTGATTCACAAGGAATTTGCCAAACTGCAAGAAAAGGAATTAACAGCCCCTCAATTGAAGAAGATAAAAAGCCAGTTAAAAGGTCAATTAGCGATGGCGGAAGAGGGAAACCTCAATTTCATGCTGATGATGGCTAAGAATCTTTTAGATCGAGAGAAAATTGAGAGTTTAGACGAAATTTTCGTACAAATTGACCTTATCGACAGCGCGCATATTCAATCGCTTGCAAACGAAATGCTCGATCCAGCTACCTTGAGTTGTTTGATTTTCGAACCTTAATTCAGTGCACCTCTACCTCCATATCCCCTTTTGTAGACAAGCCTGTCATTATTGCGACTTTCATTTTTCGACGAATACAAGTCGTAAAGAGGAAATGGTACAGGCACTATGCCGCGAAATAGCTGCTCAAAAAGACTATTTGCAGGGTGCTGAACTACAAACAATTTATTTTGGCGGAGGAACCCCTTCCCTTTTATCTGTTACAGATTTAGATACGATTTTCAACACGATTCACAACTTTCATCCCGTTTTCAGCGACGCTGAGATTACCTTAGAGGCGAATCCAGAAGATTTAACACCAGCTTATTGCGAGATGATTGCTACCAAAGGTATCAATCGCCTGAGTATCGGCATCCAATCCTTTCAGGAGAAAAATCTAGTCTTGATGAATCGAAACCACCAGGCTTTCGATTCGATTCAAGCGATTCAGAATGCGCAAAAAGGAGGTATCAACAACATCAGCATCGATTTGATTTACGGAATTCCTTCAAACTCTGAAGCTGAATTAGCCGAAGATCTAGAAAAAGCCACCTCGCTGGGAGTCCAACACATTTCAGCTTATAGCTTAACGGTGGAGCCTAAAACGGTTTTTGGCGTTCAAAAAAAGAAAGGGGCTTTTCTGGAAATACCGGATTCCGCGATGGCAAACGCCTTCAACCAGGTCCGCGAATATTTAGAATCCAAAGGTTATGAGGGCTACGAAACCTCTAATTTTGCCAAAGAGGGCCATTATTCTATTCACAACACCAGTTATTGGCAGCAAGAAACCTATCTAGGTATTGGACCTTCCGCCCATAGTTTCAATGGCTATTCCAGACAATGGAATGTGGCGAACAACGCAAAATATATGGCAGAGGGGCCCCTTTTAGCGGAGAAAGAAGAACTCAGTCCGGCCGATCAACTCAATGAATACCTGATGGTTCGCTTGCGAACAAAATGGGGCATCGACCTGAACTATGTGCAGGAGAGCTTCAAAAAAATGGGGCATCCCTATCCTGAAAAAGAATTTCATACCTGGATTTCCCAAGGATTCGCTCGAATTGAAAATGACTGTTTACTACTAGAAGGTGCAGGAAAATTAATAGCTGATCGATTAAGCAGTGATATTTTTGTGGTCTAAGCCCTTTTTGTAATTTTACAACCCTATGGCAAAGCGAATCGAATACGATAAGAAATCTCCTATCCCCTCCAACGGAAGTAAAAAGTTTGAACGCTTAGCGAAGAAAAGCCCCAAGAAACGCACTTGGCTCAAGAAAATTGGCCTATTCTTCCTTTACCTATGGATTTTTAGCCTGTTTTCAGTCATATTTCTCAAATTCTTCCCAGTCTATTTTACACCTACCATGGCCTCTCGAAAAATCGATGCGTTGTTAGAGGGAAAACCATCCAAGATTCATAGCCAATGGAGCTCGTACAAGGAACTTGATAAAAATGTAGCCATTGCCGTGATAGCCTCAGAGGACCAAGCTTTTCCAGATCACCACGGATTTGATTTTGATGCGATGTGGGGTGCGGTAAAGCACAATATGAAGGGCAAAAAAATCCGTGGAGCGAGCACCATTTCTCAACAAGTAGCCAAGAACGTCTTTTTATGGCAAGGTAGAAGCTATATCCGAAAAGGCCTGGAAGTCTACTTTACGTTCCTGATTGAATTAATTTGGGGCAAAGAACGCATTTTAGAGGTTTATTTGAATGTGGCAGAAACTGGACCGATGACTTTTGGGGTTGAAGCGGCCTGTAGACAATATTATGGTCACAGCGGATCCGAAATTTCTGCCTCAGAAGCGGCTAGGATTGCAGCGGTTTTACCGAGCCCAAACCGTTTTTCCATCGAGCATCCATCGGCTTATGTACGCAAACGTACCTCAGCGATTCAACGCCAAATGAGAGGTTTAGGGGGAAAAACCTACCTAAAAAATCTATAATAACTCGACGGAAGGATCCCAGAAATGGGTGGAGAACTCTTGAATTTGATCGTTTTTAATGGAGAGGCCTTCTGCTTCTAATAATTCCTGCATTCTATTCCCTCCAAAAAAATTCTTTCCCGTTAAAACGCCATTTCGATTTACGACGCGATGAGCTGGAATGTTAGCCTGACCGTGCGACGCATTCATCGCCCAACCCACTAATCTAGCCCCGCCTTTAGAACCTAAATAACCAGCAATGGCACCATAGGACGTAACTCTCCCCACCGGAATCAACGCTACTATCTGATAAATTGCCTCAAAATCAGCCATTATTCTTCTTTACGCTCCTCGATTTCTTGACACAACTCTGCATACCACTTCTCTCCAAATTTGCGAATCAGAGGCTCTTTCAAAAACACATAAATAGGAACACCTAAGGACGCACCATTCGAACACGCGTCAGAACAGATAGACCAACGATCGTAATTTAAGGCCGTATAATCGGCTAATTTAGCTAAACGAATCGGGTACAAATGACACGAAATAGGCTTTCTGAAATCCGTTTTTCCTGCAAAAAAGGCTTGTTCGATACCGCACTTTAAATAGCCTTTATCGTCATATAAGGCATAGGCACATTCTCTCCCTTTGATTACTGGGGTAGAAAAGTCACCGTCGTCATCCTTTACCCAAGCCCCCGATTTTTCAATTTCTTTTAACCCTATTTCGGATAAAAAGGGCTTGATATCGTCCTGAATTCGCTCTAAAATCTCTAATTCTTCTTCCTCTAAGGGAGCACCTAAATCACCCTCTACGCAGCATGCGCCTTTGCATTTGGCTAAATCACATACGAAAAATTCGTCTGCTACATCGGAAGAGATTACCGTATCGTCAATTAAAATCATCTGCTTATTTTTGAACCACAAAGGTACATATTATAGTTTATATAGGTAATTTTACGCTATGAAATCCCTTTGGATACTTTTATTAATACTTTTATTCTGTTTGCCGGTTTTTGCCAAAACCGAGTTTCCCGACTCCCTTTTGATCGGAAACGTAAAGGTATTCATCCATCCTTCCGCTAAATCCATTCTCGAAACAGAACAAAAGCGATTAGGCAGCAGCAAGAAATTTGTGGAGGGAATGAAAGAGAAAATGCGCTTCTATTTCCCCGTTATGGAGCCCCTTTTACAATCAGCCGGGATTCCAAATGAATTCAAATACCTTTCCGTTCAGGAAAGTGGATTAAATCCCATTGCCGTTTCGAGCTCGCAAGCCGTGGGATATTGGCAATTTAAAGCTGGTACCGCGACAGATGTGGGGATGAAGGTGAATTCAAATGTGGATGAGCGAAAACACATTATCGAGGCTACAAAAGGTGCTGCGAACTATTTCACCCGCAATAACCGGGTTTTAAATAACTGGGTAGGAACACTTCTCTCCTACCGAGTGGGTTTAGGAACGGCGAAGAAAACGTCCTATGTGATGGATTGGGTTGGAAAATCAGATATTCAGGTGGATTCAAGCACGGATTGGTATGTGCTGCGTTTTTTAGCTTACCAAAAATTCTGGGCCGATGAATTTAAAAAAGATGATTCCCTAGGTATTCAGCCAGTTAACCAAGCCAAACTCATTTGTTATGATAATTCCTGCGGCAAAAACCTGTATGAAATCGCGGATGAATTAAATGTCAGCTACGATGATTTAAAGAAATACAATCCGTGGATCTTGAACGATTACGTGCCCAGTGATAAGAATTACATCATCTACCATCCGTCTACGGTTACCTTCTTTGATAATTCGATCCAGATCCCTGAGATTTTACAGCCAGACGATTTTCTGTTACCGCCTAAAAAGAAGTTAGATAACCCGCAGAAGGAATAATCCATCTCGAATAGGTAACAAAAGAGGCTCCACACGCGGATCGTTCGCCACCTTGGTGTTGAAATCACGCAAGGCTTGTGTTGATTTATCTCTCGCAGACTCCTCAATGACTTTACCACTCCACAGTACGTTATCTACTAGAATTAATCCACCAGAACGCACCTTATCGATCACTAGATCAAAATACAAGGCATTATTCCGCTTATCAGCATCAATAAAAACCATATCGATAGGACCTACAATGGTCGGGATTTCGACTGCCGCATCGGCAATCCGGTAATCTATCTGCGATTTATAGGCTGAACGATCAAAGAACGAACGCGTGAAGGTTTCCAATTCCTCATTCACATCCACAGTAATTAAACCACCATCGGGTTTTAATCCTTCCGCTAAACAAAGGGCCGAATAACCCGTATAAGTGCCTATTTCGAGGATGAGAGCGGGTTGATAGACTTTGGCAATAAAGGATAAAAAACGACCCTGCAAATGACCAGAAAGCATCCGAGGCTGCAACACCATCGCATGCGTCTCCCGAACTAATTCCTTTAACAAGTCATTTTCTGGCGCCGAATGCAATCGAGCGTATTCCTCAATCCCGAAGTCGATGAATTCCATCTATTTAGTACCTGTGTAAAAGAAATCCAATGAATGATCAGGATCCTGGCTAAGGAAATAGTCGTCCACTTGAATCGATGAAACAAGGGAATTATTCGACTTAGACATCGATAAGCGACTCATGCGATTCGCGATATCATAAGGTACTTGTAAACAAGTTCTTGGTAATTTATATTGTAAATTAAAAATATCAAATCGAGTGATTTGCTGAACTGCCACCTTATTTTCTTCATAGTAATCCATCACTTTTTGATTTCCGTGCACCCCTTCTGTCACTACTTCAGAGAAGTGTTTCTTCATCAAATCACGTAATTCTGGCGCCAAATATTCGCGTACGTGCCACGGATTGCGTGTTAAGGAGAATTTCTTGTTCACCGTCGTCAAATACAATTTTCCGCCCGGCTTTAACACGCGAGCCGCTTCCGCTAAGAAGAAATCATCGTTTTCGATGTGCTCGATCACCTGGAAAGTCACGACATAATCAAAATGATTCGATGGCAAATCCTTTAATGGAGGTAAGAACATATCGATGAACTTGAACTTAGGATAAGTCTTCGATAAACTCTCCATCAATTCCGTATTCTTGTCCACTCCCGTATAGTCACTTACCGCGTCAGCTAATACACCCACACCACGTCCTGTACCGCATCCAATCTCTAATACATTGCCAGAAAGTAATTGGCTAACGTGAATATATGGATACAATAAACGTTGGTGAACGGGATTATCTGAAGGAATATCAGAGGAAGCGATTTCGGTAGTTTTATACATTCTAATAAAGTTAAGAGACAAAGGTAAGGAATTATCTAGCTGAAATGTTAAAAAAAATGCCGACCTTCGTGCAAAATTTCAAGCAACATCGTGTCAGAAGAAAACGCATCAAGACCCCCATTTAAGAGACCATTTAGACATTTTACAGCTCCTGTAACAGACAATAAAGAGTTTGTGTTTGGGGTGCAATCTGTTCTAGAAACCCTTCGTTCTGGAAAGGAAATTGATCGTTTATTAGTCCAAAGAGAGCTTGGAAACACCGAAATCCTTGATTTAGCCAAAGAAAAAGGCATTCAAGTACAAAAGGTACCTTTAGAAAAATTAAACCGTATTACACGGAAAAATCACCAAGGAGCCATCGCTTTCGTTTCTGCCATTCACTATGCGAAATTAGAGAATGTCATTGCTGATACCTTTGAGAAAGGCGAAATACCCTTTATTTTGATTTTGGACCGCGTAACAGATGTCAGAAACTTTGGTGCGATTGCACGTACAGCAGAATGCGCGGGTGTTCACGCCATTGTATTACCTTCTCGTGGAGCCGCACAAATTAATGCAGATGCGATGAAAACATCCTCTGGAGCTCTGAACTTCATTCCCGTATGTAAGGAGGATAGCTTAATCCAAACGATTGACTTCTTGCAAAACTCAGGTTTGCGCGTGGTCGCTTGTACGGAAAAAGCGAAAAGCACAATCTACGAAATAGACTACAAAGACCCGATTGCCATCATTATGGGATCAGAGGAAGACGGAATCACAGACGAAATCATCCGCAAATCAGATGAGATTGCTAAAATTCCGCAAGCAGGTCAAGTAGGATCTTTAAACGTATCGGTTGCCGCGGGTGTCATCATTTTTGAGACCGTTCGCCAACGTTCTATTTAATTTTTACGAAGAATTTGGAAAGCTGAGGCTTGCGCTGTCGGCAAAATTGTCACGTCCGCAATGTTGACATGGGCTGGCGCTAAGACGATGTAGCGAATCAATTCGGCTACATCTTGAGCTACTAATGGTTCATATCCGGCATAAACTGCTTCCGCTTTTGCTTGATCTCCTTTAAAACGCACTTCAGAAAATTCGGTAGCCACCGCTCCTGGAGCCACATTCGAAACCTTAATCCCAAAGGGATTTAAATCCTGGCGCATTCCCGCCGATAATGCTTCAACCGCCGCTTTAGACGCACAATACACATTGCCATTCGGATAAGTTTGCTTTCCTGCAATCGAAGATAGGTTAATGATATGACCAGATTTTCTCTTGACCATCCCTTTAATCACTTCTTTCGACACATATAACAGGCCAGTCACATTCGAGGCCATCATCGCGTCCCAATCAGCTACATCGCCATCCTGAATAGCAGACATCCCGTGCGCATTACCCGCATTATTTACCAAGACATCGATATTTTTCCACTCATCCGGAAGTGATTCAAACGCCTGGATAACGGAAGCTTGATTACTTACATCAAACATTAAAAGGATGGAATTAACAGCTAAACTTGCCTGTAATTCTTCCAAACGTTCCTTTCTTCTACCACAAAGGATTAATTGAAAACCCTCTTTGGCTAGGGATTGAGCTGTGGCGCGACCGATTCCGGAACTCGCACCAGTGATGCAGGCGATTTTTTTCATGTGAATAAATTTTATGCGAAGGTAAGCGCAAAGAGGTGTTCTAAAAAATTTGAGCGTAATTTGTATGCAAATTCACATACACTATGAACTTTTTAATTGTTGGATTGGGCAACATAGGCCCGCAATACCTATTTACACGCCACAATATTGGATTTATGGCGGTGGATTATTTAGCTAAACAAAAGGACCTTAGCTTTAAAACCGATCGATTAGCCTCCATCGCTTCCTATAAATTAAAAGGTCATACGATTTACCTGATCAAACCCACTACGTTTATGAATCTGAGCGGCAAGGCGGTGAATTACTGGCTTTCCTACTATAAGATAGAAAAGGAGAACATGCTAGTACTAGTGGATGACCTGGCAATCCCATTCGATACTTTACGTTTAAAGCCCAAAGGCTCATCAGGTGGGCACAATGGCTTAAAAAGCATCGAGGGAATTCTAGGAGGCACAGAATACCCCCGTTTGCGTATGGGAATCGGGAGTGATTTTGCCAAAGGAAGGCAGGCAGATTACGTCTTAAGTAACTTTTCCGAAGCTGAATTAGAGACAATCCCCTTCATTTTGGACAAAACCGCGGAGATAATAGAAACATTCTGCGTTGAAGGACTCACAAAAACAATGAACAAATACAACCAATAATTGAATTTTTTAAAGAATCTTTGAATTTTTCCGTAATTTTAAATTAAGAATTATTCAGAGGATTTAAAATACTAAGCCAAATATTATTTCGTATTAATACAAATATTATATAATTAATTCTGAATTTAAAATTAAAATCAAAATTTACTGAAAAAGTAAACCAAAAATAGACTAAAATAAAGTTTTGTCATATTAAAAAAATGCAATAATTTTGCATCGTTGATTTAGATAATAAATATAACAAAAATATGAAGAAGACATTATTATTAGCTAGCTGTTTAATTGGATTAAACCTAGTTGCGGTTGCAGGAGAAGAAGCACGTTCATTTAATCGTTCAAACGATTTATCAGTAAAAACAGAAACATTATCAGAAGTGATCACCTCGTTGATTCGCAAAGACGCTCAACTGAAGAGCGCAAGCGCTGCGAGTTTGACTATATCGATTTTAGAAGATTTCCAAAATAACAAGACTGAGTTCTTAAAAGTATCTGATTCAGAAAAAGTGGTTTTCAACCAAACCATCAAAACTATTTCTGAGCAAGGACAAAATTTTTCAGACACCAAGACGTTAAACTGGATCAAAGAAATTAATCAGGCAGCTAAAAAGATCAACGTAGTTTGGTCAATTGTAGGCACTGAGCCCGTTATCGACACTAATTTCGATAACAGTTCAGAACAACAAGAGCACTTGATTGTTATGTTGTAATTAGATTGTTAGTAGTTTTCATAGTTAAATAGGTTTAGAGGTAATCAAAAAAGGTGAAGTTTTTAACTTCACCTTTTTTTTATTTTTTTTGCACTAAACTTATAAAATATCCGCTAAAGCATTATATTTGTATAAATTTTCATAGTTAAATAGGTTTAGAGGTTAAACAAATAAGGCCAGAAGTTTCTTCTGACCTTATTTTTATTTTATACCTGTCCTGATTTAGAGGCTTAATTAACGGGCCCTCCATTCCATATTTTCTTGTTAGGTTGCACTAATGCCAGACTTCCATCTGCATCTTCTGCCATCAAAATCATCCCCTCACTCTCAATTCCCATCATTTTGCGCGGCGCAAGATTTACTAAGAAGGTCACCTGTTTCCCAATTAAATCTTCAGGTGCGAAATGCTCTGCAATTCCAGACAAGATTGTTCTAGTCACAAAACCATCATTCACCTGAAGCTTCAACAACTTCTTACTCTTCTCCATCTTCTCTGCTGCAACAATTTCCCCAATGCGAATATCCATTTTGGCAAAATCATCAAAGGCCACCGTCTCTTTTAGAGCAGGCACTGATTTAGTCGCTAATTCCATTTGCGCTTTTGTTTGAATCAATTTATCTACTTGCTTTTGAACCGCTTCATCTTCAATTTTCTCGAATAACAAGCCAGGATTTTGCAAGGCTGTTCCGGCTGCAATCACGTCAAAATTACCAATACTTGACCATTCAAAACTTTCCATTCCCAACGCAGAACGCAATTTCTGAGCACTAAAAGGAATAAAAGGCTCTAAAGCAATACTTGCCTGAGCGACTAACTGCACCGCATAATTCAATACAGTTCCAGCCTTCGCCGGATCTTCCTTCATAATCTTCCAAGGCTCCGCTTCCGCTAAATATTTATTACCTAATCTGGCAATCTCCATCGCTAATACAAGCGCATCGCGAAATTTATAATTTTCTAGCGCCGCTGCCAGTTTTGCTGGAATTTCAGCCACAGCAACCATCAAATCAGCTTCCAATCCGGTTCCCTCGTCCTTAGGAGGCACCACAGAACCGAAATTTTTATCAATTAATACAAAAGCCCGGTTCACGAAATTGCCTAAAATAGCGACTAATTCGGAGTTATTTTTGGTCTGAAAATCAGCCCACGTAAAATCGGCATCCTTCGTTTCTGGACTTGAAGCAGTCAAAGCATACCGCAACACGTCCTGCTTGCCCGGGAAATCTACTAAATATTCATGTAACCAAACCGCCCAATTACGCGAGGTAGAAATCTTATCCCCTTCCAGGTTCATAAACTCATTCGCCGGGACCTGATCGGCTAATTGGTAGCCTCCGTGCGCCATACACATGGCCGGGAAGATCAAACAATGGAATACAATATTGTCTTTCCCAATAAAATGCACGATGCGGCTATCCTTCGCCTTCCAATAAGACTCCCATTCCGGCGTTAATTGCTTCGTCATCGAGATATATCCGATGGGAGCATCAAACCACACATAAAGCACTTTGCCTTCCGTATCCGGCAAAGGAATAGGCACACCCCAGTTCAAATCACGCGTCATCGCACGTGGCTTCAAGCCTTCCTGTAACCAGGATTTAACTTGACCCGTCACATTCGACTTCCATTCTGGGTGTGAGTTAATGTATTTTTCTAATTCGGGCTGCCATTGATCCAAGGGCAAGAACCAGTTTTTAGTCGGCTTCAATACAGGCTTAGAACCACTTAAAGCTGATTTAGGATTCAATAATTCGGTAGGAGAAAGCGTCGTTCCACATTTTTCACACTGATCGCCATAGGCGCCAGGCTGCTTACAAGAGGGACAATCACCTGTGATATAGCGATCTGCTAAGAATTGCTTTGCTTCTTCATCATAGAATTGCTCCGTCACTTCCTCAATAAATTTCCCTTCGTTGTATAATTTCAAAAAGAACTCTTGGGAAACCTCGTGATGAACCGGATCCGAAGTACGGCCATAGATATCAAAGGAAATGCCAAATTGCTCAAACGAATCTTTGATTTCGGTGTAATAATAATCGACTACTTTCTGAGGTGTTTTACCCTCTTTCGCTGCCTTAATCGTAATGGGCACGCCATGTTCATCTGTACCAGACACGAAAATCACGTCCTTTTTCTGCAAGCGTAAATAACGTACATAGATATCTGCTGGCAAATAACATCCAGCCAAGTGACCGATGTGAATAGGTCCATTGGCATAAATTAAAGCTGCAGTAACGGTTGTCCGGGAAAAGTCTGACATAAAAATCTTTAAGATGAAAGCACAAAAATAGGCAAAAACATTCATTGAAATAATCGATTCACCTATTGCGCATCAAAAAAATATGATTATCTTTGCACACAATTTAAAAAAACAGACAAAAGAAAATGTTAATTATTTCGATAAAAGAGAACGAATCAATTGATAAGGCTTTAAAGCGCTTCAAGAAGAAATTTGAAAAAACAGGTGTAGTAAAAGAACTACGTAGAAGATCTGCTTTCGAAAAACCTTCTGTAGGTCGTCGTAAAGAAATGATTCGTGCTGCTTACAAGCAAATCACTTACGGAAATATTAATAACTAATTTCCTATACATTCTTTAAGAGAATTGACTAATTTCGATAATGAATCGTGAATTAGTCAATTTTTTTTTGGACCACCTGTCCATCGAAAGGCGCCTCAGTTCGCACACGATTACCTCCTACTCCACTGACTTAGAACAGTTTACCGCTTTCATCGCACCTGCATGTTTATCTCAAGTTCAAGCGTTAACCATTCGAAAATGGCTCATCAGTTTATCCGATGATACCATCCAAAACCGCAGTATTAATCGCAAACTGGCCACATTGCGCACCTTCTATAAGTATCTTTTACGAACAGGGAAAATCGAAGGAAATCCAATGACCTCTATCAGGATGGTCAAAACCACCAAGAAAATCCCTCAATTCGTGCGTGAATCTGAGATGGGAAACCTGGTGGATAATCGAAAAATCGCCACTAATTTCAGCGAAGCCAGAGACGAACTCATTCTTTTTCTGCTCTATGGTACAGGAATACGATTGGCAGAATTGATTTCCTTGCAAAACAACCAAGTCAATCTAGCGGCTAAAACGATCCGAGTAATCGGAAAGCGAAATAAGGAACGGGTGATTCCTATTCCTGGGTTACTCGTTGACTTAATAGCAGCGTATCGCAGCTTTTGCACAATAGAACATCCCAATTTACTACTCACAGATAAAGGTGTACCCTTGTACCCCATGTTTGTACAACGCTTAGTGAAGAAACATTTAGGGGAATACAGCCAATTAGAGAAGCTTTCGCCACACGTATTGCGTCACACCTATGCGACACACCTTTTGAACAAAGGGGCTGATTTGAATGCCATTAAAGAATTGTTAGGTCACGCTAATTTAGCTGCAACGCAGGTATATACGCATAATTCAATGGAGAAAATGAAGGCGATTTACCTTCAAGCACACCCAAAAGCCTAATCGGTTAAAACAACAGGACCTTTTTGGTTGATTTGAGAGACATATTGCTCTGATCCAATACCCAAAGCGGCAAATTCTGCGGCCATTGCTTTCGCTACTTTTTGAGCTGTTTCTTCGCCTTTCGACAAGGCAAATAAAGAAGGTCCAGAACCTGAGATAGAACATCCTAACGCGCCATTCGCAATCGCAGCAGCCTTTACTTCCGCGAAACCAGGGATCAGGATTGCGCGAGAAGGTTCGATGATCACATCGACTAAAGAACGACCAATCAGCTCATAATCAGGCAATAAAAGACCTGCGACAAGACCTGCTACGTTACCCATTTGGGTGATAGTAGTCGATAACGAGATTTCCTTATCTAAAATTCCACGCGCGTCTTTCGTATTTACTTCGATTTGAGGGTGAACGATACTCGCATATAAATCAGATGGAACGGGCACTTGAATGATATCTAAGGGATCATAAGACCGAATCACGATAAAGCCACCTAAGAGCGAAGGACCTACGTTGTCCGCGTGCGCGGAGCCGCAGGCGACGCGCTCACCTTCCATTGCGAAGGGCAAGAGGTCTTTTTGGGATAAAGGGCGGCCCATTAATTCATTTGCTGCAAAAACACCTGCCACGGCAGATGCCGCAGAAGATCCTAAGCCGGAGCCTAAAGGCATATCTTTATGCAGCGACAATTCAAAACCTTGGTCTTCGCGACCGATATGTGCTAAGTATTTTTGAATGGCAATACCAGCGGTATTTTTCTCTACAGCCTTAGGCAAACGGCCATCGTCACCTGTAATTTCTTTAATGACAATACCCGGAGTTGATTTCTTTTCTAAAACGACCTCATCTCCCGGATGATTCACGGCAAAACCGAAGATATCAAACCCACAGGCCACATTGGCTACCGTCGCTGGAGCATAAACACGTATCTTTTCCATATTATGCGAGATGACTTCCAATGGATACAATATCTGCAAAAACACCTGATGCAGTCACCTCAGCTCCTGCTCCTGGCCCTTTGATGACCAAAGGACGATCATGGTAACGTTTGGTTGTGAAGGCGATTACGTTATCTGCTCCATCCATTTGGTAGAACGGATGAGTTGGCCCTACAGAACGCAATCCAATAGTGATTTTTTGATCTTTTAAACAAGCGATATAGCGTAGGACTTCGCCCTTTTCTGCAGCCTCATTGACTAATTTCTCAAAGAAATCGTTTGCCTTATCGATCTCCTCAAAGAAAGCATCTACCGTAGGAGCTGCCTCACAAGCTGGTGGAATGATCTTTTCAATCGTTATATCCGAGAATTCTAATTTCAATCCAATCTCGCGGCTCAAAATTAAAATTTTACGTGCCACATCCATCCCACTCAAATCTTCTCGTGGATCCGGTTCGGTATATCCTTTTTGCTTCGCGGCTCTTAATACCTCTCCAAATGACTTACCGGGCTTAAATTGATTAAATAAGAAAGATAAAGTTCCCGAAAGTATCCCTTCAATTTTCTCAAAACGATCTCCAGAAGCGATCAACCCTTGCAAGGTATTAATCACCGGCAAACCTGCCCCTACATTGGTCTCATACAAGAACTTAACTCCCTTAGCTAGAGCCGTTTGATGCAATTGCGCATACAAATCATAAGGTCCTGAATTCGCGACCTTATTAGGCGTCACGACCGAAATGTTGGACTGGAATAAGCCTAAGTAATTCGTATAAATTTCTTTATTCGCGGTACAATCTGCAAAAATGGAATTAGGTAAGTTTAAGGCCTTGATTTTCGCCACAAATCCAGCTAAATCTGCCGGTTCTCCTGCACTATCCAGTAAACGCAAGGCCTGATCAAGCTCAATTCCTTCTTCTTGAATTAACTGTTTACGGCTGTTCGCGATACCCGTTAAACGGATTTTAATACCTTTGTATTTGGCTAAATAATGTTCCTGACCAATAATTTGCTCGACTAAGGTCTTCCCAATTAAACCTGCCCCTACGAGATAGAGGTGTAATGTTTTAATCTGAGAAAAGAAGAACGTCTCGTGAATGACATTCAAGGCCTTAGATAGGTCTTTGTTTTCAATCACCACCGAGATATTTAACTCGGAGGAACCTTGCGCCGTAGCGACAATATTGATTCCATTTTTTCCCAAAGAAGAGAACAATTTCCCACTCACACCGGTATGCTTGCGCATTCCCTCTCCTACCACGGCAATAACGGAAAGCTCTTTTTGAATATCTACCCCCTCAATATCTCCCGATGCCATTTCTGCCGCAAATTCTTTTTCGACTATTTTTCGCACTTTATCCGCCACAGAAGGATCGATGGCAAAACAAATACTGTGCTCAGAAGAGGCTTGCGAAATCAAAACAACTGATATTTTTTCGCGGGCTAAAACAGTAAATAGTTTAGCAGAAACCCCAGCCACACCTATCATCCCAGAACCTTGCAAATTAACCAACGCGAGCTGGTCAATCGACGAAATTCCTGTAATGATGTAAGGACTTCCAGTCGACTCTTTACTAACTACCGTTCCAGCAAAAGTGGGATTAAAGGTATTCAACACTCGAATAGGTATATTCTTCGCGAAAGCAGGCTGTAAAGAAGGAGGATAAATTACTTTAGCCCCAAAATGTGTCAACTCCATCGCTTCCGCATAGGAAATCGAAGGGATCGTAAAGGCTGATTTCACTTTACGCGGATCTGCCGTCATCATCCCATCCACATCCGTCCAAATCTCAATCTCTTTCACGCCTAAAGCCGCTCCTATCACCGAAGCGGTATAATCAGATCCACCGCGACCCAAGGTCGTAGTCTCCCCTTTTTCATTAGAAGCAATAAATCCCGTGACTAAACCTATTTTACCCTTATTCGCTTCGAAATAACTAGAAATCAATGGATTAGTCAAGCCAAAATCTACTTCGGAGTGACTGAAAGCGCTATTGGTTTTAATGATCTCCCGTGCATCCACATAGAAAACTGGAAGTCCTCTTTGCTGTAAAATGGCGAAAATTAAATAGGTCGATAAACGCTCCCCAAAACTAACCAGCGCATCAGACGTCTTGGGCGAAATCTCCTTAACCAAGTTAATCCCTTTCAACACATCGCGTAATTCGTTCACCAAAGTACGCACGTGAGCAATCACCTGACTTTGTCCCGTCACCGGAATAAAATGCTTGATAACTTCAAAATGACGTGTTTCAATCGTCTCGATTAGCGTATTTACCGTGCTTTTAGGCTGAGCCGCCAGGGTGCCCGCTTCTAACAAATGATTCGTCACTCCGCTCATCGCAGAAAAGACAACAGCAAAATGGGAGGAGGATTTCCCGTTAGACTCGATAATAGTCAAAACGGATTGGATGCTTTCGATGCTACCACAACTGGTCCCACCGAATTTTAGGATTTTTTCCATTAATTAAGAAAACAAAATGATTCTCAACTCTACAAACAGCTGATATATAGGACAAATATACGATTTTAGGCTGTATTTTGCCCTAGAATCCGGTGTCCTTTTCGTTTTCTTTTGGTCAAATTCCGATAATTATCACTTAAAACCGAAATATTTCCATCTACCTCGAAGATAGCTAAGTTCACTTCGGCAATTTCTTCCACGCCATGCTCCCGAACTACCGCCTTTAATTGTTCAATCGTAATGGAAGCATCTTTTAAGCCATTTTCCTTTACGACGCCATCGTAAATTAACAAAATGGGTTCTCCATCAATCGCCTTACTGATTTTAGTACTATTATTCGTCACCCATTTGAAGGCATAATTCATGATGAATAATGCCAAAGCAGCCACTAAGCCACCCTCTAAACTCGTATCATTCCCCACCATCGCCGTCTGCACAGAATTAGATATCAATAAGATAAACACCACATCCACTACCGACAATTGAGCAAACTCTTTCTTCCCAAAAACACGAATAGCCGCTACGATGAACACGTAAACGGCTATTGATTTGAGGGCGATGATTACATAGCCTTCCATCATTTTTATTTTTTCTTTTCCGCAGCCATCACCATCGACAACTTCAATTTAGCTGCCAGGTCATAGATGTTCGTTAATTCTTGTACTGTCTGATTTCGGTCCATTCGAACCACTAATGTCACTGCTTTTTTAGAAGTCACCTCATTCGATAGTTCAGTTTCTAAATTCGCTACATCTACTAAACGATCATCGATATAATAATTCAATTTTTCGTCCACTGTTAAACGAATCACTTCGTTCGCAGGCGTAGGCATCGGCTTTGCTGTTTCAGGCAAAAGCAATTTAATCGCATCCGGAGAGGCGAGCGTCGAAATCATTAAAAAGAACATCAACAAAAAGAAAAGGATATCCGCTAGGGCTCCTGTTTCTACTTCCGATGCTTCTCTGGCTCTTTTTCTGAAGTTCATCGAATTAGGCTTTAGACGCTGGTTTGTGAAGAATATCTAAGAAATCGATCGCCGTAATTTCCATTTTATTAATCGTACGATCAATCATCGTCGTTAATAAAGTATACAATACGTAAGCTATAATACCCACGATCAAACCAGAAGCTGATGTCACCATTTTCTCGTAAATACCACCGGCAATCGTTGAAATGTCGATTTTATTAGAGATCGAGATATTGTGGAAAGTACGAATCATACCTGTCACTGTTCCTAAGAATCCAAACATCGGGGCAATACGTGCAATTGCACTCAGAATCCCTAAATTCTTCTCCATATTGTAGATTTCTACTTTGGCCTTATTCTCAATCGCTGCTTCAATATCACGAATAGGTGAACCTAAACGGGATAAGCCTTTTTCCAAAAGCTTTGCAATCGGATAAGAGGTCGCTTTGCAGAAATTAATCGCACCCTGCACATTGCCTGCCTGCAACATATCGTTAATTGTGTGCAAGAAATTCTCATCTAATTTTGCCGTCTTGCGGATATATAAATAGCGCTCGATGAACAAGAAAACGGCCGCAGCAAACAAGAAACCGATCGGATACATCACATATCCCCCTTTTCCTAATAAGTCTAACACCGAAAATTCTTCTACGACTACTTTAGTAACCTCTTGAACCGGACCAGAAGCATTAACAATAGAATCTGCCACAGCAGAAGATAGGGAATCGACGGTAACACCCGCCTGGAGTAAAATAGTTGCTAGCGATAAAGCCATAGGATGAATTGATTAATCTTATTTACCACAAGTTTACACTTTTTTTTTCAAATTCTAAGGCTGACTTCCGGAAGATTGGAGTTCCGTAAACCAAAATCCTTCCTTCATACTATACGACGAAAACCAAAGCTCATTTATAGCGAATTCACGTAACACTTTCTCCACTAAAAAAGTCGCATAGGGAAATATACTTGCCCTAAATGCCTTCATCCCCGGATAGCCTACCCGATCTTCATAGCGCAAGGCATCTAAATTGGTCTTGTGCTGCAAAAACGTAGCTACATCTATTTCACAGGAGGCCGGAGCTCCACCAGGCCTATTCTCTAACTCCAAAATCGTTTCAAAAGCTCCAGCTGCACCTATTAAAACGCAAGGATGAGCTGTGCGACAAGCTTCCAACAGCGGACTCATTTCTTTCGAAACATACGCATCTAACTCAGCTACAACTGATAAATGAAACTCATTATCCACCGAAAATAGCGACTTCAGGCGTAAACCACCTATTTCTAAACTCACACGATAAAGTACTTGCTCACCTTTAAACAAAATAAACTCCACACTTCCCCCGCCTATGTCCATCACTAAACTCGTTTTCTCCCAACGGTCTGGCAATGAATTTCGTATACCGGCATAGATATATTCTGCCTCTTGGATTCCATCGATGATGTGAATACGGATCCCTAATTCGTTAAGAACTCGCTTCACAAAGGTATCCGCATTTGAAGCTCTTCTAAGAATACTCGTACCAATGGCGTAAAAATCATTCATTACACCTCCTTTGGCCAAAAAAACCTCCTTAAATTCTGTCAAACAAACCAATGCACGATCCATTGCATCTACCTGCAATGTTACCTCTTCCATCGCGCCCATTCCTAAACCGACCGGACGCTGCAAATGCTCCTCCACCCGAAATTCAGACAAAGGCGAAATCAATAATTGAAAGGTGTTCGTACCGAGGTCCGCAATGGCGCAGATTTTTGACATTATCAGATGTTTGGAACAAAATTAAGCCGAAAAGGCGTTCAAGAATAAATAATATTCTTTATTTTAGTAAAAATGTATCCACAAAAATGCTAGATCCCGAATTCGACGAGAATAAAGAAGACATTCAATCTTCCGTTCAACGCTACGAGAACATGTTGAATCAGCAAGAAAACGCGTTTTTCGATGCAGAAACTTTGGAGCAAATCGCAGAACACTATTTTGTGCAATCGCGTTTTGACCAAGCATTAGAGGCCGTGGATTTGGGCCTAAGTCATTATAGCTACTCGCTGGAATTAATTACTCTGAAAGCACAAATATTAGGCGAAATGCAAAAGCCGGAAGAGGCGATGGAGTTAATTGAAAATGCCATTTTGCTTTTCCCCAATGATATCGAATTAACACTCGTAAAAGGCTATTTATTAAGCCAATTAGGCCAGCACGAAGAATCGATCCAACTTTTTTTAGCCTCCCTTGACCGCACGGAAGAAAAAGACGAAGTCTATTTCCGTATCGGATTAAGCTACCAAGCCTGGGGGAAACCTCGCGAGGCAGTAGATATGTTGAAGAAGTGTTTGGAGATGAATTCTGAAAATGAAAATGCGCTGGTGGAACTAGCGAATTGTTTGGATGAAATCGGGAAAATAGAGGAAAGTATCCCCTATTACAAACAATTCATCGATGCCGATCCTTTTTCATTTACAGCGTGGTATAATTTAGGCATCGCCTATTCGAAGCTAAAGCAATTTGAAAAGGCCATCGATGCCTATGAATATTCTTTGGCAATCGAACCTACGTTTGGATCCTCTTTATTCAATTTAGGGAATACCTACATGAATATTCAGGAGTATGCTAAGGCAGAGGAATCCTACCAACTTTGCTTAAAATACGACGATCCGAATCCGGAACTATATTGTTGTTTAGGTGCTAGCATCGAACGTCAACGTCGTTTTGACGAGGCTTTAACCCATTATAAGGAGGCGATTAAGGTCGACCCTCTTTGGGATGAAGGCTATTATGGTCTAGCCGTTTGCTTGACTGAACTGGACAAATGGTTTGAGGCCTTGCATTTTCTGAAGAAAGCACTGAAATTAAATGATACGAATCCCTTGTATTGGACGGGTTTAGCGGATGTGGAAGCTTATTTAGGCAATCCGGTTTCTTCTGACGAGGCTTATACCAAATCCGTAGATCTAGACTCCTTCTTCGCCCCCACTTGGGTAAAATGGGCGCAATTGCACTATGATTTGAATGATTTCGAGAAATGCGCAGAAATTATGCTTTCCGCGATCGATGAACTTCCAGAGGAAGCAGACCTCTATTACCGCGCGGCCATCTTTTTAATTAAAGCGGGGCAATTCAAAGAAGCCTTTCACTTCTTAGAATCTGGCCTACTATTAGACTACGATAAGCACGAAATTATTTTCGAATATTTCCCTAACATGGAAACACAAAAGGCGATATATAAGTTAATTCAGCAGTACAAGAAATAATTTTTGCCGTTCATCATTTTATCAGTACCTCAGATTTAATAAATTTTTAATTTTCTATTCTTAAAAAAAAATACCCATATGAAGAAAATTATTCTATCGGGTTTACTGCTTTGTCTATTGCAACCTGCAATGGCTCAACCTAAACCCACTCCAACCACACAAAAGGCTTCCGCTAGCCTTCCCATACCCGAAAAGGTAACGGAAGCGGAGGGAATTACGGAATACAAATTAGCCAATGGCTTAAAAGTATTACTTTTTCCAGACCCATCGAAGCAAACCATTACCGTTAACATCACCTATTTAGTAGGTTCTCGTCACGAGGGCTATGGTGAAACAGGTATGTCCCACTTATTAGAACACATGGTGTTCAAGGGTACAAAAGAAAAACACAAAGAAGTAGCGAAAGAGATCTCTGATCATGGTGCTCAATTCAACGGAACTACTTGGTTAGACCGCACGAACTACTTCGAAACATTCGCTTCAACAGATGAAAATCTAGATTGGGCTTTAGATATGGAGGCTGATCGTATGATTAATTCACGTATTGCGAAGAGCGAATTAGAAACCGAAATGACGGTTGTTCGTAACGAATTCGAACGTGGCGAGAATGATCCAGGTAGTGTCTTAATGGAGCGTATCGTTTCTACGGCTTTCTTATGGCATAACTATGGTAATTCTACCATTGGTGCGCGTTCTGATATCGAAAAAGTACCTATCGAGAACTTGCAGGCTTATTACCGCAAATACTACCAGCCTGATAATGCGGTATTATTAGTAGCAGGAAAGTTTGATCCGATTAAAACATTGAAATTAGTTAATGAAAAATTTGGCATTATTCCACGTCCTGAGCGTGTTTTAACGCCTACTTTCACGGCTGAACCTACGCAAGATGGAGAAAGAGAAGTATCTCTTCGCCGCGTGGGTGATGTGCAAGTAGTAGGTATGGCCTACCATATTCCTTCCGGTTTACACCCAGATTATGTGGCGGTAGATGTGATGGCTGATTTATTAACGGATGCCCCTTCTGGTCGTTTATACAAAGCCTTAATTGATACAAAGAAGGCAAGTAGCCAGTTTGGATTCTCCTTCCAATTAAAGGAGCCGGGGTTGATTTATTTCGGCGCGGAAGTTTTAAAAGAGAAATCAGTGGATTCTGTTCGCCAGATTATGTTTAACACCATTGAGAATTTTGCCAAAACTCCTCCAACTAAGGAAGAAGTCGATCGTATCAAAACAAAAGGCATCAAGAATATTGAGTTATTGCTAAATAATGCACAACGTGTGGGCGTAGGTCTATCAGAATACATCGCTCAAGGAGATTGGCGTTTATTGTTCCACACCCGTAATCAATTAGAGAAAATAACACCTGAAGATATTCAGCGCGTGGCAGCAGCTTACTTCAAGTCGTCTAACAGAACGTCTGGTACTTTCTATCCTACAGAGAAACCTGAGCGCGCTGAGATTCCAGAGGCGAAAGACGTGGCTACGATTTTAAAAGACTTCAAACCAAAGGCAGCAGTTAGCCAAGGTGAGGCTTTTGATCCATCTCCAGCAAACATTGATGCACGCACGAAGACGGAGAAAATCGGTGGAGTTCAGTTAGCGCTATTAGCAAAGAAAACTCGTGGCAATTCCGTTTATGCGCGTATGACTTTACGTTTTGGTGATGAAAAATCATTAATGGGAACAGCAACTGCTGCCGATTTAGCAGCTGACATGTTAACAAAAGGTACAGCGAAACACACACGTCAACAATTCCAAGACGAATTGGACAAGTTAAAAGCGCGTGTTAGTATTTCTGGGGGTGCTACCCAAGCAAACGTTTCTATCGAGACAACACGCGAAAATTTAATCCCAGCGATGAAATTAGTGGCTGAAGCATTAAAGCAACCCGTTTTCCCAGCTTCAGAATTTGACAAATTAAAGCAAGAGAATTTAACCGCTATCGAAGGACAGAAAAGTGAGCCACAAGCGAAAGGTTCTGAAGCATTAGGGCAATTAAGAGCTGGTCACTATGATAAGAAGGACGTTCGTTACCAACCTACTATGGCAGAACAAATTGCTAACTATGGGGCGGTTAAATTAGAAGAGTCGGTTAATTTCTACAAGAACTTCTATGGCGCATCGAATGCTACCTTCTCTGCAGTGGGTGATTTTGATGAGAAAGAATTGAAAGATTTAATTACAGCTGAATTTGCTAACTGGAAGTCTCCGAAGCCTTACAAACGCGTTCAGGATGTATTCAAAGAGACGGGAGGAAAAGCGATCTCCATCGAAACACCTGATAAAGCGAATGCGTTCTTCTTAGCCTACCAACCCTTGAAAATCTCAGATAGCGATCCTAACTACGCTGCCTTAGAATTATCTAACTATATGCTTGGTGGTGGTAGCGGCTTAAGTTCTCGTTTAATGAACCGTATTCGTCAAAAAGACGGTTTATCTTACGGTGTAGGCTCACAATTCGTGGCTAGTCCATTAGACCAAAGCGGCGCGTTTATCGGCTATGCAATCTATGCACCTGAGAACTTAGCGAAGCTTGAATCTGCTTTCAAAGAAGAAATCGAAAAAGTATTGAAAGAGGGTTTCACTCAGAAAGAAATCGACGAAGCGAAGAAATCTTGGCTACAATCTCGCCAGGTGACACGTTCTCAAGATAATGCCTTAGTGGGAAGCTTGAATAGTAACTTGTTCTTAGGACGTAACATGAAATGGTCTGAAGAATTAGAAACCAAGATCAAGAGCTTGACTCCTGCGCAGATCCAAGAGGCTACTCAGAAATCAATCGACTTATTGAAGATGTCCTTCATTAAAGCGGGTGACTATGAAGGTGCTGCGAAGAAAATGGCAGAGAAAGCAAAAAATAGTAGTTCAGAATCAGGAGCGATGGGCGGCGCGCCTAAGCAATAATCCTTTCTGAAAGGTCATAAAAAAAGGGAGCTCCTGATGGAAGCTCCCTTTTTATGGTATTGCTATTAACAAAACTCGTCAAATACACCTTCTAAGTGACCAGCAATCATATCTGCCGAACGACCTTCAATGTGGTGACGTTCTACGAAATGAACTAACTCACCATCTTTGAATAACGCAATCGATGGAGAAGATGAAGGATAAGGTAAAGTATACTCACGTGCCTTTTGTACCGCTTCTGGATCTACACCCGCGAAAACCGTCACTAATTGATTAGGCTTCTTAGCTGATGAAGCTACCGCGTGTTTCACACCTGGACGAGCCGTAGAAGCTGAACATCCGCAAACTGAGTTAAAAAATACCAAGGTTGTTCCTGGCTTAGCCATTACGTCTTCCACTTCTGAAGCTAACTTCAATTCTTGGAAACCTCCGGCAACGATATCCATCCGCATAGGATGTACTAAATGTTCTGGATACATATATTTTTATATTAGATTTTAAATTAAACGCAATTACATAAAACCAAGTTCCAATTTGGCCACTTCAGACATCATATCCTGCTCGTAAGGAGGATCAAATGTTAATTCTACAGAGACTTCCGCAATACCTTCAATCTCTCTTACTGCTTTCTCAATATCCACCGGGATACTTTCCGCAGATGGGCAAGAGGGCGAAGTTAGAGTCATTAAGATATAGACGTTATTGACTGGAAAAATCTTGATTTCATAGATTAATCCGAGCTCGTACACATCTACTGGAATTTCTGGGTCATAGACAGTTTTAATCGCCTTAACCACCTTTTCCTTTAATTCTACCTCATTCATTTGATTTGAGTTTTCCATTCTAAATAATCGCTTAAGAAAAGGCCAAGGCATAATGTTGCATTTGTTTTACCATGGAAACTAATCCATTAGATCTGGTTTGGGCCAAATGTTGGCTCATTCCAATTTGCTCGATAAAGTATAAATCAGCGGCTAAAATCTCCGCTGGCGTGTGATTCGACAAGACCCGAATCAACATGGATATCATACCTTTGACGATAATAGCCTCAGAATCTGCCTGAAAAATGACTAAATCACCTTGCTTTTCGGCGTGTAACCAAACGCGGCTTTGGCAGCCTTTAATCACATTATCCTCCGTTTTATAGGCGTCTGACATTGGCGCTAACTTCTTACCAAGGTCAATTAAATACTCGTATTTATCTGCCCAATCTTCAAAAAGACCGAACTCTTCAATTAATTCCTCTTGTATCTCGTTTATTAGCTGTCCCATTATCCTAACATCTGTAAAGTTTTCTCTAAACAAAGCACGAATCGATCGATTTCTTCAAACGTATTATAGAACGCAAAAGAGGCACGGCACGTTCCAACCAGCTCATAGCGCTGCATCAATGGCTGTGTACAATGATGTCCGGTACGAATCGCTATGCCAAATTTATCCAGTAACACGCCGATATCTTGTGGGTGAACTCCATCAATGACGAAAGAAATAACGGCAATCTTTTCAGGAGCCGTACCCACGATACGTAAACCTGGAATCGCTTGTAATTTCTGTGTAGCATAGGCCAAAAGCGCCTCTTCTTGCGCGGCTAAAGCTTCCGAAGGGATAGCCTGAACATAGTCTAAAGCAGCCCCAAATGCGATTACATCCGCGATATTCGGCGTTCCTGCCTCAAATTTATAGGGTAATTCGTTGTAGGTCGTACCCGAAAAACTCACCTCTTTAATCATCTCCCCTCCTCCTTGATAAGGCGGCATGGACTCTAATAAATCACGCTTCCCGTACAATACTCCCACGCCCGTAGGCCCAAAAAGTTTATGCGCAGAAAACACAAAGAAATCCATATCCAATGCTTGCACATCTACAGCTAAATGCGCCACTGATTGTGCCCCATCAATTAATACCTTAGCCCCTACTTCATGTGCCAAAGAAATAATCTCAGCTATCGGGTTAATCGTCCCAATCGCGTTAGAAACGTGATTGACAGCAACTAATTTGACTTTAGGATTCAATAAAGCTTTATAAGCTTCGATGTCTAAAACACCAGCATCGCTGACAGGAATCACCTTGATCTCTGCCCCTTTTTCCTCCGCGATCATCTGCCAAGGCACAATGTTCGAGTGGTGTTCTAAGTTAGAAACAATGATTTGATCTCCTTTTTGAACGTTTGCACGTCCAAAGGTTTGGGCAACTAAATTAATCCCTGCCGTTGTGCCTGAGGTGAAAATAACTTGGTCTGTAGACGGAACATTCAAAAAGGCCGCTAACTTCTTTCTTGTTAATTCATAAGCGGTTGTTGCGCGTTCCGCCAAGGTGTGAATACCTCGGTGAATGTTCGCATTATCCTGCTCATAATAAGCTGAAAGCGCGTCAATGACAGCTTTCGGCTTTTGAGTGGTCGCTGCATTATCAAAATAAATCAATGGGGCCTTGTTCACCTGCTGATGTAAAACAGGGAAATCGGCTCTAATTTGATCTATATTCAATGTTTCAGTCATGATTAAATCGCTAAAGAAGTCTGGATTTTTGAAATAATTTTATCAGTCAAACGCAACTTCGTCTCTTCGTGTGTTACGCGGTCGATTACCTCTTGAACAAAAGCGAGTAACAATAAAGTGCGCGCATTCGCTAAAGAAATACCTCTTGAACGTAAATAGAATAAAGCTTCTTCATTCAATTGACCTGTTGTCGTTCCATGCGAACATTTCACATCATCCGCCCAAATTTCTAATTGAGGCTTCGTATTCATCGTAGCACGAGTGGAAGCAAGAACGTTTTTGCAACTTTGGAATGCATTGGTTTTTTGCGCATCTGGACGCACAAAAATCTTTCCATTAAATACACCTGTCGCGTTTCCTAACAACACACCTTTGTATAATTCGTGTGATTCCGAGTTCGGTTTGCGGTGATCTACCACCGTGTGAGAATCCATTAATTGATCTTCTCCTGGAACGTAGAGGCCATTCAGATTCGAAACTACCTTTTCGCCATCGCTGTAGAAATGCAGGTTATTACGTAAATAAGCCGCATTCAGGGAGAATGTAAACAAATCAACCTGACTATTCGAAAGCTGAGTGATAAACGTATGATCGATGTGAGTCGTGTTTTGGGCCAAATCTTGTTCCTTCACATAGGTCAAATTAGCCTGCTCATTCACATAAATTTCTTGAACAAAATTGGACAAAACCTCCGCAGAACCCGCTATTGTAAAGGCACGCTCAATCAAAGTCAAGGATGCGTCTGCTTCTAGATAAACAATCAAACGACTTTGAACCGCTGAAGCTATCGCTGCAGATAGAATAAAGTCGTGTGTTATCGCCTGATCAACAGTAACACCTGCTTTTACCCACAAAACCTGTGTATTTACCACAAGCGCCGTATTTAAATCGTACAAGGAGTTCTGATCTAAGATAGGTAAACGCTGCTCCCATTTAGCTGCAATCGTTGGATTTGCCACAATGAAAGCATCAAATGATATGAACTCCACTCCGGCTGGCAAAGCACCCTTGAAGCTAGTGTTCCCGTTTTGGGTTTGTAAGCTGGCAGAGGAATTTTCATTTAAAGCAGCAGGAGTCCAATCTAGGTCTTTTTCATTCCAAGATTTCAAGGACGCATACTTCCATTCTTCCCATTTGTTGGTGGGAAATCCTTTGGCCTTAAAACGCTCTAAAGCCTGTTTCTGAGCCGATGACGTTAATTCTGTATACAACATCTTATTCTCCTAAAGCTGAAATAATCCAATCATACCCACGCTCTTCTAATTCAAGCGCTAATTCTTTTCCACCAGATTTCACGATTTTGCCTTTATACAATACGTGAACAAAATCGGGAATAATGTAGTCCAAAAGACGTTGGTAGTGAGTCACCACAATCGTCGCGTTGTCTGGGGATTTCAATTTATTCACTCCTTCTGCTACGATACGCAAGGCATCGATGTCTAAACCAGAGTCCGTTTCATCCAAAATAGCCAACTTAGGTTCTAAAACCGCCATTTGGAAGATTTCATTTCTTTTCTTCTCTCCACCGGAGAAACCTTCGTTTAAGGCACGAGACAATAAACTTTGGTCAATATTCACGTAGCTCATTTTCTCTTTGAACATTTTCAAAAATTGAACAGCGTCCAAAGGCTCCTCGCCACGGTATTTGCGAATTTCATTTACCGCTGACTTCATAAAGTTCGTTGTAGACACCCCTGGAATTTCCACTGGGTATTGAAATGCAAGGAATAAACCCTCTGCTGCACGTTCTTCTGGAGCTAAATCCAATAAATCTTTTCCAAGAAATTCAACGGATCCTCCGGTCACCTCGTAATCTTCACGACCCGCTAATACGGATGCCAAAGTCGATTTACCTGAACCGTTAGGCCCCATAATGGCGTGAACCTCACCGGCTTTGATTTCTAAATTAATCCCCTTCAAGATTTCCTTCTCTCCTATTCTCGCTTGTAAATTCTTTATTGAAAGCATGGTATATGTTTTTAATCTGCAATTGAAACACAAAATTAAGACCAATGGTTTTGAAAAACTAGACTTTATTTAGATTCACTCTAAATAAAGGTTTTTTTTATCAAAAAAAGGGCTACTTTTGTATCAGGTTTTCATCAAAATACGACCACCATGCTTACGATAACGGATTTAGCTGCCAATAGAATCAAAGAATTACGTTCTAAAGAAGGTTTAACGGAGGAATTCAACATCCGGGTAGCCGTAGAAGGTGGCGGCTGCTCAGGCCTTATGTATAATTTGGATTTTGCTGCAGAAGCTCAACCAAACGATATGATCTTCGAAGATAAAGGCGTGAAAGTAATGGTAGACAAAAAATCTATCCTTTACCTAGCAGGAACAGAGTTAGACTTTTCTGACGGATTAAATGGCAAAGGTTTTCAATTCAAAAACCCGAACGCAAGTCGTACATGCGGTTGTGGAGAAAGCTTCTCTATCTAATCGTTAATTGTTTACCATCTAGAATATAGGGTTTCATTAATTGATACACGTCAAAAATGGGCAATCCCATTACCGTGTAAAAAGAGCCCTGAATGGATTCAATTCCCACCATCCCTAAGAAATCTTGCACTCCGTAAGATCCTGCTTTATCTAAGCATGATCCCTCGCGTACATAGAAATCAATTTCCCAATCTTCAAATGTCCTGAATTTAACTAAGGCCGAATCTGCTTTTGTGAACAAACCCTGAGGTGTGTGTAAAGCAATTCCTGTGACCACTTCGTGCGTTTTCCCAGATAATTGCTGCAACATATAAATCGCCTCCGATTTATCTTGAGGCTTATTCAATATATCCTTTCCTAAAATCACCACCGTATCAGCGGCTAATACTAAGGCATTCGGGGAAATTCGGGCTAATTCATTCGCTTTTCTTTCTGCCAAATGCACCGGCACCTCTTGAGGCTTCATTTCTGCAGAAAAGGATTCATCCACATCACTGGGTAAAACGGAAAATTCGAATCCAGCGGAACGCAAGATCTCTTTTCTACGAGGAGAATTAGAAGCAAGAATAAAGGGATATTGGAGGGATAAGGATGTCTGCATGTTCAAAAATAGGCCAAAAATTAAAAATATCAGGGTTTTGGTTAAAATAAATTTATTTTCCTTTGTATTTAATGTAATTACATTTAATTTTACGACATCAAATTTTCAACATGGGTATTTCCGAAGATTTAAAACAGTCAAAATTTCCTTCTGAAGCAGCTAAAGCCGTTGTAAATGCGATCTATACCGGCAATTGGATTGTTCAGCAACAACAGGAATTATTGAAACCCTTCGGACTTACG
Organism: Aquirufa sp.; assembly: GCA_040403415.1. Classification (GTDB taxonomy): domain Bacteria; phylum Bacteroidota; class Bacteroidia; order Cytophagales; family Spirosomataceae; genus Aquirufa. The sequence continues at coordinate 212,022 of JBBAKU010000001.1, forward strand.
GTACAACAATATAATGTACTTCGTATTCTTCGTGGACAACAAGGAAACCCAATGACCGTTTTAGCCATCACTGAGCGAATGCTAGACAAAATGTCTAATGCATCACGACTTGTGGATAAATTAGTAGAAAAGAAATTAGTTCTACGTCGAGAATGTCCTCAAGATCGAAGAGCAGTAGATGTATTGATTTTACCAGCTGGACTGGATTTATTAACCCAAGTAGACCAAGTTCAAAATGACTGGGGTAAATATTTCGACGCTTTAGGAGTTAGAAGGCTCGAAGAAATGAACCAAATTTTGGACGAATTTAGAACCGTATTTTCTCACAATTAAACAATAAATTATATGAAATCTGTAAAAGTAGTTATTGCAACTTTGGCTTTAGGCCTAATCACTTTCGCTGGTGTAGCTGCACCGAAAGTAGTCAATGTAAACAAGACAGCTAGTTCTATCGCTTGGTTAGCTAAGAAAGTAACAGGTGAACACAATGGTACAGTAGGTATCTCTGCTGGTGCTTTGAGCATTAACGGAAACAAATTAGTAGGTGGAAACTTCACAATTGATTTAAAAACAATCAAGGATTTAGATATCACAGATGCTGGTTATAATCAAAAATTCATCGGACACATCACTTCAGGTGATTTCTTTGAAATCGAAAAATTCCCAACTGCCTCTTTCGTAATCACTAAAGTAGCTGGAAACCAAATTACTGGTAACTTGACAGTAAAAGGAATCACAAAATCAATCACTTTCCCAGCTGAAATCGCTGTTAAAGGGGGTAAAGTTACTGCAAAAGCAAACATCACAATCGATCGTACTGACTTCAACATCAAATACGGTTCTAAGAAATTCTTTGAGTCGATTGGGGATAAGGCGATTTTTGATGATTTCGCTTTGACAGTATCTTTAGTTTCAGAATAATATAAAAAAGGGATTCTAGAAAATGGTCTTTGCCATATTTTCTGCGAATCCCTTTTTTTATAATTATTCGATAATCTAATAACTCCTTCGCTCTCTTAATTGAGCTCAGGTATAAAAGAATTTGAATTATTTATTTGATAAATTATTAAGGCTTATTCGCAGAAAATATGTCGTTGGCCATTTTCTAGAATAAGCCTTAAAATTTAACTAAAAACAAAAAAAATATATGTCTTTAATCAACTCATTATCGTGGCGCTACGCCACCAAAAGAATGACTGGAAACAAAGTTTCCGCAGAAAAAATGGATGCTTTATTAGAAGCAATCCGCCTTTCAGCCTCTGGATTTGGATTACAACCATACAAAATCCTAGTTATTGAAAACCCAGCATTAAAAGCAAAAATTCAACCGATCGCTTATGGTCAACCGCAAGCAGTTGAATCGTCACACTTATTAGTATTTGCAGCCTGGAATGACATTACAGAAGTACAAATCGATGCGTTCATCCAATTAGTGGCTGACACACGAGGTCTTTCGGTGGATATGTTAGGAGATTACCGTGGAGCAATCGCTGGTTCTCTATTAGGTCGTCCAGTAGAAGCAAAAAGAAACTGGGCAGATCGCCAAGCCTATTTAGCGATGGGTACTGCATTAGCAGCAGCAGGAGAATTACAAATTGATTCTACTCCAATGGAAGGTTTTATTCCAGCTCAATTAGATGAATTATTGGGTCTAGAAGCAATGGGATTACACTCCGTATTGATGCTTGCTGTAGGCGAGCGTGATGCAGCGAATGACTTTATGGCAACTGCGACTAAAGTTCGCTATGCAAAAGAAGATTTTGTGATCAACTTATAATTTACATCCGCCTAAGAATGTAAAAAGGCTCCGAAATTCGGAGCCTTTTTTATTGAATATCAGCGAGTGAAACAACTGGTGTAAGTTCAAGCTTTCGCCCTTCTTCCACGAGTAAATCCCAGCCAGAGGCGAGATCATTTCGGATAGTCCCTTCAAGAACGGCTTCGCGCATCGCAATTTTAATCAAGCCAATTTCGCGGCCTGGACCAATGTCAAAGACTTGCATGATGATTTCACCTGAGAAAACGGGCTGAAAATTACGAAGTGAATCACTTTCTTCTACTTCTTTTAGCTTTTGCTCAACAATATCAAAATTACGCAAGTAACGTTTGACTTTATCGCCGTTTTTCGACGTAATATCAGCCCGACATAGGGTCATCAATGCCTCTAACTCCTCTCCTGCCTCAAACAAAAGGCGACGCAAGGCAGAAGCCGTGATTTCTTCTTTAGATAAAGCAATCGGACGCAAATGTAGGCGCACTAGCTTTTGAACCAGCTTCATTTTCTCGTTCAAAGGCAATTTTAGGCGCTTAAAAATGTTAGGTACTTGACGAGCACCCATTTCTTCATGGCCGTGAAAAGTCCAGCCTTTGCCTTGGGCGAAACGTTTGGTTTGCGGTTTGGCAATATCGTGCAAAATCGCAGCCCAGCGCCACCAAAGGTCGTCTGTGTTTTCGGCAATATTATCGAGCACCTGTAAGGTGTGGTAAAAATTATCTTTGTGACCCTTTCCATCTTCGGTGTCCACGCCTTTCAGCTTCATAAACTCGGGGAAAATGAGGGGGAGAATTTCACAGGCATCAAGCAAAAGAAAACCGTAAGACGGTTTTTTACAGAGAATCATCTTGTTCAATTCATCGGAAATGCGCTCCATTGAGATGATCGCTAAACGATCCTTCTCCGTTTTTAGCGCTTCAAATGTTTCAGGTAAAATGTCAAATTCAAGTTGAGCAGCGAATCGAACCGCCCGCATCATCCGAAGTGGATCGTCTGAAAACGTAATGCCGGGGGCTAATGGGGTGCGTATGATTTTGGAATTTAAATCTTCTAGACCATTAAATGGATCTAGTAATTTTCCCCAATTCGCCTTATTTAATTGAACGGCCATGGCGTTGATGGTGAAATCGCGGCGGTTTTGGTCATCTTCTAAGGATCCCTCTTCTACGACTGGCTTACGCGAATCTCGGTTATACGATTCTTTTCGTGCACCTACGAACTCTAGATCCCAGTCATCGACTTTGATCATAGCTGTGCCAAAATTTTTAAAAACAGACACCGCATGCTCAGGCAAAGCAAATTCTTTAGCTACCTCAAGGGCTAGATCAATGCCAGAACCGATGCAAACCACATCAATATCCTTGCAATCCCGTCCTAAAATTGCATCGCGCACGTACCCTCCAATGACGTAGCTATCCACTCCTAAACGATCAGCGGCTAGGCCAATCTTGGAGAATATTGGATCTGCTACAATCTCCTTCCCTTCTTTCATCTATCCTCTGATTAACTTATAGTCGCCATGAAGGCCTAATTGCACAATTTTACTCGCCTTTTTAGCGGGCCCCTCTCCTGCTGGATTTTTCAACACATGTGCTACCCCTGCTATAATAGAAGGTGCAATTTCTGCAAAATTTAATGGAGAAGGTTCCCCAGAAAGGTTCGCGGAAGTAGAAACAATTCCCCGTTGGTAGCGGAAAATCAATCCTTTACAAAACTCATCTTTGACTAAACGAATAGCAATACTGCCGTCTGTCCCTAATAAAGAGGGAGATACATTTTTTCCTTTGGGATAAATAATCGTCAAAGGGTCCTCCGCAAATTCCACTAAATCCCAGGCAAGATCAGGCACCTGCTCCATGTATTCGCTCAATTGCTCGATTTTAGAGATTAAGACAATCAAACCCTTGGAAGCTGGCCTATTTTTTAGTTCCAAAATCTTCTCAATGGCTTGCTCATTTCGAACATCACAGCCTAAACCCCAAATCGTGTCGCTGGGATACAAGAGCACGCCTCCTGATTTTAAAGTTTGAATTGCTTCGTGGTACATATTTTGCATGATTAGCGCAAAGGTAAGATTAATTTATTCATTTCTGAGCATGAGAAGCAAGGTTTAGAGTGAATTTAGCTACCTTTGCAGATTGATAAATCAGAGCCATTTAGATGTCAAACATTCAACAAACATTACAGCAAGAATTAGCAAAAGGATTAAAAGCCCTCTTCCAAATCGAAGTGACTGAAATTGCGTTACAAGAGACGAAAAAAGAGTTTGAAGGCGCCTACACCTTAGTTGTTTTCCCGTTTACAAAGCAAGCAGGAAAGGCTCCAGCAGCCATTGCAACAGATTTAGGGGAATACATGTTAGCGAATTGTTCCATCGTAAAGGCTTATCAAGTTGTTCAAGGTTTTTTAAATTTATCCATTCAAGATTCCGATTGGTTAGCATTATTAGCCAGCGTAGCATCCGATAAAAATCCCTTTCAAATTGAATCAAAAGGAGAAAAAGTACTCATCGAATACTCCTCTCCTAACACGAATAAACCACTGCATTTAGGCCATTTACGGAATAACTTTTTAGGCTTTTCTGTAGCACAAATCCTAGCGGCAGGTGGCTACGAAGTTGTCAAAACGAATTTAGTGAATGACCGGGGTATACACATCTGCAAGTCGATGTTAGCTTACCAACTTTTTGGCAATCAAGAAACACCTGAAACATCCGGATTAAAAGGCGATCATTTAGTGGGTAAATACTACGTGGCTTTCGATGTAGCTTACAAGGAAGAAATCGCAGAATTAAAAGCCGGCGGTTTAGACGAAGAACAAGCTAAAAAACAAGCCCCTATCCTACTGAAAGCACAAGAAATGCTTTTAAAATGGGAACAAGGCGATGATGAAGTGATGAACTTGTGGAATACGATGAACGCCTGGGTTTTCGCTGGTTTTGAGAAATCCTACCAAACGATGGGTGTTTCATTCGATAAAATCTACCGCGAATCCAATACTTATTTGCTAGGAAAGCAATTAGTAGACGAAGGATTAGCTGCGGGTGTATTTTTCCAAAAGCCTGACGGATCCGTTTGGATCAATTTAGAGGCAGAGGGACTAGATGAAAAACTGGTGTTACGCAAGGACGGAACTTCCGTTTACATCACCCAAGATATGGGAACAGCCCAATTGAAATACGAAGATTTCAAAGCAAATCAATCGGTTTATGTAGTGGGTAACGAGCAAGATTACCACTTCGAGGTGCTATTCCATATTTTAAAGAAATTAAACAAGCCTTTCTCAAAAGGCAACTTCCACCTTTCTTATGGCATGGTGGATTTACCAAGCGGAAAGATGAAGTCGCGCGAAGGAACAGTGGTAGATGCCGATGATTTAATGGCTGAAATGATTCAAACGGCTAAAGATCGTACCTTAGAATTAGGCAAAATCGATGGCTTCACGGAGGCAGAATCAAACGAATTATTCCATAACCTAGGATTAGGCGCCTTGAAGTATTTCTTATTAAAGGTGGAACCGAAGAAACGCATGTTATTTAACCCGGAAGAATCCATCGACTTCCAAGGCAACACAGGCCCATTCATTCAATACACGCACGCCCGTATTTGTTCCATATTGCGCAAAGGCGGTGAGATATCGCCTGTTTCTACTGGTTCTGAATTAGCCGAATCAGAACAAGAATTAATCTACTTGTTAGGTGAATACAAGGCGTCTATTGCGCAAGCTGCGGCGAACTTTGCTCCTTCGGTCATCGCTAATTATGCCTACGATTTAGCGAAGACTTTTAATAAGTTCTATAATGAATTAAGTATTCTATCAGAGGAAAATGAGGTGAAGCGAAACATTCGACTTACCTTAGCTGAGCTGACAGGAAAAACAATTCAGCATGCTACGTCGTTATTAGGTATAGTTTCACCTAATAGAATGTAATTTGAAACGTAAATACCTTTACCTCACCTTATTAATCATCATTATCATGATCGCAAGTTTTATGAAAATCGGATCGTTATTAACGGCTTTGGCCCTCCCATTCACCCAAAAAACAGTCTTAAACAGACCAGAAAAAATGGAAAACCCCGCAGCGACTACCAACTTCCATTCCTTCAAAATGAAAGGAATCGATGGAAAAGAGATTGATTTTTCTCAATTCAAGGGAAAGAAAATAATCGTATTGAATACGGCCTCGAAATGTGGCTATACGCCACAATACGCAGACTGGGAAAAATTCCACAAAGAGAACAAAGACATTGTTATATTAGGCTTTCCAGCCAATGAATTTGGTGGACAAGAACCAGGATCTAACGCAGAGATTTCTTCTTTCTGCTCTTTAAATTATGGCGTTTCCTTCCAAATGATGGAAAAAGTCGTGGTGAAAGGAACTGGAAAATGTGACTTATACCAATGGCTTTCGGACAAATCAAAGAACGGTTGGAACGAGAAAGAACCAAGCTGGAACTTCTGCAAATACGTAATTAACGAAAAAGGCGAATTGCAAAATTTCTTTGCATCAGGCATCAAGCCAAACAGTCCAGAATTTTTAGCTGCGATCGGGAAATAAAATGAATAGATGGGTAGACGCGGCAAGACCTAGAACCTTACCGCTGGCTTTAGGGAGTATTTTATTAGGTAATTTTCTAGCGTATGCTTCTGGGAAATTTGATTTCCTAATTGCCTTATTAGCTACCCTTACAACCCTATTGTTGCAAATCCTTTCCAATTTTGCGAATGACTTAGGCGACTTTTCCAATGGAGTGGATAATGCAGATCGCAAAGTGGCGTTAAGAGCTGTTCAAACCGGAAAAATCAGTCAACAAGAGATGAGAACTGCTGTAATATGGACAGCGATTCTTTCTTTTGTTTCAGGCCTTTCTCTTTTATTTTTCGGGCTAAAGAACGCACCCATCGAAGTATGGGGCACATTCCTGGGTTTAGGTCTAGCTGCTATTGCTGCAGCCATCGCCTACACCGTGGGTAAAAGACCCTATGGTTATATGGGGTTAGGGGACATTTCGGTCTTTCTATTTTTTGGCCTAATCGGAACGGTGGGAACCTATTATTTACAAACGTATCGCTTGGATTTTGCCATTTTACTGCCGGCGTCTGGATGTGGATTATTATCCGTGGCAGTATTGAATTTGAATAATTTACGCGACATCGATAATGATATCAAAACGGGTAAAAATTCGATTCCCGTTCGCATAGGCAAAACCTTCGGTTTCTATTACCAAAAAGCACTCTACATTACAGCCGTTTTCTGCTTTTATGCTTACCCATTGGTGGCTGGGATTAAAATAGGGATTAACCAACAATTACTTCTCGTAGGTGTTTATCCCATTATCCAATTATTCCGAGAACTACACTCCGGAATGACTTCCGCACAAATCGATCCCTATTTGAAAAAAACGGCTTTGAGAACGCTGTTTTTGATCCTTGTTTTTGGGGGGATTCAAATTTTAACAAGCCAGTAATTTCGCTTATTTTTACAAAAAAGTAAGTTTCTATGAAATTCAAAGTGGGCATTCTAGCCTTCGCCTTATTGGCTTGCCATTTCTCCCTATTAGCACAAACGGCTGAGGTAAATCATTTAGAGATTGGTCTAAACCAAAACAAAACCGGGAATTACGCGGACGCCCTACGCAACTTTAGCCTTGAAATAGAGAAAACGGCAGCTAATCCGAATCCCATTGCCTTTTATAACCGGGGTTTTGCCAAATATAATTTGAAGGATTTCCAAGGGGCTATTTTGGACTTCAACAAAGCCTTAGAACTAAAATCAAATTACTTCGAAGCGTTTATCGCACGTGGCCAAAGCTACAGCAAGCAAGACAATCATCCTTTAGCGATTCAAGATTACAATGAAGCGATACGCTTAAATCCATTGGAAGGAACTGCCTATTTGAGTCGTGGTATTTCCAAAAACAAATTAGAAAACTACCGTGGCGCCATCACCGATTTCAATAAATCACTCGAATTATTACCTGATTACGCCCCTACCTTAGCCGTAAGAGCCGATAGCAAATCAAAATTAGGTGATTATGCCGGAAGCATTGAAGATTACAATAAAGCCATCGAAATCACACCAAAGCGTACCAATTACTTGTCTGGACGTGCTTTCGCCAAAATGAAAATAGCAGACTTCAAGGGTGCTTTGGCGGATTTCACAGAAGTAGTAAAATTGAGTCCAGAAAAATCAGAGGAGTGGTATTATTCCGGCTTATGCAAAGCGCAGTTGGAAAATTACCGAGGCGAAAATGGGGAAAAAGGAGCGCTAGAGGACTTCAATAAGGCCTTAGAATTAGATCCAGAAAATATTGAAGCGATGTATGGCCGTGGATTCGTGAAAGCCAAATTAGGCGACCAACGCGCAGCGATGGAAGATTTTACGAAGGCGATCGAATTTGGGAATAATGAAAATGCGAAGATTCTTTACACCGCTAAACTAGGCAAAATTCAGCTAGACGAAATCCGTAACGGATTAGTAGATCGTACGAAAATGAGTGATATGAGTGCTGGAAGAGCAGAGGTATTTTTCCACCGCGGTTTAGCCAAAGCAAAAACGGGCGATCCGAAAAGTGCCATCGATGACTACAACCGCGCTATCTCCTTCCATCCCACTTACGCAGACGCTTATTTTCAACGTGGTATTGCTAAATCGAGTCTAGGGGACCAACGAAACGCCATTCAAGATTGCAACAATGCAATCGAATTAAACAGCAAATTTGCAGAAGCCTATTTCATTCGGGGCATTATCAAACTAGCATTAAATGACTCGACAGGCTGCTTGGATTTAAGTAAAGCAGGTGAATTGGGTTATGCTGCAGCTTATAATGCGATACGAGATTATTGCAACTAGTCGAAGCGTAAGTGTTTCACGGACTCACCGGAATTCGCAAGTTCCTCCAAGGAATCAATACCAATCTGTAAGTGTCTGTCTACAAAATTAGCCGTCACCTTTTTATCGCTGGCATCCGTTTTTACGCCATCCGGTGTCATCGGATTATCTGACACTAATAAAAGAGCCCCGTGTGGAATTTTATTTTTGAAACCCACCGTGAAAATGGTGGCTGTTTCCATATCAATACCCATCGCACGAATATCAGACAAATACGTTTTAAACACTTCATCGTGTTCCCAAACCCGGCGATTAGTCGTATAGATTAATCCCGTCCAATAATCCAATTCGTGTTTCTTAATCATGGAAGAAACCGCGCGTTGCAAACGGAAGGAAGGTAGGGCGGGCACTTCTTTGGGCATATATTCATCCGACGTCCCCTCTCCTCTCACCGCCGCAATCGGAAGGATTAAATCTCCTAGGGCTAAATTCTTCTTCAGTCCACCACATTTCCCTAAAAAAAGGACTGCTTTAGGGCTGATGGCGGATAAAATATCCATCACCGTGGCGGCCATGGGTGAACCCATTCCAAAATTGATAATCGTAATATTATGTGCAGTAGCCGTCTGCATAGGGCGATCGAGGCCCTTTATATCCACTCCAAATTTCTCCGCGAACATATCCACGTAATTCTTGAAATTTGTTAATAATATATATTGTCCAAAATCCTCTGAATTCGTGCCCGTATAGCGGGGTAACCAATTCTGTACAATTTCCTCTTTCGTTTTCATATTTATACACTCCGTTGTGATGAATTAATTAAGCAAAAAGATTAATTTAGAGCTTATATTGATAAAGATGATCACATCTCCAGAATTAAACTTAGTCTTTCCTGCCTATTCACACAAAGTAATGAAAAAGGAAGGAAAATTGTATATTTTTGAAGAGATCACGAAAAAATACAGATTACTAACTCCAGAAGAATGGGTTAGGCAACATTGCTTGCATTATTTAGTCAATGAATTAAACTACCCCGCCTCTTTATTCCAAATAGAAGGAAGTATGAAGGTGGATCAATTCAATAGACGAACAGATATTCGGCTATTTAAGAACAGCGGAGAGGTTTTTATGCTGATTGAATGCAAAGCACCTCATATTGAATTAAACGTAAGCACCTTACAACAAATTAGTCAATACCAAAAAATACAAAAAGCAGAATACCTTGTCATTACGAATGGCCTAACGAACATCATACTACATCATTCAACAGAAATCTTAACCGAATTCCCCTCTTATCTATGAAAAAGGTTCTTCTTGTTTTCCTAGGAATACTTTCGTTCTCTGCTTTCGCACAGAAAAAACCAGCCTTAGTGGTAGGTATCGTCGTGGACCAAATGCGCTACGAATATTTGAATAAATTTTATGATCGCTATTCCGACAAAGGGTTCAAGCGCTTGATGAGAGAAGGGATCAATTGTACAGACAATCACTATAATTACGCACCTACGGTCACTGCAGCTGGTCACGCGAGTGTCTATACAGGTACCGTTCCTGCGGTTCACGGCATTGTGGGAAATGATTGGATCGAGGTGGCAAATGGCAAAAAAATGTACTGTGTAGATGATTCTACGGTACAAACCGTGGGTAGCAAAAGCAAAGCGGGACTAATGTCACCCAAGAATATGTTCACCTCAACCATCACAGATCAGTTAAAGATGGCGCAAAATTACAAGTCAAAAACCATCGCCATCGCCTTGAAAGACCGAGGTTCCATTTTACCCGGTGGACATACGGCGGATGCTGCTTATTGGTACGATTCGGCAGATGGCTATTGGATAACGTCTTCTTTTTATACGAAAGAATTACCGACTTGGGTACAGAAATTCAATCTAGAGGGTCGTCCACAAAAATACATCAACCAAGGCTGGAATACATTATATCCAATTGCAACGTATACGCGTTCTGCAGAGGACGATAGCCCATACGAAAGTAAATTGAGTGGGGAGAAAGCGCCTGTATTTCCACACGATTTAAAAGGAGGAAATGCACTAGAGGTACTTAGAACGACTCCTTATGGCAATAATCTAACGAAAGATTTCGCGATAAAGGCGATTGAAGAAGAGCATTTGGGTAAAAACGGAACCACCGATTTCTTAGCGATTAGTTTCTCCTCAACGGATTACGTGGGCCACTCTTTTGGACCGCAATCCATCGAATTAGAAGATACGTATTTGCGATTGGATCAAGATATCGCGGACATTTTAACGCATTTAGATGCCAAATTAGGCAAGAATCAATACCTCGTTTTCTTAACGGCTGACCACGCAGTGGCAGAAATCCCTTCTTATATCAAAAGCAAACGCTTACCGGGTGGATCATTTGATAATGGAAAGGCACTAAACGAGGCGAAAGCGGCTTTAAAACAGGAATTTGGAGACGTTGAACTGATGGCGGGAGCGGATAATTACCAAATTTACTTGAATCACACTAACCTAGAGCGATTACATATTTCGAAGGAGTCTGTGGCAAAGGTTTTGGAGAAATCATTTAAAAACCAAGCCGGATTCGCCGAATTAGTCGATATGAGAGCGGCTGGATCAAGTCCCATCCCCGCACTTTACCGCGAAATGATCATCAACGGTTACAACCAATCACGGAGCGGCGACTTTATGTATTTATTGAAACCACAATGGTTCTCCGGCTACAAAACAGGCACATCGCATAGCACCGTTTACGCGTATGACACCCACGTTCCCTTATTATTTTTTGGCTGGAACGTAGTACATAAAGAGATCAACCAAAGAACACACATCAGTGATATTGCCAGCACCTTAGCCAATTGGTTAAAAATCAACGAACCGTCTGGAAGTATCGGAAAAGTAATACAGTAATTATATGAAAATAGCCGTTGTAGGAACTGGATACGTAGGTTTAGTCACTGGAACTTGTTTCGCAGAAACAGGAAACCAAGTGACTTGCGTAGACATCAATCAAGAAAAAGTACAGCAAATGCAGGCTGGGAAAATTCCCATTTACGAGCCTGGATTAGATGATTTATTCCAAAGAAACACGCAAGAAGGTAGACTTCATTTCACCACTTCTTTGAAAGAGGGAATTGAGGGAGCAAAAGTCATTTTCCTTGCTTTACCTACCCCGCCAGGTGCCGATGGTTCCGCAGACTTAAAATACATTCTACAGGTAGCCAATGACTTAGGCCCCATCTTATCTGATTATACCGTTATCATCGATAAGAGTACGGTCCCGGTGGGAACCTCTGATAAAGTGCGAGCAGCTATCGCGAAAAACGCTACAGTTGATTTCGATGTGGTTTCAAATCCTGAATTCCTACGCGAAGGTGTGGCGGTAGAGGATTTCATGAAGCCAGATCGAGTGGTGATAGGCACCCAATCTGATCGTGCAAAAGACTTAATGTCCCGCTTGTATGCGCCTTTAGTTCGCCAAGGTAATCCGATCATCTTTATGGATGAACGTTCTGCGGAGTTAACAAAATACGCAGCAAACGCCTTTTTAGCGACCAAAATCACTTTCATGAACGAGATCGCGAACTTGTGCGAGCTTGTAGGCGCAAATGTGGACGAGGTGCGCAAGGGAATCGGAACCGATTCACGCATCGGTAAACGCTTCTTATTCGCGGGAATCGGATACGGAGGAAGCTGTTTCCCTAAAGACGTGCAAGCGCTGGCTAAAACTTCGGCAGAGAACGACTACGAGTTTAAAATTTTAGACTCCGTGATGCAGGTGAATGAAAGCCAAAAAACTAAACTCATTCCACACCTGGCGAAACATTTCAAAGGCGACTTAGCTGGAAAGAAGATTGCGATGTGGGGTTTGGCATTCAAACCTTATACCGATGACATCCGGGAGGCACCTGCTCTTTACAACATCGATGCTTTACTTGAATTAGGAGCATCCGTGAGTGCCTATGACCCAGAGGCAATGGGCCACGTGAGGCAACTAATGGGCGATAAAATCACCTTCACTAAAAATCCATACGAAGCATTAGAAAATGCAGATGCTCTTTTAATCGTCACAGAATGGCCACAATTCAGAACGCCCGATTTTGACCGAATGGATAGCTTATTAAAGAATAAAGTCATTTTTGACGGCAGAAATTTATACGAATTAAACCAAATGCAGGAATTAGGCTATACCTATTATTCCATCGGCCGCCAAACCATACACTAATATGAAACGAATTTTAATTACCGGCGGAGCTGGATTTCTTGGATCTCATTTATGTGATCGCTTTATCAAAGAGGGTTACCACGTCATCGCCATGGATAATTTAATCACAGGCGATCTAAAGAATATCGAACACTTGTTCAAATTAGAACACTTTGAATTCTACCACCACGATGTTTCCAAGTTCATCCACGTTCCGGGCGATTTGGATTACATCCTGCATTTTGCCTCGCCAGCCTCTCCTATCGACTATTTAAAGATTCCGATCCAAACCTTGAAAGTGGGATCACTAGGAATCCACAATTGCCTAGGTTTAGCCCGCGTGAAAAAAGCGCGCGTTTTGATCGCCTCTACTTCCGAAGTATACGGAGATCCAAATGTACATCCGCAACCAGAGGAATATTGGGGTAATGTAAATCCGGTAGGACCGCGCGGAGTTTATGACGAGGCCAAACGTTTCCAAGAAGCGATGACAATGGCGTATCATACCTACCATGGCTTAGAAACACGCATCATTCGTATTTTTAATACCTACGGTCCTCGCATGCGCCTAAATGATGGTCGTGTATTGCCTGCATTCATAGGACAAGCGTTGCGTGGTGAGGATTTAACGATGTTTGGAGATGGTTCTCAGACGCGTTCTTTCTGTTATGTAGATGATTTAGTCGAAGGTATTTATCGTCTCTTATTGAGCGACTATGCACAGCCAGTGAATATTGGAAATCCGGATGAGATTACCATCAAAGAATTTGGCGAGGAGATTATCAAATTAACGGGCACTTCACAGAAACTGATTTCCCTTCCATTACCAACTGACGACCCCAAACAACGCAAACCAGACATTACCAAGGCGTGCAACATTCTAGGCTGGGAACCCAAAGTGAGTCGTGCAGAGGGATTGAAAATTACCTACGATTATTTCAAGTCCTTGAGTAAGGACGATTTGTTTCGAATGGCGCATCATAAAGAGTTTTAATTTTATTTGTTCCAAATTTGTGCTACGCAATAAATTTCGGAACAAACATAAATTAAAACTTCTGGGTACTATACAAACAAAAAAGGCGCTTAAAGCGCCTTTTCTGTTAACCTACTTTATTCTTTGTGCTTTATGCTTTATTCTATCAATGACTCTTTGACTGTCGACTAAAAAACAAAAGGGAGCAAATGCTCCCTTTTGTTTTGACTAAACTGAATTGGCGAGGCCAATCAGTTTGTAATGGCAAAGCCAATCAGTTTTAGTTAAAGATATAACGTACACCAAACTGTGCTTGCCATCTTGAAGTCAAACCAAAGCTACGTTGGAATGAATCTGTCAATGGTACAGATGATGTTGGGTTACCTGTATAACGGTAAGGGAATTGGAATACTGGCTTACCAGTAGTCGCATCATTACCTGTATAAGATAATAAACCAGCACGCAATGGAGTTTGTGCTAAGCCCCATTGAGCTGAAGCATAGTTACCAGCGTTAAATACGTCTAATGTAAATTGTAAGGTATTTTTCTTGCCACCTACTTTGATGTAAAAATCTTGGATGATTTTGAAATCAAAGTTAGCTTGCCAAGGTAATTCAGCACCATTACGTTCTGCATATTGTCCACGACGAGAGTTCAAATAAGCATCTTGAGAAATGTACTTATCTAAATCAGCCCATTGTTGAGCAGCTGTGTAAGTGAATGTTTTAGACACATCGTAAGATACCGCTAAATCTTTCAATTGAATTTCTCCTTCACCACGTGGAATGTACATTAAGTCGTTAGCTGTTTGACCATCACCATTCATGTCACCAGAATACGTGTAAGAGAAACGACCTGCTGGAGCAACTGAATAAGTAAATCCAAAAGTTGTTGCTGCTTTCTCGCTTAAGTAATTCAATTTATATGAACCATACGCGTTGAAACGGTGTGCTTGCATATAAGAAGAATAAGACGCTACGTTTTCGTTAGGATCACCTGACACTACGCGATCTCTCCATTGTGATTGAGCGATAGAACCACCGTCATTCACTGAACGAGAATCAGAGTTAGTATAAGATAATGAAGCGAATAAACCATTATCAAATGCTTTCGAAACGGTTGCCGTTAAAGCATAAGAATAACCTAATTGTGTATTCTTGATAACGATTGCATCAGAGATATTTGGATTTAATCCATTATTACCTGCTGTGGGAGCATTGATTCCTTTTTGTGAACCATAGATTTGGTTGTTCTTAACAGAACCCGGTACGCCAGTAGTTCCTAACATGTAATAAATAACACGGTTATCAGCACCTACTGCCTTCACTTTTGAATCTGGTAAGTTTACGTTTTCTAAGTAAACTGCATTGATATCTTTTGTGTAGATTCCTTCTACTGAAACTAACCAACCATCTCCTAAGCTCTTATCCACCGCTAAGTTAGCACGGAATACTTGAGAGAATTTGAAGTTAGGATCTGTTACCGCTAAGTTATAAGACGTAGGGATAATAGAAGTAGAAACAGCCGGACGGTAAGCATCTACGTTAACTGTGAATGGACGGTTAGTTGGGTTAGAGATAGCCTCTGAACCGAATAACACACCATTGTTAGATAATTGGTTAGATAACCAAACGTAAGGAACACGACCAGAGAAGATACCTAAACCACCACGAACTTGAGTCGTTTTGTCATCTTTCACATCCCAGTTAAACCCAAAACGTGGAGACCATAACGTCGTAAAATCAGGGAACTGATTTGTTTTCAATACCGTGTTATTACGGAACGTTAAGCTTGGAACATACGCATTGTTGTATTTCGCATCATCAGCAATAGGGAATGAAGTACCGTCAGCACGTAAACCGAACGTTAATTTCAAGCCTTTAGCCGCAGTAATTTCATCTTGTGCATACAAGGAAGTTGTATTACCCTTCATTTCCGCAAATGGGAACGTCGAGTAGTTAGACCATTGTTGAGAATATTTTAAAGCGTTAGAAACACCAGTTGTCGCTGATTTGATAAAATCATCTACTGATTTGAACTGGTAAGCACCGTAATAGTTAGGAGCGAAACCGTTGCTGAATGAATTCATTTCAAAGGCAGCACCTAAAGTGAATACGTGATTTCCTGCATAATACGTTAAGTTATCTGATGCCTGGAAGATATCAGAGTTCAAGATATTGTTAGCAGAGAATGGTTCGAAACCAAAGGCTGTTAACTCATTTGAGTTATTGTTACCGATATCAACTGTAGGGAAAGGAGTGTTGTTTACAGGAGATTGACGGAAGTCACGCATTTGGGTATACCCTACAGTCAAGTTATTCGCTAATTTGCTTGAGAACGTTGAGTTCAATTCAGCAATGTACGAATCCAAGTTGTTGTTGATACGGTACAAAGAACCTTGGAAAGGTAAAACCGTAGGTGACGGAGCACGACCACCTGTCAATGAACCAGAAGAAGAAGGATTTACATCTGAATAAGAACGTAAGTAGTTGTACTTCAAGTTAAACTTGTGCTTGTCAGAAATATTCCAGTCTAAACGAACATTCGCTTTTTGAGAATAGTTTTCTTTATCCCAGTTTTCGTAAGCACCTGGATTGTAGTTGTACTTAGTCATCAACAAATCTTTGATTTGATCTAACTGAGCTGCGGTTGCAATAGACTGGTTACCTGCAGTAGATCCCGGACGAGAAGCTACATAGTTAGAACCTGGCTGCGATTGCAATTCCTGCTCAAAAGAAGCGAAAACAAATAATTTGTTTTTGATGATAGAACCACCGATGCGACCACCGAATTGACCTCTTGCGAAGTTACCATATTGGTTAGTTACATCTCCGATTTTGTTACCTACTTGGTTTTGGTCTGTACCAAAATAATAAGCAGAACCAGTCCACTCATTTGTACCTGACTTCGTTACAACGTTGATGTTAGCACCTGTTGCCATACCTTGACGAACGTCATAAGGAGCAATTAATACTTGGAATTGATCGATCGCATCTACTGAGATAGGAGAAGCACCAGCTTGACCACCGATTGTAGGAGATAAAGCGAACGCATTGTTAAAGAACGCACCGTCTACCGTTACGTTATTGTATAATGCATTACGACCAGCGAAGTTCAATCCGTTTGCACGTGGATCTAAACGAGCAAAATCACCTAACGAACGGTTTAACGTAGGTAAAGTAGTGATAGAGCTGTTAGAAACCGTAGTAGCAGCACCCGTACGACCTGAGTTAATCACAGATGAACGAGACGCAACCACCTTCACTTCTTCTAGTTGAGCTTGGTTTAATTCTAATTTGAAGTTCTGACGAAGTTCTGAAGCTAACGTCAAAGAAATACCTGATTGAACAGACTCTTTGTAACCTACGAAAGAGACAGTCACTTTGTAAGGACCACCTACACGCATGTTAACGATGTTGTAACGACCATCTCCACGAGTGGATGCACCGTAACGAGAACCAGTTGGTTCGTGAATTGCGATTACCGTAGCACCTGATAATCCTTCTCCTTTTTCATCCACAACAGTACCCGACAAAGCGGATGTTGTAGACCCCTGAGCAAAGGCTTGCCCGACAGGTAGTGCCATTACAAGCGCAAAAAACGCTCCTAATAACACTGATTTAGTAATAAACCTTCTCTGCATAAATTTGGAATTTAGTTATATAATAATTTGAGAAATGATAGCACAAAATAAACGAGAAAAATCAAATACTCCAAAATATCTCCAAAAAGTATTTTAGCCGAAATAGCGGTAATTCGTTGATATTTAGGACTAATCTCGAAAAAACCTGCAATATCCTAACAGCTGTAGCCTCTTATAGTCCTATAAATTGCATTTATTTAACAGAAACTTAATTTTTAATTATTTAAAGAATAATTTTGCAACCTAATTATTCGAGATGTCAGAAAATATCAAATTAACTTCTTTTAGCCACGGCGCAGGTTGCGGATGTAAAATATCCCCTCAGATTTTGGACCAAATCCTTAAATCAGACAAACCGAAGGCTTCTCATCCCCTCTTATTAGTCGGAAACGAGAGCCGGGACGATGCGGCTGTCTTTGATTGGCAGAATGGAGAAGCGGTTATTTCGACAACTGATTTCTTTATGCCGATTGTGGATGATCCTTTTGATTTTGGAAAAATTGCGGCTACCAATGCGATTTCTGACATTTATGCGATGGGTGGAAGTCCGTTGATGGCGATTGCGATCCTAGGCTGGCCGATTGATAAATTAGCACCAGAAATTGCTACACAAGTATTAGAGGGTGGACGCGCGGCTTGTGCTGAAGCAGGAATCCCATTGGCTGGTGGTCATTCGATTGATTCCCCTGAGCCTATTTTTGGGCTTGCGGTTACTGGAAAGGTGCGCAAAGAACATTTAAAACAGAATGATACGGCCACGAAAGGCTGTATGTTATACTTAACGAAGCCATTGGGCGTGGGTATTTTATCTACGGGTCAAAAACGAGGCATCGTTAGTCCTGCCGATTTAGCGCGTGCAGTGAAGCAAATGAGCACATTGAATAGCTTCGGCGAAAAACTAGGACCTTTGCCTTATGTAAAATCCCTAACGGATGTGACTGGCTTTGGATTATTCGGACACTTAGTAGAGATGGCAGATGGATCTGGTTTAAGTGCGAAAATTGCGTTCGAAAATCTACCTCTCTTACCAAATATAGATCATTATTTAGACCAAAAGTGCTTCCCAGGTGGAACAGCTCGTAACTTGGCAAGCTATGGTGAACGTTTGAGTGAAGAAATTTCAGAGCGACAACGTTATATTGGGGCGGATCCACAAACTTCTGGAGGACTATTAATCGCCGTGGAAGCGGAACATACGGCTGAATTCGAAGCATTCGCACTGGAGAATGGATTTGAATTAAGTCCAATTGGGGAATTAACGGAACGCAAAGAAAAAGCCATTTACTTAGCCTAATGAAATTATTCTATCGCGCACTTGGTGAATCGGGCACGCCGGTTATTATTCTACACGGCATTTTTGGGACCTCCGATAATTGGTTGGGTTTTGGAAAAGCCATCTCAGAAAATCACCGCGTATTTTTAGTGGACCAAAGAAACCACGGACAATCGCCCTGGGGAGACGAATTCAATTACGAGGTAATGGCGGCGGATCTGTTAGAATTTATAGAGGAACATCGATTAGAAAACCCTATTTTAATAGGCCACAGCATGGGAGGCAAGGTGGTCATGCAATTCGACTTATTACATCCAGGAATTGCTAGCCGAATCGTCATTGTGGACATCGCGCCAAAATTCTATCCGGTACATCACACGCACATTTTGGAAGGATTAAACAGCCTAGATTTAACAACACTGGAGAGTCGCCAAGCAGCCAATGAGCATTTGAAGCGCTTTGAAGAAAAAGAAGGCGTTCGTCAATTCCTTTTAAAGAATCTGTACAGAAACGCAGAGCAGCAATTTGCGTGGCGAATTAATCTGAAAGTAATCACCAAAAATATTGATGTCGTGGGGCACGAATTATTCGTTCCTGCTGCCTCAAATACTGAAACGCTATTTATTAAAGGGGCTGATTCCCATTACATTCAACCGGAAGACGAACGATACATTGCGGAAATTTTCCCTAATTTTGAATTAGTAGAGATACCGGGTGCAGGCCATTGGGTGCAAGCGGACCAACCGGAGCTATTTCTACAAGCGCTTCAATCATATTTATGAAAATTTTTCTCATCCCCTGCCCGATTGCTGAAAATACTTCCTCCGAAGTCTTAAGTCCACATATCTTAGCAGCTCTTCAGCAGACGACACATTTTTTAGTCGAAAATGTGCGAACGGCCAGGAGATTCATCAGTGAATTGAAACTAGGAATTCAGATAGATAACTTGGTTTTTGAGGTATTAGATAAAGATACTCAGTCTAAAACGGTCACCGATTTCTATAAAAAACATAGTTCAGTTGAATACATTGGTGTTATTTCGGAAGCCGGTTGCCCTGGCGTGGCGGATCCTGGCGCCTTAGCCGTTTCGATTGCACAGCAACAAAACATCGAAGTAATACCTTTAGTAGGCCCCTCTTCTATCCTATTAGGTTTAATGGGGTCTGGTTTTTCTGGCCAAAGCTTCGCCTTCATCGGCTACCTACCCATCGATAAAGCTGCCCGAATTCGCAAAATCGAACAATTAGATCGAGATGTGGCCAAATGGGGACAAACACAAATCTTTATTGAAACACCCTATCGAAACAATGCACTTCTTGAAGATCTGATCGCACAATGTGCCCCAGATTCCTTCATTTGCATCGCTTGTGACGTGACGGCACCCACGGGATTTGTTCAAACAAAAAAAGCAGTCGACTGGGCCAAAGCACAACCTGATTTGCACAAAAAACCATGTATCTTTCTTTTAGGTAAATAAATATGATCTTTCACCAAGCTTTCACTTTAAATCCATTTCAAGAAAATACCTATCTCATTTGGGATTCCCAGGGAATAGGCATTATCGTAGATCCAGGCTGTTATACCTACGAAGAGCGCCAAACATTAAAAGCCTTCATCGAGGAAAAAAATATTACACTAACTCATATCTTAAATACCCACGCACATATCGATCACGTGCTAGGGGTGGAATATTTTAGACAAGAATTCAAGATTCCTTTTTACCTACACCCAAAAGAGGAACCGCTATTAAGAGATGCGGCAAAGCGAGCACAAGTGTATGGATTCCCGCACTACCAACCCTCTGAAGTCGATGTTTGGTACGAGGACAACCAAGTATTAAACATTGGTGAAATGGAAATCAAAATCTTGTTTGTACCAGGGCATGCACCAGGACACGTGGCATTGTATTTCGAAAAAGAAGGTCTTTTGTTTGATGGCGATGTATTATTTAGACGCAGTGTGGGTAGAACCGATTTCCCTATGTGCAACCATGCAGATTTAGTGAAGAGTATTCAAACGCAATTATATACTTTACCTGATTCGACGATTGTATATCCTGGACACGGGGGAAGCACTACCATCGGAGAAGAAAAAGTATCCAATCCCTACGTAAAAGCATGAAAAAAGAAATCCCTAACCTATTAACGCTAGGTAATTTATTAGCGGGTTGCATCGGACTTTGGTTCGTGATGCAGGGCGATTTAGTGAGCGCCTCCTATTGTATATTCATCTCCCTTATCTGCGATTTCTTCGATGGATTTTTAGCGCGCGCCTTGCAAGCTTATTCTGATCTAGGAAAAGAGTTGGATTCTTTGGCAGATATGGTCTCTTTTGGGGTTTTACCTGCCTTTATCTTGTTTTCTTTAATCGAACAAAGTTGCGGCACTCAATGCACCGTGGGTCTATTCGGGTTCTATAAGCCCTTTATGGTTTTTGCTTTGGCTTTAATGTCTGCTTATCGTTTAGCCAAATTCAATATTGATACCCGCCAAAGTGATCAATTTATAGGCGTTCCAACTCCTGCCAATGGTCTATTAATTGCGTCCCTACCTCTGATTCTTCATTTCCAACCGGAATACAGCTCCTATATTTTATCCTTTAAAGGCCTGTTGATTTATGCGGTGGTGATGAGTTACCTGTTAGTCTGCGAATTGCCTTTATTGGCGTTTAAGTTCAAGACCTGGGATTGGAAAAGCAATCAAGTAAAATTCATTTTCCTTATTTTTTGCATTGCTGCCCTTGTTATGCTTAAATTTGCAGCAATTCCGGTTTTAGTGATCGCATACATCCTCCTATCCGGCCTTATTTTTCTTTTAAATCCAAACAAATAATGAAATTCTTAGCTGAAATCAACGTAATGCCTCAAAAAGAAATCCTTGATCCTCAAGGAAAAGCGGTACTTATTGGCTTACAAAACTTAGGTATTAACCAAGTGGCAGGCGTTCGTATAGGCAAGCACATCACATTAACGGTGGATGCAGCTTCTGAAGCTGAGGCAAACGAGGTGGTAACTAACGCTTGCAAGAAATTGCTAGCGAACTTGATTATGGAAGAATTTGAGTTTACGTTAACAGCTCAATAAGAGCCTAAAACTGGCCTGTATGCAATAAAACAAGCGTGCAGGCCTCTTCTACTTCTATTCCCTTTTTCAGTAAGGCTTCCTCCAGCACCGGATTTTCAGTGCCTGGATTAAATATTACTCGTCTGGGCGATATAGCTGAAAGGTATGCTAAAAGACCCTCCTGATTCGCAGGACCTACGTACAAAGTAACAGTGTCAATATTTTGCAACAAAGGTTGATCCTGCTGAATGGTTAAGCCTAACACCTCCCCTTTTTTAATCCCCACTAAAGAGACCTCGTGTCCATGCTGCAAAAGCAATTCCGTCGCGATATAGGCATATCGACTTGGATTCGTACTCGCACCATAAACTAAGACTTTCATTAGAATAGTTTTTCTGCGATAGCGCGCACGCTATCTGATTTACTCATCGTATAGAAATGCAAGGCAGGAACACCGGCTTGGATTAATTCTTTCCCTTGCTGTACTGCCCATTCAATTCCTAATTGCTTGATGGCTGCATTATTCGCGCATTTACGTGCCTCGGAAACAAATTCACTAGGAATTTCTAAATGGAAAATTTCCGGCAAAATGTCTAATTGACGCTCAGTCGCTAAAGGCTTTAAGCCTGGAATGATGGGAACATGAATCCCCATCTCGCGGCATTGCTGAACGAATGCAAAATACTTCGCGTTATCAAAGAACATCTGCGTCACGATATAATCAGCGCCAGCATCTACCTTTTGCTTTAAATAACGCAAATCCTGATCAAAAGAGACGGCATCAATGTGCTTCTCAGGATAACCTGCTACGCCAATGCAAAAGTTTGTGGGTAATGACTCCGTTTCTTCGTGCAATAAAATGCCTTGATTCATCGCCGCCACTTGCTCCACTAATTCGTTCGCATAGGCGTGACCGCCTGGCTTCGGGATGAAATGAGCTTCCCCTTTTTCTTGATCACCGCGCAATAAAAGGGCATTCTCGATCCCCAAATAGTGTAAATCGATGAGAAAATCCTCCGTTTCTTCTTTCGTAAAACCGCCACAAATCACATGTGGAACAGCCTCAATTTGAAAACGTTGAATGATGGACGCACAAATACCTAGTGTACCCGGACGCTTGCGAATAGGAATGCGTTTAGAAACGCCATCCACTACTTTATCAACATATTCCTCTCGGTGATACGTCACCTCAATAAAGGGCGGCTTAAACTCCATCAAAGGCTCGATGTGCGACATCAATTCGCCCAAATGCTGGCCTTTCATCGGTGGAATAATCTCGATCGAGAAAAGTGTTTTTCCCGCCGCTTCTTCAAAGTATTTAGTAATCTTAGTCATAATTCAATACGGGGCTTAACCATCTTTCTACGTCGTCTAAGGACATGCCTTTGCGTTTCGCATAATCTGTTACCTGGTCTTTGGCAATCTTACCTAAACCAAAATACGTACTCTCCGGATGAGAGAAATAGAATCCAGACACCGCAGAGGCCGGATACATCGCATAACTCTCCGTTAATTGAATCCCAATCTGCTTTTCTGCATCCAATAATTCAAACAAACGCTTCTTCTCCGTATGATCTGGACAAGCCGGATAACCCGGAGCCGGACGAATTCCGTCGTATTTCTCCGAAATCAAGTCTTCGTTGCTTAAAGTCTCTTCAGCCGCATAGCCCCAATACTCTTTACGCACACGTTCGTGTAATAATTCAGCAAAAGCTTCCGCCAAACGATCTGCTAAAGCCTTGACCATAATCGAGTTATAGTCATCGTGCTCTTTTTCGTATTTATCTAAAAGGGCTTCAATTCCCAGACCCGTCGTCACCGCAAAAGCACCGATATAATCCGTCTCGCCCGAATTTAATGGAGCAATAAAGTCGCTTAAACAACGGTTCGGAAGCGTACTTGCTTTTTGGCCTTGTTGACGCAAATGATGCAACAACTGGCTCTTGTCAGAAGATTCGTCTTTGGGTTGAATTTCGTAAGAAACCTGTTTGTGTGAACCGTGCTTCTCGCAAGCTACTTCCAGCGCCTTCTCCACGTAATCATGTAGGATAATGTCATCTCCAAGCGAGTTCGCCGGGAAAAATCCTAAAGCCGCCTTCGCCTGAAGCGATTTATTAGCTATAATCTCTTTCAATAAAGCCTGCGCATCATCGAATAATTTCTTCGCCTCTTTGCCTACCACTTCATTATCGAAAATACGCGGGTATTTACCCGATAATTGCCAAGTCGAGAAGAACGGCGTCCAGTCGATGTATTTCGCAATTTCTTCTAAGGAATAATCCTCGAAATACTTCACGCCTAAGAAAGACGGTTGCTTAGACTTAAATCCAGTCCAATCAATACCGCTCGATTTAGCACGCGCCTGATCGATCGATAAGTAATTTTTCTCTTGCTGACGGGCAGCATGTGCCGTTCTTAATTCGGCATATTCCGTTTTAATCTCGTTAAAGATTTCTTGAGAAGTTAATTCACTTTGCAACAAACGACCTGCCACTGGTACAGAACGCGACGCATCTAATACGTGAATCACCGGTCCTGAGTAGTGAGGATCAATTTTCACCGCGGTGTGAATACGAGACGTTGTAGCTCCACCAATTAATAAAGGCACTTTGAAACCAAGACGCTCCATTTCTTTGGCCACATACACCATCTCGTCAAGAGACGGCGTAATTAAACCAGATAAACCGATGATATCCACGTTATGCTCCTTCGCCGCAGCTAGGATTTTATCGCAAGGAACCATCACACCGATGTCGATTACTTCATAATTATTACATGCCAAAACCACGCCCACAATATTCTTTCCAATATCATGCACATCGCCTTTCACCGTCGCCATCAAGATCTTTCCGGCCGATGAACTCTCCCCACCTTCTTTCTCTGCTTCAATATAAGGCAATAAATAGGCCACCGCCTTCTTCATCACACGCGCTGACTTCACGACCTGTGGCAAGAACATTTTTCCTTCACCGAACAAATCTCCCACCACATTCATTCCATCCATCAGCGGACCTTCGATCACCTGAATCGGGCGCTCCACTAATTGACGCGCTTCTTCTACATCTTCATCAATGAATTCGGTCAAACCTTTAATCAAAGCGTGCTCTAAACGCTTGTTTACCGGATTCTTTCTCCAAGCATCATCCACCACTTGCTCTTTCCCGACAGACTTAACTGTCTCCGCATATGCCACTAATTTCTCCGTCGATTCTGGATTGCGATTCAATAAAACATCCTCGCATAAATCGCGTAATGCCGCATCGATATCATCATAAACGCCTAATTGACTGGCGTTTACAATTCCCATATCCATACCCGCCTTAATCGCGTGGTACAAGAACACCGTATGCATCGCCTCCCGCACTAATTCGTTTCCACGGAAGGAGAACGAAATATTCGAAACCCCACCCGAGACTTTCGCGTGTGGCAAGTTTTCTTTAATCCATTTTGTTGCCTTAATGAAATCAACTGCATAGTTATTATGCTCCTCGATTCCCGTCGCAACCGTTAAAATATTCGGATCAAAAATGATATCCTGTGCCGGGAAACCTACTTTATCGACTAAAATATCGTAGGCACGCTGACAAATCTCGATCCGACGTTCGTATGAATCTGCTTGACCCGTTTCATCAAAGGCCATCACAACCACCGAAGCACCGTACATTTTCACTTTGTTCGCAGATTCGATGAATTTCTCCTCCCCTTCTTTCAAAGAGATCGAGTTAACCACCGATTTACCTTGTACGCATTTCAAACCCGCTTCAATTACTTCCCATTTCGAGGAGTCAATCATAATCGGTAAACGAGCGATATCTGGCTCAGCCATCAATAAATTCAGGAATTGAGGCATCATTTTCACGCCGTCAATCATCCCCTCATCCATGTTGATGTCCAAAATCTGCGCACCACCATCTACCTGCTCACGAGCCACTGCAATCGCTTCTTCAAATTTCTCCTCGCGAATTAAACGCGCGAATTTCTTCGAACCCGTCACATTGCAACGTTCCCCCACATTCACGAAATTGGTTAATTCCGTAATCTCTAGAGGTTCTAAACCAGATAATTTTTGATTCACATTTTCTTCTGGAATCACGTGCGGTTTGTGTTTCGCAGCTACTTCAGCAATCGCTTGAATGTGCGCTGGAGTGGTTCCGCAACAGCCTCCAATGATGTTCAGGAAGCCGTTTGCTAAGAAATCATCAATGATAACCGCCATTTCTGAGGGAGATTGATCGTATTCACCCATTTCGTTCGGCAAGCCCGCATTCGGGTGAGCAGAAACTAAGAAAGGAGATTTATCGTTCAAAGTCTTTACATAAGGACGCATTAAATCTGCACCCAATGCGCAGTTTAAACCTACGGAAAGCAAAGGCATGTGGGAAACCGAAGTCAAGAAGGCTTCCGTTGTTTGGCCTGATAAGGTACGCCCAGAAGCATCCGTGATCGTTCCCGAAACCATCACCGGCAAATAAGGCTTAGATGGATTTTGCTTGAAATAGTGATCGATGGCAAACAAAGCTGCCTTCGCATTCAAGGTATCGAAAATCGTTTCTACTAACAATAAATCAGCCCCTCCATCCACTAAACCATGTATTTGCTCCGTGTAGGCTTCCACTAATTCATCAAAAGTGACCGCTCTGTAACCCGGATCATTCACATCTGGAGAAAGGGAAAGTGTGCGGTTCGTTGGTCCAATGGATCCAGCGACATAACGTGGCTTTGAGGGATCCTTGGCCGTAAATTCATCCGCAACTTCGCGGGCAATTTTCGCTGACTCGAAGTTCAACTCATAGACCAAATCCTCCATGTGGTAATCTGCCATCGCGATGGAAGTTCCAGAGAAGGTATTCGTTTCCGCAATATCTGCACCAGCGGTAAAGTATTTCGCGTGAATTTCCTTGATCACATCTGGACGCGTGATGGACAACAAATCATTGTTTCCTTTCACTTCGTGAGGGAAATTCTTGAAGCGTTCGCCACGGTAATCCGCATCCGTTAAATTGTATTGTTGAATTAAAGAACCCATTGCGCCGTCTAGAATTAAAATCTTTTCGCGCAATACGTCTTTGATGTGTGGTCTTTGCATAAGTATAATCGAATCTTTGACAGATGTTTATGCCAAAAATCTAGCAAATATACCGCTTTTCAGCCTAAATGAGGCCCATTTTTTGAATTTTTTCGAGATCTTCCGGGGAATCAATTCCTATCGTTTCAAATTGCGTTTCGACGGCCTTAATTCGAATGCCATTTTGGATCCAACGCAACTGTTCTAAGGATTCTGCCAGCTCTAATGAAGTGGGCTTAAGCGCACTTAAACCAAGCAAAATATCGGCCCGGTAAGCGTACAATCCAATATGTTTGAAAAAAGTATGTTTGTTTAACCAATCCGATGGCTCCACCCCTCGTAAAAAGGGAATCGTTTGGCGCGAAAAATAAAGTGCATGGCCCTCTTCGTCGCGAATCACTTTAGGCGTATTGGTATTAAATAGGGTTTCAACGTCTGTTATCTTTTTTATAAGGGTCAAAATAGGCGCATCAGATGCAAATCCAGCAGCCACCTCTCTGAGTTGTTCTGGTTCAATAAAAGGCTCATCCCCTTGAATATTGACCACATAATCGACCGTTTCTCCTAATCGGCTTAATACTTCGGCACAACGATCAGTACCGGTTAAATGCGTTTCAGCCGTCATCATCACCTCCGCACCGAAAGCTACGCTAGCATCAAAAATACGCTGATCATCTGTGGCAATGACAATACGATCAAAGCCTTCAACCTCCTTTACGCGTTCATAAGTCCGCTGAATCATCGGTTTTCCACCTAGATCAACAAGGGGTTTTCCAGGAAAGCGAGTGGATGCGAATCGAGCCGGTATAATCGCGACCACCTTTTTGCCGTGCATCATATTATTTACGTATTTTCGGTAGATTTTTGCCAAATTTGCACATAATTTCCAAACATTCGACCCTTTGCCTGCATTTTTCGAACATTCCTTTACTGAACCAATCTGGAGTATCCGCTTCTGGGGAAAACCAGAAAAGCCACAATTGTGGGTGGAAACGAGAGGATTGCAAGAGGCATTTTGGCATTCGATCGATTTAGCGACTAAAGAGGTTTCCCTTTTAGGAAAGGCTCCCTCTGATTATGCCCAATTAAACTTTGTACAAGGTTCAGAAAACGAGGCGATCTTTATCAAATTACAGCTATCAAAAAACCCGGGTATAGAGTCGATACAAACCTATTCGCTCGATCCTCTGAAGTTATTGAAAGAAGAAAAATCACGCCCAATTAACACAGAAAACGCCTTTTCTTTTCAAGTACCGCAGCACTACGAAGAAAGCCAAGACTATTTTAAAGACTTCCAAACCTTCTTCCAGCAGCAATTCAACGAAACGATTGCAAAAGGAATAGATTATTTTGAAGGTGAGGATAAGCTACTTTTTTCTTATTATCTTTACGATAATGGCTGGAAAAACTACCTTCGGGTATGTAATTTAGCCTTTGAGACGATCCTATTAGAACAGATCGCTGAAGGAGATACCATCGGATATCAAACCTTTACGTTACTCAATGAGCAATTGATTTTTGTAAAGGATAAACTGAAATTGAAGATTTATGAAAAATTATAAACTAACCCTACTCATCGCCTTTTTATGCTTGCTTCAGCTAACTACTAAAGCAAGCACCCTCGATTCATTAGGACTAAAAAAGGAGAACAACAAGACCTTTTTATTGTTCAAAGTAGGGCCTAAACAATCCCTGTTTTCGATTCTAAAGCGCTATAATTTATCTTTAAGTGAATTCAAATCGGCAAATACCGATGTTCAAATCCCGGTAAAAACGGGCGAAATCGTTTATATTCCTTTGCACTACTTAGAAGAAAGCAATCCAGCCCCTAAAGTAGTGGAAGAAAAAGCACCAGAATCCCCTAAAGAAGCAGAAATCCATATCGTAGCTCCTAAGCAAGGTTTGCTTTCGGTAGCGAACATGCACAAAGTGACGATGGCGGAATTGCGCAAATGGAATAATTTAACATCCGATCGCTTGCAAGAAGGACAACGCTTGATCGTTTCAGATCCCGCTGGCTCGAATTCCTCTATAGCAGTAGATAAAAGCAATTTATTGCCAGCTAAAACGGCAGTACCTGCAGCTGCAGTGCCAGCCCCTACTGAAACAGTTGTCGCTCCCGCTAAAGAAAAAGGACCAGAAGACATCAAAAAGAAGATTGAAACAGGAATCGCGGAACTAATTGATGTACCTGACAATTCCGGAAAATTCTTAGCCTTGCACCGCACGGCGCCTATCGGAACTTTGGTTTTAGTCAAGAATCTGACCAATAACCAAAGTATTTGGGTGAAGGTGATCGGACGTTTACCTACTGGTGATAATAAAGTAATCATCAAACTTTCGCCAAAGGCTTTTGAAAAATTAAACGCGGTCGACAAACGTGTTAGAGCTGAAATCTCTTATTTATTACAATAATATGAACAAGAGAAAGAGACCTATCACCGCAGGTCACGTCATTTTTGAGATTTTCTTTATTCTTTCCTACCCCTTCATTGCGGCTTTTTCGGTAGCAGTAACGGTATTGGTTTGGATATTCTCACTTCCCTCTCGTCTTGTTGCTTTATTTAGCCGAAAATGATTTCAGAAAAAATAGCGGCCATCTTAGACGAGAAATTCGCTTTTTTCAATCATCCACGCTTCATAGAACACGATCCTATTCAAATTCCGCATCGCTTTAGTAGTTTGCAAGATAAGGAGATCATGGGATTTTGGGTGGCGATTTTAGCCTGGGGTCAGCGAAAAACCATTCTTCAAAATGCCCAAGCGCTCATCGATTTGATGGATGGCTCACCCTATGAGTTCATTCTAGGGCATCAAGCGAGTGATTTAAAACGCTTTGAGCATTTCAAACACCGTACTTTTCAATATCCTGACACGCTGTATTTTATTGATTTCTTCCAAAGGCATTACCAAAACAATAATTCACTCGAAAGCGCGTTCAACCTAGGTTTGAAAGCGGAGGACTTAAGTGTGGAAAAGGGCCTGAATGGCTTTTATGATTACTTCTTTCAATCCGAATGGGCTCCAGAACGTACGAAGAAGCACATTGCCTCTCCTCAGAAAAATTCGGCCTGTAAACGTATCAACATGTTTTTGCGCTGGATGGTGAGAAAAGATGAAGCAGGTGTTGATTTTGGGCTTTGGAACACCATTAAACCGACACAATTGGTTTGTCCACTGGATGTGCATGCGATGCGAACAGCTGCGCAACTGGGACTAATGCAAGAGGAGAAGGCGAATTGGAAAACGGCTTTGGCCCTCACGGAAACCTTACGAGAACTAGATCCGTCGGATCCTGTCAAATATGATTTTGCCCTCTATGGAATGGGCATCGAAGAAAAAACGCTATGGAATTAAAAAACGCAAAGACAGGCGACTCCCTCCTAATTGACACCCAGACGGGAGCGAGCTTAATCGAATTACACTTAGCAGGAATATCACTTATCGACCTTCCGGGAAGCACCACCCATCCTTTAGCAAACAACCCCTACCACCCCAGCGCCCTATTAACCCCCTGGGTAAATCGAGTTCGCAACGGGAATTACTCCTTTAAAGGGAAAAATTACCAATTACCCATCAACGAACCCGCTTTAGGAAATGCCATCCACGGATTACTCGCTAGAGCGCCATTTTCTCTCGTACAACAATCTGCCTCGTCTATTTCCTTAGAACACGAATACAAAGGCGAAGAACCTAATTACCCATTTCCATTTACATTCCGATACAACTACGCATTAACGGATGTAGGGGCATTAGAAATTACTTTCGAAGCGCAAAACACAGGAACCACTTCTATGCCCTTCGCCTGTGGCTGGCACCCCTATTTCAGCTTTCCAGATACGAGAAAAGCTGATTTATCGATTAAATTCCATCCCATTAGCCGCTTTTTATCGGATTCGCAGATGATTCCATTGAAGGAGGAAAATCTACAAGGTCAGACCGAATTTATTTTTAGTCAGGAAAAAGTAGATCATGTTTTTCGACTGGAGCCTATGGAGAATCACATCACCGAATTCATCGATCACAAACACCAACGCTCCCTGTTTTTAACGCAATCCTCCGTGCAATTTCCTTTCCTAGTGGTCTTTCAACCGGAAGGCTACACTTCCGTGGCGATTGAGCCCATGACCGCCAATACGGATGCATTTAATACCGGAGAGGGACTATTGGAATTAGCCCCACAAGAGGTCTTTTCAGGGCAGATCCGTTTATCATTAGGAAAATAGGCCATTCATTCAGGTTTTTTGTACCTTTGTCAAATGAAGTTTAATTTGCTGTTCATATTGTTGTTTTTAACTGCTTTTGGGCCCGCATTTGCGGAATCCAAGGCTGATTCGACGGCGAACAAATGGAAACAAATCATGACTTCTGGCATTAACCTGAATCAATCCAGTTTTAGCGATAACTGGAA
Source organism: Aquirufa sp. (assembly GCA_040403415.1). GTDB lineage: Bacteria > Bacteroidota > Bacteroidia > Cytophagales > Spirosomataceae > Aquirufa. The sequence goes on from JBBAKU010000001.1 coordinate 243,239, forward strand.
AGGTGGGGGAACAAATACCTTAGCGATCGGCTGGTATTTAAATCACAGCGCAAACGTATCGAATGAATCATGGCGTCTGAATTCTGACCTGAATTTGCAAGTCGGATTTCTCCAAAACAGAACCCAAAGTCTTCGTAAAAACATCGACCGCATCGCGTATGAATTTAAAGCGGGTTATCGTATCAGTCCTAAATGGGACTTTTATGGCTCAACTAACTTCCAGACACAATTCTTTAACGGATATGATTACGGCAAGAAAAATAAAGCTGGCGTTCCGGTGGACTCCTTGATTTCGAGTCTTTTTGCTCCGGCCTATTTGACTTCTTCGATGGGTTTAGAATACCATCCAGACAAATCCTTTTATACACGAATTGGTATTGGTAGTTTACGCCAAACCTTTGTCTTCGATCAAGCCATCTCTAGAGCCGGATTGTATGGTCTAGAAAAACCAGGAGACAATATCAGAAATCAATTTGTGTTTCAATATTTAGTCAATGTGGACAAGGATGTTTGGGAAAACATCAATGTAAAAGCACGTTATTCAGCCCTAATAGACTATTTCAGACTTAGCTTATCAAATAGCATTGTACATCGCTTCGATGCGAATGTGACGATGAAGGTGAACAAATACGTTAGCACTAATCTGCAAATGGTGTTGTTCCGGGATTATGACCAGGATCCTGATTGGCAATTCTCCCAAATTCTTTCCATGGGTCTCGTGTACCGCATCGAAAAATAATTATTTTTTTCGGTTTAAATAGCGATCGTATAACATTTGGAGTATCCCATCTTTCAATCCCAAATCAGGGACTAAAATCGTCTTGCAACCTCCTAATTCCATCGCTGTCAAATAAATCGAAGCTGCCGGAACGATCACATCCGCCCGGTCTGTATTCAAGCGTAATTTATTCACTCGATCCTCAAAAGAGAATGAACCTACATACGCTGCCATCTCAAACAAGGCATCAAAAGTCATGGACTTTTCATCTGCAGCAGGTTTCGACAAATTGAACAATTTGGCAATATTCCCTCCTGTACCGATCGCCTCGATATCACCTGATATCAATTCCTTTTGCTGCGATATCCAATTCTTCATCTTCTCCCAATCACCCTCTTTTTCCGTCCCTTCCAACAAACGCACCGAACCTATTTTAAATGATTTTGAGGCTAATTTCTCGCGGTGACGGTAAATATTTAATTCCGTACTACCTCCACCCACATCGATATGTAAGTAGTTTTTCTTCGGATGTAAGGATTGAACCACCACATCATTGATTAATTCCGCCTCCCGACTTCCATCAATTAATTGGATTTTCATGTCCAAAATCTTGTGAATTCGCGTAATTATCTCAGATGAATTAGACGCCTCGCGCATCGCTGAAGTCGCGCAAATCGCGTAATCCTTCACTTCATGCAAGTCCATCAATAATTTATAAGCGTGCATCAATTTGAAAATACGCACTTCTGACTCAGGCGAAATCATGCCATCACTAAATACGTCATGACCTAAACGAAGAGCAAAACGTACATATTCAATTCGCTTAAAACTGATAACACCCTCATTTTCCAATACACTGGAGATTTGAAGACGTGCGGCGTTTGAACCGATATCTATGGCTGCAAATTTCATACTTTAGGGGGTTTATGAAGGTAAAAACCATTGCCTTGTACTTCGTACGAAATTTCTGTACCTAAGACGAATAATAATTCTCTTCGATCAATAACGACAGGGATATTTTCAATCAAATACTCCTCATCATTTTCTGTTTTAGAATCAAAACCAAGGACAAAAGTACCTCCGCAGGTACCACCACGCATTCCGACCCGAAGAAAAGGCTCCGGAAACGTAATCAAACGCAGGTTTTCGACGGCAGATTCCGTCAAATAAACTGGAGGATCTATTAACATGTATTAACGAGGATGTCGATGTAAAATTAGCTAATTTTAGGCTTGAAAGGTAAACAAAAGAGCGATGACGTATAAAATACTTTGGGCAGACGATGAAATTGATTTATTGAAACCCTATATCTTGTTTTTAGAGAGCAAAGGGTATGAAGTATTTACGGTTAATTCAGGCGCTGACGCTTTGGAATTAGTGGAAACCCAGAAGTTTGACATCTTATTCTTGGATGAGAATATGCCTGGGATGTCGGGATTAGAAGTTCTGTTGCAGATCAAAAAATTTCGGCCTAATTTACCCGTCATCATGATCACTAAATCCGAGGAAGAGGAATTGATGGAAGACGCCATCGGCTCAAAAATTGCTGATTACCTGATCAAACCGCTGAATCCGAATCAATTATTACTTTCTGTCAAGCGTATTTTTGATAAGAAAAGATTGGAAGAAGGAAAAACGAATATTACCTACCAGCAAGAGTTTTCGGCCTTATCTATGCAATACCAGGATCATTTGAATGCCAAAGAGTGGTCAGACATCTATGAAAAGCTTGTCTATTGGGAACTCGAAATAGACACGACCGAAAACAAATCAATGGCCGAGGTTTTGAACAACCAAAAAAATGAGGCTAATGCCCATTTCAGTAAATTCATTGAGAAAAACTACGAAGATTGGTTGCAAAAGCCTGATGCTGAAACACCCGTATTATCGCACTTAATGCTTCGCAAGCACGTTTTCCCCAAGATTAACGACAAGAGTCCGCTCTATTTTATATTGATCGATAATTTGCGGTTTGACCAATGGAAAACCTTGGACAAATACATTCAAGAATACTTTCAATTAGAGTCTGAAAGCAAGTATTATTCCATCCTACCTACGACAACCGCCTACGCCCGAAATTCCATTTTTGCAGGAATGATGCCGTCTGAAATCGCGAAGAATTATCCAGATAAATGGGTGTATGATTTAGGGGATTCAGAAGACGAAGAGGGTTTCAATAAACACGAAGAATTTTACTTGCAGGAGCAATTGAAACGATTGAAAATTAACGCCAAAAGTTCGTATCACAAGATTATTCACCAATACCAGGGAAAACAATTAGTGGATAATTTCAACAAATTAGCCACCAATGATTTAAATGTCATTGTATACAACTTCGTCGACATGCTCTCCCATGCACGAACAGATATGGCGATGATCAAGGAATTAGCTCCAGATGAGTCAGCTTACCGCAGTTTAACAGCGAGCTGGTTCCAGCATTCTCCTCTTTTTGATTTATTAAAGAAGATTGCAGAGAAGAAGGGGCGCGTCATCATCACCACTGATCACGGGATGATTCGAGTTCAGAATCCAATTAAAATCGTGGGGGATCGACATACGAATACGAATTTAAGGTATAAGCAAGGCAAAAACTTGAATTGGGACAACGCGAATAAGATGATGGTATGTCGTAAGCCAGAGAACATTTTCTTACCAAAACCGAACGTTTCGACCACCTATGTTTTTGCGAAAGAAGATAACCTCTTTGCTTATCCTAATAACTACAATCAATATGTAAACCACTATAGAAACACCTTCCAACACGGGGGCATTTCACTAGAGGAATGTATCATTCCGGTGATATACTATACGGGAAAATAGGATTATAAACTGGCTACAGGCAAGATTTTACCTCCTTCGCATTTCAGGATTTGGCCTGGAACTTTAGCCATTGTATTGTAGTCGTGACTCGCCATAATGATGGCCATTCCACTTTGATTCAGCTCCTTAAATAATTGCATAATTTCTAAAGAAACCTCTGGATCTAAATGACCGGTAGGCTCATCCGCAAGTAATAAAACAGGATTATTGAGGATGGCACGCGCGATACAAATACGTTGTTGTTCTCCACCCGATAGACGGTGAATACGTTTAGAAATCGCAGAACTCATTCCCACGCGGGCTAAAACCTCCTCAATTTTAAATCGAATTTCGTCTTTGTTCGTGTGACCTGTCGCCTCTAAAACGAAGGACAAATTCTTCTCGACATTGCGATCCGTTAACAATTGAAAATCTTGGAAAACGAAACCTAATTTACGTCTTAAGAAAGGCATTTCTGAACGCTTGATGGTATTCAATGAATAACCCGCCACCGAGGCTGTTCCTGACTCTAGGCCAATTTCCGCTATGATGCTACGGAAAAAAGTACTCTTTCCGCTACCCGTTTTACCAATTAAATAATAAAAACCCCCCTCATTAATCGTTAAATTAATGTCTTCTAGTGTGTTAACACCTTCTTGTGAAATACTTACTTGTTCAAAAGATAAAACAGACATAAAAATCGCCTAGGTTAATTAAGAATTTGCTTTTGCGTGATCCGCTAAGAATTGCGCTAAACCGTTATCCGTTAATGGATGCTTCAACAAAGCAAGCATCGCAGATAAAGGACCAGTCATCACATCAGCCGCAGCTTCCGCACATTTAATGATGTGCATTGGGTGACGAACAGAGGCCGCTAAGATTTGCGTATCAAATTCGTAGTTATCGTAGATCAACCTAATTTGTTCGATCAATTCAATACCGTCGAAAGAGATATCATCTAAACGTCCGATGAAAGGAGAAACGTAGGTTGCACCTGCTTTAGCAGCTAACAAAGCCTGACCAGCAGAGAATACAAGTGTGCAATTGGTTTTAATCCCTCTTTCAGAAAAATATTTCAAGGCCTTGATACCGTCCTTGATCATTGGAATCTTAACTACGATTTTATCGTCCAGCTCCGCTAATTCTTCGCCTTCACGAATCATTCCTTCATAATCTGTGGCGATTACTTCGGCAGAAACATCTCCGTCTACAATATCACAAATCGCTTTGTAATGACGTAAAACGTTGTCTTTCCCGGTGATTCCTTCTTTAGCCATTAAGGAAGGGTTAGTCGTAACACCGTCCAAAACACCTAAATCTTGTGCTTCTTTAATTTGCGCTAAGTTCGCTGTATCGATAAAAAATTTCATAGGTCAGATTTTTATAACAAAAAAATGGCAAATTCACCGCTACAACCGACCTACCCTTGCTTCGATCAAGACCTGGGGGATTCAGCGGGAGCTGGTAATTTGCCATGACAAAGATGGCAAAAAAGCAGCTTTTTTCAAAATAAATATCGTTTTTTTGGAATAGCCCCTTAACTTTAAATGATGAAAAAATTGATTCTATTCATGAGCCTTTGCTTTGCTTGGGCTTGTTCCACTTCAGGAGAGGCTTGGTTAGACGAAGCAAAAGCTCGTCTTAAGAAAGGAGAAACGGTTTCTGCGAAAGAAGCCCTTCAGAAAGCGATTGAAAAAAACCCTGGTTTAGCGGCAGCTTATAACCTACAAGGGGTCATTCTATTCCAAGAAAAAAATTACCCGGAGGCTGAAGCAGCTTATCGTAAGGCCATTGAATTAAAACCTTCACTATATACAGCTCAATTGAATTTAGGGGCCGTTTTAATGGAACAAGGCGTTTGGGATAAAGCCTTAGCTCCTACTGATAAAGCCATCGCTTCCCAACCAGATTCGAGTGCAGGATATCTCCAAAGAGGGATCATTCAGGCAGCCTTAGCGCAACCAGCAAAGGCCACAATTGATTTCACACAAGCCATTAAATTGGCTCCTAAAGACATAAATGCCTATTATAATCGAGGAAATATTCTGTTCCAAGAAGAAGATTTTGCCGGGGCTATTGCTGATTTTGCGAAAGCGGCGGAGATAAACCCGAATTTTGGAAAAGCCTATTATGCCTTAGGCCTTAGCTATATCAAATCGAAAGAAAACGATAAAGCCTGTCTTGCCTTCCAGCAAGCGCAAAAACTAAATTATCCAGGTGCTGCTGAAGCTGTTAAAAACCTATGTAACTAATATGAGAAACGTAACATTCATTCTTGGGAGCCTTTTTTGCCTTGTATTTTCACTGTTTACCTATTGGCAATTCAATGACCCGGATCCTATTTTGTGGGTTCCCGTTTATGCTACTGCTGTGTATACTTCTTTGCAGGCGATGCGCGGCAAAACAAATCCAGAACTTCTGATGGTACTATTTTGCCTTTCGGTTTTTGCCGGCTTGCAGTTATGGGTCGAAATGACCGCTTGGGAAGGATTTTTGACGGATGGCTTGAGTATGAAGACGCACAACCAAGAATTAGCGCGTGAAGCGGTCGGACTTTGGATTGCGTCCGCTTCTTTTGCCTTGTTTTATGGTTTAGAAAAAAAGAAATAAGATGTTAGATCTCGGATTCGTTTCAGCCATTCTTCCTAACAAAAGCCTGTTTGAGGTTTTAGATTATGCGCAACAGCAACATTTTGCTTGTGTGGAGGTGATGTGTTGGCCCTCTTCTTCATCAGATGCACGTAGGTATGCTGGAGTTTCGCATATTTCGGTAGACAAACTATCCAACGAGGATCTATTAGTTTTGAAATCAAAATTAGCGCTACATCCAGTCAAAATATCTGCTCTTGGTTATTATCCAAATCCATTGGATCCAGATGAAACACAAGCCGCTTTTTATCGCGAACACATTAAGAAAATCATTCAAGCTGCTGCCGTTTTAGGCATTTCACGTGTGAATACGTTCGTGGGTCGTGACTACACGAAGAATGTGGCCTATAACATCAGTCGCTTTACGGAGGTTTGGCCGGAAATTATTGCTTTGGCTGATTCTTTACACATCAAAATTGGGATCGAGAACTGTCCCATGTTCTTTACGGATGATGAGTGGCCAGGTGGGAAGAATTTGATGACAACACCCAAAATTTGGGATGAATTATTTACGATTATTCCGTCGTCGAATTTTGGCCTGAATTATGATCCATCTCATATGGTTTTCCAAATGATGGACTACACCTACCCTATCTATCACTATGCGGATCGGATTCACCATGTACATTTAAAGGATGTCAAAGTGTATCCCGAGAAATTGAATCGCGTAGGAATTTTAGCTAATCCGCTCGAATACCATTCCCCTAAAATCCCAGGACTAGGCGATATACATTGGGGTAAATTTATTTCTGCTTTGAATGATGTGCGTTACCGAGGACCTATCGTCATTGAAGTGGAAGACAAGGCCTATGAAGGTTCAGAGGAGGATATAGATAAAGCGATCCGAAGTGCACGAAATCACATGCAACAATTTTTACCTTAAAAAAAGGGCTTCATTTCTGAAGCCCTTTCGATTTCTTATTTGCTTGGTTTCGCAAAGATGGCAGAATCGATTGTTGGATTAATTTCAACCGATACCGTTTCTACTGTCATCATTCCACCCATTGGATTGGCTGTTTCAACAGTATAGGGAAATGCTAAACCGTTCACCATTTTATAGTTCGAAAAGCTCACTTCTGAATCTATTTCTTGACCATTCGCTTGTACTTTCGACTGCGTTTTTACCACAAAATTAGTAGCAGTGGAAACGTAAACTTTACTATCTTCTCCAGAAGGCTTTGTTACGGTTAAAAGATAGACATCTGCACCTTCTAATTTCTCCTTAGATACTAACTCAATCTTGTAGCCGTCTTTTTTTGCATTGGTTAAAATCGATCCCAACGTTTTTTGAGAACCTGCCATTTTCACTTGATCAGCTGGCATATCTTCTGGCTCACCCGTCCCACCCATCATCGCAGGGCGATTCATCCAACCTTTATCTCCATCGATGACAGTGATGATTTTATTTCCCATGACTTCCACCTCTTGACGAAAGGATTTACCAATCACTAAGGAAGTTTTACTCTCAATGTCCATTCCTTGAACACTGAATTTATTTTTTACAACTGCGGTCTTAACCGTGGCCCATTTGTCCGCGCCACCCATAGCAGCTTCGTGTTTGGCTAAAATTTCCTCAGTAGTCTGTGCAGAAACAACTGAAGCAACTAACATTGTTGCCACTAGGCAGATTGATTTGATCATTGTTTTCATGATATAGGGGTTTATTTTTCGAAAGATAGTAAAATTATTGAGCTTTTTTTGGAATGGAACGCATAACGATAAACCATCCTACTAGCACTAAAATAGCGGCCATAAAAAAGGCGGCACCGGGGAATAAAATAGGGGCTCTTTCGGAAGCGAAATAGGCAAATAAATTGGAGGCCAAAAGTGGCCCAAAAATGGTCGTAATAGATTGTAAACTAGTCAATCCACCTTGTAATTCACCCTGTTCATTCGGACCTACTTGTTGCGTAATCAAACTTTGGAGGGCAGGCCCAGCAATTCCCCCTAAGCCGAAAGGAATCATAAAGGCATACATCATCCAGGACTTCGTCGCATAGGCAAACATAAAGAAACCTATTCCGTACAGAAGAAGACCATAGGAAATGGCACGTATTTCTCCCAGTTTAGGCATAATCACCCGAGCCAAGCCTCCTTGGACAATGGCTACGATTAATCCCACGAAGGCTAAGGAATAACCTACTTGATCTGGTGTCCAGCCAAATACCTTCATCGTAAAATAAGACCAAGTACTAGGGTGTACTTGACCAGCTAATTGAAGGCAGAAAAAACCACCCACTAAACCGGCAATAACTGGATATTTTGTTAGATTTTTTAAGGAACCTAAAGGATTAGCGCGACTGATATCAAAGGGACGGCGATTTGATTTTGCTAAGGATTCTGGCAAAATAAAATAGCCATAAATGCCGTTCAGTAAGGTTAGACCTGCAGCTGCAAAGAACGGAATTCGGTCACCATCAGAGGCTAGCATTCCCCCTACCGCAGGACCAATAATAAATCCAACCCCAAAAGCGGCTCCAACAACGCCAAAATTCTTTGCCCGATCTTCTGGCTTAGACACATCCGCAATATAAGCTTGTGCTGTGGTAAAACTCGCTCCTGTAATTCCAGACATAATGCGACCGATGAATAACCAAAGGATATTAGGCGCAAATGCTAAGACTAAATAATCAATGGTGAAGCCGAATAAAGAGGCTAAAATCACTGGACGACGACCAATTTGATCCGATAATCCCCCTAACACGGGTGAAAATAAGAATTGCATGATAGCATAAGAAGCCATTAACCAGCCTGCGTATTGAGAGGCAACGGAAATATCTCCACCCACAAAACCTTTGATAAGGTTAGGTAAAACGGGGATAATTAAGCCGATTCCGAGAACGTCAATTAATAAAGTGATGAAGATAAATCCAATTGCAGGATCCTTTTTACTCGCCATTTGATTGTAGATTAGGCTGCAATTTAAGAAAAAGGATACTGAATTTTAGCTTTTAAAAATTCCTTACTCGTTTCTGCACAAGATAAGGGTGTTTTACCGGCATCTGGAACGGCATCTAATTCGACTATGGCGAAGCCTTTGAAATTGATTTTGTCCAAATTAGCAAATACCTCCTCTAGGTTCACTTTACCTTGCCCTAATTCGACGAAACGGTAGCGAGGCTCGGTTTGGCGCACATCTTTAACGTGCATAGCATGAATCACTTTGCGGTATTTTAAAACCGCTTCAGCTGGATTACCACCACCTTGGAAATAATGAGCAACATCTAAGAGTAATTTGATTTTAGTAGAATCCATATGATTAACTAGAAATTCTACTTCCTCTGGCGTTTCACCAAACTGGTCCATATGATTGTGGTAGGTAGCTTGAATACCGATTTCCTTCGTTTTAGCACCGATTTCGTTCATGACTTCTGCTAAACGAATTAGGTCTTTCTCTTCCGGCTTCACCCCTTTCTTACGTAAAGAATTCGTTAATTGAATCGACGTTCCTCCTAAGGCTTTGACGAAAGTAGCGTGCTTGACATGCTGGGCGATGGATGCCTCTACTTTGGCCGGATCAATCTCCACATTTCCACTCGAAAACATGCATAATTGTAGGCCTGATTGATCCAATAAGGCTTTTAATGCGGCTACATTATCCTTGTATTTCGCATAGGTATTTGCACGCAATTGAATTCCTTTGAAACCTAGGGCTGCAATTTCTTGAACGGCCTGCTCATCTTGCCCGCCCCAAGTAATGGCAGAATAACCTAGAAAATAGGATTTTTTTGCCGTAAAAAGAGAAGAGATGGGAAGGGTTGTAGCCAAAGTAATGGCAAGAAATTCGCGTCTAGTTGTCATAGGATGAGGTTTTATTATAAAAGCCTCACTTACAGCTTATTTACTCTCGCTGAATTTCAAATAATCCGCCAGGAGGCTCAACTTATCGGTACCGATGTAATCCACACCGATATCTAACAAGGCTTGATACCCTAAAAGGGAATCTGGCGTAGCCCAAAGACGCACTTTTCGACCGTTTGCATGGACTTGATCCACGTAATTTTTGAGTTTTACCTTCAAGGCTGCTGGTATAGGTCCCTGTCCACTCCAAAAGCCAAATTTCAGCATTGATTCACTTTCTAATACCACTTTATTCGTGGGAAAACGTTCATCCGAACGGCCATCAAAGGTGATCCAAGCTGGGGATTCGATGTATTGGGAGGGTTTAGGCCGATTACCGGAGATCACTATTCGGAATCCTTTTTGTTGTATAATTTCCGCATGTGGTTTTAAGGCAGCAATGATCAAAGGCAATGCGGAATCTGAAGAGGTCTTCGAATCAATTAATAATTGGTGGAAATTTCCTTCTTTATTTGCTTTGAGGACGCGGATAATAGGATCAATGTACAGATCTTTCAAATTGCGATTCAAACTCAGTTGATTCCGTTCGTGCCCCACTAATAATTGGCCATTCACCGCATACACATCCGCCTCAATGGAGCCAAAACCTAGCTGGAAAGCCTCAAAAAAAGGCCTTTCGTGTTCGTAATCATTGTGTGCGTGCGCCTTCATTAACGGACTCTGCGCCTGTAAAACGAATGACAACAAACAAAAAAGGAGGATTTTTTTCATTAGCCTTTCACATAATCCCCAGACGCAATGCGCGTTTTCGGGTCAATCTTCTTGTTGTATAAATACGCGTAAGTTTCGATTTCCTTGCCTTTCAAGCTTACTTTCACTTGTTCGCGAACGAACAAACTTTCGGCTGGTTTGTCCGTATTGAACTCCTCATATTCATCTAACACGTTCAACAATTTGATGGTATTAGACAATAAATATAATTCACCTATTACTTGATCTTTCGCGTCTTCTGACGGGATAATACCCGGATAATCAGCTACTTGGTACATCTGACCTTGGTAAGTTGCCATGCCGATGTAATCAGAATTACGTGCGATTAAGCGGTGTAAATCATTTCCACAGTCACGACGTAACGTTCCGTATACAAATAAATATTCTTCCACGTCTGGTTCTGGTAGTTTAGCCTCTTCCAACGTCAATACTAAGTCCTCTTGCTCTACCACTGTTCCTTCGGTCAATAACACGTTACCCACGATTCCCTCAAACGGTGCAGAAACGATTGATTCCATCTTCATCGCCTCGATCACGTACAGTGGAGCATTTAATTTCACTTCGTCGCCTGGCTTCACCAAAATACGGGATAAACGACCCTGCAATGGAGCACCGATATCGCCTTTTACTTTCGCTTTCGCATGTTGCGCACGTTCGACTTTGACGTTTTTGTCCAAAATCTTAATGCGGCGAGCCTGACCATTCAATTCAAAAGTCACATTACGTAGACCAGACTCGTCCGGCTCTGACATATACAAGAACTTCACGATAATCGTCTTGCCCGGCTCGATGGTAATCATTATCTCTTCATCCTGCTTCAAACCATAAAAGAAGGCTGGCGTGGGAAGGGCTGACAATTCTCCGAATAAGGACGAATTCTTGTAATAATCTTCATAGACTTTCGGATACATTTTGTACGATAAGTAATCGAAGAATCCGTCTTCAACCTCCGGAAATTTCTTCGTGAAGGACTTGAAGTCAGCGTCGAAATCGATGAGTGCCAAATGGTCGTTTGGACGACCTTCAATCGCGTGTTCTCCCTTTAGGATAATCTCCTGCAATTGTTTCGGGAATCCTTGGTAAGGTTGACCTAAGCCGCCTTTGAAGAAGTCTTTTACTGACTCGGGGAAGGATAACGTGGCGCCTTTGGCATATACATCCTCCGCCGTTAACGAATTCGCGGTCATAAAGATCGCCATATCTCCCACCACTTTCGAGGAGGGAGTTACTTTCACAATATCGCCGAAAAGCGTATTCGCCTCCGTATAATTACGCTTCAATTGTTCAAACTTGTCGCCCACACCGAGCGCAATCGCTTGGCCACGTAAGTTCGTATATTGACCGCCCGGAATCTCATTATTGTAGACCTCAGCCGTTCCGGCTTTCAATTCGGATTCAAATGGCGTATACATGGTACGCACCGCTTCCCAATAATTCGAGTATTCGTTTAATAGGTCTAAATCCAGGTCTGATGCTTTCGCGTGACCTTGCATCATCGCAACTAAAGAGTTCAAATTAGGCTGTGACGTCAAACCGGACATCGCCCCTAAAGCCCCATCTACGATATCCACACCGGCTTCAATAGCCTTTAAATAGGTCGCTGATTGAACAGAAGCCGTATCGTGCGTATGCAAATGAACAGGTAAATCAACCGCTTTCTTTAATTCGGTGACTAATTTCTCCGCTTGGAAAGGACGTAAAAGTCCCGCCATATCTTTTATACATAACATATGAGCGCCGGCATCTTCCAGCTGACGCGCCATATCTACGTAATATTGCAGATTGTATTTTTCGTTTGTAAAGACGTCGCCCGTATAGCAAATCGCTGCTTCAGCGATGCCCGGCGTGCGTTCCCGCACCGCTTTGATCGAGACTTTCATCGCGTCGATCCAGTTCAAGGAATCGAAAATACGGAAGACATCGACACCGGCTTCCGAGGATTTCTCCACGAATTTTTCAATCAAATTATCTGGATAAGCAGAATAGCCTACCGCGTTTGAGCCGCGGAAAAGCATTTGCAATAACATATTAGGCATCGCTTCGCGGAATTCTTGTAGACGTTTCCAAGGAGATTCTTGCAAGAAACGCATCGCCACGTCAAAAGTCGCGCCACCCCAAACCTCCATCGAGAACAATTGAGGGAAGGATTTCGCAAAACCGTCAGCCACGGCTAACATATCTTGGGTACGAACGCGAGTGGCTAACAGCGATTGGTGTCCATCCCGGAATGTCGTGTCTGTGAAATAGATTTGCTTGGAATCACGAATGTGTTTCGCAAATTTCTCCGGACCCATTTCCGTCAATAATTGTTTGTTTCCTTTCGGGTATTCCGCCATCGGATCCACATACGGGATGATCGGGGTGCGGAAAGGAGCCGTTGGCTTCACTTTCACATCCGGATTTCCGTTGACGATAACTTCTCCCAGGTAGCGAATCGCCTTAGTAGAGCGGTCGCGGGTAGGCTTGAAGTTGAAAAGTTCTGGGTGGTTAGCAATGAAAGGCACGGTGCAATGGCCTTCTTGGAAGACCGGGTGCGTGATGACGTTGCGTAAGAATGGGATGTTCGTTTTTACCCCACGGATTCGGAATTCAGTCAGCGCGCGGTTTAAGCGCTCGGACGCACCGCGAAGCGTGCGGCCTTTAGCAGACACCTTCACTAACATCGAATCGAAATACGGGGAAATCTTTACACCGGGATACGAAGATCCTTCGTCTAAACGAATACCGAAACCAGCTGCGTTTCGATAGGCAATGATTGTTCCAAAATCCGGTTTAAATCCATTCGCTGGATCTTCTGTCGTGATACGACATTGGATCGCAAAGCCTTTCAAGGGGATATCCGCTTGGTTTTGAATGAAAATACCTGGATCAGATAACTTGTAATTTTGGGCGATTAGGATCTGTGTGCGGACAATATCGATGCCCGTCACCTCTTCCGTAATCGTATGTTCTACTTGAATACGCGGATTTACCTCGATGAAATAGATATTTTCGTCTTTATCGACCAAAAACTCCACCGTCCCTGCGTTATAATAGTTTACGGCTTTACCGATGGAAAGCGCGTAAGCGTATAATTTCTGTTTCGTTTCTTCTTTTAAGCCAAAAGAAGGGGCGATTTCCACTACTTTTTGGAAACGTCTTTGTACCGAACAATCGCGCTCATACAAATGCACTAAATTTCCGTGCTGATCCCCTAATAATTGTACCTCGATGTGCTTCGGATCATCGATGAACTTTTCAATGAACAAGGTGTCATCTCCAAAGGCATTCTTCGCCTCGTTCTTCGCCTCTTGATACGCCTTTTCTAATTCCTCTTCCGTTCTCACAACGCGCATTCCACGTCCACCACCACCGGCAGCCGCTTTTACCATCACGGGGAATTTAATGCGTTTCGCTTCAGATAGGGCCAAAGAATAATCAGCCAAATCTCCTTTCGAGTCCTCGATCATGGGCACATTGGCTTTCAATGCAGCCACTTTCGCAGCTACTTTATCACCCAACGCGTTCATCGCTTCCGGTGAAGGACCCACGAAAACGATTCCCTCTTCACGACAACGTTTTGCTAACACCACGTTTTCCGACAAGAAACCATAACCTGGGTGAATAGCGTCGATTTTCTTTGATTTACACAAAGAAATCAAACCCTCGATGTCCAAGTAAGGTTTTAAAGGCTCGTCGTCTTTCCCGATTTGGTAAGCTTCATCCGCTTTATAGCGGTGCAAGGAGTAGCGATCTTCGAAGGTATAAACTGCGACGGTCCGAATACCTAATTCGGACGCGGCACGCATAATTCGGATAGCAATCTCACCGCGGTTAGCGATCAATAAACTAGAGATTTTCTTAACGTATGATTTTGGCATAATCAATAAAATAACGGATTCTAACAAAAATGCTAAATATATTGTGAAAATCGCGCCTGATACCGCATTTTATTTGGGGAAACTTAAAAAAATACCAAATTTATTGGGTTCGTTACCAAGAAAAATAATTCTACCGCCTTCGAGCGATTTTTCTTAACTTGCAGGTCGAACAAAAAATGGCTTTTTATGAAACCTATCATCGGCATCACGTTAGGAGATTACAACGGAATCGGACCCGAAGTAATCTTGAAATCCTTAGCTAGCCCTCGCTTACTAAAGTGGTGTACGCCTGTGATTTACGGTTCAGCCAACGTATTGGATTTTTACCGCCAAAAATTCGAATTAAAAGAGTGGTCTATCGCTGTGATCCAAGAAGCCTCCGAAGCTATATCAGGCGAAAGCTTTGTCATCAACTGCTGGGACGACTCCTCGACCGAAGTAGAGCCCGGAAAAGAGACTAAGGAAGCTGGAAAAGCGGCTTTTGATTGTTTAGAAAGAGCCGCAAATGACCTAGACCGTGGACTAATTTCCGCACTCGTTACGGCTCCTATCAATAAACACAACATCCAATCTGAGGACTTCAAATTCCCAGGACATACCGAATATTTAACGGATCGTTTCGAAGCAAAATCGTCATTAATGATGATGGTATCTGAAGGTTTTAGAATGGGCGTCGCTACAGGGCATATTCCTCTATTAGAGGTTTCCAAGGCATTAAGCGCCGATTTATTGCGCACAAAAATCACCTTATTCTTGAAGAGTTTAAAGGAGGATTTCTCGATCGACAAACCTCGTTTAGCCGTGTTGGGTTTAAATCCACACGCAGGAGAATCAGGGCTATTAGGCCAAGAAGAATTAGAGATTATTCAACCGGTAGTGGATGAATGTAGAACGAAGGGCAACTTGGTTTTGGGGCCATATCCGGCGGATGGATTCTTCGGAAAAGCGCAATTCAAAGAGTTTGACGGCGTTCTGGGTATGTACCACGATCAAGGTTTGATTCCTTTCAAATACATCGCTTTTGACTCTGGTGTAAATTTTACAGCTGGTTTGCCAGTCATTCGTACCTCGCCTGATCATGGGACGGCTTATGATATTGCTGGCCAAAACGTAGCCGACCCAGGTTCTTTCCTTCAGGCCTTATTTTTAGCGTTAGATCTCGTAAAAAACCGAATGAATGCGTAAAGTATTAATCGTCGACGAGGTTCATCCTTCGATGGCAGAAGGGCTAACGAATCTAGGATTCGAGGTAGAGACGCGCACCGATTTATCGCTAGTTCAGTTTGTGACGATTTTACCTTCTTATGAAGGATTAGTCGTTCGCAGCAAGTTCAAAATCACGGCAGAAATTCTGACTGATACCACCTTAACTTTTATCGCTCGAGCAGGCGCTGGGCTAGACTTATTAGATGTAGATGCCTGCCTATCCAGAGGAATCGCCGTTTTTTCCGCCAATGAAGGAAATTCAGACGCCGTTGCGGAACACGTCATTGGACAGTTATTATCCCTTGCACACAAACTCCATACGTCGGATACCGAGGTACGTCACGGATTGTGGGAAAGAGAAGGAAATCGGGGTTTTGAAGTCAAAGGAAAGACGATCGGTATCATCGGATATGGGAATATGGGAAAAGCGATCGCTTCGCGTCTTGCTTGTTTCGGTATGAGCATTTTAGCCTATGACAAATACGCCCCATCGGCTGATTATCCAGCTACAATGGAGCAGTTATTTGAACAGGCTGACATACTGAGTCTACACATTCCCTTGACTTCTGAGACACGTGGACTAATTTCCGTTGAGTTTTTAGAATCATTTAAGAAGCCCGTTTTACTAATCAATAGTTCACGAGGACCCATTGCTCCACTGGAACCTTTGTTATACGGATTACGCTCGGGTAGAATCAAGGGATTGGCCTTAGATGTGCTGCCAAACGAAAAGCTATCCTCTTGGTCTCCAGTAGAAAAAGAATTATTCGCCGAAATCGCCGCCTATCCAGCGACCATTTTTAGCCCACACGTAGCGGGTTGGACGACGGAAAGTTATTATAAAATCAACGAGGTATTACTCGAAAAAATAAAGTTGCACTTTTCTCTATGAATTACCCCGTAAATCTTGCCGAAAAACTGGGTTTCAACCAGGTAAAAGAGGAAATTAAACAGCTTTGCTTAAGTCAGATGGGGCTGGAATATGCCGATAAAATGCGCTTTTCGGACCGGTTCCCTTTGGTCAAACAATGGGTGGAACAGGTCGATGAGATGAGCCGCATTTTAGGCGAGCACGGTGGCGAATTCCCGCAAACAGATTATTACGACTTACGTTCTTATCTAAGTCCGCTGCAGCTGGAGGGCCATTATTTGTCAGCAGACGAGTGGAGAGATTGGCAACGCGCGTTGACTGTTTTATATGAAACCATTCGGTTCTTTGCGGCGATTGATTCAAGCGAATACCCAGAAATACATAAAATCACCCAGCATTTTCTCGCCAAAGGCGCAGAGAGCGATGGAGATTTCAGACAAATCATTCCGATTATTCAGGATTTAGACCGCGTATTCGATGTAAACGGCCAAATCAAGGAAACGGCCTCCCCTGCGTTAGGTGATTTACGACGCAAACGGATCGCGGAGGAACAAGGATTGCGGAAGAAACTCGATTCGTATTTAAGCCAGGCCTATAAAGAGGGCTGGGTGAGCAAGGATTTCTCCTTGACCTTACGCAATGGCCGAATGGTGATTCCACTAGCGGCAGAGCACAAACGGAAGATCAAAGGTTTCGTTCAGGATGAATCGGACACTGGAAAAACGGTCTTTTTAGAGCCTGCAGATGCGCTGGCGATGAATAATGAGATCAAATCTTTGGAATCAGCCGAACGTCGCGAGATCATCCAGATTTTATCGAAACTATCAGATCGCATTCGTCCTTTGACACCCTTTTTAGCTCACGCCTTTTCGTGGCTAGGGTTAATTGATTTTATCAGGGCCAAAGCCCTGTGGGGAAGCGCTCACAATGCTATCAAACCCACGTTTATTCAAGATAAACCAATCGTCAACTGGACCGATGCGCGTCATCCATTACTAGAGAAATCGCTCGAAAAAATTGGCAAAAAGATTAAACCCTTAACCATTCGCTTAGAAGATGACCGCCGCATTATGGTCGTTTCAGGTCCCAATGCCGGTGGTAAATCAGTGACATTGAGTACGGTAGGTTTATTGCAATTCTTATTCCAATCCGGCTGTTTAGTACCTCTGGCTGAAGGCAGTACGATGGGCTTCTTCGCCCAACTCTTCTTGGATATGGGGGACGAGCAAAATCTGGAAAATGAATTAAGTACCTATTCATCCCACTTAAGTAATATGCGGCATTTCTTGCAGCACGTGAATGAGAAGACCTTGATTTTGGTCGATGAATTTGGTACGGGAACAGAGCCTTCTTTAGGGGGCGCGATTGCGGAATCCATCTTAGAGAAACTAGCTGATAAAGGGTGCTATGGAGCAATTAATACGCACTTTGGCAACTTAAAAAGCCTAGCAGATCGCCAAAAAGGACTTTTCAACGCCGCAATGCGCTACGACACCGAGCACTTGGAACCTCAATTCATCTTGGATATGGGAAAACCGGGAAGTTCGTTTGCCTTTGAAATCGCTCAGAAGATTGGTTTACCTAAAACCATCATTGAAAATGCACGCAAGAAACTGGGCAAAAAACAGGTCGACTTTGACAAGTTATTGCTGGAAACGGAGACGGAAAAGCAGATTTGGGAGAGTAAGAATGCTAGTTTAGCACTCGCGAATGAGCAGGCGCTTTCCATCAAGGAAAACTACGAGCGTCTAAAAAATCACGTTCAGGAAGAGCAAAAGGCGATGTTGAATGCGGCGAAAGCGGAAGCGAAAAAGATTATTCAGGAGGCAAATCAACGCATTGAACAGACCATCAGGCAGATTCGAGAGAAAGAGGCTGATAAAGAGAAGACGAAGGAATTACGCGCGGATTTAGAGCAATTTGTACAGAAAGAACTAAAAACGGTGGCCCCTTTGAAGGTCGTTTCAGAAACACCAGGAATCGTTTATGCTAGCTCCCCTATCGCTGTGGGTGATTGGGTGGTGATTAAAGAGAGTGGCGACGAACCTACTTTGGGACAAATCATGGAACTCAAAGGGAAAGACGCCGTTATTTCTTTAGGAGCCATTCGCAGTACGATCAAATTGAATCGCCTCCAAAAAATCGTCGCACCTAAACAGCAAAAGAAAAGCACGGCTCCTCTTCGTGGCATCGATATCAACGATCGTATGGCGCAATTCCAGCTCAAACTGGATATCCGTGGGAAACGCGGTGAGGAAGTTTATGTCATTTTAGACCAATACATCAACGATTGCCTCCTATTAGGCGTTCCAGAAGTTCAAATATTGCACGGAAAAGGAGATGGAATTTTACGAACTTTAATTCGCGAACAATTACGTCGCTACCGAGAAATCAAAAACATCACTGACGAACACGCAGACCGTGGCGGTGCGGGAATCACCATCGTGACCTTTAAATGATCCGTTTATTTGCCTCCCTTTTTGCCCTCTTTTTCTTCAGTAGCTGTATGCTGCAATATGCTGCTGGCCTAAGCCAAATTCAGCAAGAAAAATACAAAGAAGCGACGTATAACTTTTCGGTCGCTTTGACTAAAGACCCCAAAAACCCTGAAATCTACTTCGCAAGAGCCTTTTCCAGAGGATCGATGGAAGAATACTCGGGTGCCATTTCTGACTTAACCAAAGCCATCCACCTTGATTCCACGAATGCGGATTATTATTTCTACCGCGGCTATTTCAAATCCAAATTAGGGAATGATAAAGGGGCGATCCGCGACTTCTCTAAATCCATTATTCGCTATCCTTATTATGCGGAGACCTATTACAATCGAGGTATTAATCTGATGCACCTTGGTCTCATCGACGACGCCTGCCTGGATTTTAAGACGGCGATCGAATTGGGGGACACGCTTTCGTTGAAGTACCAAGCTTCTTTGTGTAAAGAATAAAGCATAAAGCACAAAGAATAAAGGAGATTATAGATAAGAGAGTATAGAGTAGAGAGAGGAAATGGTAAATGGTGAATGGTAAATGGTGGAGCCATTTGCTTTGAAAGCGTCTGAAAATTCGTGTTATTTGTAGCTTATTTTTAAATTTTAACGATTCATTATGTCTATTGCAAAAACCGGCGACAAGGTTGCCGTACATTACACAGGTAAACACACCGACGGTGCTATTTTTGACTCTTCAGTAGGAAGAACGCCCCTTGAATTTCAATTAGGTTCAGGCATGGTTATCAAAGGTTTTGATGATGGCGTGACTGGTATGACCATTGGCGAGAAAAAAACGGTGGTTATTCCGGCTGCTGAGGCTTATGGCGAGCATTCTCCAGAAAATACCGTGACCTTAGAACGCGCGCAAATTCCTCCTCACATTGAATTAGAATTAGGTGCTTCTTTATCTATGCACCAAGATGGTGGTCATGTGGTAGAAGTGGTAATCACTGATTTAACAGATTCTTACGTTACGTTAGATGCAAATCACCCATTGGCTGGACGTGATTTAACATTTGAACTTGAATTAGTATCGATTTCATAAGCTATGAAAATGAATTTGCGCTCCTTTGCCCCCCACGGGATTGTCCTTTTGGGTTTCCTTTTGATCGCTTTTATCTATTGTGGGCCCGTTCTACAAGGAAAAGTATTGATTCAACATGATATTCAGCAAGCCCAGGCGGCGGCACAGGAGAGCATACAATACAAGGAGAAAACCGGTGAGGATGCGTGGTGGTCGAACTCGATGTTTGGAGGGATGCCTACTTACCAGATTTCAGGATCGTATCCGTATTCGATTTCTGCCAAAATCGGTTCTTTCATTACCAATCTCCTTCCCAGCCCCGTGAATTTGCTTGTCCTACAAATGTTAGGGATGTATATTTTGCTTTGGGCAATGGGAGCCTCTCCCATTTTAGGCTTTGCTGGAGCTGTATTCTACGCCTTTGCGACCTACAATATGGTGATTATTCCGGCAGGTCATACCTCCAAAGTCATTGCTTTAGCCTACGCTCCTATCGTTTTAGCGGGTGTGAAATTAGGCTGGGGTAATCGAAAATGGCTAGGCGCTGCCCTATTCACATTGGGAATGGCTTTGGAATTATACGCTAACCATGTTCAAATTACGTATTACCTTTTCTTCATCATAGGTTTTCACCTCCTTTATACCCTTTCACAAGCCATCAGTCAAAAGACCGTTGCCGACTGGTTCAAACGCGGATTGTTGTTAGGCTTAGGTTTAGTTTTAGCTCTAGGAACGCACTCGATGCGTCTTTGGAATAACTACGAATATGCCAAAGAAACGACGCGTGGCGCCTCCGAACTAAGCGCCAACAAATCGCGTGGAGATGGTTTAGATCAAACTTACGCCTTTGATTGGTCCTACGGTATTGCCGAAACAGGTACTTTATTGATCCCCAATTTCATGGGAGGAGCTTCTGCGGGAGATTTAGGTGGAACTGCTTCGAATACCTACCAAACGATGTCAAACGCGGGTATTCCAGACGAACAGGCAGTAGGATTTGTTGAAAAAGGACCGGCTTATTGGGGAGATCAAAGCTATACGGCTGGCCCAGCTTATGCGGGAGCCTTAGTGATCTTCTTATTTTTGTTTGGCGCCTTCTACATCAAATCAGCCGAAAAATGGTGGATCATCGGATTCACGGCCTTATTCATCACCTTCGCTTGGGGTAAATATTTCTTCTTCAACGGAATCCTGTTTCAGTATTTCCCGCTGTTTAACAAGTTCAGAGCCATCACGATGGTACTTTCCTTCGTACAATTAGGTTTCGTGACCTTGGGAATTCTAGGGTTAATCCGATTCATCCAGCAAAAATCTAACTGGTCTGAAATCAAAAAACCCTTGTTGTATGCAGCCGCATTAAGTGGCGGACTTGCCTTGTTTTTCGGCATGGCACCCGATTTATTCTTTGACTTTAAAGGGCCTAATTTTGGTGGAGCCTTGATTCAAGATACGGCGTTGAATAACCAAATCTGGCGCTCTATTCAACTAGACCGAATCGAATTATTTCAATCGGATGCCTTCCGCAGTTTCTTTATTGTATTGATTGGAGCAGGCATTTTATGGGTGGCGAGTACAGGGAAAGTCAAAAAATCCATCTGGTTAATCGCCTTAGTGCTTCTAGGCATTTTTGATTTAACTCCGGTGGCGAAACGCTATTTTGGCAAAGATTTCTTTGTGTCCAAAGCTACACTAGACGAGCAAATCTTACCTACACCAGCTGATCAAAAAATCTTACAAGATACCACCCATTACCGTGTGGTAAATGTGGCGACGAACTTTATGAGCGATGCGACCACGTCCTATTACCACCAATCGTTAGGCGGATACCACGCTGCTAAATTGCGTCGTTACCAAGAATTGATTGAGAAACAGTTTACCGCAAATCCGGGACAAATGAACATCCTGAATATGCTGAATACGAAATACATTTTGAGCCCTGATTCAACTGGTCAATTAGCCCCTCAAACGAATCCTGGTGCCTTGGGCAATGCTTGGTTTGTATCTACCGTAAACGTCGTTCCTACTGCGGATGCTGCGCTATCTGATATTGGCAAAATTGATCCACGCAACGTGGCTTTAGTAGAGCAAAAAGACGCGGCATTTGTTCCTGCTAAGGACTTCAAAACGGATGGTAGCATTCAACTGACAGATTACAAGCCAAACCGTTTGACCTATACATCTGATTCAAAGCAAGCGGCCTTTGCCGTGTTCTCGGAAATCTATTACCGCGGAAACAAAGATTGGAAAGCTTATATCGATGGGAAAGAAACGAATCACGTGCAAGCGGATTATGTATTACGTGGCTTAGCGATTCCTGCTGGGAAACATACCATTGAATTTAAATTTGCTCCCGTTTCCGTGATTACAGGAAATAAAATTGACTTGGCGGCTTCCATCGCGATGCTTTTATTTATTGCATTCGCATTTTACCAAGCAGCTAAAGTCCAAAAAGAAAACATATGATCTACTCTATGACGGGCTTTGGAAAATCCCAAAAAGAACTCCAAGACCTGCAAATCCGTGTCGAAGTTAAAAGTCTAAACTCGAAGTTTACGGATATCTTTTGCCGTGTTCCTAAATCGCTTTCAGCCAAAGAAATCGACATCCGCAATTACCTCACCCAGCAATTAGAGCGAGGTAAAATGGAACTGAATCTACACCTTCAAAAGAACAACGAGAACGTTGAACAAAGCATCTTACCACAAGGTCAAATTGCCACCTATTTCGCTGAATTAAAACGCTTTGCCACTGCATTAGGCATCTCGAACATAGACGAAAATGCCTTGTATTTACAAGCGATGTCGATGCCAAGTTTGAATGCTTCAGATCATTCGCAAGACAACGAGGAAGAAATCGAAGCGCTTTGGAAAGTAGTATTCGAAGCAGTACAAGAAGCGGTAAAAGAATGTAAGGAGTTCCGTGCCCGGGAGGGAAAAGTTGTTGAAGATAAATTCCGTGAATACATCGCTGCCATCAAATCAGGACTAGCGCAAGTGCTAGAACAAGATAAAATCCGTATGCCGGGTATCCGCGAACGGATGCGAAACGCCCTTTTGGAACTTGGCTTAAAAGAAGATTTCGATAAAAACCGCTTCGAACAGGAGGTGGTTTATTACATCGAGAAATTTGACATCTCCGAAGAAAAAGTACGTTTAGCGACTCACCTAGATTACTTTATCGAAATTCTTGAAGAAGGAAACGGGAAGAAACTCAACTTTATGGCCCAAGAAATTGGCCGTGAAATTAACACCATCGGCTCAAAGGCAAATGATTCTACTATCCAGCGATTAGTGGTGAATATGAAGGATGAGCTGGAGAAGATTAAGGAGCAAACCGCAAATGTTTTATAATTCAGTTTACAAATACGGAAATTGTGCTTCGCAATAATTTCCAGTATTTGAACCTGAATTATAACCATCTCTTTTATTTAGATTTGATTTATTGTAATACAAAAGAGAATTATTGCGCAGCACAATTCTCGTGTATTACAATATAATCAACGCAATTCCAGCACACCCTAACCCAATCCCCACCCACTGCTTGTTCGTCAACTTTTCTTTGAAGAAAACCAAAGCGGTAACTGCGCTTAGGAGAATTACCCCTAGATTATAAATAGTCAATACTACCGCCCCGTTTTGTTGGTAGGCATCTAAGGCTTTTAACAGAAAATAGAACGAAAAGAAATTAGGAAGACCTAAAGGGATGGCTGCTAAAACAGATCTGAATGACCAAGTAACACCACCCGTAATGGTCCAATACACCAAAACAATCGCAGAAGTTGCCATCGAGCCGAGTAATAACATTAAGGTAAAAGAAATACTTCCTCCTACTTGTTGAACAATGGCCGCATTGAGATAATTAAAGGCAGTATTTGTGATTCCATAGGCCACAAAAACGGCGACCAAAGCCCAAATAACTGGCTTTTGGACAGAACCTGCACCTGATGGACTGCAGAAATAGATGGCTGCAAATGATAAAAGAAGCCCAGCTATCACAGAAAAGGTCAAGTCTCCACCCGTCTTCCAAATAAAAAGATTCACCATCACCGGAATCACTAAGGAGATATTATTCGCTAGAGACGTGGGCGCCATTCCATTTTTAACGGTCGAATAGCCTGACAATAAGAATGTAATTACAAAGCCGATTCCAATGCCCAGAATCCCCAAAGAATAACCCGTATAAGGCCAATGAAAGGGGATCGCATCCATTTGATGAAAATAGCCGGTTAGAAAACAAACGGGATAGTTTAATAAAATGGCAATGCGTGTATCGATATTGAATTTTGCGTGGGCACGAAAATTAACCAGTAGCAAAACCGAAAAAACGATGGTTAGAATTAAATACAGCATCTTATGAGTTCGTTACCAGGTCTTCTAACAGAGCCACATACTCCGGAGAATTGTTTAAACTTTCAACTAATTGCCAATGCTCTCCACCCGCCTCTTCGAATAATTCTTTGTACTCCTCGCCTACCTCAATCGTGGTTTCTAAACAATCTGCCACAAAGGCTGGGGAGAAGGCTAAAATCTTCTTCTTACCCTCTTTAACGAGCTTCTTGATGGTTTCATCTGTGTAAGGTTGTAACCAAGGGTCACGTCCCAAACGACTTTGGAAAGCAGTGCCAAAGGTTCCTGGCTTCAATCCCATCTCCTTCGCAATTAAACGCGTGGTCTCGTGGCATTGTGCCCGGTAACATGTATGGTTCTTCTCGGTGATGCTTTCACAACAAGTCCCAAAAACACAGGTATTCTTTGTGATATCACCCTTACGGATATGGCGCTCTGGAACTCCGTGATAGGAGAATAAGTAGTAGTCGAAGTCAACTTCTTTTTGGTAGTTCGCGGCTTTGTCTGCGAAGTATTTGGCAAAAATCGGATGCTGGTAAAAATAGCTCACCATCGAAAGTGATGGCATAATTTGCCAATCAGACATAATTTCCATCACGCGCTCATAGACTGAACCGGTGGTAGCTGACGCATATTGCGGAAAGAAAGGAATGACAATTAATTTCTTCAGACTGGCCTGTTGCATTTCGGACATGACCGACTTCAAATCCGGACTTTGGTAACGCATCGCTAAGCGAACCATGTAGCCGTCACCTAAGGTTTCCGCTAATGACGCGCAAACATCTTCCCCATAAAACTTCAAGGGAGAGCCGCGCTCTTCCCATAATTCTTTATAGATTTTAGCCGACTGAGGAGCTCTAAAGGGAGCAATGATCCCATTCACTAACAAGTAGCGGAATGGATAGGGAATGTCGATGACACGACCATCCATCAAAAATTCACGTAAATACTTGCGTACACTGGGGGTACCTGGATCATCTGGAGTTCCCAGATTCACTAATAAAACACCGATCATAGTTCTAATTAAAGCACAAATTTGTGCCTAAAAAACTAGAATACCCAACCTTCTGGAGTAATTTTTGTTCTGGTAGTCGATTCGATACAAGGTGCTTTGTCTTGACATCCCACAGATCCTGGAGGGCAAGCATAAGTATCACCCGGAATCACCGAAACAATGGGCAGTTCTCCTACAGGAATATCCTTTCTGCGATCAATGATAAATATTTTCTTACGCACAGAAAACACGTTAAAAATACCTAATACCCGTTCAGACGGAGTCGTCAAAGATTTGATATTTAAACTAAAACGCGTTTCAGCTGGCACATCAAAAAGGGATCCGGATGACTGCACTTGCGAGATTAAGGATTGGTAAAAGGCAAACGCATTTTTCGTAATAGAGCGCTGTTCTAAACGGAAATAATAAGGTGTCCAATTATCGAAAGGGATACGTGCGACTTGACGTCCCACCACGCGTTGGCCATTTGTTAATACATCGGAAAATACATTTAAATCGTTATTTGTCGAGATATCCCAGCAATTCCCATCGCACATATAGTTTAAGATCGCATCAGTTGGGAATTTAGGTTGTACACAATCTAGCTTTTTGAAATCATATTTCCCCCCATCTGTACATGTCGCACAAAAGCCAATTTTTTCAAAATGCTTCCAGTTCCAAAGGTAAAAATCACCTTCGTTAGGTAAGTCTTTAAAATCCAAATAAACAGTAAATCCCGCACGGCGAACGTCTACTTTGGAATATTGATCGAAGGTCTCAAAACGCGTAATCGAATTTTCAATCTCCGGTACTGCCTTCATGGTTTCAGCCGTACTTTCATAGGTCTGACCAGTTAACATCTTCACATTTAACTTATAGGTAGAACCTACCGCTCCTTTAAATCCTGTAGGAGGATAATAGGTTCCCAAAGGAATCCCCTCGGTAAAGGGTGTTTTGTTACCATTTTGGTCTATCACAAAAACAACGGCTTTTGAAATAGGTAAGGCTAATTGAGATTGCAAACGGTTAGATGAACTCGTTAAACGCACCTTGCTTAACTCGGGATCGTCTGAAATATCAGCTTCAATAGTTGTAAATGAAGTAGCATCGATTTGGACAAAATCCTTAATGGGATTCACACAAGCCCAAGCAACGACGCCCAATAGGAATAGGTAAAAAAGTATATTTTTAGGAGATAAAGACATATTACAAGAATTTGAAATTATAGGTTAACGAGATAAATGGAGAGGCGAAAACACTTAATTCATACGCTCTTAACCCATTTTTTGTAGATTTAAAGAAGACGGAGTAAGGGTTTTGGCGACCATATAAATTATAGATCGTAAACACCCAGCTACCTTCCCAACGTTGCTTTTTCATGGAAGGATTATTTATCGTCCAAGAGAAATCTAAGCGGTGGTAATCCCGAACTCGGTCATTATTCCGTTCCGCAAATACCGGAAATTTCTTTCCCCCAATTTCATACGATCCAGATGGAGACGAAAAAGGACGTCCCGTATTATAGGCAAATGTAAAGGAGAAACTGTGGTGCGTCGTCGGTTGAATATTCAACATCATATTAAACGTGTGCGGCTTGTCGTAATTAGTCGCAAACCAATCTCCTCCATTAATGGCTTGTACCTCTGGATAATCCCCTATCATTTGGTTGAAGGCACGCGCATAGGTATACGATACCCAGCCAGAGACTTCCCCTTTCTTCTTTTGGACCATCAATTCCATCCCATATGCCTTACTTTTCCCCGAAATCAATTGCGTTTCAATGTTCGGATTTAATTGCAAATTAGCACCTGAAACGAAATCCAAGGTGTTTCTCACATCCCGGTAATAGGTTTCAATCGATGCCTCGTAGACGTTTTCATTGTAGGTCTTAAACAAACCTAAAGAAAGGAAATCACTCTGTTGTGGCTTAATAAATGTGTCTGCTGTCTTCCAACGGGACGTAGGCAAAGGCGTGGTATTATTCGATAATAATTGGAAGAATTGCTGCTGGCGATTATACCCAAACTTCATGGTCGTGTTTTCTGCTAACGAGTATTTCATGGTCAAACGAGGTTCAAAACCACCATAAGAAGCCATCACTTCACCATCACCATACGTCGTTTTCTTAACAATCGAATTCAACGAGGGAACTTGACCCGGCACATATTCATTAATTGTCCCCGCTCCCATTCGGTAATATTGCGAATAACGAAGACCGGCTTGCACCGTGAATTTGGGACTAATCGTCCACTCGTCATCCGCGAATAGGCCTAATTCATAGGACTGCTCTAAGGGCAATTTAACGGTCGCAACTCTCGAAACAACTCCCTCATTCAAATTACCCGGGTCGATATCATAGCGTGTACCTGTGATACCAAAGTTCATTTTATGGTTTTCACGGGGCTGGTAATCGAAACTAGCCGTCAAATTGCGGTACAAGATCGAAGATTTCAAATCAATCGTATTTACCGTATCCGGTGCAAATGTCTTAGTGGAATAATCCGTCAAGGACCCACTCACCATCATGTTTAACTTAGGAGAAAAATAGTGATTCCAATGCACCGCCACATTCGAGTGTCCATAATTAAAGGACGTTTGCTTTGCGACCACGTTTTCAATACTAAACAAAGAATCTACTCGGTAGTAATCATGGCTTAAATAGGTAGAAAGCGAAATGGTGTTTTTCGTATTCGGACGGTAGAAAACCTTCGTCGCTACATCGGAGAAGTTAGCGCGCAGGTTTTTCAAATAATCCGGTGCAAACCATTTAAACATAAAGTCGTTCACAGAAAGACGTCCTGCCACTAAAACAGATAATTTCTCCTTAATGATGGGAATCTCAGCCATCACCCGGTTTGAAACTAAACCAATACCGCCTTGCATTTTGAACTTATCCGTATTCGGTTCGATCATTTTAATGTCCAAAACCGAAGCGGTACGACCACCAAAACGAGAAGGAACTCCCCCTTTGTATAATTCTAAATCCCGAATCGCATCGGAAGCAAAGACCGAGAACAAACCAAACATGTGTGTCGGATTAAAAATCGGTGTATCATCAATGAAGATTAAGTTTTGGTCCACATTCGAACCCCGAATATTCAAACCATTTGCTCCTTCACCCACCGAGGAAACGCCCGGAAGTGATTGCAAACTGCGAATCACATCGACCTCGCCCATCATCGTAGGCAATTTCTTGATTCCTTTTAGACTTAATACCGTTACTCCCAAAGAAGGTGTCTGAATATCCCGCTTCGTCGCCGCACTGGAGACAATAACCTCTTCTAATTGCTTCGTTACGTTATTTAATTCGACATTTAATTCGGTATTTGCTTTGATGTATATTTTCGTACGGTAGGGATTATAACCTACATAACTGACTTTTATCACCCATTCGCCATAGGGAACATGCACTTTGAAGTTTCCCGAAGTATCCGTTGTAACCCCTGACTTTTTAAAATCAACAGAAATATCAGCTCCTTTTAATGGCTCTCCTGTAGAGGCATCGATTACTTTACCGAAAATGGCGGGAAGCGAGGTCGTTTGTGCAATGCTTTGATGCGAAAGGACAAATAGAAGTCCAAGGCAAAGGACTCTAGGTAAGAGTTTGATCATAGAATATAGGTTAACAGAAGCAATTCCGTAAATAAACGAAAATTAAAGGAGATTCCTTACATGAAAAGCGACCAAAGCGCTGAAATTGCGACGAAAATCAGGGCAAAGGGGGTCAGCACTTTCCAGCACAAATACATTAACTGATCTACCCGAAGACGTGGTAGCGTCCAGCGAACCCACATTTGAATAGCAATCAAAATATAGGCTTTTAACATCAACCAAACAAAACCAATCAGGGTAGCATACATCGTACCAGGCTCACCATTCGTCCAATCTGCTAATCGAACAGATCCGATATTAGGCAAAGGAGAATACCATGATCCCCAGAATAAAATAACGCCCAAGACACTCACCAAAAGCATCATTCCATACTCAGATAAGAACAATAGTGCCCAGCGCATTCCAGCATATTCGGTGTGAAAACCACCCACTAATTCAGATTCAGCCTCTGGAATATCAAAAGGAGCACGATTCGCTTCCGCTAAGGAAGCAATAAAATAAATGATGAACAAAAAGAAAAACAAAGGCATCCGCACCACATTCCAACTCAAAAAACCACCAGCCTGTGTCACATCAACGCCCAATCCTTTTAAACCGAACAAGTATTGAGGTTCTGCTGCAAATATTCCTTGTTGCAAAGAAATGTCCTGTAAATTCAAGGAGCCAGAAATCAAGACCACACACAAAATGGTTAATCCCAACGGAATCTCATACGAAACCAATTGAGCGGCTGAGCGAATCGCACCTAACAAAGAATACTTATTATTCGAAGTCCATCCTGCTAATAAAATCCCCAAACTATCTAAGGAAACAATACCCATCAAGAGCATCAATCCCATCTCGGTTTGACTGCCTTGCAAGAAAGTACCCGAACTCAAGGGAATAACCGCAAAGGCGCCAAAAACGGATAAGAATATAATCCATGGCGCAAAAAGAAACAAACGTTTTTGGGCGTTTTCAGGGACGATATCTTCCTTTTGGAATAACTTCAATAGATCCGCAAACACTTGGAGTAAACCCCATTTCCCCACCTCCATGGGCCCTAATCGATCCTGCATAAAAGCAGACAACTTCCGCTCCACATAAACGCCAATCACGACATTTACGGTCAACAAAAGCAAGCAAACGATCAAAGCAATCCACATTAGCTAATCTGATTTAAGGCTTGTAAGAAATCGGCTTTCAAATCTTCTATCGATTCTAAACCTACCGCCACACGTACGAGTCCATCCGTGATTCCTAAAGCCGCCTTCTCCTCCGCAGGCAATTTCGAGTGAGTAGTCGAAGCAGGGTGCGTGATAATTGTGCGAGAATCCCCCAAATTAGGCGAAATAGACGCAATCTTCAACAACTTACTGAACGCTACCACCTTTTCAAATCCACCTTTGATATCGAGTGTTAAAATTCCACCGCCGTATTTCATTTGGCGTTTCGCTAATTCGAATTGTGGATGCGATTTTAAAAACGGGTATTTGACATTATTTAAGGCTTTATGTCCTTCCAAAGCTTCGGCCAAAGCCATCGCATTTTCGGAATGCTTTTGCATTCTCAAATCCAATAATTCCAAACTTTTCGACAAAATCCACGCATTGAATGGAGACATCGATGGGCCTGTATGGCGCGCAAAGAAGCGAATCTCGTCGATATATACTTTCTTTCCACAGATTGCACCACCTAACACACGGCCTTGGCCATCAATGTATTTCGTCGCCGAGTGAATCACTAAATCTGCCCCTAAATCCAAAGGTGTTTGTAAAATAGGGGTCGCAAAACAGTTATCTACCGCTAGAATCAAGTCTTTACCCTCTTTCAATGCCGCTAATTCTTTCAAATCAATCAGCTCTAAACCCGGATTAGACGGGGATTCACAGAATAAAAATTTCGTATTCGGTTGAATGGCCGCTTTCCACGCATTAATATCGGCACCAGGAACGAAGGTGCATTCAATACCCCATTTTGCCGTAATCTTAGTCAAAATCTGAATGCAAGAACCAAACAAGGCATTCGACGCCACCACGTGATCGCCCGCTTTTAAAAGCCCAGCCATCGAAGCAAAAATAGCTGCCATTCCAGTAGAAAAGGCAATTCCATCTTCCGCATTCTCTAACATATTCATCTTCTCTACGAACTCATCCACATTAGGATTCATATAACGCGAATAGATATTGCCCGCCATTTCGTCCGCGAAAATAGCCCTGCCTTGCTCCGCATCTTCGAAAGTGAAGCTAGAAGTCAAGTATAATGGCACCGAGTGTTCTCTGTTTTGGGATCTTTCGGCTTGAATGCGAATGGCTTTGGTCTGTTTTTGCATAGTCGTCAATTAATAATCTACAAAAATAATAGAATACCCGTTAAAACCGACGTAGGTCTACGACTATTTTCCTGCCCTGATTTCACCCCCTACAGAAACTAAATTATTTTGAGATTAATGAGTAAATTTCGAAGAACTAAGCCTTGTAAAGAAAACAAAAATAACCTATGAAAAAATTGATTATACCCTTTTTAAGCTTGTTTTTAGCGATAGGATCGGTAAACGTACAGGCTCAAAAATGGACTAACCTATTCGACGGAAAAACCTTTAAAGGTTTCAAACAACTCAATGGACAGGCTAAATATGAAGTAAAGGATGGCGTGATGGTGGGTACCACCGTGGCGAACACCCCTAATTCCTTTATGGCTACCGAACAAGAATACGGTGATTTCATCCTGGAGTTCGATGTCAAAGTAGACAACAAAATGAATTCTGGAGTTCAATTCAGAAGTTTATCGATCCCTGAATACCAAAATGGACGCGTTCACGGTTACCAAGCCGAAATTGACCCTTCGACCAGAGGCTGGTCAGGCGGTATTTATGACGAATCACGCCGCGGATGGTTAGCCCAAAACGAACTGAAACCAGAGGCAAAGAAGGCCTTTAAATTAGGGGATGTTTGGAATCATTACCGCATAGAGGCGATCGGAAGTACGATCCGCACATGGATTAATGACATTCCCGTTACCTATTTAGTGGATGATATGACGGCCAAAGGTTTTATCGCCTTCCAAGTACATGCCATTTATGCAGAAATGAAACCGGGGATGCAAGTGATGTGGAAAAATATCCGTATTCAAACGGGAAAAGAGATGCAACCTCGTCCTTTGGACAAAAACGTAGTCGTAGATAATTACATGTTGAATAACCTTTCGCCGCAAGAACAAGCGCAAGGTTTCCGTCTATTGTTCAACGGAAAAGATTTAACAGGCTTCCGTTCAGCGTTTAAAACGACAGCTCCTCCATCGGTTTGGACGGTAGAAGACGGAACATTACACGTGAATAGCTCTGGCGGAAAAGAATCAGGCAATGGCGGTGATATCTTAACGAACGATAAATTCTCTGCATTCGAATTAACGTTTGATTTCAAACTAACAGAAGGCGCGAATTCTGGCGTAAAGTACTTCGTCAACGAATCCTATAATTCAGGCATGTCAGCGATTGGCTTGGAATACCAAGTGTTGGACGACGCAAAACACCCTGATGCCAAATTAGGCACGGTAGGAAACCGTACAATGGCCAGTTTATACGACATTATTCCTTCTAAAAAGATTGATGGACGTTTCCAAAAGAAAGTAGGCGAATGGAATAATGCACGCATTATTGTGTATCCAAACAACATCGTTCAACACTGGTTAAATGGCTTCTTAGTCGTTGAATACGAGCGTAAAAGCCCCATATTCAACGTGTTAGTCGCACACAGCAAGCATAAAGCGTGGGATGGTTTTGGAGCGCAAGATTCAGGCCCAATCCTTTTCCAAGAGCACGGGGATTCCGTATTCTATAAAAACATCAAAATCAGAGAAATTAAATAAACCAACCTATGGAAAGAAGAGAATTTTTACACAAAGGTGCCCTAGCTTCTCTAGGTACTTTAGCCTTTAGCCCAAAATCGTACAGCAAGATTCTTGGCGCAAACGACCGCGTTCGCGTGGCTTGCGTGGGTTTCTCTGATCGTCACCGCGCCTCACACGTTCCTCCTTTTAAGGCTTTAGCGAAAGGGATGAACTTCGAAATGGTTGCACTTTCAGATCTTTGGAATCGCCGCAGAGATGAGGGAAAAGCCTTTTTAGAAAAAGAATTAGGTGGAACTATTCAGACCTATAGAAACAATGAGGAATTGTATTCTGCGAAAGGAATCGATGCCGTTTTCATCTCCACTGCAGACTTCCAACACGCTTTGCATACCATAGAGGCAGTAAAAGCGGGTTGCGATACCTATACAGAAAAACCCTTAGCTGAAACGATGGAAGATGCGCGCTCAGTTTTAAAAGCCGTGAAAGATTCAGGAAAAATTGTGCAAATTGGTTCTCAACGACGTTCAGGCGAGAACTATTGGGCGGCAGAAGAATTTATCAAGTCGGGGAAATTTGGGGACATTAAGATGGTGGAATTAATGTGGAACGTCAATCAACCAGGTCGCTGGAGACGCCCAGAATTAACGAGCATCCTAAAAGAATCAGATATCGACTGGAAACGTTTCTTAATGAACCGCCCAGCAGACACCTTTGATCCTCGTAAATACTTAGAATACCGCCTATTCTGGCCTTATTCATCGGGTATTCCAGGACAGTGGATGTCTCACCAAATCGATACCGTACACTGGTTCACCGGATTAAAACACCCGAACTCAGTCGTAGCAAACGGAGGTATTTACCAATGGAATGATGGCCGTAAAAACGCAGATACGATGACCGTTGTCATGGATTACGGACAAGGAACTAAAGGTTTCCAAGTTCAATTCACGTCACGCTTCTCTAATTCAGCGGGCGGAACAAAAGAAATTTACTACTCAAATGGTGGTGAATTAAACCTTGATACTAACACTATTTCTCCTAACGGAGGTCTTCGTGAACGCGAAGCCAAAGCAATGGGTTTACAGGCTAACTTACTACCTACGATGAAAATCGAAGGGGCAAAAGTAGCTACAGATGCAGACACAGGTGGAGACGTTTTAACATTTAACCACGTGAAGAACTGGATGGAATGTGTTCGTTCTCGCAAAACACCTAACGCTCCTATCGAAGCAGGTTACCAACACTCGATCGCAACCATCATGTCTAATGCAGCTTACCGCACGGGACAACGCGTTACTTTTGATGAGAAAACGCAAGAGGTAATGGCGGGCGATAAGGTGTTTAAGTATTAGTCGATAGTCACTAGTCGATAGTCGATAGTTGCTAGTCGATAGTTGCTAGACTTATAAGAGTAGAGATTATAGAGTAAAGAGTAGAGATTTTTTCAAAAGGGGGGCGCGAGCCCCTATTTTGTTACGCAAAAATTAGATTAAAGAGAATAGATAATAGAGTAGAGAGAAGGAAGAAAAAGAAGAATGGAATTGGGTTAAAATGCAAGAAATTATTGCGCAGCACAATTTCTGCATTTTGAATCCAATTCTATGATGATTTTATTAACTTGCGCTATAATAGATTAATCGCTCCATGGCAATCATTTCAACTAAATCAAAAAAGGACTTTTACCTGCACGTAGCGATCTTAGTGACGCTATTTTTGGTGCTGTTTTTTGCCTTCTTTTTTGTGTATTTACCTTGGAGTACGCACCACGGAGAGACCATTAAAGTTCCTAATTTAAAAGGAATGTCGATGGAAAAGATGGAGGAATCGGTTGATGCGAATAACCTAGAATACGAAATTTCGGATTGTACATTTGTGGCTGATAAACCACCATTGACAATCTTATCTCAATATCCATTGCCTAACGCCTTAGTTAAATCAGGTCGTAAAATCTATATCACTATTAATTCAGAAACCCCTCCTACTATCCGAATGCCTAATTTGATTGGTCTATCTGTGCGAAGTGCAGAGCAACAATTGGTTATTGCGGGTTTGAAAAAAGGAATAGTGCATCAGGTGAATGATCCACGCTTGAAAGAGGTGATTGATATGCAGGCTTTGGGACGGAAAATTGCGGCAGGCAACAGTATCCCTAAAGGAACTGAAGTGGATCTATATATTGGAAATGGAACGGCAGATGCAGAAATTGAATTACCCGATTTGATTGGAAAACCTTTAGATGAGGTGTCAATTATTTTAGCAGGAATGAATTTAAAATTAGGCCACGTGACTTACGAGGCAAATAGTGATTTAACAGCAGGAACCATATTTAAACAAACTTGTGCGACTTGTGATGGAACGAGTATTCATCCGGGGGATACGATTGATGTTTGGGTAGTAGGTGACGGAAATAACGAATAAGATGGATATTACAATTGAAGAATTAAAAGAGCGTTTGGACAAAGGCGAAAAACTGAACTTGTTCGATGTGCGCGAAGAATATGAATTCGATGAATTTAACATTGGGGCGACTTTGATCCCATTGGGTGAATTACCTGATCGTTTAGAGGAAATTGCGCATTTGAAAAACGAAGAAATTTTAATCCATTGCCGTTCTGGTGCTCGTTCTGGACGTGCTGCAGCTTATTTAACGGCAGAAGGCTACTCGAATGTACGCAACGTGTTAGGTGGAATGATGGCCTGGCAAGCAGCTGGATATTAACATGACTGCTTCAGATTTCAAAGCTGAATTAACCCATATAAACCTCTTAGATATACGGACTCCCAGAGAATGGGATGACTTTAATCTAGGAGGTTTTCACGTTTCATTGGATACGCTTTTAGGGCGCATCGATGAAATTTCAAAAGAGAAAAACTGGGTAATTATCTGCTATAATGGGACGCAGAGTTTGATTGCGATGCGTCTACTGAAGGCCAAAGGCTTCACGCACATCGACCACCTCGAAGGCGGTCTCGAAGCCTATTTAAGCCTCTAATTGTTTCAAAACTTCTACGAAGGCATTCGAAGGATGCAAATAGGTAAACTCATCCTGATTTCTGAACCAAGTCATCTGTTTCTTTGCATAATGACGGTTATTGCGCTTTAACAAGCGAACCATTTCCTCCTCATCGCATTCACCTCGTAGAAACGCATAGACTTCTTTATAGCCTAAGGTTTTCAAGGCATACAAATGTTGCTTATCTTCAAACGCACGTGCTTCTTCCACTAAACCAGCCGTGAGCATTTGATCCATCCGTTGATCAATTCGCGTATATAATTCTTCACGCGGACGCTCTAAACAGATCTTAATCACTTGAAAAGGGCGAGCAGGTTTTTGAGCTAATCTAAATTCAGAATAGGGCTTTCCCGTGGATAGACACACTTCGAGGGCGCGAACAACGCGCTGTGGGTTTTTGGCATCTACCTGAGCGGCATATACTGGATCTAATTGCTTCAATTCCGTAAATAAGGCCCATAGACCTTCTTTTTCCAAACGGCCATTCAGCGTTTCGCGCAAGGCTAAATCCGCTTCCGGCATCACATCCAAACCCTCCATCAAAGCTTTCAAGTATAAGCCGGAGCCGCCGGTAGCAACTACAACATCGTGCTTTTTGAAGAGTTTCGTCAATAACTTCATCGATTCTCGCTCGAAATCACCCGGAGAAAAATAGTCCTCCACCGAATGAGAATCCACAAAATGGTGGGTAACCCCACCCTGCTCTTCCGAAGATGGCTTTGCCGTTCCGATCGAAAGTTCGCGGTAGAATTGACGGGAATCCGCCGAAATAATGTCCGTCTGTAGGTGCTTCGCTAAATCCACACAAAGTGCGGTTTTACCCACAGCCGTGGGACCTACGATGACGAGCAATATTTTATTCAATTTTTTCAAAATCAATAGGTATTTTTCTTTCCGTACCATTTACGACCGGAACTAGCCTTATCGAAAGAACGAGCTGGCTTCGCATCAGCCGCAGCCGGAGTACCTGGACGAGATCCGCCACCACCGCCATTACGCGATTGGCCTTGCGGTTTTTTAGCCGCTTTCTCCACATGTAAGACTTTCATTGGGTATTTGTGCGCTTCCACTACTGGAATCTTCTTCCCAATTAATTTCTCGATGTCCTTCAAATACGCTTTTTCCTCAATATCGCAGAACGAAATCGCAGCACCTTTAGCCCCGGCACGACCGGTACGACCGATACGGTGAACGTAGGTTTCAGCGATGTTTGATAATTCGAAATTGACTACGTATTCCAATTCATCGATATCAATACCACGAGCGGCGATATCGGTAGCGACAAGAACACGTGTCGTTTGTGCTTTGAAGTTTTTAAGGGCTGTTTGGCGGGCGTTTTGGGACTTATTCCCGTGAATGGCTTCTGCCTTAATACTAGCTTTCAAAAGCATTTTGACCACTTTGTCCGCACCGTGTTTTGTACGGGTGAAGACTAGGGCTGTTTTAATAGATGTATCTTGTAAGATGTCAAGCAAAAGATCGTTCTTATTGCCTTTATCTACAAAATAGACTGACTGATTAATGATCTCAACGGTAGAGGAAACCGGTGTTACAGAAACGGAAGCCGGGTTTTTCAAAATACTTCCCGCTAGTTTCACAATTTCTGGTGGCATCGTTGCTGAGAAGAATAACGACTGGCGTTTGTGTGGCAAGGCTGCTAATAATTTCTTCACATCGTGAATGAAACCCATATCGAGCATGCGATCCGCCTCATCTAAGACGAAATATTCCACGTCTGCGATCGATAAAAGGCGTTGGTTCATTAGATCCAAAAGACGTCCAGGCGTCGCAATCACCACATCAGCACCGCTGCGGATGGCTGAGACTTGGGGACTTTGGCCCACTCCACCAAAAATAACCGCATATTTCAAGTCCGTATGACGCGCATAGGCTCTAAAACTTTCACCAATCTGAATAGCTAACTCCCTTGTAGGCGTTACGATCAAGGCGCGGATTTTCTTATTTTTCGAGAAGCTTTTGTTCTCTTCTAAAAGCTGAATGATGGGCAACGTAAACGCTGCTGTTTTACCCGTACCCGTTTGGGCACAACCTAATAAATCCGTGCCACGAAGGACAATAGGGATTGATTGGGCTTGAATAGGTGTAGGATTGGTATAACCCTCTTCTTTGAGCGCCTTTAGAATAGGCTCAATGAGGTGCAATGATTCAAATGACATATAACTGTATAAAGATGTGTTATGAGCAATGAAATACTAACAAACATCCTCATAATGTGGCGCAAAGGTACGCCTTTTATTTCACAGATTCGTTTAAATGACCTAATGCCGCTAAAACCTGCTTGATCTCCTCCCCTTTTTGGGTACCTATTAAGACCGCCTCACCCTCTTTAAATTGCAGTTGTAGACCCGTATTTCCAGCGACATTATACACTAAACCCTGTCCATTAAAACCGTATTTTATACCCCAGCCGCCATATTCCTTTAAGGGACTGTAGGTTCGTACATAGCTGGCTGTGATTGTTTCCCAAGCAAAAAACTTCTCTTTGAAATGAAATGGAATAAAACGCACATAAATACCTTCCTCGGTCATTCGGGTGATTAATCGCATCTGCCAAAACAGCAAAGGCAACAAAATCCCTATCCCAAATGACACATACACCGCGGCATCTGTTTGTGGTGGTGCCGTAATAATGGAATAAACCATCAAAGACCAAACGCCTATCAAAATAAGCCATAACCACCATTGGGTGAAA
Source organism: Aquirufa sp. (assembly GCA_040403415.1). GTDB lineage: Bacteria > Bacteroidota > Bacteroidia > Cytophagales > Spirosomataceae > Aquirufa. Next base: position 281,936 of record JBBAKU010000001.1, read on the forward strand.
CGTTGTGTTTCGGTATACATAAGCAAGAATTTTAACTCAAATTTAGCAGAATTAGGCAGAAAATGATAGATTTGCTACAACCTATTTATTACTAATGACAACCAAAAAACAAAGCCTCGCCTATATCATTAGTGCGTCGTCTGTCGGTACCTTAATTGAGTGGTATGATTTCTATATTTTTGGAAGTTTAGCCACCGTATTATCGACCAAATTCTTTCCGACTGATAATCCCACCGCCGCCTTTTTAAACACCTTAGCGACTTTTGCCGCCGGTTTTGTAGTGAGACCATTTGGAGCCTTAGTATTCGGACGATTGGGCGATTTGATAGGTCGTAAATATACCTTTATGGTCACCCTGATGTTAATGGGAGGCGCCACTTTTGCGATTGGTTTAGTCCCCTCTTATGCCACTATCGGAGCTTGGGCCCCTATTTTAGTGTTAACGCTACGTCTTTTACAAGGACTAGCCTTAGGAGGAGAATATGGTGGAGCCGCAACTTATGTGGCGGAACACGCGCCCGCAGAGAGACGTGGATTTTTCACCTCTTGGATTCAAACAACTGCCACACTAGGTCTTGTCATTTCCTTGGCCGTTATTATGGCCACAAGATCATCTATGAGCAAAGAAGCATTCGATGACTTTGGCTGGAGAATTCCCTTTCTGGTTTCTATTCTAATGGTGCTCGTCTCGCTGTTAATCCGTAAAAACATGGAGGAATCTCCTATGTTTGCTAAGGCCAAAGCAGAAGGAAATATTAGCAAAAACCCCTTGAAAGAATCTTTTGGCAATAAACTAAACCTGAAATATGTTCTCTTAGCCCTTTTCGGGGCTACCATGGGACAAGGTTTGGTTTGGTACACGGGCCAGTTTTATGCCCAAACTTTCCTCTTAAAAATCTGTAATCTGGATGATATTCAAACGAATACCATTTTAGTCATTGGGCTTTTGTTAGGAACACCTTTATTCGTGATTTTTGGCGCATTATCCGACAAAATTGGTCGCAAAGGCATTATGATGGCGGGGATGATTATAGCCGTTTTCTCCTATCGCCCCATTTTTGATCAAATGTACAAAACAGTGGATGTGACGAATAAAACGGTAGTTCCGGGTTCAGAAAAGATGACATTAAAAGGTAAAACGACGACTATTACAAAAGAATACACGGATGGAAGTTCGTATAAAAATGTCATTACGGAAGTTTCACCGGATAAAACGGAATCTAAGATTAGCATTAAAATAAACGAGAAAGACCAGTGGACTTTAGTCGGCTATGTATTTTTCTTGATTTCTTTCGTGACGATGGCCTATGGTCCCATCGCCGCCTTTTTAGTAGAAATGTTCCCTACCAAAATTCGATATACCTCGATGTCCTTGCCCTATCACATTGGAAATGGTGTTTTTGGTGGATTAATGCCAGCCATTGCGACCTTTTTAGTTTCGAATGCACAAACGGCGGGAGTCGTGCAAAAACCTTATTTGGAGGGATTAAACTACCCTATCGCTTTAATCAGCGTCTGCGTAGTCATAGGAATTATATATATCAAATCAGCTAAAAAAGCAGCCTAATGAACCTTATTAAACGCATTTTAGGGATAGTTTGGATCGGTCTAGGAATCGGTGCAGGCATTTATTTGATCTATTTTCAAGCGGTTCCATTGTGGGCCAAAGGTGGGAACGACCTCGTCCCCGCCATTATTTACACTTTTGTATTAGCACCCCTTATTTCAATTGGAATGAGCCTTTTTGGCTTTTATGCCCTTCAGGGAGAATTTGACACTATATAATGATGAGAATTACGAGCCTAGCAGATTACCAGAAAACGTATGAATTAAGCGTGCGAGAGCCTGAAAAATTTTGGGCAGGTATTGCTAATGAATTTGAATGGTCGAAACCCTTCACGAAAGTGCTCGACTGGAGTTTTGATGATTATTCGGTCAAATGGTTTGAAGATGGCCAATTAAATATCACAACTAACTGCCTAGATCGCCATTTAAAAACGATTCCAGATCAAGCAGCCATCATTTACGAACCAAACGAACCTGGCGATGAGGCCATCACCTTAACCTACCGCGAATTACACGCGAAAGTATGCAAATTCAGTAATGTGCTGAAAAACCAAGGCGTGGTGAAAGGGGATCGTGTTTGCATTTATATGCCCATGATTCCAGAACTGGCCATCGCTGTTTTAGCCTGTGCCCGAATCGGAGCTATTCACTCGGTGGTTTTTGGTGGATTTTCAGCTCAATCCATTGCAGATCGTATCAATGATTCAGCATGTAAAGTCGTGGTCACCACGGACGGAGCTGTTCGGGGTAACAAGACCATTCCGATGAAAGAAACGGTGGACGATGCCTTAGTAACCTGTTCATCCGTAGAAAAGGTAATCGTGAAAACACGTACAAAAACACCCGTTTCTATGATAGGTGGTCGTGACCTTTGGTGGGAGCAGGAAGAAAACGAAGCTTCAGCAGATTGCCCGGCCGAAGCGATGAATGCAGAAGATCCATTGTTTATTTTATACACCTCTGGGTCTACTGGAAAGCCTAAAGGCGTCGTACATACCTGCGGTGGTTATATGGTCTACACCGCCTATACCTTTGCAAACGTATTTCAATACAATCCGGGAGAAGTCTTCTTCTGTACGGCTGACATTGGCTGGATTACAGGTCACTCCTATTTAGTGTATGGACCTTTATTAAATGGAGCGAAATCCGTATTATTCGAAGGTATTCCTACTTACCCAGATGCAGGACGCTTCTGGGATATCATCAAAAGACACTCCGTTAACATCTTCTACACGGCCCCTACAGCGATTCGTTCGTTAATGGGTTTTGGCGATGAACACATTGAAGGCAAGGACTTAAGTTCGCTACGTGTTTTAGGATCTGTGGGCGAACCATTGAACGAAGAAGCGTGGCACTGGTATAATGACAAAGTTGGTCATGGCAATTGCCCTATCGTAGATACTTGGTGGCAAACGGAAACGGGTGGGCTAATGATCTCGCCTATCGCTGGAATCACTCCATTAAAACCGGCTTTTGCGACGTTACCATTACCAGGCGTTCAACCTATACTGGTAGACGAAAATGGCAAAGAAATTACCGGAAATGGCGTAAATGGCAATTTATGCATCAAATACCCGTGGCCGTCGATTATTCGCACAACCTATGGTGATCACGAACGTTGCAAATCCACTTACTTCTCTACCTATCCTGGACTTTATTTCACCGGAGATGGATGTATGCGTGACGAAGATGGCTACTACCGCATCACCGGGCGTGTGGATGATGTGATGAACATCTCCGGACATCGAATCGGAACGGCAGAAGTAGAAAATGCCATCAATATGCACACGGGTGTCATTGAATCCGCTGTCGTAGGCTATCCGCACGATATTAAAGGCCAAGGCATTTATGCCTATGTTATTTGCGAACACCCGACCATCAATGATGATTTGACCCGCAAAGATATCTTAGCAACCGTCACTCGTGTGATTGGGCCTATTGCCAAACCAGACAAGATTCAATTCGTGACCGGCCTGCCTAAAACACGTTCCGGCAAAATCATGCGCCGTATTCTACGCAAAGTGGCGGAAGGCGATACTACTAATTTAGGGGACACGTCTACGTTGTTAGATCCGGGCGTGGTGGATTCGATTATCAGCGGAGCATTGTAAAACATTGGAGCTTTATAAAGGAGCTTCGCTACTTTATAAAGCTCCAATGTAGAGTATAGATTAAAAGCATAAAGAATAGAGCACAAAGCAAAAAGGTGGAATCGCCTGCGGCGATGAATGCAAAGGTTTTTTCCTGCGGACTCATTCCCTTCGGACTGTAAACAGACTGCTGTCTACTGACGACTGACTACTGCATTAAGTGCTTCTCTAATTTGGCCAAAACATCAAATGCCGTCTCCGCCATTTTATTACCTTTATTATCAAGCAAGGGATTAATTTCAGCCACTTCTAAGCAGACCACTTTACCTGTTGAAATGAATAATTCCATGATAGCCAATACCTCATCAGCGCTAAAGCCAGATTTTACTGGAGTTCCCGTTCCATACGATATTTGGTCGCAATCGAGTGAATCTACATCGAAAGATATAAAAATTAAATCTACCCCTTCTAGCTTTTGAATAGCTTGATTAACACAAACGGCTAGACCTTCAGAACGAATTTCATCCACTTTGTAGTGAAGAATTGACTGTTGATTAATAATGCTTTCCTCGGCTAATTCGTAATCCCGCAAGCCGAAAAAAACTAAATGATCATTCGAAAATTTAGGTTCCGGCAATCCTATATTTTTTAAAGCGTTCCAAGATTCAACTGTTTCTTCGGTGACATCATTTACGGCACAATCCAGATTATCTAACTTCATCGCAGCTGCTAATGGCATGCCATGTATATTACCTGAAGGAGAAGTAAACGGGGAATGTAAATCTGCATGCGCATCTATCCAAACGACTCCAAGTTTTTTATCGGGATAGGCCTTTTTTATACCACTTATTACACCCAGAGCGGAAGAATGATCTCCCGACAATACAATGGGAAAATAATTATTTTCTAAAGTGGAAGAAACATAAGTACAAACGCGTTCGCACTGTTGTACGACATGGTCAATTCGTTTAGCAAAACTATTAATATTCTTCTGGTAGATTGTTTCGTTGTGCGTAGGTATATCCCCAAATAGATGTCGATGAAAGAAATCATTATCTGCATTGATAGCAGCAATTTCCAAGGCATCGATACCCATATCAGATCCTCTAGTACCAGCTCCTATATCCGATCTATTCTTCAGAAGTTTGATGATCATAGTGTGGTCGCTGCTACGCAGCGCAGTCAATGAGTCGCCGTTACACGGCTTAGTCGCCTTCGTCTTAGTCAAATAGTCAACAGAATTTTCTAGGGTAAGGGTTTACAAAATTATTGCGCAGCACAATTTTAAAACCCTTACCTGAAAATTTTACCAAAAATACGTGTACAACGCCACAATCCCCATCACCACAATAACGGCGCCAAGGATAAAGGTAGGCTCGAGCTTGAACATTTTGGCATCAATATCTAAACCTTTCGGATTGTTCTTACTTTCTGGATCAGCTAAAGAAATGAACACCATAGAAACCACACAGAAGATAAATACCCAGCCCATACGGTCCATAAATGGAATCATGTACACATCTCCATCTAAGAAGGCCGTGTAGAAAATACAGTCATTTACGCCAGTCCAAGTAGGAATGTATTTAGATAAAACAGAGAACGTTACCCCTCCAATTAGCGCAAATAAAGCGGCATTTGAAGTCGTTCTTTTCCAAAAGAAACCTAAGATAAACAAGGCGAAAATACCTGGAGAAACATATCCTGTGTATTCTTGAATGAACTCAAAACCTCCTTTTTTGTCGATACCCATAAATGGCGCAATCGCAATCGCTAATACCATGGCACCTACTACCGCTAGACGACCTACTGATACTAATTGTTTCTCTGTCGAATTCGTATTGATGTATTTCTTATAGATATCTAAAGTGAAGATTGTTGAAATAGAATTCAACTTACCTGCCATAGAAGCCACAACTGCAGCAGTTAAGGCAGCAAATGAAAGGCCTTTTAAACCTGCAGGCAATAAGTTCAATAACACCGGATAAGCGCTGTCTTGGTTGATTACACCATCCTTTAACATCTCTTGCTGGAACATGCCGTCTTTGTGTAATAGATAAGCCGCGATACCTGGTAAAACCACAATGATCGGCATTAACATTTTTAAGAAAGCAGCGAACAAGATACCGTTACGTGCTGTAGGAAGGTCAGCACCTAAGGCTCGTTGAGTGATGTATTGGTTACATCCCCAGTAGTTTAAGTTGATAATCCACATACCACCGATTAATACCGTAAGGCCTGGAAGAGATGGATAATTCGCATTATCCTTGTTTAAAATCATGTGGAAATGTTCCGGTGCTTTGGTCATCAAATGATTCAAACCACTCATCACACCTTCGCCACCGAAGTGATCTGACACCATTTGAAGGGCCAAATACGTCGTTGCTAATCCCCCTAAAATCAAGAAGAACACCTGAATAACGTCTGTAAATCCGATTACTTTCATACCACCTAAGGTAATAATTACGGCAAACACAGACATTGCAATCATACACATCGTGAAGTCTAATCCTGAAATTGTCGTCACCGCAAGGGCTCCTAAGTATAAAATAGCTGTTAAATTAACTGCGATGTACAACATTAACCAGAAAACGGCCATGATTAAACTAACCGTAGGAGAATAACGTTGCGATAAGAATTGAGGCATCGTGAAGATTTTATTCTTCAAATAAATCGGCATAAAGAAGATCGCCACAATTAAGAGTGTGGCTGCTGCCATCCATTCGTAGGTAGCGATAGCTAGACCCAGTCTGAAACCATTACCTGACATTCCGATAAATTGCTCTGCGGAGATATTGGAAGCAATTAATGATGATCCAATAGCCCACCAGGTTAACGAACCTTCGGCTAAGAAGAAGTCATTCGAGTCAGATAATTCGGATTTTTTCTTGTTGTAAATCCAATAGCCGTAACCAGCTACTACCACGAAATAAAAGAGAAATACGAGGTAGTCAAGTGTTTGTAAACCGTTTGATTGCATAGAGTTTTATTGTTAATTAAGGTCTTGAATTGACTAAATTAACCTTTTTATCGGAATTGTGCTAATTCCAAAGCTCCGGTTTCACTAAAACCACTTCCTCTTCCCGATCCACGATAACCATACCGGGCAATAAATCCTTCGTTTTGCGAACGTATTTTTTAGAGGTGACAATCACGGGACAAAGGGATTCTGTTTGTCTTTTGGAGAAATAAGCGGCTAAACTAGCTGCTTTTTCAATGACGAAGGCAGGAACCGTTTTATTTTGTGGATTTCTGACGATGACATGGGACCCAGAAACGTCTCTAGCGTGCAACCAAATATCTTGTTTCTTCGCATATTTCAGCGTTAAAAGATCATTGTTCTTCGCATTCTTACCTACCCAAATCACCCATCCTTCGATCTCAAACTGTTTAAAGGGCAATTCTTCGGCGGATTTTTTATCGGTGGCTAAGGCTAAAAAAGGTTTCAAGCCTTTTCGTGTTTCGACCAATGCTAAGGCAATTAATTTATCTGCAATTTCAGCGATTTCCTGCTGCTTTCGCGCAATATTTTCTTCCCAATGGGCTAGTTCTTTGGAGAAATTCTTTCCCTTTCGGTAATAATTCTCCGCATTCGCGGCCGGACTCAGTGTTGAATTTAACTTAATCGTGATGGGTTGATTTCGGTAAAAATCTTCTAAGACTACCTTGCTTTCGCCCTCTGGAACTAGGTGTAAAAAAGCCATCAAAATATTACCTATTTCTTCAAAAGGAACATTGGTTTCGCGTATCACCTTTTGTTTTTCTAACTCTTGCAGATAGAGTTGAGATTTCGCTAAATTTCGCTCTAGTCCTTCCTGCACCTGTCTTTTTTCCCGCGTGAACTCCCCTACCGAATAGTGCAGCACATAGAATTGATTCAAGGCGGCAATGGGATCCGTCGTTTGAAATAACGGTTCAGCAGACGGAGGGAACAAGGTAAATCCAATGCCTTTGGGCGTTGTTACCACATAAAATATCCCGGAATCTAGGATTGGGAGCATCTTTTGTAGTAAAGACCAACGGTCTTTCAGGTTCAGATTTTCAAACCCCTGTGCGGCAAGCCAAGCTTGCCCTTCCTTTCCTAAGGTTGGAAATAAGGGGAAAAATTCGCCATCAGCCGTTTGGAAGGATTCGAAGCTTTGGTCTATCGAGCGAGAGATGGAACTTAAAACTAGTTCATCATCTTTCTTCAGGCGTTTTTGGAACTGCGAATCGTATTCACCGTCCCGATATAAAATCAGGTTTGCTCGATTCCCAAAAAGCTTAAATACAAGCACATAATTTCCTAAAAAATGAATCCCAAAGGCGCGTTCATTTTCGTACATCTCCACTTCTTGGACTTCGGCTAACAGTAAATCAGAGAACAGGTCGATGGAATTTCGGCCGGCACGGTGGAAAGAATCTGGGAATTGAAGACTGGAAAACTGGGGACCAAGGGAGCATTTGATGTAGAAATCGTCGCCGTTTTGGCGTTCGAAACCTAATACTAATTCATCCTTCTCCTGCGAAAAACATTGCTTTAAGCGCGCATACATCAATATCTGACGCAAATGCGTGGATAAAATCCGCAAAAAATAATAGTTATTGTGCATCGCTTAGCCTAAATTTATCCTTATGTCATTGATACCCGACTCTTATCTCACCATCGCAAAACCAGCTGAAGGACTTTACAAAGATAAAGGAAGTAAATTCATCAGTTGGGCATATCCGGTGAAAGATTTGGAAGAAATCAAAAGCCATCTAGCTTCCTTGAAAGAAGCACATCCGAAAGCACGCCACATTTGTTATGCCTATCGACTCGGATTTACCCCAGAAGAAGCTAGATCAAATGATGACGGAGAGCCCTCCGGAAGTGCGGGGAAGCCCATTTTAAATACCATTCTTTCTCAAAATCTGCATTATGTGTTGGTGGCAGTCGTTCGGTATTTTGGTGGTACTCCTCTAGGCGTACCTGGACTGATTCAGGCATATAAGGAAGGGGCAGTCGATGCGCTAGAACAGGCGGAGATTTATGAGAAAGAGCCTATAGAGACATTAGAAATCCATTTTACCTATTCTCAAATGAATGAAGTGATGAAGGTTATCAAAAAATATCCGATTAAAATCATCGATCAAGAGGTTAATGTAGATTACTGGTACAATTTAAGCCTCCCGCAGCGAGTCTCGAGAATCGTTCGAATGGCCTTTGATAAGAAATTGGATGATAAAAAGAGATTAAGTAATTCTAGTATTTAGATCACTTACCCTTCAGCTAATTAATAGATAAATCATTTTTACCATCACTATGTGACAAAATTTGAAATAAATTACCCTCACTTTGTGACAATTTTAATAAAAATTTACCCTCACTTTGTGACAAAATTTTATTTTTTTTCTAAATTGCCTTATGTTTAAAAGAAGAATAATAAGTGAATTAGAAAAATGGAAAAAAGCGGAACTCCGCAAACCACTCATTATTCGTGGGGCTAGGCAAGTTGGAAAAACAACATTAGTCAATCAATTTTCCAAACAATTCAATCAATACATTTATTTAAACTTAGAATTAGCTGAAGATAAAGCTCCCTTCGAACAATTTTCCTCGATTGAGAACCTAGTTAATACCTTATTCTTTTTAAAGAATCTTTCTTTGGCCAACAAACATAACACGCTTCTATTCATTGATGAAATACAAGAAGTTCCAAAAGCATTAACACTATTAAGATATTTTCACGAGGAATTTCCTGAAATAGCGGTAATAGCTGCTGGGAGCATGTTGGAATCTTTATTTGATAAGAATCTCAGTTATCCGGTTGGAAGAGTGGATTATTTGGTCATTCGACCCGTATCATTTCCGGAATTTCTAGAGGCAATGGGAGAAACAAGCGCATTAGAACAATTAAAACAGATACCATTAGCTTCATTTGCGCATTCCAAACTACTGGAATTATACCATACCTATGCGCTTATTGGAGGAATGCCCGAAATCGTTCAACATTATGTAAAAAACAAAGACCTTGTTGCATTGGGTCCTATTTATGATGCTTTGATAACCGGATATTCAGACGATGTGGAAAAATATGCTGCTAATAATTCTCAAATACAGCACATTCGACATTGCATAAAAAGTGCTTTTTCTGAGGCGGGTAAGCGAATTACATTTGAAGGTTTTGGAAATTCTGCTTACAAGTCTCGTGAAATGGGAGAATCACTTCGTACTTTAGAAAAAGCTCTGCTCGTGCAATTGATTTATCCAAATACATCTACGAGTTTACCTATGTTACCTGATCTAAAAAAATCACCTCGATTACATATTTTAGATAGCGGCTTACTAAATTACTTCGTAGGAATTCAAAAAGATATCATTGGAACCATAGATCTAAATACAATCTATAAAGGGACGTTAATTGAACACTTAACAGGACAAGAATTACTCGCTTCTCAGTTTAAAGCTTTAAGTTCCTTACATTTTTGGGTGAGAGAAAAGAAAGAATCGAATGCTGAAGTTGATTTCATTTATCTTCTTGATGGCCAAATATATCCTATCGAAGTAAAGTCAGGTAAAGAAGGTAAATTAAAATCACTACATCTTTTCATGGATCAAACCACACATAATATAGCCATTAGACTTTACGCAGGCGAAATGCGTATCTCGGAATCAATCACCACATCAGGCAAAAAATACCAATTACTTAATTTACCCTATTTCCTCGCATCACAGATGGAACCCTACATCATGTGGTTTAAAAAAAACCAAAACAAAGAATAGCTTTCAAAATTGTATTTTTAGTACCGCATTCACAGTTGGCACACAACAAGGTTTATTAAGTTCCACGTTGTGAATAGCTTTCAAAATTGTATTTTTAGTACCGCATTCACAGTAAAATATATCTTTTTCTAAATAATTACTTTGTTGTGAATAGCTTTCAAAATTGTATTTTTAGTACCGCATTCACAGTAATCATGACAAATTTTAAAATTTCATTCAAGTTGTGAATAGCTTTCAAAATTGTATTTTTAGTACCGCATTCACAGTCATATTGTACAAATCGCCTTCGTATTGCATGTTGTGAATAGCTTTCAAAATTGTATTTTTAGTACCGCATTCACAGTCGATTCTTCTTCTACTTGGTTAGTATAGGTGTTGTGAATAGCTTTCAAAATTGTATTTTTAGTACCGCATTCACAGTTTCACGGTCACGAGGGCTTTGGTATTGGCGGTTGTGAATAGCTTTCAAAATTGTATTTTTAGTACCGCATTCACAGTTATTGGCTATCCAGATGGAAGCCCAGCATGGTTGTGAATAGCTTTCAAAATTGTATTTTTAGTACCGCATTCACAGTGTTCGTAGACCCCATTCTTTCGCTCTACCTGTTGTGAATAGCTTTCAAAATTGTATTTTTAGTACCGCATTCACAGTCAGAACGTTTAAGAATAACTAGTTCAGGTTGTTGTGAATAGCTTTCAAAATTGTATTTTTAGTACCGCATTCACAGTGGTTGTAAATAGAGATGTGGCAAAATCAATGTTGTGAATAGCTTTCAAAATTGTATTTTTAGTACCGCATTCACAGTTTTCTTCTGTCATCTTATTTTGACTTAATTGTTGTGAATAGCTTTCAAAATTGTATTTTTAGTACCGCATTCACAGTGTTTTATCCGCAAGAATTCTGATTCTTTATGTTGTGAATAGCTTTCAAAATTGTATTTTTAGTACCGCATTCACAGTATATTAGCACCTAACAAGCTGAAATACTGTGAATTGCGACTAAAATCAGAATCAAAAAACGTATCTAATATTTTAGAATATTTCGAGCTGTTGGGGTGGTTTTTCATTCGCCTGAACTTTCTTTCCAAAGAAAATTTCCATCATTCCAAATTGCCTATCAGTGAATTTCATCAAACAAATTTTACCAAGTTCAGGTAAATTTTTCCGAATTCTTTTGGCATGTACTTCTGTATTTTCCATTGAAGGACAAAAACGCAAATAAATAGAGTACTGAAACATCGTGAATCCATCTTTCATTAACATCTTACGAAAATCTGCCGCAACCTTGCGTTCCTTTCTGGTTTCCGTAGGTAAATCAAAATAGACGAATAGCCACATACTGCGGTATTGATTTAAACGATCATCATAATTATCATACATAGAGCGGATAAAGTATTTTACGTGTTTTACCCGAGTAACAATCATAAAGCGAACTTGTAGTTCTGCTCATCGCAACCATTAAAGGACTTTTTTGTCCGTCAATCAGTACATCCGTACGCATAATGCTCATTAAATGAATCTTAAACTCCTTTTTCATTTGATGGAAATCTTCTCCACTATCAACTAACTCCAAAACAAGTGCATCTACAAAGGGTCGGTAAGGCTCCATGATATCATCTGCCAGACCAAAGGCATTGTATTTGTTTTTATGAAAGATGCCCAACATGGGCAACATGCCCGAAGAAACAATCGCACGCGCTGTAATTCCCCGTAAAATGCTATAACCATAATTCAATAGGTGATTAGGCGATTCTCCATCGGGATTTCGCGTAAAACCCTCCCAAGGAAAAAGCCGCGACCAATACTGGACCGCGGCTCTTGCTTCATGATTTTTTTGATCACCTGATTGCACTTCTCTACTCCAGCGCATCATATTTTCCACTTCCTGCCCTCTAGAATGTAACAAACGTGCCTGATTAACAATTTTAGCAGAAACGGTCTGTTGCCAAAGATTTTTCTTTAAGGGCAAGCTCGCATTCAATTGCGTTCGGATTCGTTCGGTTTGCTGCGTATGTCCTTCGAGCGGCAACATTAATCCTGAAGGCATATGTCGCTCATCACAACAAAAAACACCCACGCCATATTGAAGCAATTTATTCAGTAGCGTGCTTGTTATGGTAACATGTAGAGATTCAATCACAATAATCCCTATATCTTCAATTGGAATCGTAATCGGCTTAACAAATTCCTGCGGGTAGCTAATGACCAATTGTTCCAATTGAAGGTTTAGGTAGGCTGGATTCTCAAAAAAAAGGGTGCGTTTGATCATTATTAGTATTCTCCGACTTTCACAATTTGACCTAGATGATTCAAACGAACCTTAGCAATACCTGAAATTGCATTGAGACCTAATTGAGATTTAAATGAGACACCTTTCAACTCTTTAATTTCATTAACCGATGTTTCTAAATGATGCCTAAACGTATAATTCTTAGTTGCTACTTTTTGTACACGATATAGATGCTTACTTACCAATGCATAATTGGCTGGGTCTTCTAAATTGATTTCAGAGGGATCAAAATCATCCGAAGGAAATACAAAAAACTCATTCTGTTTCATCGTAAATAGAAATTTCCAACCCGCCTCATGAGTCTTTTTAATAATGGACTCACCCATGGAGGCACGAGAAACAGCCTCGTAAAACGAAACAATTTCTTCTTGCAAATTCCCATCTTGATCTTCGAAAATGGCCACATGGTGATTATTTCCTGTGCTAACAAAGTCAACAGGAATAGGAGCCCCTGATGAATCCAATAGTACATTTCCATGTAAATCGTTCTTCGTATGAAGTGCTTCCACATTATTCACCCCAGACATGGTTACGCGCTTGATGGATATTTTTCCTGCCTTATCTAAATAAATAGGGTTTTCATCTAAATTGACAAAAGCTTTTTTAGGATCACCGCCTGCAGTAGCTAATCGATCTAACAATTTCTGTTTAACACCGGGGTCAATAATCTTTTCAATCTTTTTAGCATCCAAATCTGGGCTTACCGCCACGCGTTTCGTAAACAATTCCTCCTGGCTAACTAACTTAACTTTATCAGCCAACACATATTTTTGATTTGCATCTAAATAAATCGGCTTATTAGCTAAACTATTTGCCCCAGTAAATGCCTTCTTAGGATCGTTTCCGTTAGCGACAAGCCGAGCTAATAGCGCTTCACGTTCATTCTTCTTGGCAACTTTGGCTATGATGTCTGCAGTCATTTTAGCTCCAACTGCAACATAATTGGTTTCATATTGTAACCTTTTGCCATAAACGGTCTCTTTGTGCAACTGACCTCTTGGTGTTAGTTGGACAGTTTCAACAATTCCATTTTTCGTCTTAATGCGATTTTTGTTCTTAGTAACTACTTTGTTCTTGGCTTTGTGAGATACCAAAATGTTTTCCAAGGCTACTTTAAATTCTTGACGGATATTCGGAATGGGAGAGTTAAAAATTAATTTACCATTACTATTCCTTTTTAAATATTTCGCTTCCAAGCCATAGGTAACTCCATCTTTATCTGCTCTCGCATTCAAATTATTGAGATACTGAACATAGGCTTGTTTGGTTAAAGCAATGGTAATCGCATCCATGGCATGATGACGATGATCATCGCGTTTCGACCAGCCCTGGATTTTTTGTAAGCGCTCCCCGCTCTTTCCTGTTTCTTCATATGTCAAACCAGCCAATTTATATTTCTCAAAGTTCAACTCCTTCATCACATCCGTTAAGCCCCAATCTTCGCGTAAACGATCCGTAATACTTCCCGTTGTGGTGTATACATTCCGACAAACTTGCCATAAAATCTCCTTAGCTTTTTTAGCAATAAATTGCGTTTCATTTAATTGGCGAGCAATAAAATCTTCAGGAATTAGCTCATTCGAGAGGAGTAATTTATCGGACTTGGACTTAGAAATTTTCTCAGAGTTAGAAAGTTCTTTGACGCGCGCTACAAATTGATCAAATTCTGGTGGAGACCATTTTTGCTTCAAAAATGAATAGGACGTTTGATTACTTTTTTCAATATTTAATTCTCGCTCACAAAGGGTTTTATTTGAGAAAGAATCATCAAATAAGCGTGATTGTGGTATAATATGCTCTATATCATATTTATTAGTGAATAATTCAGAAGCAGGAATAGGTTTACCTGTATAAATGGAAATACAACCAGCTTCTTGCCACAATCGATAACGAATGACATCATTTTTTGTCACCCGAGCCAATTTAAATTCTGAACGTAACTTTTGACGGATATCTTCATAGTCCTTTGTTGCTTTTGAAATAGCAGCAGTCATCCGTTTACGCTGATCGTTATTTGCACGCAGTTCTCGTGCTAATTCAATCCGAATTTCATCTGGTTTTCCAAATTTTTCGGATTCCATTATAGCATTAACAACATTAATGGTTTGATTCAAAATCTTCTCAACAACGGGATTTCTAAGTGAATTTTTCTTCACCAAATCTAATTTATCAGCAAGTAATCGAGCTTCATTTTCAGTAGTAGACAAAGAATACTTTGAATGGGAAGCATATCCGGCACAAATCACAGCAGCACTATATTCCATGCCATCTGTTAAATGCGGCATTATCTTCCGCATAGCTCTAACAGATAAACTACCGTAATTCACTTCCAAACGAATCCCAAGGAGTGTCTTTGCGTAACGATCAGGCATATTGAATTTTCTTTTCAAATTTTCAATAAGAGCTTGATCATCTTCCACCGTGTAAAGCAAATGCCATAATTGGTAATAAGGCTGTTTATCAAAATCATTCCCCGTTAGATTCCAATGCATACTGAGCAAATCAGTAGGCAAATCCAGATCTTGTAAAATACGTTGAACATCGATTGATCGTAAGGGTGAACTTAACGTTGAAATATCATGTCCTTCATCTTCCCAAATCGATTTAAATACGCGAACAAATTCACTCCGAGTTGTGTCTCCTTGAATTTCCTTAAAATTAAGCTTGTCATTTTTGGGGTTTGCTCCAATCGCTTTCAACAAATCACTATCCTTGAGGCGACCGCTTGTAGAAAGTATATCTTGGAGACCTTCCCGAACATCCTCATCAATCACAAATGAATCCTCCAAAACCGCTAAATTATTGATGTTTTGCCACATTCGAAATTGCTGAAAGACAGGAGATGATTTGGGAGCGACACGAAAACGTGGTTCTAATTCACAAAAACTAATTAAATGTTTTTGTGATTTTAATTTCCGCTGATAGAAGATTGTAATATCCCGAACTTCTTTTCTTAATTCGTCAGATAATATGTTATAATAAGCTTTTTGAACTTCCCAAATTTGATCAAATTCATGGATATAATCTGAGCGCATAAAAACCATGTTTCGCTGAGATTCATGAGGATTAGCTAAAAGCTTTGCATATTGATATTGTCCTACTGTTTGTTGATTGAAAACTAACTCTTTACTTCGATTACTAATATTCCCTAAATACCCACTTGATTTTGAGATGGCATCTTTAATTTCCCCAATCACATAAGCCATTTCGCTTTTATCTATCGCTTTTTCGATAGCTAGCGCACGCCATGCATAGGCTTGCTTTTTTTTCTCTTCACGACCTCCCTTGTTTTCCGCATAAGCAATTGCTAATTCTGTGTTGAAATAATAATAGGTAGCATTCTTACTTTTACTTTTCAAATGCAAAGCAAGATCTTTCGGCAAATCTACATGAAACTTTTGTTGGGTTTGAATAATGCGTTCAATTTCGCCTTCTAAATCTGAACTATAAAAATCAGGTAATTTTGCCTTGGGATTTTCGGATAGTAATTTAAAACTATAAGAGCCTGGTGTCAAATTTTTCGCCGCTAATTCCTTAGCTACTTGCATGCCATCGATTGCCTGCCCCATTTGTTCGATTCCATCAGCAGAACCATCTTGTCCTTTCCGGCTAGACTTGTAGCCACGCTTCTTATTAAGCATTAATAATACCCGAACGAATTCCTCAGGACTAACTTGTTCAGAAGCAGATTTTGCACGAATAGCATAGGATTGATGCGTGGTCATTTGGCCATCCTCAGCATATTTGAAATCTTTGGGAATAAATCCGTTTGACTTAAAAATTTGTAACAAGGCATCACGTCGCAATTTAAATCGCTGTAAACCGCGTCGTGCGCCACGAGCTAAGGTGCGATTCTTGTTTATCGAAATAGCATTCCCTTTTTGAAAATCGTTTGATTCATCAGTTGATATAGGGACTACGCGGACACCGGCTCCAATAATTTTCGAATTTTCTTCGCTTTCGTGTACAAACGCCCATCCTACGGATGTACTTCCTAGATCAAGTCCTAAAATTTTTTTCATTTTATTTTTTATTCTAATATTTTCATTAATATTACGTCACAATTTTGAAGTTATTCACAATAAGGATTATTCCGTTGTGCAAACATTTGGAGCGGCTTCGGTCGCTCATTTTTTTTATAATTAAATCTCTTATGTTATTTTGTTATAGCGACAATCTAAAATAAATCATTAAACAAATCAACCGTTTGACTTTATTTGTCAATTTATGGAAAACGGTTTTTTATTTAACGGCGGTTTTCTTAAAAAGACTTAACCTCAACCTATGAAATCGTATAAAATTTATTTAACCTCGGCTGGAATTCAGGTGCAGGATCAGCAAGGGCTGGTTTGCTCGATTCCAGGAAATTGGGATGACTTTATCAACCAGTCCCAGCTATTTCAGCATTGCGCTTCTCTGAATTTTCAGGAGGCCAAAATCGATACTCCACTATGCCCCATCGATTCACAAGAGATTTGGGCGGCTGGCGTGACTTATTTGCGCAGCAAAGTGGCGCGGATGGAAGAGTCAAAAGAATCCGGCGGCGACACCTTTTACGACAAAGTTTATGATGCTGAAAGGCCTGAGATATTCTACAAAGGCAATCGCTTGCGTTCCGTTGGGCCGGGCGGAAAGGTGCGTATTCGGAAGGATTCTTTTTGGAATGTGCCAGAACCTGAATTGACACTTTTTGTCAATAAACACGGAGAATTAGCGGGCTACAGCATCGGTAACGATATGAGTTCAAGAGACATCGAGGGCGAAAACCCCTTGTATTTACCGCAGGCCAAAGTCTATGACGCCGCTGCCGGCCTCGGACCTTGCTTATTAGTGACCGAAAAACCATTGGCGCCTAACACCATCATCGCGATGGAAATCATCCGAAACGGAGAAAGCGTTTTCCTGGGCGACACCGAAATCTCCCAAATGAAGCGTTCACACGCCGAATTAGTCGACTATTTAACCTGCGAAATGTCCTTCCCATCAGGCGTCTATTTGATGACGGGCACTTGCATCGTCCCAGATCCGCCGTTTACCTTGCAATCCGGCGATAGCATCCACATCACAATTGAACCTATTGGAACCCTTATTCAAACCGTCGCCTAATGAATTATAAAGACGCCTCGATGGCAGAAATCGACTCAGCCATTGCCGCTGCAAAAGCTGCATTTCCTATTTACCGCCGCATTTCGGATTCCGATCGCGCTGCATTTCTGGTAGCCATTTCTTGCGAAATAATGGAAATAGGTGATGAATTAATCCAAAGCGCCTGCACAGAATCAAACCTCCCAGAAGCGCGCATTACGGGTGAAAGAGGTCGCACCACAGGCCAAATTCAAGCCTTCGCAGACTTCATCTCTAATCCTGCTTGGAAAAAAGAAATCCACGATCCCGCTTTACCAGATCGTGCACCTTTACCTAAACCGGATTTATTTCAAACCCAAATCCCGCTAGGTCCTGTGGCCGTTTTCGGGGCTAGCAACTTCCCATTAGCCTTTTCTGTGGCAGGTGGAGACACGATTTCTGCCCTAGCTGCCGGTTGCCCGGTTATATTCAAGGCGCATCCTGCCCATCCTAAAACAGGGGAATTAGTAGGCTCTGCCATTTCTAAAGCGGTCGCATCTTGCGGTTTACCCGCGGGCGTTTTCGCCTTGGTTCACGGTTTTTCGAACGAAGTAGGATCTCATTTAGTGCAGCACCCAGACATTCAGGCAGTGGGTTTCACTGGATCGTACCGAGGAGGTAAAGCCTTATACGATTTGGCTGTACGTAGACCCCACCCGATTCCCGTTTATGCGGAAATGGGTAGCGTGAATCCTGTTATTTTATTATCTCAGAAAATTGCTGAAAACCCGGCTGCCTTAGCCGCAGGACTAGCTGGTTCTGTCTGTATGGGCGTAGGTCAATTTTGCACGAATCCTGGTTTACTTATTTTACAAAAGCAGGATGCATCTTTCCTTGATTTGCTAGCAACAGAATTAGATAAATTACCATTGGGGACATTTTTAACGCCCGGAATCGCAGCGGCTTACACTTCCGGCGTTGCTAACCTTGCAAAACACGCAAAGAAATTAACCTCGCGCGAGCTACCTTCTCCTGCCCTATTTGTGGCTGAGGCTACTACTGCCAATCACATTATTTTAGAAGAAGTTTTCGGGCCTTGCACCATGGCTATTTTAGTGGAAGATGAATCGGAATTGTTGACGTTTATTGAATCAATGGACGGACAATTAACGGGAACTATTCACGGAACCAAATCCGAAATTTCAGAGGGACTAATAGATACGCTGTTACAAAAAGTAGGACGTCTATTATTCAACGGTTTCCCTACGGGCGTGGAAGTTTCTGGCGCAATGGTTCATGGAGGACCTTTTCCAGCCACTACGGATTCTCGAAGTACGAGTGTGGGAACGCAGGCGATTTATCGGTTTACGAGAATGGTTTGTTTACAAAATAGAGTATAGAGAAGAGAGTAGAGAATGTAGAGCACAAAGAATAAAGCACAAAGAATAAAGATGGAATCAAAAAAGCGGCAATTGCCGCTTTTTGATTTTCGCTATTCAACCTATTCATTTTAATTAAAAAATAGATGAAGACATCCTAGTGTAAGTACCCCCTTTTTCAGACAGTCAAAACTGTAGACATTGGGTTATTAAGCACTTTTTCTTTCCATTCGATAGGAGTTAAATTTCCTAAAGATTCATGAGGTCTATTGTAATTATATTCATCTATCCATTCTTGGGTTAGTTTTCTTACTTCGTTTAGCTCAAAAAAAAGATAAGCATCAAGCACCGCTTCTCGGTAAAGACGATTGAATCTTTCGATAAAACCATTCTGCATTGGCTTTCCAGGTTGGATGAATTGCAGGGTGATTTCTTGGTCTTTACACCAAATCTCTAAATCCTTCGAGGTAAACTCAGGCCCATTATCAGAGCGAAGAATAGCTGGCTTTCCTCGGTCTTCAATGATTCGCTCTAGTGTTCGAATTACTCGTTTGGAAGAAAGCGAAGTATCGATTTCAATCGCCAAAGCTTCTCTGGAGCAATCATCCATCACATTAAACGTACGAAAGCGTCTACCGCTCACTACGCTGTCACTCATAAAATCCATACTCCAGATTTGATTTACATTTACCTGGGTAGCTAATGGCTGTTTTACACGAGCCGGTAATCTTCTTTTCCCTTTACGCTTACGGTTAAGCTTTAATAGTTTATATACTCGGTACACTTTCTTATGATTCCACACATTACCTGCCCGCCGAGTGTAGGCAAATAACTTCCTGAATCCATAAGATGGATGCTTAAAGGCTAAATCCTGCAACACATCGATTACTTCAGTATCGTCCTTTTTACTTTGGTAATAATACTGCGATCGAGGTAATTTGGTCAGCTTACAGGCCCTACTAACGGGTAAATCATACTCCTTGACGATTTGCTCCGTCAGTTCCCTTTGCTGGTAGGGCCCCAGCCTTTTTTTGATATTACATCCTTTAAAACCGAATGATCTAAGCTCAAATCAGCAAACATCCGTTTAAGTCTGAAATTCTCCTCCTCAAGCTCTTTTAATCGCTTGACATCACTGACAACCATCCCACCATACTTGTTCTTCCACTGATAGAAAGTGCCTTCGGCAATGGCGTGTTCTCGGCAGATATCACGGACGCTACGCCCGCTCTCCTGCTGGTTCAAAATCGAAACAATTTGCGTTTCTGTAAATCGGGTCTTCTTCATATGCAATTTAAAATTAAAGGTTTTTTCTTCAATTCTAAACTGTCTGTTAATTAGGGACACTTACACCTCCATCATAGCCTCCTTACTACAAGAATTCAAAACTAACAGAAAGATTAGCCCGAGTAACAGTTTGGAAAGACCTTCTTTGGCCAAATGAAAAATTCGAAACTCACTTAAATTGAAGGGAGAAAATGGTACTTTGTTTTCCATAATAAAAGATGTTTTTATCTCGATTTTAGCGAGGCCAAAATAGTAGATGGGTGAGAATCGTCCCAAGGAAGGATGATTAAAACAAATTATTAAGGGGGAGAACAGGATTATTAAAACAGAAAAATTTCAATAATACAAAGAAGTATAAGCGGGTATTAAATTCAAATTTGACTACAACCACTGGTCGAAATTAGAATTTTTTTATAAAAAACAATTTTTGAAGAAAAAAACTTCAAAGATCAAAGCTGGAATCCCCTTCGGGGATAATTTCAGAAATGTTTTTCCTAAACGTCAAAAAAGCGGCAATTGCCGCTTTTTTGATTCCAAATCTATACTCTCTACTCTCCTCTCTCTACTCTTAAAGCTCCACCTCCACATTTTCAAATATAAGCTCCCCCTTCGCATCCAACTCCATCATCACCGCTGAATCCTTTTGGATTTTGCCAGATAAAATTGCCTTAGACAATTCGTTCAGCACCGCTTTTTGAAGCACACGCTTCATCGGGCGACCACCATAATTCGGGTCATAACCATCCGAAGCGAGTTTATTCAAGGCTTCATCTGAAGCTTCCAACGTGATGTTTTGTTCTGCTAAACGCCTCTGAACCTCTTTGAACTGAATCGCCAAAATTTTGCGTGCATGCTCTAAGGTCAAAGGTTCGAACAGCACGACTTCATCGACACGGTTCAAGAATTCAGGACGAACAACCTGTTTCAGTAATGTCATTACTTCTTCTTTGGTCTCCTCTAAAATCAAGGCATTATTCCAGCCTTCCATCTGAGCCATTTTCTCTTGAATCAGGTGGCTACCGATATTCGACGTCATAATGATGATCGTATTTTTGAAGTTCACCGTGCGGCCCTTGTTATCCGTTAATCGACCCTCGTCTAATACTTGTAATAAGATATTCCAAACATCCGGATGCGCCTTTTCGATCTCATCCAACAACACGACCGAGTAAGGTTTGCGACGCACGGCTTCCGTTAACTGTCCGCCCTCATCGTAGCCCACGTATCCTGGAGGCGCTCCCACTAAGCGGCTAACGGAGTGTCGTTCTTGGAATTCGGACATGTCGATGCGGATCATCGCGTTCTCGTCGTTGAATAGGTAGGAGGCCAAAGTTTTGGCTAATTCCGTCTTACCCACACCCGTCGTACCTAAGAAGATGAACGAACCGATGGGACGCTTCGGATCTTGCAACCCCGCACGAGAGCGACGAACCGCATCCGAAACCATTTCAATCGCTTGATCTTGACCTGCTACACGTTTGTGCAGCTCATCTTCCAAATGCAATAATTTTTCCACCTCCGTTTGCAACATGCGGCTCACTGGAATTCCAGTCCATTTTGCTACAACTTCGGCTACATTTTCCGCCGTCACTTCCTCCTGCAACATCGAGTTCTCCCCCGCTGGCTGTGCTTGCATATCTTTTAACTTCTGTTCCGACTCGACTAAACGTCCGTAGCGAATCTCGGCAACCTTGCCGTAATCGCCTTGGCGTTCTGCTTGTTCTGCCTCTAGTTTTAAACGATCGATGGTCTCTTTCTCGGCGCGGACCGCATCGAGCACGGATTTCTCTGCTTGCCATTTGGCCTTCAACGCATCTCTTTTCTCTGATAAATCCGCTAAATCGCGCGATAAAATCGTTTCCTTCTCTTTGTTATTCTCGCGACGAATGGCCTCGCGCTCGATTTCCAGCTGCATAATCTTGCGCTGGATGTCATCGATTTCCTCCGGTACGGAGTCGATTTCGAGGCGCATTTTGGCAGCCGCTTCATCCATTAAATCGATTGCTTTATCAGGTAAGAAACGATCTGAGATGTAGCGGTTGGATAATTCTACCGCCGCGATCACCGCGTCATCCTGAATTCGCACTCCGTGGTGTAATTCGTATTTATCCTTGATTCCGCGAAGAATGGAAATCGCATCTGCCACATCCGGTTCTTCCACTAAAACAGATTGAAAACGACGCTCGAGTGCTTTGTCTTTCTCGATGTACTTTTGGTACTCTTTCAAAGTCGTGGCACCAATCGCATGCAGTTCACCACGCGCTAAAGCGGGTTTTAATAAGTTTGCCGCGTCCATCGCCCCTTCGCCTCCGCCGCCTGCACCGATCAAGGTGTGGATCTCATCGATGAACAAGACAATTTCTCCGTCGGAGTCGGTTACCTCTTTGATGACCGCCTTTAAACGCTCTTCGAATTCCCCCTTGTACTTGGCTCCCGCGACTAAAAGTCCCATATCGAGTGACATCACGATCTTGGATTTTAAGTTTTCGGGTACGTCGCCAGAGACGATACGTTGAGCTAAGCCTTCCACGATGGCGGTTTTACCTACGCCCGGTTCTCCTAAAAGAATGGGATTATTCTTCGTTCTACGAGATAATATCTGCAAGACACGGCGAATTTCTTCGTCACGTCCGATGACCGGATCGATTTTTCCGGCCTTCGCTAATTCATTTAAATTCTTACCGTATTTTTCCAAAGACTGGTAAGTACCTTCTGCATGTGGATCGTTCACTTTTCTATTTCCTCTTAATTCTATGATGGATTTCTTAAAATTTGCACTATTGATGCCCAGGGACTTTAATAGGTCCGAAACGGCATCTTTGGATTCGATTAAAGCGAGAAATAAAATCTCTACGCTGACATACGAATCGCCAAATTTAGTTTTTAAAGCCTCCGCTTTCGTCAAAACCTGTTGCAAGGCGTTGCTCGCATAGGGCTGAGCGCCTAATACTTTGGGGTAAGAAGAAAGGATGGATTGTAATTTCTCTTGAATTTGTAGAACAGACACGCCATTCTTCTTTAAAAGAAAGGCGGATGTTTGGGTGTCGTCTTGCAAGATGGCTTGCAAAAGGTGTCCCGTTTCTATGGCTTGCTGGCCATTTTGGCTCGCGATTTCCATCGCGTTTTGAATAATAATTCCAGCTTGTGATGTGTAATTATTGGGGTTCATATCGGCTAGGTTTTCCCCCTATCTAGCAAATGAATACCCAATCGATATATTCGGAAAAAATGGCATTAAAATGCACGCACACCTGGAGAAAAATACGCCAAAATGGCGCATATTAGGCGAATTTGGCTTTAATCGCGTCTTCGAAATTCTTTAAAGCAATTTGCAGATCGACCATCTCGGTGGCGAATTGGGTGAAATCGCAGACTTTGGCTTTCAATTCGATCTTTTCACAAATCGAATGCACCTGCGCGGCACCTAACGTTCCGGAATTCCCCTTTAACGTATGTAGTTCAGATTGAACGCCTTTGCAACTACCAGCTGAATGAGCTGAGATAGCAGCCGCAATCTGTTCTTTGGCCTCCACGACAAATTCTTCTAACATGCTTTGCACAAAAGCCGGATCTCCGCCAACCGCGTCAGAAAGCGAGGCTAAAACCTCTTCATCTACCACAAAACCAGTAGATACCTCGGCCTCCTGAATGACACCATGACCATCGGACACCCAGCGAGCTACCATTGCGATGATTTGCTGCGCTCTAATCGGTTTGGCCAAATAATCGTCCATTCCGGCTGCTAAGAAGCGCTCTCGATCTTCTTTCATCGCATAGGCCGTCATCGCCACGATAGGTGGCAAGGAGGCTAAATTCAATGCTTTCAGACGACGCGTTGTTTCCATCCCATCCATTTCTGGCATTTGGATATCCATCAACACTAAATCAAATTTCGCATCTTTTTGTAACACATTAATGGCTTCTTGGCCGCTGGAGGCCATCTCTACCTCACAACCCGCTTTCATCAAAATCTGACTCGCCACCTTGCGATTCGTGGCATTGTCATCCACTAACAAAACTCTCGCGTGTACGGAATGCAAAGTCCCTGAAATGGAAAGATTTTCCTCTTTCTTCGTTTTAGCTGCTAATGCGGAATCCCCTAACGCGAGTTTAATCGTAAACCAGAACGTACTTCCCTTTCCTTCCTCAGACTCCACCCCGATATCACCATCCATCATCTTACAGAATTCCCGCGAAATCGCTAATCCTAAACCGGTGCCGCCATAATTCTTCGAAGTGGAATTATCGACTTGTTGGAACGCGTTGAAGAGCTTTTCTAAATTCGTAGGACTGATACCAATCCCCGTATCTGAAACCCGGACTTCTAATTCAGTCGCATCGGAAGAAACCGAAATAGGCTTCACTGTAATCGAAACGGAACCATTCTCTGTAAACTTCAGTGCATTTGATGTAAGATTCGAAAGAATCTGTAATAAGCGCGTCTCATCAGCCTTCACATAAGCGGGCACTTTATCGTCTAAAGTATAGGAGACCTTATTCCCTTTCTGATGCGCTAATGGCGTAAATAAGGCCATCAAACGATCGAATACATCCTCTAAGAGAATATCGGTAGGATGTAAGACCATTTTACCGGCTTCGATTTTGGCCAAATCCAAAATATCATTCAAAATATGCAGTAGCGTCTCCGACGACTTGCGTATCGTTTGTAAATAATCTCTTTGTTCTTCCTCCAGCGGTGTATCGCAAAGCAAGTCCACCATCCCGATCACCCCGTTCATAGGCGTCCGGATTTCGTGCGACATATTCGCCAAAAACTGTTCTTTCACCTTCAACGAGTGCTCCGCTTGTTCGCGGGCTTCCACCAGTTCGGTTTGATACTTCTTAATATCCGTAATATCCCGAGCGATACCGGAAACCTCGGAAATTATTCCCTGGTCTAAAATCGGATTTAAATAAATTTCTAACCAGCGATCCGTCCCATCTTTCTTCTTCAGACAAAGCTCAAAGTGCTGTTTCGTACCTCTAAACGCTTGTTTATAATGCTCTTCCATCACCTTGCGTTCCGCCGGCGCCATCATCTTAAAGCCCATCGTCTCCGAACTAAAATTCAATTGTGGTGTTATCCCGATCTCTTGCTGCAATAAGTCCGCATAGTCGTGATTAAAGCTCATGAGCATCAATCGCTTGTTAACCGACCACATGAGGTGAGACGAACTTTCGAAGATGGAATTCAAACGTGCGGTTTCTCTAGCCAAAGCCTCTTCCGCCTGCTTCCTCGATATCGCAATGGCCACTTGCCCCGAAATAAAGTCCAATAACTCTAAATCTCGGTTCTCGTACTTGTTCGCCCGCTCATAGGACTTCACACCAATGATTCCCGTAACCCGATCACCGATGCGGAGGGGAACGCAGAGCATTACTTTGGGAACCACCCCATATAGGTAAATCTTCTTTTCCGCGGCTAACTGATGGATCTCATCATCGTGTAAAATGAGTGGCTTATTCGCCATCAACGCATATTCTGTCAATCCATTCCCTAAGCGGCGCTTCGTAAAGTGCACCCGGGAATTAAAGTATTCATCGATGTAATAAGGAAAATAAATATAACTCTTCCCCGGATCGTATTGCGCGATAAAGAAGTTCTTCACGTCGATCACCTCACCTAATTGTTTGTGAATGTTCACAAATAAATCATCGAGATTTGAGGAATTGATCGCTACCTGTGAAATAGAGGAGAATAATTTATTCGCCCGCTCCGCTCGGACTTTCGCCGTAGAGTTGTGAAGAATACAACGATAAGCAGTAGGCACGCCTCTTTCGAATCGGCAAGTTACAGAACCAGATACATACAGACGACGCCCGTCTTTTCGTCTAAAAACGGCCGTAAATTCTGGAATGTCTTCCCCTTTCGCTAGCGTATCAAATTGAGCCTGCGTTAAATGCGCAAACTCGGGATGCAGTACATCCTGTATTTTTAAATCTTTAGCTTCCTCCTCGGTATAACCCATGGTTTCTAACCAGGCGCGGTTTACGAAAAGGAAACGACCGGTCACCCCGGTGATTTGGATGAGGTCGGTGGTATTGTTAATTAAGTCTTGCAATTGGGCATTAGAGCGGGAAAGGGCTTCCGATACTTTCTTCTTCTCGCTGACATCCTCCCCTATGATACTCAGAAAATTATCGCTCACGACGGTAGAAGCCACTTCTACCCATTTGATAGCCCCTGATTTCGTTTTGTAATTCCGTTCGCGTTCTTCGAAAAGGCCTCCGGTCTGGATGGCTTTGTCAAAAGCCGTGCGGCGGATTTCGCTCTCTCCGTCTGGCACAAGCGTGCTAAAGAAGTCCATGCCATTTAGTTCGCCAGGTTTATAGCCTAGCAATTGGTGTGTATAGGCATTCGCATGCGAGATAGTGCCATCCAGCGCCATTACGATGCCAAAAAGCTTCAGGGAATCCAATGTTTTAATCAGGGCCTGCCTATCCTCCATGCCTTTAATCGAAAATTTTGCTTAAATGTACAAAAAAGGGCTTAATTTTACTCCTTAAACCCCAGAGACCCGGTGCAAGTAAGAGCTAAAAAAAGTTTAGGACAACATTTTTTAAATGATTTAGACGCGGCAAAGCGCATTGTTGATGGCTTGCAGCCTGCTGGAGCCTATACAAAAGTATTGGAGATTGGGCCGGGGATGGGAGTGTTGACACAGTTTTTGGTTAAAAAAACCGATTACGAAACCTCCCTCATCGAAATCGATAAAGAGTCCGTGGATTACCTACGTAAGAACTACTTAGAATTTACGGGGCCGCGCTTAATCGATGGTGATTTCTTGCGTTATCCGTTAGAGAATATTTTTGGCGAAGACAAATTTGCCATCGTGGGCAACTTCCCCTATTTCATTTCGACACAGATCTTCTTCCGCATTTTGGAATACAAAGACCAATGTATCGAAGTGGTGGGAATGCTCCAAAAAGAAGTGGCGGTACGTCTTGCAGCAAAGCCAGGCAACAAAGATTACGGCATTTTGAGCGTGCTTTTACAGGCCTTCTACGATATTGAATACTTATTCAGCTTAGGACCCGAGGTATTTACTCCACCTCCCAAAGTCAACTCCGGCGTCATTCGCCTGGTTCGAAATTGGGACAAAAAACTGGAATGTGATCCGGCAAAATTTAAGTCATTAGTGAAGATGGCCTTTAACCAACGTCGCAAGACTTTGCGTAATGCCCTCAGAGCCTTGCAATTACCCGAACACACTTTGCTCAGCAAACGCGCGGAACAACTAGGCGTAGCAGAGTTCACCGAGTTAACGATTTTATGGAAAGATAATGGCTACCTAGGCGCTTAATCGATCTATTTTTACTAATTTGCGCTCTTTCATCTAAAATCCCTCACACCATGGAAGAAGTTAACCCTAATCACCTTCCGTTTGAACTAACTAAAGAGTTCATACAGGACATTCGCCTGCTCATAGAAAATCAAAAGAATGAGGGTATTTTATTGAAGCTAGACGGCTTATTCCCTGCGGACATCACGCACATCTTAATCGAGTTAACGACGGAAGAAGCGAAATACATCGTGTTATTAATTGACACCAAAATCGCTGCTGAAATCATCTCAACGCTTGATACCGATGACCGCAAGAAATTCTTAAAGAACTTTACCTCCAAGGAAATTGCCGCTTATATCAACGTAATCGACTCCGATGATGCGGTAGATATTCTGAATGAACAACCAGTTAAAGTGCGCGAGGAAGTCATCGCCCTGTTGAAAGACCGCGAACAAGCGCGTTTCATTATCGATTTAATGCATTACGACGAAGACTGCGCAGGGGGTCTAATGCAGAAAGAGTTAATTAAGATTAACATCTCCCAAACCGTTACCGAATGTGTCGAAGAAATCCGCAAGCAGGCGGAGGATGTAGAGAAAGTGTATTCAGTGTATGTCATCGACGACGATGGGAAGTTATTAGGCACGGTTTCCTTAAAGAAAATCATTTTAGCGAAGCGTGGTTCTAAGATCGCGGACGTGTATGAGGATGATGAAATTGTTTCGGTTCAAACCTATGCCTCCGGCGAGGAAGTAGCCGATTTAATGCAAAAGTACGATTTAGAGGCCATTCCGGTGGTTAATATCCAAGGCCGATTACTAGGCCGCATTACCATTGATGACGTGGTCGATTTCATTACGGAATCCGCGCAAGAAGATATTCAGGTCATGGCCGGTATCTCGGAAGACGTGGAAGAAGATGACTCCGTTTGGTTATTAGTGCGTTCTCGTCTGCCTTGGTTGATTGGTGGTATGGTGGGTAGTTTTTTAGCCGCTAAAATCATCGATCGTTTCGACGATACTATCTCCCTTTTACCAGCCATTTCTGCCTTTATTCCTTTGATTGGTTCGACCGGTGGAAATGTAGGTATTCAGTCTTCTTCGCTAATTGTACAGTCTTTAGCTGACAAAAGCGGTTTAGATACTACCTTAGGAAAACGTCTTCAGAAAGTCATTCTAGTGGCTTTAATTAATGCCTTGATTGCGGGGATATTCGCTTTTGGTTGTTCTATTTTAGTGGTTTCCGGCGAGTTAATGCTTGCGTTCACTGTTTCTCTTTCTTTATTCGCAGTGGTAATGCTGGCTAGTCTAATGGGTACCATAACCCCCTTAGTATTAAATCAATTAAAGATCAATCCAGCAGTGGCGAGTGGTCCCTTTATCACAACGACGAACGACATTCTAGGCTATGGGGTCTATTTCTTGATCGTTTACCTACTCTTGTAATATGATTGCCGTTATTCAACGCGTAAGTCAAGCAACTTTGCACATTGAGGGTGCATTGCAGGCCTCCATTCAACAGGGTTTTGTGGTTTTACTCGGTATTCACGTAGAAGACACGCCGGAAGACGTGGCCTATTTAGCGGGCAAAATCGCTGGATTACGCATTTTTTCAGATGAAGAGGGTAAAATGAATTTAGATTTGCAGGCCATTCAGGGCGAGCTCTTATTAGTGAGTCAGTTTACCCTGTATGCGGCGACTCGCAAGGGGAATCGCCCTAGCTTTTTGGAATCTGCCAGACCTGAACAAGCTATCCCGTTGTATGAGCTGATGATTAAAACTTTGTCTGAAAAAATAGGTAAACAAATCCAAACCGGTGTCTTCGGAGCCGATATGCAAATCAACTTGACGAATGACGGACCTGTTACCATCATCATCGACTCTAAAAACCCTTAATTATGACGATTTCAAATGCGCAGCAACAAATAGATGAGTGGATCAAGACCATTGGGGTTCGCTATTTCAGTGAATTGACGAATATGGCCATGTTGACGGAGGAAGTAGGAGAAGTTGCACGTATTATTGCGCGTCGCTATGGGGAACAATCCGAGAAAGAATCTGATAAGAACAAGGACTTAGGTGATGAGATGGCTGATGTGCTATTCGTTCTAATTTGTCTAGCAAATCAAACCGGCATAAACCTAGAAGAGGCTCTGAAAAAGAACCTCTTAAAGAAGACGAAACGCGATGCGGACCGCCATAAGACTAACCCTAAATTAGCCTAACGAACTGGTATTTGGCTAGATTGAATCTTCTTCGCAATGCCTTTCCCCTCTTCTTTAGACGGAATGTAGGGCTTCAAAATCGTGATTTGCTCTAGGACTGGATTCATTTGCTGAATAGCTGGATGACGCACATCAAATTCAGCCTCGCCTGATACTTTATTGAATTCTTCTACGGAGATATTTTGGCGCTTATTACGGAACGAAGCCAAATGAGTCAAGGTGCTATCACCCGCTAATTTACCTCCCTCCCAAGAAACCACAGAACCACCGTGTGCCCAACCAAATCCAGAGATGGTGAAGTTCTTCGTATTCAATTTTTCCACCTCTTGCAAAGGCAAACCTAGATATAAGCCTGAAGCCGTTTTCCAGGCAGAACTTTCGCCCTGAATACTCACGTCAGAAATTTTCCCCTCGTGAAAGAATACATTCGCTTGTTTAGCTGTTCCAGGGAAAAGGATGGCTCCTTTTAGGGTATCATCTCCTGAAACAATGGACGTATCTAGAATGACTGATTTAGTCCCGTATTTAGCTATGAGGCCTTTAGCATCCACACAAGTTAATACTTTATTTAAGTTCTCAGTGGGAGCGCTTACTTCAGGATTAGACTGGCAAGCGGCAAAGGCTGCACAAGCGAATAAAAGAATATATTTTCTCATACCCATAAAATTAGCATTCCTTCCTGACAGAAGCAAGTTAGAAATATGCCAAATTAGCCACGCAAAATAATTCCAAGCTCTTAGCGTTTATCGAATAATGAGTATATTTGTTTTTGACGTTAATAAATGCTGCATCCTATGCTTCGAAAAAGTTCGCTACTCCTCTTTATCTTGTTAGCTGTTAGTTCAGCTACTCAGGCTCAATTTTGGAAAATTGGTAAAAAAGGAGGAACCGGTTTCAAAAGAACGACATTTAATCCACATACTTCGATTGGTTTTGGGGCAGGCAGTTCGCATTATTACAGTTTAACGGACGAATTAGGCATGTTTAATCGCCTCGTGAATGACCAAAGTCGTTTCAATGTAGGTGCCCATTTAACCCGCCACGTCAGCAAGAATTTCAGCATTAAGGGAAATTTGAATTATATCCGCTTAGCGGGAAATGATTATACGTTTGATAATTCAGCGTTGCTTCCTAAGACACCCGATTTGCGTTTCCGCTTTAGAAATGACATCATGGAGTTCGGTCTTTCTGGGCTTTTGGAATTAAATGGCAATCAACAGAACTATCTGAAGCGTAATCGCTTCTCACCTTATTTATCTGCGGGAATTGCCTTGGTTTCTACGAATCCAGAACTCTATCAGTTAGATTCGTTAAAAGGGCCTGGCATTCCAAATGCCAGCTGGAGAAACTATGCTGACGTGATTGCTAGCGATTATCCAACAAACCCTATTCGTAATTTTAATGAGACTATTCCATCGATTGGGTTTTCTATTCCAATAGGAGTGGGTTTCCGTTACCGGTTGAATGACTTTATGGATTTTGGCTTTGAGGCTAGCTTGCGTACGCAATTAGGTAATCTTTTTTCAGCGCCTAAAAACCAACCAGCACAAACGGAGCTGACCACAAAACTATTAATTCCATCCGAATACGCGACGAACTTAGTCGATCACTATTTTGTTACCCAATTTCAATTAATCTTCCATTTAGATCGAAGCATTGATTGTCCACCTATCAGAAGGTAAAATAAACACACATACTTTGACATTTGAAGAACTCGGGCTCAGCCCACAAATTTTAGACGGTATCAGTTCCATGGGATACAAGACCGCCACGCCGGTTCAATCCCAAGTTATCCAACCCATTTTAGCGGGCCGAGACATTTTAGCCTCAGCCCAAACCGGAACCGGCAAAACAGCTGCCTTCCTTTTGCCCATCATCCACAAATTAATTACTGAACCTCATCCCGAGGACCACATTAATGCCCTAATCATTGTTCCTACCCGTGAACTAGCGATTCAAATCGCCGGAAACATGGAAGGCCTAGGTTATTTCACGAATGTGAGCTCGATTGCCATTTATGGTGGTGGAGATGGAAATTCCTTTACGACGGAGAAAACGGCTTTAACGAGTGGTGTTGATATCGTGGTGTGTACCCCAGGTCGCATGATTGCCCACTTGAATATGGGGTATGTGAACCTAAAACACTGCAGTTATTTAGTGCTAGATGAGGCGGATCGCATGCTAGACATGGGATTCTCGGATGATTTAATGAAGATCATTTCGTTCCTTCCGGAGCAGCGTCAGAACCTCTTATTCTCCGCAACCTTTGCGCCTAAGATGCGGACCTTGGCCCAAAAGCTATTGCAAAATCCGGTCGAAATCAACATCGCCGTTTCGAAACCCCCAGAGCAAATCGTTCAGGAAGCTTTCGTGGTCTATGAGAAGCAAAAGAGTCCGCTAGTGAAGCACCTGTTGAAGTTACAGGATTATACCCGCGTGATTGTTTTCTGTTCCAAAAAGCAAAATGTCAAATCCCTCACAGCCGATTTAAAACGCGCGCGATTCTCTGTGGAAGAGATACACTCGGATTTAGAGCAAGACGTTCGCGAGCAGGTATTGCAAGATTTCAGAAACAAGAAGACGAAGATTTTAGTGGCCACGGATATCTTAAGCCGCGGTATTGACATCGACGAAATCGAGTTAGTCATTAATTATGATGTGCCAAATGATGGCGAGGATTACATTCACCGCATCGGTCGTACCGCACGGGCACAGACGAAAGGAACGGCGTATACGTTCATCACGGAGTCTGAGCAACGTAAGTTCAAGACGATCGAGGATTTGTTAGAAAAAGAAGTGACGAAAGCGGCCGTTCCAGAGGAGTTTGGGGAGACCCCTGAATACAATCCGGCTGCTCAAAAAAGCTCTTTCGGCGGCTATAAAGGCGGGGGCAAATCTGGTGGAGGAAAGTCCGGTGGAGGTAAATCTGGTGGTAAATTCTGGAAAAAGAAGTAATGAGAATACTCGCTTTATTATTGTTTTTTAGCCTTCCAGGCTGGGCACAAGATACGACCCAACACATCATTGCGGGCCGTTCGAACGCGAAGATTCAACAAGAGAAGCCTTATGTTATTCTGATTTCTGCGGATGGATTTCGGTCCGACTTTTCACACAAATACGACGCAAAATTCCTGCAATCGAAAGAAGCATCCGGCGTAAAGGCAAGCTATATGCAACCCTCTTACCCGTCTTTAACCTTCCCGAATCACTATAGCATTGCTACCGGTTTATACCCAGCGCACCACGGCTTAGTAGACAATACTTATCTAGATGTAAACTCTGGCCAAGAGTACCGTATGTCCAACAAGAAAATGGTGGGCGAGGGAAAATGGTATGGAGGAACGCCGCTTTGGGTATTAGCTGAAAAACAGCAAATGATGGCCGCTAGCTTTTACTGGGTGGCGTCAGATGCGAATATTCAAGACACCTACCCCTCCTATTATTACGTATACAACGAGGTCATCGATATCAAAACACGCATTGCACAGGTCAAACATTGGCTTTCCTTACCAGCAGATAAGCGTCCGCATTTAATCACGTTCTACTTCCCAGAGGTGGATCACGATGCCCATGAATATGGCCCTGAATATCCTCGCGTAAAACAATCGGTACAATTTGTCGATCAAGCCATCGCGGATTTAGAAGCGGCGCTTGCTCCCTTAGGACTGCCCATCAACTTCGTTTTTGTCTCCGATCACGGGATGAAAGAGGTAGACAATGTGAATACGATTAGCAAACCGGCGCCATTGAATACCGCTGCGTTTCAGGTACCTTGGGGCGATGCCTTGTTGCATGTGTATGCCAAAGATCCATCGAAAATCGATTCCACCTACCAGGAATTGAAAAAGGATACGCGTTTTACTACTTTTCGGCTAGATGAGACACCGGCATATTGGCATTACCGCAAATCAGATGATCGCTTTAACCGTTTAGGGGATTTATTATTAGTGCCCAAGCTCCCACAAGTATTCAACCTCTCTACGCGTAAAACCTCGAAAGGGAAACACGGTTTTGACACCGCGCTTCCCGAAATGCGCGCTAGCTTCCAGGCCTGGGGCCCTGCCATCAAATCAGGACTTCAAATTGAAGGATTCGAGAATGTGAATGTTTACCCTTTTGTGGCCAAAATCCTAGGATTAACCTATGATCCCAAAGCCATTGATGGGAATATTCAGGTATTGAGGAAAGCGTTGAAATAATTATTTCTGATAGCTAATTCGCCAAATGCTTCCATTCAAATCATCACTCACAAACAAGGAGCCATCCGGTCCTTGAGCTAAGCCGCAAGGTCTGTGTTCGATTGGTCCCGTGGGTTTCGCCAAATCTTGTCCGGAAAAATTATCCGCAAATATTTCCCAAGGTCCTGATGGCTTTCCATTCTTAAAAGGGACAAAGGCGACGAAATATCCCTTCTTTAATTCTGCTGATTGACCATGAAATGCAATGAACGCCCCATTTTTGTAACGAGCTGGGAAACTTGTTCCTGTATAAAACAAGATATCGTTAGGTCCCATGTGTGCCGGAAAAGCCACTACTGGATCTAAAGCCTTTTCACCGCCCGTCTTCTTTCCATCCCCACCGTATTCTGGAGCTACAATCTTCTTCTTTTGGAAATGATCGTAGTAAATATACGGCCAACCTGCATCATCTCCGGCCTTTATGAATTCATACATCGCTTCTGAAGGAAGTTCCTGGCTCTGTTTTGGCGTATAATATTGAGAATAAAAATCGTGAAATTGTCCGCGTCCATGCGCCATGGCAAACAAAGACTTCGTCGTATTATTCCAGGTAATACCTACCGCATTCTTTAGACCGGTCGCAAAACGCGTCCCATCAGCGAAACCTTGATTCAGTTTAGCTGCATCAAAACGCCAAACTCCCCCCGCCGAATCCAATACCGCACAAGGATTCATCCCTTTCCCTGTCCCCTGCTCTCTGCACGGATCATTCCAAGAACCAATCGTCACAAAAATATTTTTGCGATCTTGATCAAACGTAAACGATTTCGCATTATCGCGACCGTGATCCGGCAAACCATCCACAATCGTCTCAAATTTATTACAATCAGCCACCTCGCCCTTTTCATTTAATCGATAGCGAAATACTCCTTTATTCGACGAAGCATAAAAATAATCATCGTGAATCGCGATACCTGTACCTGTATAATTCCCAAACAACGTCTGTTCCTCATACACCCCATCTTTATCCTTATCCTTCAACAAAACGATGCCATTCCCCTCTTTTAATTTAGACAATTTTGCATAGACATCGCCCTGCTTCGAGACAGCTATATGACGCATGGAGCCTAAGTTTTTCCCGATTTCACTTACATGAAAGCCGGCAGCCACTTTAATTTCTTGCGCAAAAATGAAGGAGGGTGCCAGTAAGCACAGAGTAAGGATTTTCTTCATGGTATTTAAATAGGTTGTTTAAAGATAGAAGAAAAAATAAAAAAGACCTGCAAGCAGGTACAGGTCTTTTTTTCCGTGGTCGCGTAGGTTCACTGTCGAAGCATTTTAGTCCTAACCCTTTAATAGACATGACTACATTATATTTTGAAAAGTTAATTCCCTACTTTAATCAAGGTTAAAATTCTGTTAAAAACACTAATTTCGATACCATCAGAAATTTGTTCATCAATTTTCCATCTCACATCCACGGTGTCACCCGCTTCAATGGCAGAAAGGGCTAGTAATGAAATGTCCGATGGCAATTGTGTTCTTGTCCTGCTTGAATTTGGAATTAAGACGCCATTTTTATAGAAGCTAAAGGTGACCATATGATTAATAGGTGTAATAAGCGTAGTGGATCCTGCTTGAAAGATGTTTCCATTTACAGTTGCCGTTTCAAAGCTTGTGATGGCACCTAAAGCTGTGCCAACATCTCCTTTATATACGGAAGCACCACTATTGGCTACTCCACCAGAACTGGTAAACATAACGAAATTAGATAGGCTCCTGAAATTTATAATGCTTTCGCCAGTAGGCAACTTTAGCGCACCTTGTCCAAAAGAAATTGCTCCCAATGTTGTTAATAATCGCCCGGTTACGATACTATTAGCCCCTGCAACAGCCGCTCCATGAGAGAATAAGATTCCTGAGATATTTGTATTAGCACCGAGACCAATGGCTCCATCGGCAATCCAAAAAACGTTTTTTGAAGTTGCTCCGTTTGATAAAATTACATTTGTACCAGCCCCTGTATTGAATGCTCCTGCATTAGCTCTAATGATAAATATAGGATTTATTTCATTATTACCATTTAGCGTAAGAGTGCCAGCAATTGATGCTGCACCGGCTACATTATACACGCCAGGAAAAAGTATTTCACCATTTCCAAAAGTAAGTGCATGGGTAGCAGTGACTGGTATCGCCATTATATCGTTGTAAATTAAATTTAAATCATCAGCCGCGGTAGCCGTGCTAAAGCCCGTTGTATAATTAGCTTTGGGGATGTTTATTTGTGCATTAAATTGAACAGAATAGGTGCCAGGCTCTACTAAAGTTCGAGTCATGTCTGCTATTACTATATCTGTCCTTGAAGAACTTGAGCTACTGGATGAAACATCAACAGAACTATGACCCGCGGTATTAAGTAAGGTCAAAGATAAGGCGGCTGTGGTTATCGTTTCAGTGGAGATTATTTTTGTTTTTACAGCATATAATTTATCATTAGCTATATCATAAATTTGTGTACCTACGGATAAATTAGTACCAAAAACAGTAGCGGAGTTAGCTATCTTAATTAAAATTGACGGTGAACTAATTGCCTGCGCAAACATTAGGGAAGATAAAAACAGAAATAAAATAAGTAATTTATTCATTTTATGTATTTAGATGGTGATATAAAGTATAGGACAATCAAAAGTAAATAAGGGAGAGCTAGCCTTACGATGAAACATAAGTGCCAGCTCTCCCTGCAGGAAAATCTACTTGTTAATTAGTAGTATGAGTATAGGAGACGACAAATTTATCATACTGTGATTGAGGTGAAATAATAGTGAGCAGAGTCCCCAAACACGTGTAATCTATTCCGGGTCTCAATGCCGCCCCATTCATCATAACCGTTAGCCCACCTGTTCCTTTTATTGGGTGATATGTAAGTGTGTACGTGCTAGAAGTGTTGGGTGCTTCAAATGATTCAACAAGGTAATTGGCACTTCGGTTAATTAATATCAAATCACCGTAAGCAGAAGTCATTGTTTTAGTTGAAACAATTCCAATTTTTGTTTGCCATAAAGTGGAATCAGACAAAACATAAATTTGCGTTCCAGCAGGCAAATTTTGTCCAAAGGCAGTTATTCGATCTGGAATTCTGAATTGTGCTGTTGGTGTAGTACCAGTTGGTGAAGCTGTTCCCGCATTAGTTGCTGTTGTAGATTGTGAAAATCCTACATAGGATATTACCAATAATGCGATTGTTAGTATATATTTTTTTATCATTGGTTAACTCAGTTTATCTATACCACTGTAAGATTTTAGTTTACTATTTAATTGGTAACTGTTAATTTATCGTTTTGCCTTGTGTCAAGAATTAATGTTAAAGTAGTAAGACCAACTCCTGACCATTGATTTTGCCTTAGTATAGCTCCATTATAATTAATTCTAGAAAAAGGACTCAAAGTGAATGTTAGAGCAATACTATTTTCCCCGTCAACAACTAACTCTTTTTCAAAATAGTGCCCTACACTAGCTGTTGCGTTCGCACTAAACAAAGCATAGGGTACACTCATTAATTCATTTGTGCCCGCTATGGAGTAAGCGGTCCCGCCTGTAATGTCAGTTTCAGTTTTAATAAAATAAGGGCCATTTGCCCAGTTGATGCCAGCAAATGTGCCTTTAACTACTTTACCCATTCCTATTTCTACACTTACTAAGCCATTAGAGTTAGTGCTTGGTGTTTGGGTTTCTACGTATACAGGAGTTCCGGTAGATGAACCTTGTAAAACGCTGATTTGCATACCAACTAATGTTGATGTTAGTAATGCATTGGTGCTGTTACGAATTACAGCTTGGTAACTCATTTTCTGTGGGGCTTGTGCATATACACTTACCGTTAATAAAAGCCCTGCTATGATTGAATAGATCTTCTTGATATTTTTTAGTATTTAATGATTTTAAATGTTTTTAATTCTTCGGAATTGTTAGTCACTCTCAAAAAATACAGGGCATTTGGTAGATTTTCCATCCTAATTGTTTCGGTACTACTGACTATTTTTCGACTTTCAATCAATTTTCCGCTCAGGTCATACAGATGAAAGCTCAAATTTGAAAGTTCTGCGTTTCCCAAATTAAGGGTCAAAAAATTGATCGTAGGGTTAGGGTAAACAGTAAAATACAATTGAATAGAATTGTGTTCTATGCCTAGAACAATAGAAATTGCGTAAGGTTGTTGCACGCCTTGTGCTACTATACCGTTTGTCCCTGTATTAGTGGTATAAACAATTTGCCCTATCGAATAAGCGACGATCCCTGTGCTACCTGAAGCATTACCGCCTACAGCTATTACAGCTTCCTGTGCCTGTGCTGTTAGAAGGCTAAAGACTAATAAAAATAGTGAAACTATTTTTGTTTTAGGGTTTCTGATAAAGCTTGAGAAATAGCTAAAATGAAGGATTTTAATTCTACTTGTAGGGTAACTGAATAATGATTGTTTGATGGTGTTTCTTAAATGTAATCAATAAAATCGGCATTAACTATATTATTGTGTATGAAACATTTAGCTGAAAAACCAATGGTGACTGTTTTGGTTACTGCGCACAATTACCAAATAAAAAACCCCCTTAATTTTCATTAAGAGGGTCGTTTTAAATATGGTGGTGGTCGCGTAGGGATTCGAACCCCAAACCTTCTCATCCGTAGTGAGATGCTCTATCCAATTGAGCTACGCAACCATTGCCCTTTCGGGATTGCAAAGGTAGAATTTCTTTGGCAAAATGAAAAACTATCCTCTAAAATTTTATAAAAATTATTTCCCTTTGAAGTGAGGAGCCCTTTTCTGCATAAAGGCCGTCACACCTTCCGCAAAGTCTTCGCTTTGCCCCAAAATCGTTTGCTCTTCTGCTTCTGAGGCTAGCGTCGCTGCTAAATCCTGATTATAAGCGCGTTGTAAACTACGCTTCATCAAGGATATCGCTAAGGTCGCTTTTTTCGAAAAGGCCAAAGCCACCTCATGCACCTTTGCCTCCCATTCAGCCCCTGAAACGACCTCAGCCACTAAACCAATCTCCTTCGCCTCTTTTGCCCCCACCTTTCTACCGGTAGTCGCTAAATCAAAAGCCCGGTGATAACCCACAGACTGCATTAAAAAGGCGGTAGAACCCGCATCCATCGCTAAACCTATTTGGACAAATAACTCAGAAAAATAGGCATCCTCATGGGCAACAATATAATCACAGGCTAAGGCTAAACTACAGCCTGCACCCGCCGCGACCCCATTAATCGCTCCAATAACGGGTTTATTTAAACCACGCAATGCGGTAATCATCGGATTATACGTGGCGCGCAACACATTACCCAGATTCGGATCACTCACACCGGACTTCAAATCTGCCCCAGAACAAAAGGCTTTTCCCTCTCCCGTGATCACTAAAACGCGCACCTCGTCATCGATCTGTGCCGCTTCGGCCACTTCCCTGATTTCGTGAATTAAACCTGCGTTCAAGGCATTATATACCTCAGGACGATGTAAAGTCAAGGTCCAGATGGGGCCGTTCCGGTGGAGTTTTAAAAATTTCATGGTAAATGGTGAATGGTAAATGGTGAATGAATGGTAAATGGTGAGTGGTAAATGGTGAATGCTCGCTAGATATTCAGTTTTATGTTTTTCTTAACTGTAATTAAAATTCGTGTAATGATATGCAAAATATCGTTTG
This sequence comes from Aquirufa sp., assembly GCA_040403415.1. Taxonomy (GTDB): domain Bacteria; phylum Bacteroidota; class Bacteroidia; order Cytophagales; family Spirosomataceae; genus Aquirufa. The sequence continues at coordinate 321,739 of JBBAKU010000001.1, forward strand.
CATCTTTCAATGGTAGAAATAATTGTTCTGTCGAAAGATAATTCGCTGCTTCTAAAAGCTTTAACCAATAGATTGATTCATTAATTTCTTTTTGAGCAATACTCATTTTGTGTTTAAAATCTGCTCTCGATTCTGCGTGATTAGCCTCCATCACCATGGCTCCCACAGCGGTTGAACACCTCAATAGTTGTTTAGATAAGACGTATTCCCTTTCTAGTTGTAGGATTTTATAAACGTTTATAATTTGTAGAGAGTAGGCAAACGATTTTGTTTGAATAAGATTAGTGGCCATTTTTTTTGGACGAAAAATAGAGAAATTAAGGTCCAATTCATATCAACAAAATGATAAAAAAACCGCCCCTCACTCACCACTTACCATTTACCATTTAATATCCACCCATTTACCATTCACCATTTACCATTAACCATTTTAAAGGTGTCTCCTCAACCTTGCCACCGGAATCCCCAGCTGATCGCGGTATTTAGCGACGGTTCTGCGCTTCACGACGAAGCCACGTTCGAGTAATAATTGCTCTAAATCCTCATCTGAATGCGGTTCTGAGCTGGGCTCTTGTTCGATGATCTCGCGTAAGATGTTCTTCACTTCACGAGTAGAGAAATCCTCTCCGGATTCGTGGGTGATGCCTTCCGAGAAGAAATATTTTAAGGGATAGATGCCAAAATCTGCTTGGACTGACTTCGCCGAGACCACCCGAGAGACCGTGGAAATATCCATTTCGATCATGGCGGCGATTTCCTTCATCTTCATTGGCTTTAAAACGGACTCATCTCCTGTCAAAAAGAAATCATATTGCCTTGCAACGATACTCTCCATGGTTTTCATCAAGGTACCTTGGCGTTGCTGTATGGCAGAAATAAACCAAGAAGCGGAGTCTAATTTGTGTTTGATAAACGTAACAGCCTCTTTGATGTCTTTTTGCTGCTTGTCGCCTTTGTCGTAGGTCTGCAACATTTCTTGAAAAGCACGGGAAACACGAAGTTCGGGGGCATTTTTTCCGTTGATTTTGATTTCTAACTTCCCGTTTTGATTCGTAATGATAAAATCAGGCTGTAAATAAGGGGCGATGGGCGCGTCGTCTCCCCCACCTGGTTTGGGATTCAAATGGGTGATGACTTGCATCGCCTTTTTGAGCTCTTCTTCTGTGATGGAGAGTTTGGAGAGTAAAATAGTGAAGTGCTTTTTGGAAAACTCTTCGAAAAAATCATCCACTAGCCGTATGGCTAACAAATGCGCAGGCGACTCTGACTCTTTGCGGTGCAATTGCAAGGAAAGACATTCCTGTAAGGAACGAGCGGCGATACCGGCTGGATCCAAAGACTGAACCTTGAACAATACTTGCTCCACTTCGTCGTAATCGGTCTCAAATCCTTGCGTGAAAGCGAGATCATTCACGATACTTTCAATGTTTCGGCGCAAATAACCGTCCTCTTCTAAGGAGCCGATGATTTGCTGGGCAAGAATTTCCTCCCGCCCAGTACGAACGACGTAACGGATTTGGTTCAATAAATACTCTTGGGTGCTGGATTCAGTGGCCAAAGGACGTTCCCGCGTCTCCTCATTCGGATCATAGGAATCTCCAGCCATTTTATAACCGGCATAATCATCTTGTAGGTAATCTCCCACTTCCATCTCCTCTCGCTCTAGATCATCTAAGGTTTCTCGGGGTTCTTGCTCCTCGTTATGATCTAAGCCCTCTTCTAAGGCCGGATTATCCTCCAATTCCTCCTCAATCCTAGCCGCTAATTCTGCGGTAGGAATCTGCAACAACTTGATATACTGTATCTGTTGTGGCGAGAGGTTCTGTTGTTGATTCTGTTTTAAGGATAATCCCTGCATTGTCTAAATAATCTACACCAAAGATAAGCCGATTTTTAATTACAAATAAATAAAATAAATCGGTTTTTTATCCGTATTTTTGAGGGTTATTGCCTCTATTGAGGCCTTTTTATTAATAATGCCCGAGTCATTTATGCAAATCAAAGAAATACTAGGTTTAACACCCACGCAGCAAAGCATCGTCGTGAAAGGATGGGTTCGTACGAAAAGAGTTTCCTCTTCTGTCGCGTTTATTGCAATCAATGATGGGTCGACCATCCACAATATTCAAGCGGTGGTATCCGAGGGAACAGTTTCAGAAGAAACGTTGAAATTAGTGACTACGGGATCTTGTATCGCTGTAACGGGTAAGTTAATTGCTTCACAAGGACAAGGCCAAAACGTAGAAGTGGAAGTCGTTTCCATCGAGGTGTACGGAACGGCAGATCCAGAAAAATACCCTTTACAGCCTAAGAAACACTCTTTAGAGTTCTTACGCGAGATTGCGCACTTACGTCCCCGGACCAATACGTTCTCTGCGATTTTACGTATTCGCCATGCGTTGGCCTACGCGATTCATACTTATTTCAATAACAACGGTTTCTTCTATTTACATACGCCCATCATTACGGGATCGGATGCAGAGGGAGCTGGCGAGATGTTCCGCGTGACGACTTTGGACGCTATTAATCCTCCGTTAACGGAAGAGGGCAAAGTGGATTACAAGGAAGATTTCTTTGGAAAAGAGACGAATTTAACGGTTTCAGGACAGTTAGAGGGAGAATTAGGAGCAATGGCTTTGTCCAAAGTCTATACCTTCGGACCTACCTTCCGCGCGGAGAATTCGAACACCACCCGCCACTTAGCGGAGTTCTGGATGATCGAGCCAGAAGTAGCCTTTAATGAATTAGTAGACAACATGGATTTAGCGGAAGACTTTACTAAATTCTGTATCAAATACGCCCTAGATCACTGCGCTGACGATATTGCGTTCTTAGAAAAGCGCTTAATCGAAGAGGAAAAGAACAAAAAGAAAGAAGAGCAATCGGAATTAAGTCTGTCTGAGAAATTACGTTTCGTGACTGAAAACGAATTCGAACGTTTGACCTATACAGAAGCGATCGACATCTTATTGAACTCGAAAGCGCACAAAAATGGTAAATTCGTTTATCCAGTGGAGTGGGGAATCGACCTACAGTCTGAGCACGAGCGTTATTTAGTAGAAAAGCACTTCAAAAAACCGGTTATTTTAACCAACTACCCGAAAGACATCAAAGCCTTCTATATGAAGCTAGATGAGGACGGAAAAACGGTTCGTGCGATGGATGTTTTATTCCCAGGCATCGGTGAAATCATTGGTGGATCGCAGCGTGAAGATGATTATGCGAAATTATTGCAACGTACGAAAGAGGTGGGAATCGAAGAAGAATCCATCTGGTGGTATTTAGAAACGCGTCAATTCGGTTCTGCACCACATGCTGGTTTTGGACTTGGATTCGAGCGTTTAGTGCTGTTTGTGACGGGTATGAGCAATATCCGTGACGTGATTCCTTTCCCACGTACTCCTAAAACGGCTGAATTCTAAGATGTTTGGTTTAAAGCACGCGTTAAACGGAATAGTGGAACTCATCAAAAATGAGCGCAATGCGCGTTTTCATTTGGTGAGCACGGCTGTCGTGATTTATGTGGGCTGGAAAGTGGGTTTCGAGGCGTCGGAATGGCTTTGGATTTCCTTAGCGGTGGCGGGCGTTTGGGTGGCTGAGCTGTTGAATACCTCCTTAGAGCGTATAACGGATCTAGTTTCGCCGGAGCAGAGTGATTTAGCGAAGAAGGCCAAAGATTATGCCGCTGGAGCGGTTCTAGTGATGGCTATTTGGGCGGTTATTGTCTTTTTACTCGTCGCTGTCCCGCGCATTATACTGAATTTAATGCTTTAAGAGCAACCAAATATGAAAGAATACGGATCAAGTGTTCAAAAATTAGTGAATTATATTTTGACCATTGCCGATGAAGAGCAACGGACAAAATACGCGTTTTTGATGGTAGAGGTGATGAAACAAATTCACCCGAATATGAAGGACAATACCCAAGACTACACGAAGAAATTGTGGGATGATTTGTACATCATGTCGAATTTCGAATTGAATGTTCAGGGCCCCTTCCCTTCTCCATCTCCAGAATCACTAGGTAAAGCACCACGTAAAGTGGCGTATAACCAGCACAACTTGCGCTTCAAGCATTATGGCCGCAACGTCGAGTTATTAATTCTTCGTGCCATCGCTGAAGAAAAAGTAGAAGACAAGAAGATTTTAGTGGCGTACATCGCCCGTTTGATGAAAGGTTTTTATGTAACCTGGAACAAGGAATCGGTGGACGATGCGGTGATTTGGCAAAACATCAAAGAGATGTCAGAAAACCTGTTAGGCACTATCGTGGATGAGCTTTCGCAAGAGGGATTAGGACACGCCAAGGTGGCAAATAATGCTAGAAACGCCTATAATGCCCCGGAATACCCGAACAGCAACAACAATAACCGGAATAATAACTACCGGAAGAATAACTTCAGAAGCAACAACAATAACAACAACCGAAATAACAATTTCCGTAAAAATAAGTAATCAGTTATGGCATCATTTAAAGTAACCGGTGGCCGCCGTTTAAAAGGAGAAATTACTCCTCAAGGAGCAAAAAACGAAGCATTACAGATCTTGTGTGCCGTGGTTTTAACAGCTGAGCCCGTAACCATCCACAATATCCCGAACATTCGCGACGTCAATCAATTAATTGATTTATTAGGCGATATGGGCGTGAGCATGCGTCGTTTATCCGAGTCCAGCATTGAATTTGATGCCTCTCAAGTGAATATTGATTACTTAGATTCAGATACCTACAAGAAGAAAGCGGCTGCGCTTCGTGGGTCGGTAATGCTTTTAGGACCTACGTTGGCCCGCTTCAAAAAAGGACGTATTCCTTCCCCAGGTGGAGACAAAATCGGCCGTAGAAGATTAGATACCCACTTCTTTGGCTTCATGAAATTAGGCGCTAAGTTTAATTATAGCCCAGAAGATGGCGGAATCTACGAGGTGGATGCATCGCAATTACAAGGCGCGTACATGTTATTAGATGAAGCGTCGGTAACGGGTACAGCGAATATTTTGATGGCTGCCGTTTTAGCCCAAGGAAAAACAACCATCTACAACGCCGCTTGTGAACCCTATTTGCAACAATTGAGCAAGATGTTGAACCGCATGGGAGCGAAAATCTCCGGTATCGGATCTAACATGTTGATCATCGAAGGGGTGGATGTATTACACGGAACAGAGCACACGATGCTTCCAGATATGATTGAGATCGGTTCATTCATCGGCTTAGCCGTGATGACACAATCAGAAATCACGATCAAAAACTGCCAAATTCCTGAATTAGGCATCATTCCTGAGGTTTTCAAAAAACTAGGGATCAAAATGGAATTCCGTGGCGATGATATTTTCATCCCCTCTCAAGAGCATTACGAATTAGAAAACTTCATCGATGGGTCGATGTTAACGATCTCTGATCACCCTTGGCCAGGATTCACACCTGACTTATTATCGATCATTTTAGTGACGGCGATTCAGGCCAAAGGAACGGTCTTAATCCACCAAAAAATGTTCGAATCCCGTCTATTCTTCGTCGACCGTTTGATCGAAATGGGTGCCCAAATCATCCTTTGCGATCCACACCGGGCTACGGTTGTTGGATTCGATCGTAAGCAAACGTTAAAAGGAATCCGCATGTCATCTCCTGATATCCGTGCGGGTGTTTCCATGTTAATCGCGGCAATGTCAGCGAACGGAACCTCTATTATCGATAACATCGAACAAATCGATCGCGGTTACCAAAACATTGATACACGCCTAAATGCCATCGGCGCTGAAATCGTCCGTATCTAATGTCTCTTTTCCCTAAAATCAAACAGACCGTCCAATTGGCCTTACCTATCGTGGTAGGCGAATTGGGCGTTATGCTTATGGGCCTTGCGGATACGATTCAAGTAGGCCAAATGTCCACCGGTGCCGCCGAAAGCCTCGGTGCATCCGGCATGGCGCAGTCCATATTTTTCACTATCGCCATCATTGGGATCATTTGCATACAAATTGTATCCCCCATGGTTTCTAAAGCCGTGGCTGAGGGTGACAAAACGGAATGTGGAAATCTATTGCGGGCTAATCTACGAGTAGCCACCTTTTTAGGCTTAATCACCATCCTGATCACCTACATCGTTAGTTTAAACTATGACCTATTTGGACAGACAGAGGCTAACAAAGCCTTGACCCTTCCCTTCTTAAGTTTAATATCAGTATCCGTTTTACCTATATTCTGGTTCATCGCTTTGAAAAGCTTTATGGATGGATTACAACGGACTACTATAGGGATGACAATTACCATCATCGCATTAGCCTTAAATGTATTTGGCAACCATTTGTTAATCAATGGTTTGTGGGGACTACCAGCCTTAGGTTTATTCGGATCTGGCATTTCTACCTTGCTCTCCCGTTTATTCATGGCCGGAACATTAGCTATTTATGTATTTACAAGAGAAGAGTTCAAACCTTACCTGCGTAAAGGACATGTACATGTGGTCAAGAATGTCTTAGAGAAAAATATTCTTCGCATCGGAATTCCTTCGGGAATGCAAGGTTTCTTTGAGATTGCGACTTTCGGGATGGCCGTTGTCATGATGGGTTGGATTTCAGTTACGGCTCAAGCAGCCCATATTGTTGCCATTAATATGGCTTCCATTACGTATATGATGGCTACAGGGATAGCTGTGGCGGGTGGAATTAATGTAGGAACTGCCATTGGCGAACGAGACCGTGCAGGAATCATCGAGTCTGGCAAAGCTGCCTTAATCCTTTCCCTCTTATTTATGGGTGCCTGTGCCCTATTGTTTTTCTTCGGCCGCGAATACCTGGTCCGGGGTTATACGCAGGAAATACCCGTGATTGCGATTGCAGTTACTTTAGTCGTTTGGGGAGCCATATTTCAGCTATTTGATGGCATTCAAGCCGTTTCACTCGGCTTATTACGTGGACTACAAGATTATAAAATTCCTACCGCCATTACCGTTATTTCCTATTGGGGAGTCGGAATTCCACTTTGTTACTACATAGGAATTTATGAAAAGGTAGGTGCCGTAGGCATCTGGGTAGGATTAACCGCGAGTCTAGTTTGTTCGTCTGCCCTACTTTCGTGGCGATTTTATGTGAGGGCGAAGCGAGTGAAGTTTGAGGAACTGGAGGTAGAATAGAGATATGAGATTATAGAGTAGAGAGTATAGATGGGTTCTTTCTTTACAGTCATCAAAAAAGGGAGCAATTGCTCCCTTTTTTGATTTGATATAACGTTATAGGTCGAACTAAGAATCAAAATTCTCTTATCTATTATCTCTTCTCTATAATCTATACTCTCTTATCTAAACACTATGAATGTATCGACCGCTTCGCCGTAGCCGCTAAACAAGCCTCTTTCATCGCCTCCGTATACGTCGGGTGCGCATGAGACATGCGAGCTACATCTTCAGCTGAAGCACGGTATTCCATCGCAACGACTGCTTCCGCAATCATATCGGCTGCACGAGCACCGATGATGTGAACACCTAAAATCTCATCTGTCGTCGCATCAGCTAACACTTTACACACGCCATCCACATCACCCGATGCAATGGCACGACCTAAGGCTTTGAAAGGGAATGAACCTTCTTTGTAGGCGATACCTGCTGCTTTTAATTCTTGTTCTGTTTTTCCCACAGAAGCCACTTCAGGCCATGTGTAGACAACACCTGGAATTAAATTGTAGTTGATGTGTGGTTTTTGACCTGCAATCACTTCCGCTACAAAGGTTCCTTCTTCCTCCGCTTTGTGGGCTAACATTGCACCACGAACTACATCACCAATGGCATAAATGCCAGGAACCGAAGTTTGAAGTGTGTGCTCATCTACTGCCACACGGCCACGCTCATCTGCTGTTAAACCAGCCGCAGCTAAGTTTAAACCATCAGTATATGGACGACGACCGATACATACTAGACAATAGTCACCTTTGATTTCGACTTCTTTTCCAGCGGAATCTTGTGCTTTCACCGTTACTTCTTTGCCTTTAACGGCTGCGGAAGTCACTTTGTGTGAAAGGTAGAAATCGGCGCCCATTTTGGCAATCGACTTCTGTAATTCTTTTCCCATCGTCTTGTCCATCGTAGGAATCATGCTATCCGCAAATTCGATGAATGAAACTTTGGAACCTAAACGAGCATAAACTGATCCTAATTCAGCACCGATCACACCAGCACCGATCACGATTAAGTGTTTCGGAACTTCTTTCATCTTTAAGGCCTCCGTCGATGTAATGATACGCTCTTTATCAACCGGGATAAAAGGTAAGATCGTCGGCTTAGAACCTGTCGCGATGATAATGTTTTTAGCTGAGATCACTTCGGAAGAACCATCTTCTTTGGTCACTTTCACCGTTTTAGCGGAATCAAACGAACCCAAACCGTGGAAAGTGGTGATCTTATTTTTCTTCATCAAATACGAGATACCTGCATTCAAATTCGAAACCACACCCGCTTTACGCTTGATCATTTGGCCCATGTTCACCTTCGGCTTCGCGATATCGATTCCATGCTCTTCGAAGCTATGAACGGCATTGTAATAATGCTCAGACGAGTCCAAAAGCGCTTTGGAAGGAATACATCCTACATTTAAACAAGTTCCACCCATCACGGTGTATTTCTCAATGATGGCTACTTTGAAACCTAATTGAGCCGAACGGATCGCCGAAACGTATCCACCAGGACCAGAACCAATAACTACTACATCAAAATCTTGCATATAGGCGATTGAAAGCGAATAGGCCCCTAAAGGCCTATTCAATTGATTAAATATCTAATAATAAACGAGCTGGATCCTCTAAAAGTTGCTTTAAGCGAACTAAGAAGCTAACCGACTCACGACCATCGATAATACGGTGATCGTATGAAAGAGCTAAGTACATGATAGGACGGATGACGATTTGACCATCTACCACCACTGGACGCTCTACGATATTGTGCATACCTAGGATCGCCACTTGTGGTGCGTTGATAATTGGAGTCGACAACATCGAACCAAATACTCCCCCATTTGTAATGGTGAACGTACCTCCGCTCATTTCCTCTAAACTCAATTTGTTCTCACGCGCTTTACCTGCTAAACGAACCACTTCTGATTCGATTCCCGCTAGAGATAAATTTTCCGCTGAACGAATAACGGGAACTACTAAGCCTTTCGGCGCAGATACCGCAATCGAAATATCACAATAGTCGTGGAATACGATTTCGTCTCCATCAATTTTTGCATTCACAGATGGGTACTCTTTTAGAGCCACGCAAACTGCTTTGGTGAAGAACGACATAAAGCCTAAGCCTACACCGTGTTTCTCCTTGAATTTATCTTTGTATTTACCGCGAAGATCCATCACTGGCATCATATCGACTTCGTTAAACGTCGTCAACATCGCTGTTTCATTCTTCACTGCTACTAAACGACGAGCCACTGTCTTACGCAATGAGCTCATTTTTTCGCGACGTGTACGTTCTGAAGACGCTGCTGCTACTGGAGCAGAAGCGGCTGGAGCCGGTGCTGAAGCTGGTTTAACCGCAGAAACCGCATCTTCTTTCGTGATGCGACCACCTACGCCTGAGCCTGCTACCGAAGCAGCGGAGATTCCTTTTTCATCTAATATTTTTGCTGCTGCTGGAGATGGGTGACCAGCTGCATAAGTCGCATCTCCTGAAGAAGCAGGAGCTGCTGGTGCAGATGGCGCTGCTGTAGGAGCCGGTGCGGCCGCAGCAACAGAACCACCTACGGTGATTCTTGCCAAAATTCCTCCAATCGGAACGACCGTTCCTGATTCAGCCACAATTTCTAATACACCCGCTGATTCAGCTGGTAATTCGAACGTCGCTTTATCTGATTCTAATTCGCAAAGTACTTCGTCTAAAGAAACGCTATCCCCTGTTTTCTTATTCCAAACAGAAACCGTCACTTCCGTGATCGACTCCCCTACCGCAGGAACTTTTACTTCTAAAACAGACGTAGGACCCGCCGCTGGTGCAGGGGCTGCCGCAGGTGCTGGTGCTGCTACTGGAGCAGGAACTGCTGCTGCAACAGGAGCGTCTGCGACCTTAACCGAGGCCGTTGCTCCACCTGCCTCAATCGTACAGATGATTGCGCCGATCGGAAGAACATCGCCTTCTTTCGCCACAATATGCAACACACCTTCCGCCTCTGCAGGTAATTCAAAGGTCGCTTTGTCCGATTCTAATTCGCACAAAACCTCGTCTAATTTCACGTGATCGCCTTCCTTTTTGTTCCAAGTAGCAACGGTCACTTCCGTAATCGACTCGCCCACAGCGGGCACTTTCATTTCTATAGCCATAATAATTCTATTATTCGAATGCTTTGTTAATTAGGTTTGCTTGCTCTACGCCGTGAACTTTCAAGAATCCAGTCGCAGGAGAAGCGGATTTTTTACGCGCTACTAAACCTTTGAATTTAGACCAGCCAAATTCGCGGATCACATACGACCAGTAGCCCATGTTTTCCGGTTCTTCTTGCACGAAATATAGGTCAGCGCCTTTGTATTTCGCTAATTCTGCGTCCACTTGCTTCGTAGGGAATGGGTGTAATTGTTCCAAACGTACAATCGCCACATCCTTGCGCTTATCTTTTTCTTGGCGATCCAATAGATCGAAGTACACTTTACCTGAGCAAAGTAATACCTTCTTCACTTTGGCCTTATCTACATAGCTATCCCCGATCACCTCTTGGAATTTACCCTTCGTAAACTCTTCGATAAGCGAAACCACTTTCGGGTGACGGAAGATGGACTTAGGCGACATCACCACTAATGGTTTGCGAAAATCCCAAGTCAATTGACGACGTAAAGCGTGGAAAATATTCGCTGGCGTCGTTAAGTTCGCTACAATCATATTGTTCTCCGCAGCTAACTGCAAGAAACGCTCTGGACGTGCATTCGAGTGCTCTGGACCTTGGCCCTCATACCCGTGCGGTAATAACATTACTAAACCATTCTGTGTACCCCACTTCGATTCGTGAGACGAAACGAATTGGTCAATCATGGTTTGAGCACCATTGGCGAAGTCACCAAATTGTGCTTCCCAAATAACTAAAGCATCGGGGTTCGCTAAAGCATAACCAAACTCAAAACCTAACACCCCGTACTCAGAAAGTAAGGAATTGTAAATCTGCGCTTGCTCTTGACCCTCTTTGATGTGGTTTAACGAATTGTAATTCTCATTCGTGTTCGCGTCGTGTAATACGACGTGACGGTGAGAGAACGTACCACGTTGCACATCTTGACCGGATAAACGAACAGGTTTGCCTTCTAAAAGAAGTGAACCATACGCTAATAATTCAGCCGTTGCCCAGTTTAATTGGCCTGTTGAAAAATATCCTTTACGATCTGCGATGACTTTTTCGATTTGCTTTAAGGCAGTGAAACCTTTTGGCAATGAGGTCAACGCTTTCGCTACTGAATCAATCACCTCTTTCGAGATCGCCGTTTTAGGAGACGAATCGAAATCCGTTTCGTTCGAGAAACGAAGCGCTGACCAGCGGTTATCTAATTTCAAGGGAACATACGGTGGGCTCACTTTTTGCTTCACCATATCTAAACGAGCCTGCAATTCAGCTTTGAAAGCAGAATCCATTTCTTCGGCTAATTTAGCCTCAATCTCGCCGTTCTTAATTAATTGTTGCGTGTAAACCTCGCGTGGGTTAGGATGATTCGTGATGTTCGCGTACAACGTAGGCTGCGTAAAACGAGGCTCATCTGATTCGTTGTGGCCATTACGACGGTAACAAACCATATCCACAAATACATCGCGGTTAAATTCTTGACGGTATTCTGCCGCCATACGAGAAACAAATACCACCGCTTCTGGATCATCTCCATTCACGTGAAATACCGGTGCATCGATGATTTTAGCTACATCCGTGCAATAAATCGCCGAACGAGCATCTTCAAAGTCAGTCGTAAAACCTACCTGGTTATTGATCACAAAGTGGATGGTTCCACCTGTTCCGTAACCCTTTAATTTCGCCATCTGAGTTACCTCATACACGATACCTTGACCAGCTACCGCCGCATCTCCGTGAATTAAAATAGGTAATACTTTATCGTAATCTCCGTTATAATGCGCATCTGCACTTGCACGGCAGAAACCCTCTACTAAAGGGTTTACCGCTTCTAAGTGCGATGGATTAGGCGCTAATTTCAATGAAATCTCGCTTCCTTTGGGAGAAATATGCTTGCTTGAATAACCTAAGTGGTATTTTACGTCACCATCACCATGAATCTCATGAGGCACATTTCCTTCGAAACCATCAAAGATTGCTTCGTATGATTTGTGCATGATGTTTGCTAAAACGTTTAAACGCCCTCTGTGCGCCATCCCGATCATCGCCTCTTTCACACCCGCATCAGCTGCCACATTAATAATCGCATCTAAACCGGCGATAGTGGATTCACCACCTTCTAAGCCGAATCGCTTTTGGCCTAAATATTTTGTACCTAAAAAGTTCTCAAAAACAACGGCCTCATTCATCTTCTGAAGTATGTGCTTTTTCTCCTCAAACGTAGGCTTGAAGGATAGTGCTTCCTTCTCGATTTTATTACGTAACCACTCTTTCTGCTGTACGTCACGGATATACGAATATTCGAAACCCACCGACCCGGCATAGATTTTATGTAAAGCTGCTCGAATCGTGCGTAAAGTTGCCGCACCTAAACCCATAAAGGATCCCGCTTGAAAAACGGTATCTAAATCCGCATCAGACAAAGAATAATCCGCCAAATCTAAACGTGGCTTGCGATCCTTGCGCTCACGCACCGGGTTAGTTTTAGATAATAAGTGGCCTCTTGATCGGAAAGCCTTGATTAAGGAAATAACCGCCATTTCCTTCTGAACATGGCTTGAATCAGCAGAAACAGCGCCCGCAGGAGCTCCTTCGCCTACCCAGGTTTGAGAAAAGTCGAAACCTTTGAAGAAATCTCTCCAAGAGCTATCTACCGAATTGGGATCTTGTTTGTACGCCTCATACAAGTCAGCTATGACTTGCGTGTCGGCATTGGCTACGTAGGAAAATGGATCCATAAGTTAATTTTCTAGGCTTTAGGCCAAAGAAATGTTTCAATGTTTTGGTTTAGTACAATCTTAACAATCTATAAATGCTAAAATCTCCGCAATTTACTATTTGCTCCGCAAAATACCCCTACTTATTCGTGGGTTTTTTAGCTATAAGTGCGCAAATTTCTGAGGAATTTTATCCATTGTAAAAGCCCTCTAAAATTTCTTTAATAATTTCAATTTTTTCCCTTAAAATCACCAATAATTAGACAATTCTTTTAAGGCCTAAATTGCCCTAATTTCCCCAAACCAAAATCGAGGTCATAACGGAGGAAAATTTGATGAAAACCAGACGCTTCACTAGAAGTAGTCGAACCAAGTGTCGACACATTTTTACCTAGAAAATCATACGAATAACCTACTCTAAAATTCAAACCTAGCGGCACCTCCAGCGAACCTAAAAATGCTGGATCACCAAACTCCGAACCCGTCTGCTGGTACCACAATCCTATCCCCAGCTTTTCTTGGCACCAAAATACCGCATTGAAATCCACTTTCATCTGTTGATCTTTTCGCAAAACGGTTCCCACTTTCAGTGTATGCAAATCACCCACCGGGAAATAATAGGACGCTTGTAAATATAGAGGTGCATCACCCAAGCCATCAAATCGATTAGTAGGCTTCGAAATTCCCACCATCAAAGCTTCTTTTCGATAGGTCGCCCCTATCCCGATACTCCCTAAAAGCTCACTCGAACCAGATTTGCCTAAAATGGGATATTGATTCACCCCTAGATTAATTCCATAGCTCAATTGATTCCCTCTCCCCCAATGCTCATGCTTAGAAGCGACCACCGCTAAACCTAGATTAGAGGAAATCATTCCAGATGGAGTTGCATACGATTGATCTGTATTGTATCCCAAAAATCCCATGCCCCAGCTCCCCTTTTGCAAAGGCATATCAATGCTCATCAATTGTTGTGAGGACGAGGCTCCTCCGATGGTTTGAAAAAAAGGCTTTTTGCGAAAAACCCCTTTGGCAGAAAAAATCTTCTGCGCTCCTGCATCCGCCGGATTAATGGCTAATGGGAGAAATGGATAAGCCATTCGCAAAGATTCCTGCTGAGCGTTTAAACCCAAAGCGATCAAAAATAAAAACGCAAATTTTCCCATAAAAACTGACAATGTGACACCTCCTGCTGACTTGGAATTAAAATTGCGAAAGGATGCCCAAATGTAGAATTATTAATTTTAAAAAAATATGAAAGAAACAGGTAACATCTCCATTCACACCGAGAACATTTTTCCCATTATCAAGAAATTTCTCTATTCGGATCACGAGATTTTCCTTCGTGAGCTCGTTTCAAACGCCGTAGATGCATCCCAAAAAATCAAGCGCCTAAGTTCCATTGGTGAATTTAACGGCGAATTGGGAGAACTGAAGGTAAAAGTGAGTTTTGACAAAGACAAAAAGACTATCACGATTTCCGACAACGGTATCGGTATGACCGCCGAAGAAATCAAGAAATACATCAACCAAATCGCCTTCTCTGGGGCTACTGAATTCGTAGAGAAATACAAGGACCAAGGCGATGACAAAGGTATTATCGGACATTTTGGTCTAGGTTTCTATTCTGCCTTTATGGTGGCGAAAGAGGTCGAAATCATCTCTAAATCGTATCAAGAGGGTTCTGAAGCCGCTACTTGGAAATGCGACGGTTCTACCGAATACACGATTGGATCAGCCAAAAAGAAGACGCGCGGTACAGATATCATCTTGCATATCGCTGAAGACTCCGAGGAGTTTTTAGAGGAGTTTAAATTAAAGTCGATCTTGGAGAAGTACGGCAAGTTCTTGCCGATTGAGATTGAGTTTGGCGATAAGGTAATTAATAACCCGAACCCGATTTGGACTAAATCTCCATCTGATTTAACAGACGAGGATTACTTGAAGTTCTACGAGGAATTATATCCATTCCAAGAGAAGCCTTTGTTCTGGATTCACTTAAATGTGGACTATCCGTTTCATTTAACGGGTATTTTATATTTCCCAAAAGTAAAGAACGAGATGCAATTGCAACGCGAAAAAATCTCCCTTTACAGCCGTCAGGTATTCATCACCGATGAGGTCAAAGACATCGTTCCTGAATTCTTGATGTTATTGCATGGGGTCATCGACTCACCAGATATTCCATTGAATGTATCTCGCTCGTTCTTACAAGCAGATTCGAACGTGAAGAAAATCAACTCGTACATTACGAAAAAAGTAGCAGATAAATTAGCGGAGTTATTCAAATCCGATCGTCCAGCGTTCGAAGAGAAATTCGCAAACATCGGCTTATTCATCAAGTACGGAATGATCTCGGATGAGAAATTCTTAGAGAAAGCCAAAGATTTTTGTCTAGTTCAAGATACGAATAACAAGTATTTCACGTTAGACGAATACAGTGAAGAGGTGCAAGCTGCCCAAACAGACAAGGACGGAAACAAGGTTTACTTGTATACCACCGATGTCGAGCAACAAGATGCCTTTATTCAATCCGCCCAAAACAAAGGTTATTCAGTCATTAAATTGGATACCCTGATCGACAGCCACTTCATTAACACGATGGAGTCTAAATTAGAAAAGACGCAATGGAAACGTGTGGATGCGGATGCGGTCGACAAATTAATTGATACCGGGATTACCTTAGAAGCGATTTTATCTGATGCGCAAAAAGAGAGCGTGAAGAAAGTCTTCGAAGAAACCCTGAATGACAAACAAAAAGTGGTAGCCGTGGAAGCGATGTCACCCAATGAATTACCTGCCATCGTCACTCAAAACGAGTTCATGCGCAGAATGAGTGATATGTCGAAGACCGGCGGTGGCGGTATGGGCATGTTTGGAGCTATGCCAAACACCTATAACATCACCATCAATGCAAACCACCCGTTGATTAGTAAACTAGCTGATTTGAAAGACGAGAGCGAACAAAAAGCGCTAGCGAAACAAATCTCTGACCTAGCTTTACTATCGCAAAATCTATTAACGGGGGCTGATTTGACAGCCTTCATTAAGAGAACAGTGGGAGGTTTTTAAGATATCTCCTAAGACAAATAAAAAGAGCCGCTAATTAAGCGGCTCTTTTTTTATTGTTTACGTACCATCAACTTCTTTGTGGCGACCGGCTTACCATCTACGAGCAGCTGGTACATGTAAAGGCCACTGTTTAGTTCACGTAAAGATATTTTAGCGGAACGGTCATCTTTATCTAGTTCAACTTCCTTTACGACCAATCCTAATACATTATAAATGGCGATTTTGACCTCTTGCGTATTTCCAGAGAACTGGTAATCTACCAAAGCATATTCAGCAGCAGGATTGGGATACAAATGAGAAACGAAAATGCGATCGCCTTGAAACAGCAAGGTATCGTTTTTGAATCCAAGCAGAGCTGCTAGGACTAAAATTAAAGTGATATGTCGCAATACTATTTTCATTCTCAAATCGTTAAGACGAAATTAGTACAATTTCAGACCGCTCTATACTTTTTAAGGTTTTTTAACAAGGACTTGGTATTCCACCCGCTTCAGAATGGTTTGGAGGGATGGCTTTTCGGAAATTCTCCAGCGGAATCCATCTAATTCTTGCAGGTCACCTTTCCATTCTTTAGGAGGAACAAACTTCGCCTCTGGCTTCGTGATAAAGGCAATTTTCTTGACTTTATTATCTTCAAAAAACAAGTTCATTCGACTGCATTCCACCCGATTTAAACCGGTGGTTACTTTCTTATCATCGATGACATAATAGATACTCTCCCCATTCCCCTCTACATTCACTCGATTCAATTTTGAATCTTCTTTGAAATGCACCCAAACTTTCCTTCCCTTAATCTGGTTATAGTGGTTTGCAGAATCAATTGATATCACGAAGGATTTGCCGCGCAAACGCATTTCCTTTAGCTTCTGATTTCCCATAAATAAGGAAATGGAGTCAGCTTGAGATTGGGAATCTTGGGTCCAGAGAATCGGTTTTTGGTAGAAATGAATAATCGAATCCTGCACATTATACCCTAGCGAATCACATCTGCCAGAGAGGTCTGATTTGTATATGAGGACATTTTTGTAGGCAAATAACTTTCGAATCGAATCCTTTTTAATGTTAACAGAAACTAAAGTATCCGCTGTCAAATACAGCGTATCTTTCTCCATAATGTTTTGCATCCAGGCGTGGCCATAAACCCGAGTGATACCCGTCTTACCCGCATAGCGCCCATTATCCCCTTTCAGGATTACCTTTTCTTTTTGGCTAACGAATTCCACCTTCCCTTTTGCTACCCCAATTTGGGTAGGGGAATCGTAAAATAAGGTATCCGCCGTCAGAATATATTCGTCAGTTTTTGCCGTTGAACGACCCGTAAAATTCGACACTTTCGTGATCGTGTTGTAGAAGCCGCGGCTGGTAATGACGGTATCCTTTTTCGTCACAATTTCCGTGGGTGCGATAAAAAAGGCTTCCTTAGAAAGCGTGTTGTATTTCAATGAATCTGCCTTCACAGAGCCTCCTTCTTTATCGATAACGCGAACCTTCTCTTTAAATAAAAAATTCTTAGTCGTGGTATTGTAAAAACCTTCGCGACTCGTCAGGGTAGATTTTTTATCGATGATCTTAGCTCCTGAATGATAGATGGCCATTTTGGAATTTAAATCATAGTCTAATTTGGGCGTATTCAAGATAATCGTATGATCATCTAATTTCACCCGGCCGCTGATATAGGCCTGGCGCATATTGCCATTGTATAAAGCCGTATCACCCGTAATGGTTACCGTATCGGCTTGAATGATGCGCACGTGGCCGTAAGCTTCCACGTTATTCGTGGTGGAGTTCAAAACGGCTTGATCACAGGAAAGCGTGGTCGTACCTTGTTGCAATAAAACGCGACCTACCAGGGTTTTTCGCATGATTAAATCCTGTTGCATTCCATTCAAACTATCCGCTCGAATGACTTGCAAAAGCTGCCCCTGCGCTTGTGTTAAAAACGACAAACTGAGAAGAAAAACCAGGAAAATCCAACCTTTGTAACGCATCTTGAAATTGAATCGCTAATTTCGTAGCTCCATTGAACACGCAATTTACCATTTTTATGCTGGAAGATTTTATCCATTTTGTCCAAAAAGAGAATTTATTCCAACCTGATCAGAAAATTTTGATCGCCGTTAGCGGAGGAATTGACTCGGTTGTATTGAGTAAGCTTTTTTCTTTGGCCAAATTTAACTTTGGAATTGCCCACGTCAACTTCAGCCTTCGAGGGGAAGAATCGTTAGCGGACGAGGTTTTCGTGAAGAAATTCACCAAAACCCTTAAAGTCCCCTACCACACCATCTGCTTCGATACGAATGCTTTCGCCGCTCAGGAAAAGATCTCCACCCAAATGGCCGCGCGCATTTTGCGCTACCAATGGTTTGAGGAAATCCGTGTAAAAGAAGGTTACGATTTTATTGCGACGGGTCACCACTTGCTAGACAGTGCAGAAACGATGCTCATTAATTTAGTCAGAGGAACGGGGATCGCCGGCTTTCATGGCATTCCTATCAAAGCAGGAAATTTAATACGCCCCCTCTCCTTTGCCAGTCAAGATGACATATTTGACTTTGTTGTTTCCCAAAAATTAGCTTGGCGCGAAGATTCCTCGAATGAATCAACCAAGTACCAACGCAATTTCATTCGCCACGAAATAATGCCCAAGTTCCAAGAACTAAACGCCCATTTCGAGCAAACCCTAGCTTCTACTAGCTCAAAAATCAAAGGAATCGAAGCCTGGATGCAAGAAGAATTGCAAGCATTTATTAGTGAAAATAGCTCTACTGATGCTGCTGGAAATGTAACGCTAAAAACACCATCTCCATCACCTAAATGCACCGTTTTATTGACAGAAGTATTATTAAAATACCATTTCAATTCAACCTCCATCGAAGCCATCTTACAAGCAGATAAAGTAGGTTCCATTTTCGAATCACCGAGCCATAGCTTGAATATCGATCGCGGCCAATGGATCATATCACAGAAAAGTCAAGCGGATTATAAACCCATTGTCATCTCTGAAGAAGATGAAGTCATTCAACTGGGAAACCAAGAATTGCACATATTCATTGAAGAACGAACCGCAGACTGGAAAGCGATCACAGATCCGAATGTCGCCTGCCTGGATGCAGACACATTAGACTTCCCTTTAGAAATCAGAAAAGTACAAGATGGAGATTGGTTTTGCCCTTTAGGGATGAATCAGAAGAAATTAATCTCCGACTTCCTTACGGATAAGAAAGTGCCATTAGCCATCAAAAAGAACACCCAAATTCTGTTAAGTAAAGGTTCTGTTGCCTGGATTCTAGGACAACGTATTGATAACCGAAATAAGGTGACAGATAAGACGGAGTTGGTGGCGGTGTTTGAATTGAAATCCTCACTCGAAAAGAATTAAGCTGAGGCATTTTAAATAACAATTTGAAAATTGTGCTGCGCAATAATTTTCTGAATTGCTTTTTAAAATACTCTCAGCCAAACAAAATTTTAGGTTCGAGAATTTCAATCAAAAAACCTCTTTTATTTCTTCGGACTTCGGACTAATCAATAAGCCGCTTGCGGCTACTGTCAACTGACCACTGTCCACTGGATACTGCTGCGAAGCAGCTCGCTATTTTAGTAATCTGCGATATGCCTCCGTCCTAATCGGATCCAACGTACTGAGGTAGGTAAAGGCTTGCTGGCGATCAGCTGGAAGGGCTTCGTCTAAAAGGGAAATAATTTCTTCGGATTTGGCATCAAAAAAGACGCGAATGCTAGCGGCACCTGGACGTAACATATTAACCTGTCGAATTTGCTTTAAGATTTCCAATATCCCTTTTCTAGCTTCATCCGGATTCTCGGACATTTTATCTAAATTCAGGCGATGGTAGGCATAATTCACATCACGCATCGGTTGAAGATTCTGATTAATCAAGTTCTCCGAGACCCCCATTCTGCTTCGAACATCTGAGATAACACCCCAGCCTGAGCCAGAGTTTTGAGCTAGATTAGTTAGATTATTTAACTTTTGAACGAAAGGATCTCCACCTTTGGGCCCAAAAGAATCATAGGAATACGTCAATCCTAAATAGGCATAAAAAGCCATCATCGAACTCAGGTTGTCCGAAAAACTGTTGTCATTGTAGGTGATAGGCGAGCCTAATTGGTATTTGAAATTGAAATTCTTGTCCACTAAATTCAATAAAACCGTTTCATACGAGGTACCAAAAACCGGGCGTAACACTTGAACACGCGCAGTGGCCTCGATGTCTCCCTGAGCGGAAGACTTCGTTAACAGTAAATTGATATTTAATTTGATTTTTTCTTCGGGCGCAAAATTATCCGATGACCATCTACGGCCATTCATAAATTCCTGCATTGTTCTCTGTAATTCAGCGTAGACTTGAGAACCGCCTCGCTGTTGATCGAGCTGTAATTGCTCGGTGCTGATCGTAATAGAAGTTAAAAGTTCTTGAGCCTGAACAGCCCAAGAACTTAAAAGGAATATCAACAGAAATCGCATTGATTTCATGATCGATCTATTAAAATCAACGGTGACTAGTTTTCAGTTGTACCTTCTTCGCGGTTTCTGAAATCTACTTTATCAGCTAAAAAATCATCGATAGCTAAAGCAGAGGGCTTAGGCATACGCTCGTAGTACTTTGATATTTCGATTTGCTCACGGTTCTCAAAAATTTCTTCTAAATTATCTACAGAAGAAGCGAACTCAGATAATTTACCTGATAATTCTTCTTTCATCTTGCTAGAAATCTGACGTGCACGTTGACCTACGATCGAAATTGATTCGTATACGTTACCAGTTTTAGCAGCGATCTTATCTACATCACGTGTAATGATGGATGGATTTGTTGGAGTCTTAGACATCTCTATATAATTTAAGATTGCAAATTTAACGTTAATTTTTAAGAAATACTATTGAGGGCTCGTAGCAATTTTCGAGGTATTCGACTTCTCTTTTTCCTGCAATGCCTTGTATTCTGCTTCTATTTTAGCAATGCGAGTTACCTCACTTTGGCTTTCTGTGTACCACTTTTCAGCTGTTTTCAAGAATGAGCTTTGTGGGTATTTATCAATGAATTCTAAATAAAACTTCATCACTTCCTCATAGCGCTCTTTTTGTTTGTATTCAACGGTACTTTTAGCCAAATCAAACTGGGAAACTACCTTGAAATAAGCCATCTCCTCATTGTAATCGGAATCAGGGAAGTCGCGTTGGAAATTCGTAATCTCGATAACAGCAGACTTTAAGGAAGCAATGTTAAAAGGAGACGTTTTGTAGTATAATTTCGCCTTTTCGTAGGCTTTCTTTTCTAATTTCTTGCGCAGATCCTTGATCATAAGACTGCAATCCTCGCGGTATTTCGAGTCCGGATAATTGTTCAAATAGCTCTGCAATTCATTAATGGCAGACAGCGTGCCCGTTTGATCTAGATTAAAATTAGGAGAATCTTTATAGAGCGAAAATGCGGCCATATAAATAGATTCTTCGGCAAATTCTGAACGAGAGAACACCTCTGAGAAACGCTTGAAGTGGGTATTGGCTACTGTGTAGTTCGCTAATTCAAAATCACATTTGGCCTGGTAAAAAGTAGCCATTTCCTGTGTAGAATCACCCGTTAATAGTGGCAATACCTCATCAAACAGGATTCCTGCTTTATCAAACTCTTTCTTTTTGTAATAATCGACTGCCGCTTTGTATTTCGTAGGTACGTTTGCGCTCTTTCTGAACTTCTCAAACTTTCCACACGCACTTAAACCGATTAAGGCGACTAAACAAACAAGTATTTTATTTTTCAAATTCATAAGCCAGCAAAGATACGTTTATTTTCTGAATTGTAGGTGATAGAGTTGCGCATATAAACCATCTAAAGCCAATAATTCATCTTGCGTCCCGCGCTCCTTAATTTCCCCTTTGTCCATCACTAAAATTTGGTCTGAATTCCGAATGGTAGACAAACGGTGAGCAATCACGACTGCTGTACGCCCTTTCATCAAGGTAGAAATCGCCTGTTGAATCAATACTTCCGTCTCAGAATCCACGGAAGAGGTGGCTTCATCCAGTACAATAATCTTTGGATTATGGACCAAAGCACGCACAAAGGAGATTAACTGCCTTTGCCCAACACTCAGTGTCGCTCCGCGTTCTTTAACCTCGTAATCATAACCACCTGGAAGTGAAAGAATAAAATCATGGACACCCACCGCTTTCGCGGCTTCCACCATTTTTTCTTTCGTGATGGATTCGTCCCCTAGATGAATATTGTACGCAATCGAGGAGCTAAACAAGAATACATCTTGCAAAACCACGGCAATATTTTTGCGCAATGAGCCTATTTCGTAAGAGGTCAAAGGGGCGCCATCGATGTTGATTTCACCGCTTTGGCAATCATATAAACGACCTAAAAGACCTATAATAGATGATTTACCCGCACCAGTCGCTCCCACAATAGCGCAGGTTTTCCCCGCTTCCACTGTAAAACTCACGTTTTTGACTACCCATTCTGGCTCCTGATATGCGAAAGTGACGTCCGAAAATGTAATTTTTCCTTCGATGTGATCCGCTTGAATGGTTCCATTATTTTGGATATAATCCGTCGAATCTAAGAGCGTTAAAATGCGCTCCGTCGATACAATACCCATTTGTAAGGTATTAAAACGATCAGCCAACATACGAATAGGTCGGTAAAATAAGTTGATAAACATAATGAAAGCGGTCAAAGTCCCCACTCCCATCTCCTCCTTCACAATGTAGGTCGACGCCGCCCACACCACTAAACCTGTACCTATCGCCGCAATGACATCCGCCACCGGAAAGAAAACCGAATAGGCCAAAATACCCCGAATATTGGCATCACGATGCTCTTCGTTAATGCGGTTAAACTTCGCTAATTCCTGTTTTTCGGCGTGGAACATTTGGACGATTAACATCCCAGAGATATGTTCCTGCACAAAGGAATTTAAATTTGCTACTGCCGTTCGAACCTCGTTGAATGACTTCTTGATATATTCCTTGAATACATAGGTCGAAAAGACCATAAAAGGAACTGTCGCGATGATGATTAAAGTCAAGCGCCAATCCGCATAAAACATCACGCCTAAAATCAGGAATAATTGCAGTAAATCACCCGCAATGGAGGCTAAACCTTCCGAAAAGACATCATTCAATGTTTCAATATCTGACACCGTTCTCGTCACTAAACGCCCGATAGGTGTCGCGTCAAAGAAAGCTAATCGCAGATTAACAATCTTCTCATACAATTGAATACGTATGTCGCGGATAACGGTTTGGCCTAGATATCCGGCTAAATAAGAGGTAGAAAATTGTAATCCTGTTTGTAATAAGAGTGCTCCTAGCATCCAGCCCAGCATCCGAACTAAATCGGACGCGAAAGTCAGGCCTAGGTAATTATCTAAGGTATAGCGTATGAGTAAGGGCACAACAGGTGAAATCCCTGCCATACAAAGAATCAAAAAGACCAAAAACCAAAAGCGCAAACGGTAGGGCTGAATAAAGCCATACAAACGTTTAATGATCTGAAAATCGAATGTTTTACCGGAATTAGCTTCTTTCACTGTTCATTTTATCGATGGTGGAAGAAGCCGCACAAGTTCCACAGCCTTTGGCACAGTTCCCTGCATTCTTACCCCAAAATTGATTGTATACCAGGCGAACTAAATAAACGAGCGCCGCAGCAAATACCAAAAAAATGATCCCGTTTTCCATATTAATCAAACCACTTAGACTGCAAAGTTCCTAAAAATTCCGAGAATATAGGTCCCGCTCCAATAATTTCACCGGTAAAAATAACGTCTTGGCCACCCGAAAAGTTGGTTACCATTCCTCCCGCTTCTTCAATAATGATTTTTCCAGCAGCGACATCCCAGGGTTTCAGATTTGCCTCAAAAAAGCCTTCAAAACGACCGCAGGCCGTATAAGCTAAATCAATAGCCGCCGCACCCATGCGTCTTAAACCGTGAGAGGAACGCATTAGTTCCTTCAATAAATCGAAATACCGGTCTTGGTAAGAGAAATCATAATAAGGAAATCCGGTAGCCAGCAACGACTTAGAAAGCGAATTTTCAGGAGAAACTTGGATGGGTTTGTCATTCAAATGCGCCCCGTGTCCCTTCAAAGCCGTAAATAATTCATCGCGATTAGGCTCATAAATTAAGCCCAGAATGGGTTGCTTATTCAGGATTAATCCAACTGAAACTGCGAATACTGGCAGCTTGTGCAGGAAATTCGTGGTGCCATCTAAAGGATCAATCACCCAATAATACCCATCCCCTACCTCGTCGTAATTCGATGAAGTTTCCTCCGCGATAAAGGCCGCTTCCGGAAAAATAGCAGAAAGCCCTTGTTTTAATTTAGCTTCAGCCTGCTGATCCACAAACGAAACTAAATCGTTCGTTCCTTTATAGATAATGTCCGAACTCGAAAACTGAGATGATTGCTGCAGAATCCATTGACCGGTTTCTCGAACCAGCTGCGAAGATTCTACCAATACATCGGTTAACGCTTTCATTATTTTTTAGCCACTGGTTTTACACTTGCCAAAGGTCCTTTCAACCAATCCGCGATAATCTGTTGCGTCTCTTTCAAATACGCATCCTTCGCGTGCTTATCTTTTTCTTTAGAAACCAACTTAGTGTCTTCCGTTTCTGCACCTGCCATCACTTCCATCACAGCAGCTGCCTCATCTGGCTTTTTCTTTTGGTCATCTAATTCCTTCTTGCGCTTATCATATTGCAAGGCTATTGAATTCGTTTCTTTTAGTTTCTTCCAACGCTCTAAATCCTCTTTCAAT
Organism: Aquirufa sp.; assembly: GCA_040403415.1. Lineage (GTDB taxonomy): Bacteria > Bacteroidota > Bacteroidia > Cytophagales > Spirosomataceae > Aquirufa. Next base: position 346,616 of record JBBAKU010000001.1, read on the forward strand.
TTTAATAGCTCAGGTTTCGTTTTCAAACGATTTTGGAAAGCTACCTGCAACGATTTAACGGTCGCTGGATTCACTTTTCCCGTCTTCGTAAACGTCGTAGATCGAATCATATCCCAAGGTAAAGCGCTTGGTTGTGAGCTTTCGCCAAATTCCTCCGCAGAGAAAGCAGATGGCAAAGCGAAATCAGGGCTCACGCCTTTGTGCTGAGTCGAACTTCCTGTAATACGGTAGAATTTCTCTAACGTGATTTTCAAAACACCTGGATTTTCCTTCTCAGATCGAACGAAACGACTTAAGTCTAACACACTTTGTACTGTTCCTTTACCATAAGATTGCTCCCCTACAATAATTCCACGTTGGTAATCTTGAATCGCACCAGCAAAAATCTCTGAAGCAGAAGCGGAGAAGCGGTTAATCAAAACAGCCATCGGTCCGTCGTAGACTAAATCCGGGTTCTCATCATTTTCTTGGGTGATTTGACCGGTTGATTCTTTTCTTTGAACCACCGGTCCTGAAGTAATGAACAAACCAGTTAAATCAACAGCTTCTATTAAAGATCCACCACCATTATTGCGCAAATCAATTAATAAGGCATCAATTCCTTCTTTCTTGAATTCCAAAAGAAACTTACGCACATCCGCCGAAGTCGATTTAAAGCCTGCTTCATTATTGCGAGCGCCTTCGAAATCACGGTAGAACATCGGGATGGTAATCAAACCGATTTTGATGGTTTTGTCGCCTTGTTTTTGGAACAAAATTTCTTTCTTCGCCGTCTGTTCTTCTAGTTTAATCTTCTCGCGCACAATGCGAACCTCTGAGGTAGGTGAACCTGTCACACCAGTGGCAGGCAATATCTTTAGGCGAACCACTGTTCCTTTCGGGCCACGGATTAGTTTCACTGCATCATCCGTAAACCATCCGATGATATCGACGAATTTTCCATCTTCTCCTTGCGCCACACCCACGATGCGGTCTTTCGGATTAATTTGTTTGCTGCGATAGGCCGGGCCACCGGGAACTAAATCCACAATGCTCACGTAATCACCTTCTAGACGAAGGGTAGCCCCTATTCCTTCGAAACTTTGGGACAAATCTTTGTTGAATTCCTCCGCTGCTTTCGGAATCATGTAGGTTGTATGCGGATCGATACTTTCTGTGTAGGCGTTCATAAAGACTTGAAAAACGTCTTCTGACTTCGTTTTTGCCATATACTTTTCCGTCCGCTTGTAACGCTCCTTTAATTCGCGTACCGACGTAGTATCTGCCTTACCACCAATTTTCCAATCCAATAATTGACGTTTTAAATCTTTACGCCAAAAATCATCCAACTCTGACTCCGATTTTGCCCAAATCGCTTTCTCGCGGTTTGGCTGATAGGTTTCATCTACGGTAAAATCTGTTGGCTTGTCCAATTGTGCTGTGATGAACGCATAACGCGCCTTCATCCGCTTTTGGTACAGATTATAAATTTGAAAAGCAGGAGTTAAATCTCCTAAATTCAATGCCTCATCGATCGCAAAACGATACTTTTCTATTTCATTGATATCCTCCGCTAAAAAGAACACCTTGTTCGGGTCTAATTGCTTCACATAGGAGTCAAAAATCCTCGAAGACAAAGAGTCATTTACCGGTACCTTGCGGTAATGGTAATTGCTCAAAATCTCGAACACCTTGCTTTCTACTTTACGCTGCAAAGCGGAAGGCTGTAAATCACCCTCCTGGTAGTTGACTTGATTCTGCAGGTCAGAGCCGTGCATAAACCAAACAACCAATAAGGAAAGCGGGATGAAAATAGGAAGTATCTTCTTCATAGATTTATTTTTCAATCTCTAATAATTCTACTTCAAAAACTAAAGCAGAATACGGTTTGATCGTTTGACCACCGCCACGAACGCCGTAAGCGAGGTTTTGGGGAATAAATAATTTGAATTTAGAGCCAACTGGCATTAATTGTAAAGCCTCAACCCAGCCTTGAATCACACCGGTCACCGGAAATGAGATAGGCTCACCTCGTTGTACCGAAGAATCAAACACCGTGCCATCGATTAAGGTTCCGTGGTAATGCGTTTTCACTTTATCTGTGGCCACTGGCTTAGGACCTGTGCCTAACTTCATGATTTTGTATTGCAAACCAGATGCGGTTACAACGATGGAATCTTTCTTTTTATTTTCTGCCAAAAACTTTTCTCCCGCCTCTTTATTAGGCAAGAATTGCTTCGATTGTTCCAAAGCCTGAGCTTCCTGATTCTTCATCATATAAGCTGAAACCACGTTTTGGCATTCTTGTTCTGTCATTTTCAAAGCGCCACCTTGGGTAGCCGCCTCGAAGCCTTTGGCCACCATCGCTGGATTTAAGGTCACTTTTTGAGACTTAAAATTCTGAGCCACAAGCACACCCACGGCATAAGAAACAGAATCCACTTGATTTGCGAATTCTTTCACGGGCACTTTCGTAATGGAGACCGTTAACTTCGGCTTTGTTTTAGGTTTCACTTGTCCAATGGAAGTAAAGGCAGCCAAACAAGCTAAAAGGGTCAAAAATTTAATTTTCATAAAATAGAGAATTGATTTAAAAACAAAGGTTCGAAGATAAGCAAAAATGCCTCTTATTCAAGAATTTTAACGGCATTTAACAGCCGCTATTTCGCGCACAGAAAACGCTTCTTTAAAAAGTCTTATGATTAACGTCTTTTTTTGTGATAATTATGGGAATATTGAAATTTCCTAGCTAATTTTGCACCCGAAATTTGATTCAAAATAAATAGTTTAAAAATCAGTTTAAAAATTATTAAACCCCTCCATTTTATATGGCATCAGTAAGACCAGATGAAGTTTCAGCCATTTTACGGGAACAATTATCCCAAGCTAAAACTGTCGCAGAACTAGAAGAAGTAGGTACCGTACTCCAAGTGGGTGATGGTGTGGCACGTATTTACGGCCTATCTAACGTACAAGCAGGAGAATTGATCGTTTTTGAAAACGGTCTAAAAGCACTAGCCTTGAACTTAGAAGAGGATAACGTAGGTGCTGTATTATTAGGGGACTCTAGCTCAGTTAAGGAGGGTGATACCGTAAAAAGAACAAACTTAATTGCCTCTGTTAAAGTAGGAGATGGCATTTTAGGTCGCGTAGTGAACACCTTAGGTGAGCCTATCGACGGAAATGGTCCTATCGCAGGTGAATTATACGAGATGCCTTTAGAGCGTAAAGCACCAGGGGTTATCTTCCGTCAACCCGTTACAGAACCATTACAATCAGGTATCAAAGCGATCGATGCGATGATCCCAGTAGGTCGCGGACAACGTGAGCTAGTAATCGGTGACCGTCAAACAGGTAAAACGGCAGTTTGTATCGATACAATTATTAATCAAAAAGAATTCTACGATAAAGGTGAACCTGTTTTCTGTATTTATGTAGCGATTGGTCAAAAAGCTTCGACTGTGAAGCAAATTGAGCAAACTTTACGTAAAGCAGGTGCGATGGATTACACCGTTGTTGTTTCAGCTTCAGCAGGTGATCCCGCTCCAATGCAATTCTACGCTCCATTTACAGGTGCAGCGATCGGTGAATTCTTCCGAGATACAGGTCGTCCAGCTTTAGTCGTTTATGATGACTTATCGAAGCAAGCGGTAGCATACCGTGAAGTTTCCCTATTATTACGCCGTCCACCAGGACGTGAGGCGTATCCAGGTGACGTTTTCTACCTTCACTCTCGTTTATTAGAGCGTGCGGCGAAAATTAACAACTCGGATGAGATCGCTCGCAACATGAACGATTTGCCTGAATCCATCAAACACTTAGTGAAAGGTGGCGGTAGCTTAACAGCTCTTCCGATCATCGAAACACAAGCGGGTGACGTTTCGGCTTACATTCCTACGAACGTAATTTCGATCACCGATGGTCAGATCTTCTTAGAAACAAACTTGTTTAACGCAGGTATTCGTCCAGCGATTAACGTAGGTATCTCGGTATCTCGTGTGGGTGGTAACGCGCAAATCAAGTCGATGAAGAAAGTTGCGGGTACGTTAAAATTAGATCAAGCACAATTCCGTGAATTAGAGGCCTTCTCTAAATTCGGATCTGACTTAGATGCTTCGACTAAATTAACGATCGACCGTGGTCGCCGTAACTTAGAAATGTTAAAGCAACCTCAATTCGCACCTCAACGTGTAGAAGAGCAAGTGGCGATGATTTATTTAGCTACAACTGGTAACTTAGATAACGTGCCAGTAGAAAAAGTTCGTGAATTCGAACAAGATTTCATTCAAGTATTACGTGCGACAGAAAATGATACCTTGGTAGCATTAGGTCAAGGGAAATACGATGATGCCTTAACCGCTACCTTGAAGCGTGTAGGTAATGAAGTAGCAGCTAAGTACAAAGCATAAAATTAACATATTATGGCTTCCTTAAAAGAAGTAAGAAATAGAATTGTATCCGTTAACTCGACGCAACAAATCACGAAAGCTATGAAAATGGTTTCCGCGGCTAAGTTGCGTCGTGCTCAGGATGCAATCCACCAAATGCGCCCTTACGCTCAGAAATTAGCGGAAATGATTGCAACGGTTTCTGCTCAAACAGAGGCAGGCGCAGAGAATCCCTTCACAGAGGTGCGTGAAATTAAGCGTGTATTAATCATTGTAGTAACGTCTGATCGTGGACTTTGTGGCGCATTTAATGCGAACGTAGGAAAAGCGACGATGGCTTTAGTACAAGAGAAATATGCAGACTTGAACGCGGCTGGAAACGTAGAGGTTTTGGCACTAGGAAAAAAAGGAGGCGAATACCTTTCTCGTCGTGGATTTAAAGTGAATGAGGCTCACGCTGACATTTTCACTCGATTGAATTTTACGAATGTACGCGAAATCGGTGAAGTGGTTTTAAACGCGTTCACAGAGAAGCAATTCGATGTAGTAGAAGTTCTTTTCAACTATTCGAAAAACGTAGCGACTCAAATCATCCAAACAGAACAATTACTTCCTTTAGTAGCCTCAGAATCAGGCGAAAAAGCAAGTTCTGTTGATTACATTTTTGAACCATCTGAGGAAGAAATCATTTCTGAATTAATTCCAAAGTCAATCAAATTATCTATCTTCCGTGCCTTATTGGAATCAAATTCTTCTGAACACGGTGCACGTATGACAGCGATGGATAAAGCGACTGATAACGCAGGTGAATTAATTAAAGCATTGAAATTAGAGTACAACCGTTCACGTCAAGCAGCCATTACGAAGGAAATCTTAGAGATCGTAGGGGGTGCAGAGGCGCTAAACGCATAAGTATAACAGCTTACCTAACAAGAAAGCCTTTCTTTGCAGAAAGGCTTTTTTTAGCTAAAATGAAAAATAACGTAATTCACAGCACGGATGAGGAGCAAGAAACCGCTGTCTTAGTAGCCGTCACTTCTCAAAAGCAAACGGCCGAACAAACGGCGGAATACCTCGCGGAATTAGCATTTCTAGCTTCTACTTCAGGTGTTTTGACCTTAGCCACGTTTACACAGAACTTAGCCAAACCCGACAACCGCACCTACGTGGGTAAAGGGAAATTAGATGATATCATTGCCTATCTAGTTGCAAAAGATGTGGACATGCTTATTTTTGATGACGACCTAAGCCCGTCTCAGGTCCGTAATATCGAATATGAAATCTCGCTTTTAGGCAAAGAGATGAAAGTATTAGATCGGAGTTTACTCATACTCAATATTTTTGCCCAAAGAGCAAAAACACTTCAGGCCAAAACGCAAGTAGAACTCGCACAATACCAATACATGTTACCCCGATTGACCCGTATGTGGTCTCACCTTTCGAAACAACGGGGTGGCGTAGGTATGCGTGGCCCAGGTGAAAAAGAATTAGAAACGGATCGCCGTATTGCAAACGATCGCATTTCGTTTTTGAAAGATAAATTAGAACACATAGATAAGCAATCGTATACGCAACGTAAAAATAGGGACCGAATGGTTCGCATTTCACTTGTGGGCTATACAAACGTAGGCAAGTCTACATTGATGCAAAAATTAGCGAAAGTGGATGTTTTCGCCGAAAACAAACTATTCGCTACAGTCGACTCCACCGTTCGCAAAGTAGTTTGGGAAGGCATTCCTTTCTTATTAACGGATACCGTAGGTTTTATTCGCAAGCTCCCTACCCTCTTAATCGAATCCTTTAAATCGACCTTAGATGAGGTGCGCGAGGCGGATGTCTTATTGCACGTGGTAGATATTTCCCACCCGAATTTTGAGGAACAAATCGAAGTCGTTCAAGGCATTCTAAATGAAATGGGCGTAGGTGACAAACCAACCATCCTAGTCTTTAACAAAATCGACCTCTTCCCTGTCGAAGATATTTTCTTCGAGGGATCCGAAGTGGGCCTAGATGGCGAACCAGAATTAAGTAAAATGGACCGGGTGACGGCCTTTTTAAAACGAACACACTGGCAAACCAATACCCCTAAAACCGTTTTCATCTCCGCAGAACAACGCAGCAATTTAGCCGAACTTCGCGAGACGATTATGGATACCCTAAAAGACAAACACATGCAGATTTTCCCGAACTGGCTAGAGGGAAATCACTTGATGGGGCATAGTGATGGGTATACACCGGAATCAGAGTAGAGATAATAGAGTAGAGATTATAGAGAAGAGATTATAGAGTAGAGAGTAGAGATATTGGCGCTGTAGTTCAACGGATAGAATAGGCGTTTCCTAAACGCTAGATGCGGGTTCGATTCCCGCTGGGGCCACCCAGAGGGAAGCAGAAGAGCGCTCCTTCTAAACGCTAGAGACGGCCGGGGTCGCGCTCGACTCGATTCCCGGCGGGGCCACCCAGAGGGAAGCAGAAGAGCGCCCCTTCTAAACGCTAGATGAGGCCGGGGTCGCGCTCGACTCGATTCCCGGCGGGGCCACAAGACGCGAAGCGTCAGTCCGGAGGGAAGCAGAAGAGCGCTCCTTCTAAACGCTAGATGAGGCCGGGGTCGCGCTCGACTCGATTCCCGCCGGGGCCACAAGACGCGAAGCGTCAGTCCGGAGGGAAATTGACGGTCATCGCTTCGCGATAAAGTCACGACTGCGTCGTTTAGTCGCCTTCGGCTTAGTCCGGAGGACGAACATTTCACGAGGTCATCCCCGCAGGGGATTCCAGCTTTGTGCTTTGTGCTTTGCTCTTTGTTCTTTGTTCTTTGAAGACGCGCAGCGTCAAACATTTCACGAGGTCATCCCCGCAGGGGATTCCAGCTTTGTGCTTTGTGCTTTGCTCTTTGTTCTTTTGTAAATAATAAATTAATTGAATCATCAACTTTACACATGCGTTAGTGATTTACCTGAAAATTGGGATCAGGTATCGAATTCATGTATTTTCTTGCAGCGCCGGTATTTAAGGGTTTTGGAAATATCAGCCCCTGCGAATATGCGCAATACGTTTGTGGGGATTTTTGAAGGAGACAATTTAGTGGCAACGGCTTTATTCCAAGAAATAGATTTAGCCCTTCTGAGTAGTTTTGGTGAGAGGGATCATTATTTTTTAACTCAAGTTAGGAATTTCCTATTCCGACGATTTGCATCGAAATTGCTAATCGTAGGAAATAATCTATTAAGTGGCCAAAACGCCTATGCTTGCCTGCCTGATTCAAATGAAAAAAAGGTGGTGGAAAAACTGAAGGAAATTTGCCTTCTTTGGCCCTATAAATCCCATTTGACCATTTTCAAGGACTTTACTTTAGACCAAACAAAACCTTTCAAAATACCCGCCTTTTCCTCCGATTATCCATTTAGCTCACAGCCAAATATGGTTTTTGAGATTTATTCTACGTGGAAAACGGAGGCTGATTATGTGGCAGATTTGACTAAAAAATACCGAGATCAATTCAAGCGGTGTCGAAAAAAAGGCAGCACTATTTCGTCTAAAGAATTGACACTGGAGGAAATTGTTCAAAACGAGGAAACTATTTATTCTTTGTATTGGCACGTTGCATCGAATGCACCATTTAATACCTTTATTTTGCCAGAAACGCATTTTTCTGTTTTCAAAAAACAACTAGGCGAAGACTTTATTCTTCGAGGCTATTATGAAAATGAGCGACTCGTGGGATTTACCACCGTTATACATCACGGAAATGAATTAGAAACCTATTTTTTAGGATACGACGATTCGATTCAGCGGGAAAAAATGCTCTACCTAAATATGCTTTACGACATCGTCCAATGTGGCATTTTACAAGGTTTTAAACGGATTATATTAGGAAGAACGGCATTAGAAATAAAGAGTTCTATTGGTGCAATTCCCGTACAATTGAACGGATTTATGCGTCATTCGTATGCCTTGGTTCACCAAAATCTAAGCTGGATATTCCCCTTTTTAGAACCTAAATCGAATTGGATTCAACGCCATCCCTTCAAAGATTAACTTGCGGACGAATCGATTAAGCATTCCACATTCGGGTGCATCCATAAAAAAGAGGCGGGACAATCGATTCCAATTTTTCGCTCCATAATCCGTTTTACAGCGTCTTGTTTTCCCTTTCCTGTAATCAGGAAAATAATTTTCTTCGATTGCATAATACCTTCCATTCCCACGCAAAGACCATAAGCTGGTTCATTTCCTTGAGATAAAGCAGGATCATGCGCAATAGTAGATTCCGCTAAAATCGCTTTGTGAAAATCTGGATTTAACGTTTCCGCAGGTTCATTAAAAGCAATATGTCCATTTTTCCCTAGACCCAAAATACAGATGTCTAAAGGACCATTCTCTTGAATAAATTTACTTATGCGTTTGCATTCTGATTCAACCACTTCAGGAGAAGTATCAAAGGTCGTGTACTGGTCATTTGAAATTTCCAAAGGCTCTAACAAATGCTTTTTCAAATAGGTTTCACACGAATCTGGATGACTTAGTGGGATAATTCCCCATTCATCCATTTTAAGTACCCTCATTTGGAAATAGATCTCCTTTTCCTTCGCCATTTCAGCGTACATCCCTGTGGGACTTCCTCCGGTCGCTGCACAAAACAACAATGCAGGATTTAGCTTTACTTCTGATGCGATTAAATGGGCCGCTTTTTCACTCAGGGTTGTATAATTGTCAAGGTAGGTGATTTTCATGGTGCTAGATTTAAACGGCAAGTTACTAAATAAAAAAGAGAACGTTTTCTACAAAAAATTAAACTTAAATCCAAACCTATAAATCAGATTATCAGTTTACTGATAATTTATCATTATTATACAATAATAAAAATGCCAAAAATGAGCCCAAACACACATTTTGCGGAATTATCAGTTTGTAAATAATTTATGTTATAACGCTTTTACTGCCTTTTATGTAGCTTGCTTCAGCCTTCGGAAGAATGCCTAACCACTACCCTAATGAATACAATAAAATACCTAACCTCATTTTACACTTTTCTACTTGCCTGTATAATTCCCATCTCCAAGCTTTCGGCTCAAGAATGGAATTATCAGGCAGGTTTAAATTCAGCCAACTTTCGTTACCAAAGCCCTTCAGGAGTAGCCCAAAATTCCATCCAACCAGAGGCGGGCTTACACCTTTCTATCCTTCGAAATCATCGCTTAATTGATATGGCCAAAACAAAGAGTGGCTTTGTGCGCAAACTAGATTACCAAGTGGGTCTGGCCATAAACCAATATAATTCTTTTGGCGAGACCCAAAACATCCCTTTCACGTATACTTCGACGTTTGCAGGACTTACACTAGGATTAGGTATGAAATCGCGTTTAGGACGCGGAATGAGTCTTTCCTATGGAGGCTTACTGCAGATGAATCAATTGCTTTTGGGATCTCAAAAAATGGGAAATCAAGTCTTTAATTTACAAGGAAATCCACAATTTGACCGAATTCAATGGCAATTAGGGGGCGATATTAAGCTTAAAAAACAGCTCAATGCACAAACCGCACTTTTTGCTTTCTTTTCAGAGGCTTGGCAGTTAAATACGATCCAAAAAGATGGAAGCCAATTTGCGATTAATCCCATTTCCTTTGGTTTTGGCATTCAATACTCTCCCATTCAATAGCTATGTATAAATTCCTCTACACGATCCTATTTATAGGGATTTCCCTGTTTTCTTTTGGCCAAAAAACCGGCCTCAATTACCAAGCAGTCATTCTGGATCCGAATCCCATTTCGATGCCCGGCAACAACTACAGCGGGCAACCTTTGGCTTCTACTACGATTCAATTGAAATTCAGTCTTCTTACTGGAACACGGCTGGACTACCAAGAAACACAAATCACTCAAACTGATGCTTATGGGCTGATCAATACCATCATTGGAAATGGGGTTAAAATCACCGCTAGTTCATTTGATTCGATACTTTGGAATGATACCCTAAAGACCTTGCAGGTCGAAATTAAATTCCCCGCAGCTTCTGCTTTCACAGAGGTTAGTCGCTCCCTCCTTCAATACAGCCCCTATGCGCTATATGCGAAGTCCGTGGACTACCTCAATGTGAAAGGAACACCTACGAAACTTTCTGCGTTCCAGAATGATGCAGGCTTATTAAATCAAACCGATTTAACCGCTTTAAGACTAGAGATTAAAAATCAAATTGATCAAATCATTTTAAATGATGTCCCATTAGCATCTGCCATTTTACCTGGTAAAATAAAACTTTCCGGTGATTTGAGTGGCCTTGCGACCGCACCGCTCATTAAGGAAAACGCGATTACACCAGAAAAAATTATCAATGGGGCTGTACATAGTTCGAAGCTACGCGACTCGAGTGTGGTGGATCAAAAGATTGCCTTTGGTATTAATCCAGCCAAAGTGGGGCTTGAACAAGTAAATAACACGTCCGATCTAAATAAACCTATTAGTACGGCCATGCAAGCCGCGTTAGATGCGAAAGCAACCACGAACGCACTGACACTAAAGGCGAACGTATCGGATCTTAATCTAAAAGCGCCCCTCGAATCACCCAGCTTTACTGGATTAGTTTCTGGAATAACGGCCTCTATGGTAGGACTTTCAAACGTAAATAACACATCCGATATAAACAAACCTATCAGTACGGCCACTCAAACGGCACTTAACTTAAAAGGTACGGTTAAAAAGGTCAATGGAATTTTACCTGACGCAAATGGGAATGTAGTCATTTCTTTAGGGAGAAATTATACCGGATTATATAACGGAGGTGTGTTTTTGACGAGTGCCGCTCCAGTAGATGGCGATGTTTTTATTGTATCGGCAGACCCTACTGGTTCCAATAATGGTAGAACCTTCATTTATGTGGATCCTAATTGGAATGAAATAACGAATAATATTGGCACGACTGATGCCAGGTATGTACAATTAGCGGGAAGTACCATGCAAGGGGATTTACTTTTCCCTTCAGGTAAAAAAATTACACTCAGCGATTTACCCACTAGTTTGACAGACGCCGCTAACAAAGACTATGTCGATGCCTCGAAAACACTCGATGCAACGACCACTTTAAACGGAAAAATCAGATTAGCTGGAGACTTAACGGGTACGGCAACTAATCCAGAGATTGCGATTGGAGCGATTACAAACGCAAAAATAGCCCTTGGTATAAGTGCTTCCAAAGTGGGCTTAGGCAATGTGGACAATACGTCCGATGTGGCGAAACCCATTAGCACCGCCACGCAAACAGCACTGGATTTAAAAGCAAGCATTGCTTCCGTTAATTTGAAAGCGAATGCGATTGATCTAGCGCTGAAGGCGGACATAAGTGATGTAAACTTAAAGGCTCCTATTGCTTCTCCTACCTTTACTGGAACTGTTTCAGGCATTTCAGCTTCGATGGTTGGACTAGGGAGCGTAGATAATACGTCCGATCTAGCTAAGCCCATCAGCACGGCAACACAAACAGCACTCGATCTAAAAGCTTCTAACACGGCTTTGGCCTTGAAAGCCAATGCAACCGATTTAGCGTTAAAAGCGGACATTACTAGTCTAAATCTAAAAGCTCCCATCGCCTCCCCCACCTTCACTGGGACTGTTTCAGGTATCACCGCCACGATGGTCGGCCTAGCTAATGTAGACAATACAACAGATTTAGCGAAACCCATTAGCAGCGCCACTCAAACCGCATTAGATTTAAAAGCCAATGCGAGCGATGTCAGCACTAGCCTTGCACTGAAAGCGCCCATTTCATCTCCTACCTTCACGGGAACTGTATCTGGCATCACCGCTTCGATGGTGGGGTTAGCGAATGTGGATAATACAAGTGACGTAAACAAACCCATCAGCACAGCTACGCAAGCCGCATTAGATTTAAAGGGTACGGTTAAAAAAGTGAATGGGGTTTCCCCTAATGCAGCAGGAGAAATCGCCATCTCCCTAGGACGTAATTACACCGGAGTCTACAACAATGGTTCATTTACAACAAGTGGAACGCCAGTAGAAGGCGACATCTTTATAGTATCAGGCGACCCAACGGGATCAAACAACGGGCGAACTTTTATTTATGTAAGTGGCGTATGGAATGAAATAACCAATAACATAGGCACCACAGATGCCCGCTATGTTCAATTAGCCGGTAGCACAATGCAAGGTAATTTATTATTTCCCACGAATAAAAAAATCACCTTAACAGATCTTCCCGCAATTGCCTCCGACGCTGCTAATAAAGCCTATGTAGATGCCTCCATTACGCTAGATGCGACAACACTGGTAAATGGTAAAATTAGGTTAGCTGGAGATTTATCTGGCACGGCAGCTAGCCCGACCATTGCAGCAGGAGCCGTCACGGATGCGAAAATAGCCTCTGGAATCAGCCCTACGAAAGTAGGTTTAGGGAATGTGAACAATACGAGCGATTTGCTTAAACCTATCAGCACCGCAACCCAAACGGCCTTAGACGCAAAGGCGAGTAGCGCTTCATTAGCATTAAAAGCCCCTATTGATGCTCCTACCTTTACGGGAACGGTCTCCGGAATTACAAAAACGATGGTGGGATTAGGAAACGTAGATAACACAACGGACGCCTTAAAGCCAATTAGCTCCGCCACCCAAGCGGCATTGGATTTAAAGGCAAGTATCACTGCATTAAATTTAAAAGCGAATGTGACTGATCTTGCATTGAAAGCCGATATAACTGATTTGAACTTAAAAGCTCCTATTGCATCGCCTACTTTCACTGGAACCGTTTCTGGTATCTCTAAATCCATGGTTGGGTTAGCCAATGTAGACAATACCACAGACCTACTTAAGCCTATCAGTACGGCCACACAAACAGCCCTCAACTTGAAAGCTAGCCTTACGGGTATTGAAACGCTAACCAATAAAACCTTAACAGCTCCTACCTTAACCGCTCCCGTATTAGGGACACCAGCGTCAGGCACTGCCACTAATTTAACAGGCTTGCCTTTGAGCACGGGTGTAATTGGGACATTAGCGGTGGCTAATGGAGGAACAGGCGTGACGACACTAAGTGGAATAGTAAAAGGAAATGGAACCTCTGCTATGACTGCTGCGGTCCAAGGAACCGATTTTAGTTTAGTTCGTGAGGTTTCAGATGAATTTACCGCTACAGCAAGTCAAACAGCCTTTACTCTCACTCAAACCAAATCAAGTACTGCCGTTTTGAAATTATATATTAATGGGGTTCGCATTTCGAAATCAGCTTTTAGTCTATCTGGAACTACGTTCACCTATATCCCTGCTAATAACGACGCTTATGCCTTGTTAGCCGGTGATCGAATTCAAATTGATTATTTCTATTAATGCAATGAAAAGAACACTACTCTTTCTTTTTATACCTTTATTGAGTTTTGCTCAATTAACTAAATCAGGCTTTCGGCACACGAATCCAAACTATTTTGTAGATTTTAGTGGTAAAATCGGTAGCGGAAAGGGTTTAGAACGATTTGGTAAAAAGACTATTGTGTTTGTGTGTGGCAATAATCTAACCATTGTACATGCGACGGCGAATGGAGTGGCACCTGAAAACAAAACCGTCACCTATGGAACCGTTAGTTCTAGTCTCAGTGGCTCTCAAAAATGTTGGATTACCCAAAATCTAGGTTCTGCTAATCAAGCGATTTCTGAAACGGATGCAACCGAAGCGGCTGCAGGTTGGTATTGGCAATTCAACAAGAAAAAGGGATATAAAAACAATGGAACTACGACATCCCCTAGTTTCCCCATATCGAATACGAATACAGAAACAGTGAATTGGGAGGCCATAAAAGATCCATGCACGCTTGAATTAGGGGCTGGCTGGCGAATTCCGACCGTTACGGAGTGGACTGCCGTAAATAACACAAATTTGAGAGCTCAAGCCTATGCAGGCGTTTTAAAAATGCATGCTGCAGGTTACATTAGCACAGGAAGTACAACTGCTTTAACGGACAGAGGATCAAAGTTTTTTTATTGGAGTTCGACTTCTAATGATGTTTCTTACGGAAAAGGTTTGGTGATTTATACGACACAGACTTACAATCAAATATCCAATAATGACAAGGATGCTGGACTTTCAGTCCGTTGTATTCGGGATTAATCTTATATGAAATTCCTCTTGTTATTTCTCTCTTTCTCTCTTTTTGCGCAAGTCCCAGCGGAAGTCTTCACAGTTTATAAGCAACCTCAAGCGAAACGTATCTCAATGGAGCAAGTATTGATTCATATTAGAGAATTAAAAGCAAAATCATCGATTAACTATGGGGAAGCGGTAGATTTCTATTTTAGAAAAATTGCTGCCACAGGTAAAAACCAATGGATAGAGAAGTTAGAGGAATTCAGTCTAGATCCAGATTGTCCCGCTAAAAATAAAGCAAAAATCAATGAACTAATTGATCGCATTCGAACCTTACAACTAGGTGAAATGGCCCCTGAAATTCAAATAGGAGAATTCCGACTATCCCATTATACCTCGAAAAAACCTACAGTTTTAGTCCTCTTTTACAGTCCATCCTGCTTTCATTGCACCGAATTACTGATTGATTTAATCCCCTATTCCGAAAAAGTAAAATTACCCGTCATTGCCTTGCAAATAGATGAAGAGATGAATCCTTGGACCTTTCCTTCCCATTGGAAAACGATGAAAGCGGACGAAAAGGTGCGAAAAGCATATGGCGTATTTTCTACCCCTAGCCTATTTCTAATCCAAGGAAATAGCATGCGAATTAGTGGCATTCCAGAGAACTTGACTGAATTAAAAGATTTCGAACATCTATTTTAGAATAAAATGATTAGCATCATTCTAATGTGTTCCTTTTTTGGGTAATTTACGATTATGAAACATGTAGTTATTTTTGCCATTGGGATTCTTCTTTTCTCCTGTGGAAAGAAGCCAGAAACTATCCTTCCCACTTTAGGGCCCATCACTGAATCTATCTATGCCTCTGGCGTCTTGAAGACGACAGATCAATACCAGGCTTTTGTTACCGTAAATGGAATCATTAATGACATATTAGTTCAGGAGGGAGATTCTGTACGCATAGGAAGTCCCCTTTTGACCATCACGAACGAAACGCAACGATTTAGTGCAGAAAATGCCGCAATAGCGGCTAATTTCAATGATTTTTCTGCAAACCAAGGTAAACTAGATGACGCTCGATTACTCATAGAAACTGCTAAAAATAAATTCAGAGTTGATTCTTCCCTTTATTTTCGTCAAAAAAACCTTTGGAATCAGCAAATTGGAACTAAAGTGGATTTTGAATTGAAAGAATTAGCCTTCCAGACATCTAAGTCGAATTATTTATCGACCATTCAGAAATACATAGATTTAAAACGAGTGTTAGAATTTAGCTCATCACAGGCGAAGAAGAATCTACAAATTTCAACGAACCAAGCACAGGATTTCACCTTGCGATCTAAGACGAATGGCATTGTCTACAGTTTATTAAAGACAAAAGGTGAAATAGTGACTCCCCAAACGCCGATTGCTGTGATCGGAAATTTCAGGGATTTCGTATTGGAATTGCAAGTAGATGAAAACGATATATTACGAGTTTCTAAAGGGCAAAATGTTGTAGTCACTTTGGACAGCTACAAAAAACAAGTGTTCGAAGCGAAGGTGACTAAGATCTCGGAGATCATGAACGAGCGCAGCAAAACATTTTTAGTGGAAGCTAAATTCACAAAGGCTCCACCTAAATTATTCCCTAACATCACCTTTGAGGCAAATATCTTACTGAGTCGAAGAGAAAAGGTAGTACTAATACCACGAAATTTCTTGAAAAATGATTCAATCGTCACCTTGGCTTCTGGCGAAGAAAGAGTGGTAAAAATCGGATTAAAAGATTTCCAAAAAGCAGAGATTTTATCTGGATTGAAAGCCACAGATGAAATCGTAAAGCCGAACTAATGAAATTTAAACTCGTCTATCAAGTTGCCTTTTCCTTGTTAATTGCACGATGGAAGCAAACGCTAGTCGCTGCGATTGGGGTGACGATTAGTATTACGATGTTTATCACCGTGCTTAGCTTTATGTCCGGACTTAACGATATGCTAGATGGATTAATTACAAACCGGACGGCTCACGTAAGGATTTACAAAGAGATTCAAATTTCAGATAAGCAACCAGCCGATTTCTTGAATCCCTTAGGTCACAATTTCGTTTCTTCGATTAAACCGAAAAACGAATTATTAGGGATTAATAACAGCAAAACAATCATAGAGGCAATTAGAAAAGATGAGCGTGTATTAGGAGTTGCCCCTAAAATAAATGCACAGGTATTTTACAATGTGGGGGCAGTGGATTTAACTGGAGCGATTTTCGGCATAGATCCGGTAGAAGAAAATCGCCTGTTTAAGTTTAGCGATTATGTGACTTCAGGTAATTACATTGATTTAAAAAACATACCGAATAGTATCGTTTTAGGCAAAGGCGTGGCTACGAAAATGATGGCGAATGTAGGCGATGTCATTCAAGTGACGACTAGCAAAGGAGATCAGGTGGCACTGCGGGTTGTAGGCATATTCCAATCCGGTATACAAGATTTAGACAATGTTCAAAGTTATTGCTCCCTTAGCACCACGCAAAAACTACTGGGGCAACCTAGTAATTACATCACAGACATTCAGGTGAAATTAAAAGATATACTGTGGGCTCCTGAAGTGGCAAAGGAATACCGAAGAATTTATGAATTAAATGCTGTGGATATTCAGACAGCAAACTCTCAATTCGAAACGGGTAGCTCTGTCAGAACGCTCATCTCATATGCCGTGGGAATTACCCTATTATTAGTGGCTGGATTCGGGATTTACAACATCTTGAATATGATGATCTATGAAAAAATGGATTCCATTGCCATCTTGAAAGCGGTGGGATTCTCCGGTAAAGATGTGAATAAGATCTTTATCTCGATTGCATTGAGTATTGGTATTTTTGGCGGACTGGTGGGACTTTTAATGGGATTTGGTTTATCATCACTCATTGACCAAATCCCCTTCAACACGGAATCACTTCCCACAGTCAAAACATACCCCATTAATTACAATCCAAAATTTTACTTCATCGGAGGAACCTTTGCCCTAGTCACCACCTATTTCGCAGGTTTCTTCCCTTCTAGAAAAGCGAGCGGAATAGATCCTGTTATCATCATTAGAGGGAAATAAAATGAACAAGGTTGTATTAGAGGCTAAAGAAATCACGAAATACTTTCACGATCCCGTGACCGTAAAGGTATTAGATCAAGTCAGTTTCCAGCTGAAGCAAAGCGAGTTCGTTTCCGTGATAGGTCGATCAGGCTGTGGGAAATCGACCTTACTGTATATCTTGTCCACGATGGATACCGATTATGAAGGTGACCTTTTAATCGATGGGCAATCGATGCGGGACAAAAAAGAGGGAGAACTTGCCATCGTTCGAAATGAAAAAATCGGATTCGTATTTCAATTCCATTACCTGTTGAACGAATTTTCTGTCCTTCGCAACGTGATGCTACCGGGCCTAAAGCTGGGGCAATTTTCAGAAAAGGAAATCGAGCATAGAGCCTACGAAAAACTAAAGATTTTAGGCATAGAGAAGGAGGCATTAAAAGACCCTAACCAATTATCCGGAGGTCAAAAACAACGGGTAGCCATTGCTCGTGCGCTGATCAATGACCCCCTACTAATAATGGGAGATGAACCTACTGGTAATCTCGATAAAAAGAACTCAGAAATCGTATTCAACATCTTTCAAGAATTAGCAGAAGAGTATAAGCAGACTTTATTAATCGTCACTCACGATAATGAATTTGCAGCTAGAACCACTCGGATCATCGAGATGGAAGACGGGCATATCAAATAAAAAAGGAGCAAAGGGTCATTAACCCTCGCTCCCCGCATTCATCTGTTCTATTATTATTTCTTAGTGGTTAGGCGCTATCAGATTCGCTTAAACAATATTAAGATTTATGTAAGAGAGAAACGAAAATTGAGCGAAGTGTATGTTCCATTTTCGAAAATCCGAACAAAACACGCTTAAAAACACCAAAATCAGCCTGAAATAGTATTTTTTCTTTCGGCATATGCGGAAGGAGATTCCCCCACAAGTTCTTTAAAGTTCACAAAAAAGGTCGTTCTAGATTGAAATCCAGACTCTAAACCGATCGCTTCTAGGGTAATTACTTTGTCTTTTCCAGCATCAATTAATTCCTTCGCATGTCGGATTCGCCAGCGCATCCTTTGTTCTAAGAAATTAGACTGTTGAGTCTTCCTAAAGTAATAATTGAAATGATGCACCGGAATATCCAGCGAAGCAGATAATTGCGCTAAAGAAAAACTAGGCTTCAAAAAGGGTTTGTATTCCTCTAGATACAAATCTAATTTCGTTTCAATTTCTATTAGTTTTTCAGCGGGCAATTCATAATTCGGAACTTTTAATTTAGCCTCCCGCTCTGCATTGATATAAGGAGCATACAAAAATTCCGGAAAATAAAAGACACTTAAGGACAGCACTAAATAGGATCCTAGGCCGAGGTAATTCCAGGAAGAATTCCCTTGGTAGGTTAATTTGAATTGGTTCGAACTAGGGAGAATTAAAAAGAAATAGGTCAAGAAGAGAATGAGCAGAATCTGGACGAATAGAAAGCCTGGAATCCAATAATGCAGAATGAAGTTTTTCGCGTTTCGAGGACGGAATCGGAGATAGGTTTGGCAACTATAAAAAACGTAAATACTACTTAAGATTATCTTCACATAAAAATGAAAACGAGCTGAAAAGAAAAATCCCAATTGCAACTTGACTAATTCATGAATGTCGAACTTGATTAATTCAGCTACTAAAATTTTGTGCGCAAAAGACGTAAGCGAATAAGGTAACATGTCCAAAACTTGGATGATAAACGGGATCAGGTGGATCAACTCTTTAGGCCTTAACCCCACATTTTCCTTCACCATACCCCGAACATAGAAATACGCTAAAGGATACAGCAAGTAAAAAAAGGCATCGAAATTTCCAAAAAGGACAGCAACGACTTCCACATGCCATTCCACGAAAAGACAATAATGAAGAAGCGTAAAAAGGCCAAAAATAAGGAAATAGAAAAAAAGAAATCGCTTCGGACTTTGAAAAAATGGTCCGGAGGATTTAAGCAGTAAAAGCAGGATAATGAAAAAGCTCATGAACACAGCGAGGCTGTGTCCAAACTTATAAATTTCGTGCATTAAATGGTTAGGTATGAGTGGTTATAGGTATTCTAACGAATGTACAAAAATACCCCCACAATCAATCAACCTGCCACGTATTTAATCAGAGGTATTTTCCGTAAGACCCATACAATTCCACCCGAAATCAACAGACAAGTCAGCGCAGTTAATGGCACCGCTATACTTGGATGAAGCATTTCGCCGTAAATACCGGCTTTTGCTAAATAAAACAACACGATAATGTGCACTAAATAGATACCATAACTGTGCGAACTCACAAAATCGCGAAAAGGAGTTAGAATGCGAATATCAAGGTTTTGGTACCTGAAAAACAAAAACAATCCCAATGTCGCTAATACGACACTAGGCGAAAAATTAGCATACAGCAAGCCATAAAACTTTCCACTTTCCGCCGTAAAATAGTAGGACCCCAGCATCGTCCAGAGGGTCCCTACAACAAAAATGGCCAAAGCCCTTCCTTTTATACCGGAAGAAAACTCTTTCGTACTCAAGTAATAACCCAGCACTAAATAGCCCACATAGCCGGTGAAATCTGTTAAGGCAATTGGCAATTTCAGATAGGGAAAATGGGGGTTATTAAACAGAATTGTCAAGCTCCAAATGCCCAAAAAATACTGAATATGCGATTCCGGAGCAGATCGAACCCAGCGACCAATGATGGGAATAAACAAATAGATCCCAATGATCATGTAGATGTACCAAAAATGGTACGACGCGCCGTTAAAATATTGCTCCCCAAGCCATGCGAATCCATCGGTAAACCCAAAGGCCTTTCCGCGTAATCGTACTTGCCAGTTAAAAAGGGTGGAGATCAAATTATAAAAGAGGAATGGCAAAACGATGCGCATAAAACTCTTCTTCAAAAAAGGCCCAATAGCTTCTTCGCGAGGCAATAACAAAGCGCCAGACAACATCACAAAAATAGGTACCACGTAGCGATAACCCCCATTGTACAGATTCGCAAACCACCAATGATCAGCTGGAACCTTCGTGAATCGAAACAATATCGTTGCCGAGGCGTGAATTAAAATCACCCCAATTGTCGCGTTTACACGAAGGTTATCTAGCCAGGTTATTTTCATCTAGTTAAAGGGTTGTTTGTAATGGCGTTTCTTTGTCGCTGCATAAATGGCATTCGCAATGGAACCGCCAGTAGGTGGTAAAGCGGGTTCGCCTAATCCCGTAGGAGCAATTCCATTATTCACAAAATGCGCATCGATCACTGGAATTTCATTTCCGCGAATCATCCGGTAAGCATTGAAGTTAGAAGGACTGGCCACTCCTTTTTGGAAATTTAATTTTGCAAACAGCGCATGTCCCATTCCATCAATGATGGCTCCTTTCACCTGATTTTCAGCGCCACTCAGGTTGACTACCTCTCCGCAATCTGTTACCGCTGTTACTTTCGTGACTTTCGGCTTGCCGTTTTCGACTTTCACCTCAGCGATTTGGGCTACGTAGGATAAGTGGGAATAGTACACGCTAAATCCTTGGTGAACGCCTGTTTTTTTCTTCCAGTTTGCTTTCTCTGCCACTTGTTTAATCACTTCTTCAAAGCGAGCCGGCTCATAGGTTATTTTACCGACAGGTTTCGTTTTTACTTTTTCCAAAAGGGCTAAGCGCATCTGAATCGGATCTTTTCCCGCCGCCTCTGCCACTTCATCTAAGAAGGCTTGCTCTGCATAGCCCAAGAAGTTCGTGATCGGCGCACGCCAAGGTCCGGTGGTTACGGCAGATTTTTGGTCAATCGATTCAATCAACACATTTTCAATGGCTCCCACTGGGAAATTATCTTGACGAGTAGAATTGCCTGCATTTAGGCCTACACCTCTCAAAGCAAAGGCGATGATCTCCCCATTTTTATCTAATCCTGCTTTAAAACGATAACGAGCCGCTGGACGATAGGTTCCGCCTGACATGTCATCTTCTCTGGTCCACATCACTAAAACCGGTTTCTTGATCATACTCGACAATTCAGCGGCTTCTAACACAAAATCATTGCTTAGACGACGGCCAAAACCTCCGCCCATTTTGGACAATTCTACTTGAATTTTATCCACCGGAATTTTCAATAAATCCGAAACGGCTTTTTGAGCTGGTTGTGGTACCTGCGTAGGACCCGCTAGTAAAACCGAATCCGCCTTTACATCCGCAAAGAAATTCATCGGTTCCATCGGACTGTGCGAAATGAAAGGACATTCGTAAGTCGCTTCGATTACCTTAACAGCCGAGGCGATGGCAGCAGCAAAATCGCCATCTTTACGCATTACCTGAGCCTTATCGGATTTCATTCCTTCGTCGAACCAGTTTTGGTGGGTATCATTGCTTTCCAAAGGCACATCAGAACCATAATCACAAGTCAAGTTAGCGCGGGCTTGCAAGATGGCGTAGGTACTCTCTCCTACAATGGCCACTTTGTTTTTAAACGAAACTACCTCTAAAATACCCGGCATTTTCTTCACATCCTCCGCCGAAAACGATTTCAATGTAGCTCCAAAAGGCGGTCGCACGATTTGGGCAAAAACCATCCCTGGCTTGCGGATGTCGATCCCAAATAAAGGCTTACCAGTAACTACATTTTTATTATCAACGCCCTTTACGCGCGTTCCAATAATCTTATAATCCTTGCGATCCTTAAACGTGACGTCAGACGGAACGGGCAATGTAGAAGCCGCTTCGGCAAGAGAACCGTAGGAGGCTTTTTGGCCTGCTGGACCTAACACAAATCCTTTCGAGGTTTTGCATTGCGCCACATCCACTTTCCATTGATTCGACGCCGCTTGCATCATCATCTTCCGCACGGTGGCGCCAGCCTTTCTTAAGCGCTCCCAGGAGTGCTTCAATGCGCCACTACCTCCAGTCAATTGACGTTCGAATTGCTTCGTATCTAAATTCGCTTGTTCTACTTGAACCTGCGCCCAATCTACATCTAATTCTTCAGCCACTACGACGGGAAAAGCCGTTTTTATCCCTTGTCCAATTTCTGGATTAGGAGAAAATAAGGTGATTTTGCCTAGCGTATCGATCGACAAAAAGGCATTAAATCGACTCGCACCAGCCACCACCTCCATGGAGGAAGCTTCGGCTGAGAACCAATCAAAACCTAAAGTAAATACCCCTGTAAATAAGGCGGTTTTCTGAATAAAATCTCTTCTCGATGTTTTCATTTCTTACTCTTTTTAGAGGCTAATTTTACGGCTTCTTGAATACGGTGATAAGTTCCACAACGGCAAATATTGCCGGACATACCGTCTACAATTTCTTGATCTGTCGGATGCGGATTCTTTTTCAAAAGACCCGCAGCAGTCATAATTTGACCTGCTTGGCAATAACCACATTGGGGAACATCCAGCTCATCCCAAGCCACTTGAACTGGGTGTTTTCCGGCAGGATCTAGTCCTTCGATGGTGGTAATTTGTGCGTTTGACACGGCAGAAATAGGCAATACACAAGAACGCGTTGGTTCTCCATTGACCCAAACGGTACATGCTCCACATTGAGCAATACCACATCCATACTTTGTTCCTAATAGGGACAAATGATCTCTAAGCGCCCATAATAAGGGAGTGTTTGGATCAATATCCAAAGAGACCTTTTTCTTGTTAACTGTACAATTGATAGCCATATTTCTATTTTTTCTTGATCAATTCTTTAATTCTAATATTTCTAAATTTCAAGGGAGAACCATGTCCTAAAAACCCGATATGACCTGATTTGTTTAACAAACCGGGATGTTCTTTGTGATCAGCCGTACCTTCTTTTGTAGCCAGCGCGATATCCCCATCTAGAATAACTTCTCCGTTTAAAATCACCTTGATTTTAGTTCCTTGAGCGATAACCTCTTCTTCGTTCCACTCTCCCACCGGATTTAAGAAACCTTGCTTCGCCGGAATGATCCCGTAAACGGAACCGTGGTATTGATAGGGCTGCAGTTTCGCATACATGGGCGCTGTATTGTCCAAAATCTGCAATTCCATCCCTACATAAGCCGCATCTCCCTTTAAAGGTGCGCGAATGCCTAAGCCATTATTAGCCCCAGGCGTTAATTGAAAATCAAATTTGAGATGGAAATCACCGTATTCTTTTTTGGTATACAAATTACCCTTTCCTCCACGAGTCGGATCCACCACTAATTCACTATTCGAAGGGAAATAATCCGTCGTATTTCCGGTCCAATTAAATAAAGAGGAACCGTCAAATAAGGTAGTAAAGTCTGCTTCTGGAGCCACATAGTCAGTCGCTGGCTTTAATTCTTTCACATAAATGTTACGGTAAACGATGTGATTCCCATGGGCTTGCAATTCTATCGCGTCTTTGACAAAAATAGGAAGCTTACGATCCCAATAATTTTCTAAAAGCACGTCATTCACCACTAATTCTCCATTTAGGTAAACCGTTACCCGCTCCCCTTTCATAATGATGCGGAAGGTATTCCATTCATTGATCGGATTATCCGCCACTTTTAAAGGGTTACGCGGGTTTGTTTGGTTATTGTACAAACCTCCAGAACCTGCCTGCGCTCCCACATTTGTACGTGAAATGTCCCAAATCTGCACCTGAGGAGATCCCCTCAAATAAATACCGGCATCTCCATCCTTTTCAATTTTCCAATCCACATACATTTCAAAATCTTGGTAGTCTTTCACCGAACACAAATTGTCACCGTACCCTGTAAAATGCAGCTCCTCACCTTTCGCTTCCCATCCTGAGCGCATAATTTCATCCGCTTTTACCTGCAACAAAGCCAGGGTATCTGCGGACAATTGTCTACGCTTCATTGGATTCGCTACAAGTCCCTTCCAACCACGTAAATCTTGTCCATTATACATGGTGTAAAAACCACGATCAGCTATTTTAAAGGCGTCATTCAGTTTCTCGCGAACAGCAGGATCGGAAATTTGCCAAAACAATTCTTGTATCCACTCCCTCGTCATTTGACCTCTAAAATCAGGATTAGAAAGATAGAGAGCCGCTAAACCATCGGCTGCGATTTGGCGTACATTAGGATCCTGTAATCCGAGATACAGCGTACGCATCGCGGAAAGAGAATTGCATTTTACCAAACCCTTAAAGATCTGCTCCCGCGTCTCTAAGTTCGATGTTAAATCCAATGCGTTACGGTAATTCAGCACTTGCTGATCTACATTTTTAAACAACTTCGCATTGATCCGTGCAAAAGCGCGAATAGCCTCTTCGTTTTTCGTTTTCTTCGCTTCTGCATACAACCAACCTAGGTTTTCCACTTCTTGTACGAAAGGAATCCAATTCGCTTTTTGACTAGCCTGCAGCGCGAAGGCGGTAATTTTGCTGTTTAAGGTTCCATCTTGCCTTGTAATAGATGTCAAGGCTTGTTGCAATGACTTCACCTCATTCGGCAATTCAGAAAACCCTAATTTCTCCGCTACAATATCAAAATCAGCTACACCTGCCCAATAAGGTAAGGCATAAAATCCAACTGAGCGAGTGGCGGCATTCGACTGAACAGAACGCCAAACCAACGGTTTTACCTCCGGCCATTGACGCGAAGATCCATACACAATCACTACTGATTTTTGAGCTAGACTGGCATTTTCATAGTTCGCTAATGCCTTTTTAAAAAAGTCATTTGCCTTTAGTGAAGTGCTATAATCGGCTAATTCAATATTTACTTCAGATGAAGAGGCTAATAGGGCCCAAACAGTCGGTAGATTGTTTACGCCGCCCACCTGCAACAAAGCCAAGGCTTTTTCCTTCGTAAAACCTGCAGGCATGGCTGGAACAGCCCATGCAGCTTTATAGATTCCTACCGCTTTTACAAACGCTTGGGCGTGCGGGGCATCCCAGGATTTACTTGCCGCTTTCAGAATCTGAAGATCGCGTGGCGCACTCAAATAGTTCTTCAAAATAAAGGCCATCACTTGCGGTCTTGATGCTGCGTAACGTTGTAACCAAACCGCTGCATCCAAATGTACCATGGTTTTTATCTCCGCGTTTTCCGTCAAACCAATCGCTAAATAGGCCAGCAATTCCGCTCTGTTTTTCGAGATGGCTTGGATATAGGATTCCGTCACTTGCGTGGGATCATAGGCACCCTTTAGGGCATAAGCCGCTGATTTCAAGCTCACAAAGTCGCCTTTCTCTGCTAGAGAACGGAGGCGATTTTGTTCTACCCGGCTCGCATCTTGCGCGAACACCGTGGTACCGATCAATAAAAATAGGAATAGATATCTCATCGTTTTATAAAATATAAGGTGCGCGCATCGGTTGATCCATTAGGCGATTTGCCTCGTCATCCCCCACAATGACTTGATTGATGGGGTCAAATTTCAAGTTGCGGTGCACGCGCATCGCGATTAAACCCAGGTTAATTAAGGTGCAAGAACGGTGTCCATTTTCCTCATTCAAGGCAAATTTCTTACGATTCTTAACCGAATCGACAAAATCCGTTTGCTGCATGACGGGATCCGGGAATTCAGCTAGTTTTTTCGCCAAATCCGGAATATCGGACTGCATATTGCGGTATAATTTCCCTTTAGGTCCTTCGATATAAGCGACTTTTTCGTCTTTGGCTTCGCCGTCTAACACGATTTGGCAGCCATCCGCGTACGTATAAGTAATGCGATTAAAGATACCCACGGCGTCTTTATCCTGCACGGGTGCATCCACTTCGATGTACACCGGTGACTCGTTATCTTTTCCCAGCATATATTGGATAGGGTCTAAATAATGTTGCCCCATATCTCCTAGCGCACCTCCATCGTAATCCCAGTAGCCGCGGAAGGTTTGGTGAGTGCGGTGAACGTTATATGGTTTGTAGGGCGCTGGCCCTAACCAGCTCTCGTAATCTAATTCCAAAGGCACCGGCTGCGGCGTCAAATCCGTCTTCCCAACCCAGTAAAATTTCCAATCAAAACCCGTATGCTTGCTGACTGTAAACTTCAACGGCCAGCCCAAAAGCCCCGAATCCACCACCTTTTTCATCGGCTTCACCGTGGTGTTCATTCCATAAAAGTTACCTTCAAAACGGAACCAGGTATTCAATCTAAAAATACGTCCGTGCTGCTGAACGGCTTCTTTGAGGCGTTTACCCTCCCCGATCGTTCGGGTCATTGGCTTCTCACACCAAATGTCTTTACCAGCTCTCGCTGCATCCGCTGCCATAATGCCATGCCAATGAGGTGGAGTGGCCACGTGAACAATATCTACTTCAGGCAACTGAATCATCTCCCGGTAATCGTGGAATGATTTCACGCCTTTTTCTACTTTATCTAATCCAAGCTGAAGGTTTTTCTTGTCCACATCGCATAGCGCAACCACTCGCGTTCCCGCATAGGGTATGTGCCCACGACCCATTCCTCCGGTACCAATAATCGCTTTCGTTAATTGATCAGAAGGGGCTAAAAAGCCCTTTCCTAATACGTGGCGTGGCACAATACTGAATGCAGCCAAACCTAGAACAGATTGTCCTATAAATTTCCTTCTTGAAACTGACATAGATTAAACAGGTTTTGCACTAAATATAGGAATTATTTAGGAATTCCGATGCTGACTGTGTGCTGATTAACCTGATTTTGTAAAATTTCGGAGGCGGTAGATTCTCCCCAGGATTTGAATAAGGCCAATACAAAAAGTTTAGCCTGCAACTGGTACCCTTCTTTCGTTAAATGCAATTGATCCTTCAGGAAACAACCATTTTTTACCCAATCTGCACTTGAACCAAAACCACCCATCACCTGATTCAAATCATAGAACGCAGCGGGCAATTCAGACAAGGTTTGAACGACCTCCTGCTGAAATTTGGGGATGCGTTTTTGACTACGCGTATCGGGTGGACTAGTGAATAGAAAAACCGTTTCAGGGGATTTGGACTTCACGTCTTGTATAAATTCGACAAGCGCCTGGCGGTAAGTTGCTGGATTCCAATTGACATTATAGGCTTCATTGGTTCCAAAGGAACAGATCAGTAGATCCGGCTTTAGGAGTTCAATTTGGTCCAAAACTACATTCCCTCTCGACTTCAAATGCGTAAACTGCGCTCCAGTTACGCCTAAATCTTGGTAATCAATTCTGGTTTCATTGGATAAAATCTCCACCCCGTGCAAGGTAAATTCAGCTAGTTTTGAAGTGCCTTTTTGAAGACTTAGCGTAAATTGACTTAGGCTGGTCTTGCTTTTAAAATCCCAATAGGCCACGCTTCTGCTTTGCCCACGTTTATCCAAAGTAAATTCCGATCCTACATCTGGAATCATAGTACAAGAATCTGAATTAGTCCAGACCCGAATCTGATTAAGCGCAGCCAGGGAATCCTTTAAGCTAAAGGTGATTTGTGCGGTACTATCACGCGTAGAAACGGCATACCCGGCTAAGCCAATATTCTGACCCGTTGATGACTTAAGAATAGATGTTCCTTCCCAGCGACCCATCGCTTTGGATTTTAAGACTCGACCATCGACACTTTTAACGAGACTGTAGGGGAATTGAATTCCTGCATTTTTCACGCCCAATAGTCGTTTTATCTCACCTGAGAAATGACCAATTTGTACGTGTGAATCCCCCACATGCAGTACTTTCAAAGTTCCAGACTTCCATTTTGACGCTAATGCGGCTACGTCTTCGTCTCGCTGAATGACATTGCAGGAATGGCAGACTTGGGTGGAATCCACTTTGGCAAAAAGAGGAAAAGAAAACACCCAAAAGAGCAAAAATAGATGCCTCAAAACTGAAAGTAGATAAAGGGTTGCACTAAGGTGTCACGGAATTGAATGATGAATTGTAGGGCTGCTAATAGGATGAAAAACCAAAAGAAAGATGGCACATAAAATATTCCTTCAAACAATTTCAGTTTCCAATTTCCTGGAATTAAGGTCCAAGATAAAAGGGCCACGAGCAAAATAGCCAGTTCATTCCGAGAAAACCAGAAACCTACAAAATCAGTCTCAGAAGTCGCACTGGCCATTTGATTCAACATCAACAATGCCGTATCGAAATCACGCGCCCGGAAGAAAATCCAACAGAAAGTGACAAAGCTAAACGTAAAAATGCCGCCTATTAAGTCTATCCATTTGCCTTCCGGAAGGTGCTTGTGAATCGCTTTGTGAAGTGCCAGCGCTAATCCGTGCGCAGCTCCCCAGCAAACAAATTGCCAACTAGCCCCGTGCCAAAAACCACCCACTAACATCGTGATCAACAAAAAAAGATAGGTATTCAATGTCCCTTTTCTATTTCCACCCAACGGGATGTAGACGTAATCACGCAGCCAGGTGGAGAGGGAAATATGCCATTTGCGCCAAAATTCCGTCACATTCGAGGATCCATAGGGATTTTCAAAATTCTCCTTCAAGCGATAACCTAACAGCAAGGCTAATCCTATGGCCATATCAGAGTAGCCAGAAAAGTCAAAATAGATCTGGAAGCTATAGGCCAAAGCACCCAACAGATTCTCCCCTCCCGTATAAAAGGCCGGGTTCTCAAATACCATATCCACGTATTTTCCCAGGTAATCAGCAATCAACAATTTCTTAATCAGTCCAATCACAATCCGAAACAAACTTTCTTTATAGCGGCGCGCATCCAGGTTTTCGGGGGAATTTATTTGGCCTAAAAAATCCTTCGCACGAACAATGGGACCCGCCACCAAGTGTGGAAAAAAGGTCATGTAAAAAGCATAATCGAGGAAGCTTTTGGAGGACCGAATCTCGCAGCGGTACACGTCCACGATATAGGAAATCGACTGAAAGGTATAAAAAGAGATCCCGATGGGCAGAAACAAATCCACCGGCTCGAAATGAGTCAATAAGAGCCAATTCGTATTCTCTAAAAGGAAATTAGGGTACTTAAAATAGAGCAAGAAAGAAAGGCTAAACAGAACGGCGACGCTCATCCAAATTTGCTTTGAATTGCCTTCGGACCGTTCGATTCTGCGAGCGAAAAGGAAATCAACTACGATTTGGAATACAAAAAGGGCTAGAAAAGGGCCGCTCGATTTATAGTAAAAGAATAAACTAAAGGCGATTAAATAGATTTTGCGCAGGGCATTTTGCGTAAAAAGGAGTGCATAAAAAAACAAAAAAATCCCGAATGTAAACAGGAACGAAAACTCCGTAAAAAACCAGGGCTCTTTCGTGGAATACAGCATGAATTCACGAAGGAGCTGCTCAAACGGGATTGACCCAAACGCCTGCTTAATAACCTCTATAATCTGCTGCATTTAACACAATTGCTTTGTATTTTTTCGGATAGCCAAACCGCGCTGGCGGCATCATCCTAATCTTCCAACGACTCGATTCCTGTAACCAATTCGCCACATTCCCCATCCAAATGCGGTATCCCGGCAAGGAAGGATGTCTGCCATCTGTCGCTTTCGGTAAAACTAGGTGTTTAGAAGAGAAAAAAGCAGCAGAATCAGCTACTGCTTGAAAGGCATCCGTCACCACGTAATCATAACCCCAATTGGTAGGCCCTATCCAAGCATAGGGGATTCCGCTCAGGCGTTTATGAAAACCTTTAGCTAGGGTTTTTCGAGTCACATAATCTTTTGCTAAAACTTCATTTAGGCCAAATAAAACAAATACGAAACTGGGACGGTAGCGTTTGATAATCTTGGAAATCGTATCGGATTTCGCAAAGTTCAAGGAAGTGGCTGAAGCCCATTCGACGGTGGCGACGAGTTTGTGGCCGTTGCTTTGGCAATAATCATTCAACACATTCTTCATCCCTCCGGCTTCCGAGTCCCCTATTAACAGTACCCGGTGCTGCGTGGAATCATCCACACTCGAGTCCGGCAAAATGGGCTCAGGAATGGCAGAATACACTATTTGGGCTGTATCTGCAGGAATTACATAGGTGGGAATCGTGTCAATTTCAGCCACCTCGATGATTTCAGAAACCTGTTCCACGGGTTTGTCTATCTCAAATAACTTCTTGATTTCTTGATCCGCAAGCAAATACGTGCTAGGGATATAACTGTACAAATACAGCGCAGAACACGCTAAAATGAAACATATTGACGCCCAAACCAAATAAAACCTTTTCATCTAATCAATCAACGTAAAAGATTTCTTCATTAACCGTATCCAGCGTTTCGCATTCGCTGCATAACGCGCCTTCGCCATTGCCCGCGTCCACTTCATCGGATCCGGATTCCCTTTCAGGGTTGTATAATATTTTTTACTGGCCAAAACCTCGCAAAAATCCACCATACTATCCTCTGGCCGCGCATAATGTTTAAAACTCGACTTCTTTTTACGCGAATATTTACCGCGCAAACCAAAGTAATTATGTTGCTTTATGGATTGCTTAGACTGACCAAAACCGGATTCACAGATCCCCACCCCAATAATTAATTTCGAAGGAATCCCATACACTTGAGACAAGGAATCAATGAAGGGTTTGTAGCGTTGAATTTTCTCCTGCGTGCCTTGATAGGCTTGCGCTGACAGCTGGAAAAATAAGATAATAAAGAAGAAAATGGGCTTCATACGAAGCAAAAATACAAAATTAAGCGCGAATTACCACGGTCAAACTCCGAGCACCGTGTGCCCCAATCACGAGCGATTGCTCAATATCCGCGGTCTTCGACGGACCAGCTAAAAACAAACCAAAGCTCGAGTTTGGCATTTTTAATTCTTCATAAGCGGCGTGCATATTCGGAACTATTTTAGAAACGTTGATCACTAAATGTTGGCAAATGAATGGCGCCACGCGATGCGGCAAGGCGTCCTCCGTCAACCAAATAGCCCCATTTTCCGCCACTCCAAATTCGCCATCGATTTCTAATACTTCCACTTCAGCTAAACTCAAACCATCCATGGTTTTTTCATAGCGTCGTCTGCCTGGAAATTGGATTTCCAACTCTTCTGAAGTCAAAACACGCGCTCCTACTACTTCCAACGAAGCCTTGAAATCAAAATCCTCCGATGCCCCTTGAAAGTCGCCTGGATGATTCACTGGTTCGAGTGCCTCCATTTTTCCTAAAATTTCTTCTCTTGCGCTCATCGTTTCTTGTACCATTCTTGAAAACTCTCCTTGGGTGCTTCTGGCATCTCCCGCTGTTTGTACCAAGGATTTAATCGGGAATTTAATAAGGGCGCAAATCTCCTTAAAAGCGACCCTCCTATTCGATAAATCGCCGGATGAGCTAAGGTGAACGCCATCAGCTTCATGCCTATCGTTTTGCCTACTGGAGTTAATCCTGCCGCCATCAAGTCTTGACGCCAAAACCACAATTGCTCGTGGATATTAATCTTCACTGGACACACATTCGAACAAGAACCACATAAAGTGCTCGCAAAAGGCAAATCAGCATTGGCCTTCTTGTCAATATTAGGCGCTAAAATGGAGCCGATCGGGCCTGCCACCGGTTGATGGTAACTATGACCCCCACTTCTTCTGTACACCGGACAAGTATTAAAACAAGCCGCGCAGCGGATACATTTCAGTGAATTCTTGTATTTCGGGTCAGCGAGCTGGCGCGTTCGGCCATTATCTAGCAGAACGATGTGCATTTCTTGTCCTTCGCGAGGCATATGAAAATGCGAGGAATAAGTAGTAATCAATTGACCTGTGGCGCTGCGTGCAAGCAATCGTAAAAACACGGCTAGATCCGCTCGTTTAGGAATAATCTTTTCGATACCCATGCAAGCAATATGGACTTTAGCCAAATGCGCACCCATATCCGCATTTCCCTCATTTGTGCAAACCACAAATTCGCCCGTTTCAGCAATGGCGAAATTCACTCCGGTGATGGCTACATCAGAGGCTAAAAAATGGCCACGTAAATGTTGGCGGGCTGCCTCCGTTAGAAACTGTGGATCTTTATTACCCTTAGGCGTCCCTAAATGCTGATGGAACGTCTCGCCCACATCCTCCTTTTTCAGGTGAATAGCAGGCAACACAATGTGACTTGGCGCTTCGTTTCTGAATTGAACAATGCGTTCACCTAAATCGGTATCTACAACTTCGATACCTTTTTTTGCCAAATAATCATTGAGGTGGCATTCCTCCGTCAGCATCGATTTACTCTTCACTAGAACTTTAGAACCCTGTTCAGCAATTATTTGGTGTACAATCGCATTATGTTCTGCTGCATCAGCTGCCCAATGGACTTTAATTCCATTCGCTGTCGCTTTCGCTTCAAAGGCTTGCAAATAGCTGCCTAAATTCGCTAAGGTATGATCTTTGATTTGGGAGGCGTGTTCACGCAGGGCTTCCCATTCGGGTAAAACCATTGCGGCCTTATCGCGCTTTTCACGCACGAACCATAGCGTTTCATCATGCCAGTCGGTCCGTTGAGCATCCGCAATAAATTTCTCTGAAGCTTCAGCGTGGCTACTCATGATTCAATATTTCTACGATGTGTTTTACCTGAACTTTAGAACCTTGACGGCGCAAAATCCCCTCCATATGCATCAGGCACGAAGTATCCGCTCCCACAATATATTCCACTGCATTCGCATCGTGTTCTTTGATCCGATCCTGCCCCATTTTCACAGAAACGGCTTCTTCCGTTACACAGAAGGTTCCACCAAAACCGCAGCATTCGTCTGCACGTTCAGGCTTTAAAATTTCAACACCCTCCACTAGTCCCAATAGATCTTGTAATTTCGAAAAAGGCTTTTCATTGCGCTCTGTCATGGAACTCAAACGTAAACCACGTTGTCCATGGCAGCTTTGGTGCAAACCAACCCGATGCGGAAATTTTGCAGGCAAGCTCGAGATCTTCAAGATATCCGTTAAAAACTCACAAATCTCGTAAACCGAATTCCTTATTTTCTCAGATGGATGATGCTCTTTTAGGTGTAATACACAAGAACCGGATGGCCCCACGATGTAATCAAAACCGGCAAAATTGGTAGTAAAATTAGTATCACAACCTTCCGTGGAGGATGCAAAACCGGAATTGGCCATCGGTTGGCCACAACAGGTTTGGTCTGTGGGTACAATTACCTCGCAACCCAGTTTTTCCAACAATTCCAAACTCGCCACCGCTACTTGTGGATAGAATTGGTCAATATAGCATGGAACAAACAGGGCAACGCGCATCCTAATATCGTTTCAATTGAATTAAATTTTGGGGTAATTCCCCTTCGTAAACCAGTAAAGCAGCCCCTAAAGCACTGGCTTGAGCAACTTCCGCGGCATACACTTCTACATCTGGAAAGGCACGTGCTAGTAAGCGCATGTACCATTCGTTTTTACTAAAACCGCCATCGACAAGCAATTGTTTGACCGGCGCCTCTTTCAGCAATAGGTTCAAACTACAGATTTGTTGGCCTACCAAATCTACCATGAATTGGTCATATGCCGAAGCCAAATCCGGAAAATCATTCAAATCACGAGACGCGAAGGCTGATTCAAAAACGGAAGATTCTTTCGGTTTTAATTCATACACTTCGTTTGAAAATTTTAAATCTGTAAATGATCCGCCAAAATGCGCCTCCATCCGAGCCACCTGCTCTTCGTGAAAATGCCCCCCAAACAAGCGAGAGGCTTTGACGGGCTTCCCATTGGGCTGTAAATAACACAAGACATCATTCGCTAATTCATCAGATGTCAAGGGTGATTCGTTGAACGGATGCATCGCAATGCACCAAGTACCTGTTGATAACAGTACAAATTGCTCTTTCAAACTGCGCAAATAAGGGACTAAAGCTGCAGAGGAATCATGCAATCCTAGACCGTAATGAATCCCGTCAATGGCGATAAAACCCGCAGCAGAAATAGGAGCTAACTTATCTTCAACAGCTGAGACCCAAGGATGGTATTGACCCGTATCGAAATCCCATAAAGCGGTATGACAACCAATCGACGTAATCTCGGACAAGAATTTTCCCGTAAAAAGGGAAGCTAAGTAATTGGGGAAATGAAAGGCTTTGAATACCTCCGGCCAAAATGGCTTTAATCGTGCCGCATATACCTGCAAACCCGAATTCAGATTCCCTAAAATGGGCGATGCCGTTTTGCGCGCAAATTCCGCTTCTCCTCCAAAATCTGCATAGGGAAAAGGCGCGGGCATAGGTTTCAAATAATTATACAAGGGCGCCACCGGCTCCCCCGTTCGATCCACATAGACAAACGAAGCGCCATAGGCAGAAAAATTCAAGCCGACAAGTTCAAATTCAGGCATTTGGCAAAGTTCTGTAAACGTTGCAACAATCCATTGTTGAAGTGCGGGCAAATCCTCGCAAGGAAATCCATCCTCATCCACCATCTCCGCAAAATGCTGTTGTTTTTCAAACACGATCTGAAACGCAGTATCCCACAGAAACACCTTTTTATTGGTCTTTCCGATATCAAATACCGCGATGACAGATGTTTTAACACTCATATTACAATCCCGTCGCTACCGTTTTCGCACCGCGTGCCTTAATTAATTGATCGCGCATTTTCTCCTGACGGAATAAGGCAATGGGATCCAAAGCTCCGCCTAATTCCAAACGAGCCTGTGCCACTAATGCGCGCACATCGGTACGGAAAACAGCCTGTAAAATCTCTTGACAACGCACCACATCGTTCGCTTCACGAGCTGCTTCTAAGGCTTTTCGGTCCACTAATAAGGCCTGTGCATAGGCGATTTGAATTGCTTCTACGGATTGCAATAAATCCTCTAAAGGATCTTTTACGTTGTGCGAGGCGTCGATCATCCAACCTAGGTCTTTGGCATGATTCATCCCCTTAGCGTCCATCCCGTCCACTAATTCGTTGAAGATCAAGAACAATTGGTATGGTTTGATTGAACCTGCTGTCAAATCATCATCGCCGTATTTCGAATCATTGAAGTGGAAGCCGCCTAATTTACCTTCCATCAATAAAATAGAGACGATTTGCTCGATGTTCGCGTTCGGCAAATGGTGTCCTAAATCCACCAGAGTCTTTGCTTGTGGTCCTAATTTATTGACCATCGAATACGAAGCACCCCAGTCTCCCACAGTCGTGGAATAGAAGTTAGGCTCGTAGGCTTTGTATTCCAAATACAAAGACCAGTCAGCTGGTAAAGCAGCGTAAATCTCCCGTAAACTATCCACCGTGCGCTCATAAGCGTGACGGAAATTCAATTGACCAGGAAAACAGGAACCATCTGACAACCAAACGGTTAATGCCTTCGATCCAAGCGAGACCCCGTGCTTAATTACCTCCATATTGTGATCAATCGCTTGTTTCCGAGTTACCGCAGAAACGTGTTGCAAGGATCCGAATTTATAGGAATGCGTTTGATCCGCTTGATCTTGAAAGGTATTTGAGTTCACTGCATCAAAAGCCAAACCGTGTTGAGCAGCTAACGTGCGAATCGCCGCGGGATCCGTAGGGATATCCCAAGGAATGTGCAAAGAAATCGCTCCAGAGGACTGATTCAAGGCATGCAATAAACCGACATCCGCGATCTTTTCTTCCAAATTACGCGGTTCGCCTCCGCCGGAGAAGCGACCGAAACGCGTTCCTCCCGTGCCTAAGGCCCAAGAGGGAATCGCAATTTGAAAATCCTTTAATTTCTGCAAAATGCCAGCGGGCAAGTTCACCTCGGATTTCAAGAAATCCAATCGGCGAGTATGCTGAGCAAACAAGGCGTCGTTATGGTTCGAAATATTCATTGTCATCATTATCTTAAAAATCCAGCGGCTACACCACCATCCACGTTCAAAGCATTTCCAGTTGACTTATTCAATAAGCCTCCCACGAATGCGAAACACGCGTTTGCTATATCATCCGGCAAAATAGATTCATTTAATAGCGTTCTTTTAGCGTAATAGGTTGGCAACTCAGCCACGGTGATGCCATAGGCTTTGGCGCGACCTTCGGCCCATCCACCTGCCCAAATATTGGAATCAGCGATCACCGCATCTGGATTCACCGTATTCACCCGGATGTGATCCGGTCCTAATTCCGCGGCTAATAAACGAGTCATGTGTGCCTGCGCTGCTTTCGCACTTCCATATCCCACATTGTTAGGTCCTGCGACAAAGGCATTCTTCGACACGATGTTCACGATGTCTCCACCTAATCCCTGTTTGCGCATCACGGCAATAGCTGCCTGCGAAACCAAGTATTGACCCTTCACTAAAATATCATATAACTTATCCCAGTCGGCCTGCGTATGTTCCAGGATTCCTTTTGAGATGGATATTCCCGCATTATTTACGATCAAATCTACTCCTCCAAAATCCAAGCAAGCCTGCTTCATCGCCGCTTCAATCGATTCCTGATTGGTCACATCGGCAATCACTGTGGAAACCACATCTTTCCCGAATAAACCAATAAACTCAGCTTTAGCCTCCGCCAAACGATCGGCATTCACGTCATTTAAAATCACGCAGGCACCTTCTTGTGCCATCTTTTTGGCAATCGCCTTTCCGATCCCCCCACCCGATCCAGTTACAAATGCGACACGACCTGAAAGTGCTTTTGGCTTCGGCATGCGTTGTAGTTTCGCCTCTTCCAACAACCAATACTCGATATCAAAAGCCTCCTGACGAGGCAAGGAAGTATACGACGAAATTGCCTCCGCACCACGCATTACGTTGATGGCGTTGGTATAAAACTCTGCGGCAACGCGGGCGGTTTGTTTGTCTTTGGCAAACGTAAACATCCCAACTCCTGGATATAAAATCACGACCGGATTCGGGTCACGCATCGCGGGAGAATTCGCATGTTTGCAAGAATCGTAATACGATCCGTACATGATGCGGTAATCTTCGAACAAAGGAGTCAAGACCTCCACGGAAACATCCGAGCCTAGCACCAATGGCGAAATTTTCGTCCGCAAGAAGTGATCTGGGCAAGAGGTTCCTAAAGGTGCCAAACGATCTAAATCATTCGAATTAATGAATTGCAACACGCGTTCATCGTCGGAGAAATGTCCCACCATCTGCACATGTGATGAACAAAATCCGCGTAAAACGGGTGCTAACGCGGCAGCTTTCGCTTCTCGCTCCTCCGCAGAAAACGAAGACATCCGCGCACCACCAAATACGGTAGTCGTTTTCGATTCAATGTATTCCGCGCATTTTTCAATGACTTCCAACGTATTTACATAGCATTCGTAAGACGTATCGCCCCAAGTAAACAAGCCGTGTGAGCCTAACATGATGCCGCGCAATTGTACACCGCGCGAAGCTGCTTCTTCTAAACAGGCTTTTAATTGCAATCCTAAATCGAAGCCTGGTCGTTGCCAGCCTACCCAGCCGATTAATCCGCCAAACAAGTCTTTCGTGATTTGCTCTCCATCTTTCGAAGCCGCAATCGCAATGGCAGCATCTGGATGCAGGTGATCGATGTGTTTGAAAGGCAAGAATCCGTGTAAAGGGGTATCGATCGAAGGCGCTTTGGATGACAAATCAAAGATGCAATGGTTGAATAATTCCACCATCTCATCTTCGTGTTCCAAGCCACGGTAGACATTCGTCAACGAACGTAAGCGATCCACGTACAAGGCTGCACAACCCGACTTTTTCAAGGTGCCAATGTCGCCACCGGAACCTTTGATCCACATCACTTCGGTTTCAGAACGCGTCAACGGGTCTTTGTCCTGCAATTTCACCGAGGTATTTCCTCCGCCATAATTCGTGATGCGTAAATCCGCACCAAGTATGTTGGAACGGTAGATAAATAAGTCAACTTCATTCCCCGCGAGTTCAGCAGCTTTGGCATCATCCCAGAAATAAGATACGTGTTTGTACATGGTAATTATTTTTTCTTAAAACTACATAGGCAAAAGCGGCCAACCGTCCTATCCTACCTAGGGATAGTCAATAAATTTTTCCCAGCCTTTAATGGGTATTTCTTTCCTTGCCACACAAAGCTTCCACTCACCGTCCCCGGCAACGTAATGGAAGCGCTTCCTGGTTTATAACTTACTTGAATTTCACCCTGTGGATGCGGCACAATACCCTCTACCTGAGAAAGTTCACCTAAATGCGGTTCGATCTTTACTTTCGCAAAAGCTGGCGCATCGGAATCAACTCCTAATACAATGCGGAAGAATTCAATGTTCGGGCTAGAGCCCCACGCGTGGCAATCCGATCGAGAAGTGGAAATATCGGAGGTTTCCGCCCAAGTCGTCAATCCCATGTCAATGTTTTCTTTCCAGATAGAAAGCCATTTCAGGTATTCGTTGCCTTTTCCTGCTTTGGCCAAAGCTAAATGCAGATAATACTTAAAGTAGATTGTCGCCTGTGCCATATTTTTATCAGCTAGCAATTTATCTGCCACACCGGGAGCCGGCATTCCCGCTAAAATCGCTAGCGAATTAGCATGCTGCGAATACTTATCATGTACTTCCGTATCCGCATATAAACCCCGCGAGGCATCCCAATACAAGGCGCTCAACACAGGCTTTAACGCTCTCACTTTCGCCTCGTATTTAGCCGCCATTTCTGGAT
This sequence comes from Aquirufa sp., assembly GCA_040403415.1. Classification (GTDB taxonomy): domain Bacteria; phylum Bacteroidota; class Bacteroidia; order Cytophagales; family Spirosomataceae; genus Aquirufa. Next base: position 385,543 of record JBBAKU010000001.1, read on the forward strand.
AGCCAAAATACCGTTCTAATTCAGCCGCATTTTGCAATACCCACATATACTGAAAATCAATCACCGCCGAACGACCCGACGGCCCCACTGGTGCAATCCCTCTTGGCCACGCATTCACCCAGTCCGAAAATGTCCAATAGGGAATGTTCTGCAAGGTTCCATCGGTTCCTTCGAAACGCGCAAAATAGTCCAAAATGCCCCGCATCCCGGCTAACTTATTCTTCAAAAATTGAGGGTCTTTTCCGTACCGTAAATAATCGTGCAACATCCCGATGTACCACAAGGAGAACGTCGGAATTTGTTGGTGTAAATCTGTCGGATAGCGACTTAATGTAATCCCTTCCGCGATTCTCGAATGATCCATGTGATCTAACGCCTGGCGCACTAAGCGCTCATCGCCCGCATAATATAGACTTACCAGCGCCTGAATGCGTGCATCGCCAATGTACTGCAATTGTTCGTAATAGGGACAATCCATGTAGGTTTCCATGGCACACAGACGTGCTGTGCGGAAACCCACATCGAGTAATTGGGGAATCAAAGGATTATCCGTTTTCAGAGACGCTTTCGCTTGAAACGGGAATCCCGTAAACACACTCTTGAAATCCTGTAAAGTCAAAGCCTCCGCTTCTGTCTTCACCGTCAAACGCACATAACGAAACGTTCGGTAAGTCATCGATTCAAACGTATGGTCAGCCCCATCAGCGATTAGGCTGTCTTTACGACCTAACCAATATTTGTTATCGATCTCATTCCGATTGCCTTTGTGATTCCCATTCTTCGTCGTAGTGCTTAGCGCTTTCTTTTCATAGAGTCCCTCCGCGTAGGTGAGGCCAATTTTGGCATCTTTCCCTCCGCTAAACTTTAATTGGGGATAAGCATTTGTTAAGACCCCTTGATCGATCCAAAGATCCACCGAAGTATGTGGCATCACCACCAATGCACTTCCGTGAATCAAATCGCCCTCCCCTTTTCGAAGAGTAGCAAAACGTTGCTCTTTCATTTCCATCGATGGAATGGCAGATGGATATAACATCCAGCCACGTGCGTCGATGGACGCACCTTTCGTCAAACCAGGACCTAACGATTTCGCAGAAATATAAGGCGACCAGCCTTTACTATATTCCTGTAATTCCCCCGCACCTGCCACATAATAACCTGGGACGCGAACGGCCAGCGGGCTGACTCCTACATTTTTAGCCACCTCCCAGCGAACGTTGGTATTGAATGCGGCAAAAGCCTCCTCATCAGACTGTAGAATAAATCCTGTCGCATAGGAAATTTGGGCTTCGGACTTTCCTTTCCCCTCATTCCAAACCAAAGCCTCCACGGTATTCTCCCCAGCCTTCAAGTAAGGCGCAATGTCAAGCGTTTCAAAATTCCAGAAATACAAATCCCCTCTCGCCGGACCGGCAGACACCCAAGTCCCATTCACATATAATTTATAACGATTATCTCCCGAAACATGAATGATACATTTTGCTGGCTTAGCTAACAACGGAACCTTGTGCTGAAAGCGATAAACTCCGTAGTCTTTCAAACCGACTAAATTATAGGCGTTCGCCGAATTTTCAGCATACGTAATCCAGGAAGCCTTCCAAGGTTTATTCCAAAGTTCTGGTTTCAGGTTTTGGGTATAGACTACAGGGCCTACAAGTAAAAGGAATAGTAGGATTTTTTTCATCGGTTTAGAAAGTATTCGTAAAAAAAGAGACGCGACAAGCGCGTCTCTCAAAATCTATTTCTTTTTCTTCGGTTGTACCATATCCATATAGTCTACGACCAAACTACTCAAGGCTTTCACCCCCACTTGGAAATGACCCTCATCTAAATGAAAGTCTGGTGTGTGGTGTCCGGCTACTTCGTCTGCTTTCTTGTTATCGGGTCTCGCTCCTAAAAAGAAGAAGAAGCCAGGTACTTTTTGTTGGAAGAAGGAGAAATCTTCTGCACCAGTATGGGCTGGAACGGTTCTCACCCGGTCTTTTCCATTCACCCCTTGCAAAGTAGGCAACATTTTTTCGACTAATTCTGGATTGTTGTACGTTACAGGATAGCCTGTGCCTATGGTCACATCTGCCTTCCCTCCACCACTAATAGCAATGTTTGTGGCGATGTCTTTAATGCGTTGGTGCACTAACTCACGTTGAGCCACACCAAAAGTACGGATTGTTCCGATCATGTGTGAAGATTCTGGAATGATGTTTTGGCGAATTCCACTGTGAATGGCACCTACTGTCACAATCGCCGGATCTTCTGTAATATTTACGGAACGCGAAACGATGGTTTGCAATCCCATCACGATTTGCGAGGAAATGACAATCGGATCGACTCCCGTCCAAGGACTCGCGCCATGCGCTTGCTTTCCTTTGACTTTAATGTCTAATTGATCAACGGCTGCCATAGTGGCACCTGGCTTGTATTCAATCACCCCATTATCAGATCCAGAGGCAATGTGTAATCCAAAAATAACATCCACCTTTGGGTTTTCTAATACTCCTTCTTTCACCATTAATTCAGCGCCAGAAAGAATCGTTTCCCCTTTATCATTGTAAACTCCTTCTTCTGATGGTTGAAAAATAAACTTCACCGTACCCGCTAAATTGGCTTTTTCAGAGGCCAAAATTTCCGCCACCGCCATCAAAATAGCCACGTGCGAATCGTGTCCGCAGGCATGCATGACGCCCGTTTTTTGGCCATTAAATTCCGTGACCACTTTCGATTTAAAGGCTAAATCTCCGCGTTCTGTCACCGGTAAGGCATCCATATCTGCACGTAAGGCAACCACAGGACCAGGTTTTCCTCCTTTCAATATTCCCACCACACCCGTATAAGCGACTTTTTCCTGCACCTCCATACCTAGAGAACGTAAATGTGCCGCCACAATACCTGCGGTACGCACTTCTTGGTTTCCTAGTTCTGGATGTTCGTGAAAATCACGTCGCCAAGCGATGACCTTATCTTTTAAGACATCGGCTTTTTGAGCGATCGCTGGTTTTAAAGAAGATTGTGCATCCGCTAAAAAGGGTGCAGCTAATAGTAATCCTAAGGCTAGTTTTTTCATTTGTTTCTTATTTATATCCCCATCCGCGCATAATCGCGATGTTTTCTTTCATACAATCCAATGGCTGCAAACCTTGGTACGCTTCTTGTTCGATAATAAAGTGTTTTGTACCACCTTCCTTATCGCCTAATTTAACTAAGGCTTGTACATCGATTTGGCCGGAACCTTTCCCTAGAACAGTAGATTCAAAGTGTTCATGACCTGATTTAGCCGGCACTTCGTCCTTCACGTGCATCGACACGAAACGACCTGGGAATTTCTTCATCACTTCCGCTGGAATACCGCCACCGTTGATCATATTACCTATATCTAACTGTTGCGCTACGAGCGTAGGATCCGTGTTATTCAACATGATGTCGTATAATAATTCTCCCTCTAATTTCTCTGAGAACTCGAAATCATGATTGTGGTAGCCGAATCGCATACCGGATTTTTGGCATAATTCCCCAGACTTATTAAAGATATCCATGTACTTCAACAAGAGATTTTTATCCTTGCGAATCCCCATGTCGATGGACGGGCTAATCACTAATTCCTGACCCATAATCGCCGCATCTTCTACGGTATATTTCCAAAGATCTGTAAAGTCATTCTTCGCATCATCCCAGTGCAGTTTACCCATCACCGTATGACCTGAAGGCATTTTCATCCCTAAATCATCCAGACGCTTTTTGAATTCTTTCGCCTCCCAACCGTAAAATTTACGACCAATGTAGTTTGCATGCTCCACATATTTATAGCCCATTTCTGCCAAAGCATTCAAGGTAGCTTGTGGATCTTTGCGCATATCATCGCGCACGGAGTACAATTGTACCCCTACTAATTTCTTGTATTTAACCGCTGCTAAAGCTTGCAATGCAGGGGAAGCAAAGGCTAAAGCCCCTAGTCCCATCGCAGAATTGCGTAAAAAGGAACGTCTAGATTGATTCATATTTGATAGGTTTATTTAGAACTTCAAGCTACAAATTCTATTTCTATTTTACAAAATTCATGTAACTTCGAAAGATGATGCAGCCTCTCGCAGAACGAATGCGCCCCACGACCCTGGATGAATACATCGGCCAAGAAAAGGTCGTGGGTCCGAACGCGCCATTGCGGAAAGCGATTGAGGCGGGACATTTGCCGTCTTGCATCCTTTGGGGGCCTCCTGGCGTAGGAAAAACAACGCTAGCGACTTTATTATCTGGCGCCTTAAAGCGAACCATCTATTCGCTTTCTGCGGTACAATCTGGGGTGAAAGAAGTGCGGGAAACTTTGGAATTAGCGAAGAAGAACCGGATGTTTGAGGCGCAATCGCCCATCCTATTCATCGATGAGATTCACCGTTTTTCCAAATCCCAGCAAGATTCCCTGTTAAATGCGGTGGAGAAAGGAATCGTCACCTTAGTAGGTGCGACCACGGAAAACCCTTCGTTTGAAGTTATTTCGGCCCTTTTATCGCGCTGCCAGGTGTATGTATTAGAATCGCTTTCGAATGAGCATCTACATACGATGCTTCAAAAAGCAATCGCCACGGATTCCCTTTTTAAGGATAAAAAAATCACCCTAACGGAGACTGATGCCCTATTTCATTTCTCTGGTGGTGACGGTCGTAAATTATTGAATCTTTTCGAGCTATTAATTACTACAGAGGGCGGAAACGAGCTTGAGGTAACGAATGCCCTAGTCACTGAACGTTTGCAGAAAAACCTTGCTCAATATGATAAGGATGGCGAGCAACATTCTGATATCATTTCGGCGTTTATCAAATCCATCCGGGGATCTGATCCAGATGCGGCGGTCTATTGGTTAGCGCGGATGTTAGCAGGAGGAGAATCCTTGGAATTTATCGGTCGTAGATTGTTGATTTTGGCCTCGGAAGATATTGGATTAGCTAATCCCAATGCGCTTTTATTAGCCCAATCTTGCTTTGATTCCATTCGAGTGATCGGTAATCCGGAGTCGAGAATTATTTTATCTCAGACGGTTATCTATTTAGCGACTTCGCCCAAAAGTAACTCAGCCTATAACGCCATCAACAAAGCCATGGCCTACGTGGAACAGACAGGCGATTTGCCCGTGCCATTGCATCTACGCAATGCGCCTACGCGGATGATGAAAGATTTGAACTACGGAGCTGATTATAAATACCCCCACGATTTTCCGGGTAATTGGGTGGAGCAGAATTACTTTCCAGAGGTTCCTTCGAGACCGGTATTTTACAAACCGTCAGACCAGGACAAAATTAATCGTGGCACTCCATCAAAATAAGCGCCCCGCTTTCATACGAAATTTTCACGATTCCATCTTCATGCGCCTCATTGCTCGAACTCGTCTGAGTTCCCAGACGTAATACGGGATGGTTTAAATCGTAGACTAAGCCGGTCGATTTTACCTCAAATGCTTCGCCATAAGGCATGAGTGACAGCGGAGTTCCAGCCGGATACCACTTTTCAAAGGTGGGAGGCAATAAATAAGACGTTGAATAATCGTCAAAGAACACAATCTTCAATTTACGGCCATAGCGTACCAACGAATGAAAATTATTTAAGGTATGATCCATCCGTTTTCCAGAGGCCCAAACGACATTGACAGCTGGATAACCCTCCTCCAGTAAATATTCAAAGGCTTTTTCTAAGTCTGTCAAATTTTGATCCGGCGTATGCACCTTCTTCAAGGGATAATCGTTGTAATCAGCTGCCTGCGCGTGATCGAAGTCACCTAACCAGACGTCTACTTTGATGCCTAGCGAAATGACTCTCTCCAAAGCCCCATCCAGCACCACGACCGTAGGTGACCATTCCAATAATTGTTCCACTAAATCCAACGAGCAAGCCTCCCCATTCGCGATAATCAGCGCGGGCTCTTGTTTGTCTCGGATGATGTGGTGAGAGGACATATTAGGCTTTAAAATCGGACTTGCCGCCGGATTTAGAAATCAATTTAGTTTCTTTGATGACGATACCTTTGGAAACAGACTTGCACATATCGTACACCGTCAAGGCTACCACAGAGGCTCCTACCAGGGCTTCCATTTCCACACCTGTTTTGGCTTCCAAACGACAAATGCAGGTAATCACAATCTGATCTACTAACACTTCCGTTTCAAACTTACAGGAATCCAAACCTAAGGGATGACACAATGGGATCAAATCAGACGTCTTTTTCGCTGCCATCGTACCGGCAATCACTGCGGTTTGAAGAATGCTGCCTTTCTTGTTTTGCCAACCAGCCGCCTCAAAATGTTGTACAATTTCCGCCCCTAAATACACAATGGATTGGGCTTTCGCCTCACGAACCGTTTCGTTTTTCGAACTCACATCCACCATTCCTGGGGTGCCGTCCGATTGCAGGTGAGAAAAGTCAATAGACATAGCTGATTTGAAATTTAGAAGACAAAAATACGGGAGAATTAGCAAAAAATAGCGAAATTTAACAATTACGTAAAACAACAAACATGATCAGCCCATTAGAAGCCATTGAACTCCTTAAAAACATTACCATTCCTTTTCGTACCGAAAAACTGCCTTTGGCGAAAACCTTAGGGATGAATATCGCCGAAAAAATTGTGGCAGATCGTGACTTCCCTCCTTTTGACCGGGCTATGATGGACGGAATTGCTGTCAAAGATATCTCAGCTCCTACGTGGAAAATCGAGGGTATGTTATTTGCAGGGGAACCGGTGAAAGCGATCAAAAAGATGGATGGTTCTTTGGAAATCATGACGGGCGCTACGGCCCCACGTGGTACGGAAGCCATCATTAAAATCGAAGACTTAAAAATTGAGAAAAAAATAGCGACTTATATCGGTAAAACGCCGCTAGAAAAAGGGCAATTTATTCACCTGCAGGGGGCTGATGCGCCAGCTGGTTCCGTTTTAGTGAAGAAAAGAACGAAGATTGGACCGGTGGAAATTGCGATCGCCGCAACCGTGGGTAAAGCGCATATTGAAGTAGAATCGAAGCCTCACGTACACATTTTCTCTACTGGAGACGAGATTGTAGGCTTACACGAGACACCGAAAGATCACCAGATTCGCAGTTCGAATGTGATGATGTTGAAGTCGGTTTTATTGTCCAAAGGTTTCAAAGCAAACTCAAGTCACCTACCTGATTCTGCGGAGAAGATCAAAGCCAACATCGATAAGGTATTAGAATCGAATGATATCATCTTGCTTTCCGGCGGAGTTTCTGCGGGCAAAAAGGATTTAATTCCAAGTGTTTTAGCCGAAGCTGGATTCGAAACGGTATTTCACAAAATCAGCCAAAAACCAGGCAAGCCAATGCTTGTCGCTACTCGCTCCGATGGAAAAGTCGTTTTTGCTTTCCCTGGCAATCCGATTTCTACGCTGACTTGCTTCTGGGTCTATTTCCTTCCTTGGGTATCTGGGGATTGGGCTGAATACAACGTAAAAGAAATCAAATTCTTGCCTAAACCGTCTGCGGAGCTAGACCAATGGATCCCGGTTGAAAATGGGGAAGTGTTAGCGCATAATGGTTCAGGCGATTTGATTAGTTGGTCTCGTGCGGATGGATTAGTTTGGCAAAAAGCAGGCGATAAAGCGAAGAAATTGCCCTACATTCCACTCAAATAAGCCCGTATGGAACTGAAACTACATACTTTCGATTTGCCTTTAAAGCACACGTTCACGATTACGCATGAATCGCGTGACGTGCAACCTACGCTGATTGTGGAGTTGAGCTGGCATGGAAAAAGTGGTTTTGGGGAAGCGACGGAGACGCCCTATTATGGGGTGACGATGGCGAAAATGAAAGCGCAAATCGAGTCAATTCTCGATTTGTTGCCACATGATATTTTACCGCATCCGAGTGATTTTTGGGCGATGATGTCCAAAACCCTATTAGACGAACACCCTTTCGCGCTTTGTGCGCTGGATGTGGCCTATTGGGATCTGTGGGGAAAGACGCATAACAAACCGCTGTATGAAATTTGGGATTTAGACATATCAAATAATCCGATTACGGACTATACGATCGGTATCGATACGGTGGAGAAGATGGTGGCCAAAATGCAGGAAACACCCTTTCCTCTCTATAAAATCAAATTAGGTACGGACGACGATTTAGAAATCGTGGAAGCGTTACGAAGAGAAACAGACGCCATTTTTCGCGTCGATGCCAATACCGCTTGGACGCCTGAACAAACGATATATTTTGCCCCAGAATTAGAAAAACTGGGCGTAGAATTCATCGAACAACCCTTGAAAGCCGATAATTGGGAAGGGATGAAGCGCGTATTCAAAGAATCCTCTCTACCTATCATCGCTGATGAAAGCTGTATTTTAGAATCTGATGTAGAGAGATGTGCCGGCTATTTCCACGGAATCAACATCAAATTAATGAAATGTGGCGGTATCACTCCTGCCCTACGCATGATCAAAAAAGCCAGAATCCTGGGACTAAAAGTCATGGTGGGATGTATGACGGAATCGACCATCGGATGCTCTGCCATCGCGCAACTTCTTCCCTTGCTGGATTACGTTGATATGGACGGTTGCTTATTAGTGGATGACCAAATTTCAACAGGTATTACCATCGATTTTGGCGTGGTTTCTTATGCTAATTTATCCGGAACTGGAGCTTCTTTGCTATGAGTTATTCGTTAATAGAAAATCACATCCCGGGCCGAAAAATCACCTTTGAAGGGACAGAATATCTGTGGTTGGGAGGCACAAATTACCTGAACATTGGATCTCTTCCTACCTTTCAAAAAGCCTTAGCAAAAGGAATTGAACAGTATTCCCAAAACTTCGGCAGCTCCCGTCGCAACAATTTACAATTCACGATTTGGGAGGATTTCGAACGCGCCCTAGCCGCTTATTTTCAAGTAGAAGCTGCAGCCCTCTGTTCTTCTGGCTTAGCTGCCGCCCAAATCGCGGTACAATACGCCCAACAAAAAGGCTTCACCTTAAACCTGGCACCTCAGGCACACCCTGCCTTGTGGCGCCATCCACATACTCCCTTTGCTGGAAGCTATAAAGATTGGATATCCAGTCATCAAAAAGGCCAAATCTTAGCCTCTGATGGCATCGGCTCACCCTGGATTAACACCTTTGATTTCTCTTTTGCCACGACGATGGACCTGAGTAATTATTTGATCGTAGACGAGTCACATCGCGCTGGAATTCAAGATATTTCTATTCCTTGTTCCGGACATCTTTTGCAAACGGTATCGCTATCAAAGGCCTTCGGATTGCCCGCAGGTGTCATTTTAGGTTCGGCGGCAGACATAGAGGAGATCAAGAAAGATTCCTTTTGGGTGGGTTCATCACCCCCTAATCCTGCCTTCTGTTATGCAGGATTGCAATCGATGGAGGCTTATCAGGAACAAAGCCTAAAAAGCAGGACCTTAGCGGATCGATTTGCTAATAATCTTAAGGGATTTGATGCGCCTGTGACTTATCAACCGGGGTATCCAGCTTTCTGCTCTAAAGCCCCTGGATTATTCGAACACCTGAAAACCGCCGGCATTTTAGTGAATCATTTTGCCTATCCAGACATCACGGCGCCTCCTGTTTGTCGTGCCATTTTACCTGCCTGCCTCACGTTAGCAGACATTGACACCATCACAGATGCCATCAAAAGCTATGCGTAAAATTCTATTTTTCCTATTAATCACCGAGATGATCAGCATGAGTACATTCGCTCAAAAACCCGCCAACATACTGGAGCAATTATTGCTAGCTAACCCAGATAAATTCAAAAAATTGACGGACAACCCGGAGAAATACCGCCTCCAAATTTTATACACGCAGATAGATCGCGATGCAAAGAACAAACCGACGCTGACCACCTATTCCTATCGCTCAGATTCGAATGAATATTTCTATCCTGCCAGTACGGTCAAATTAGCGGCGAGTGTATTGGCCTTAGAAAAATTGAATGCTTTAAAAATGGATAAATCTACCACCTTTCAAACCCTAAAAAACCGACCATCTCAACTCGAAATCAAGACTGATTCCACTTCAAAATCAGGTTTACCGAGCGTGGAACATTACATTAAAAAGATTTTATTAGTCTCCGATAATGAAGCCTATAATCGCCTTTACGAATTTTTAGGACAACGCCCGTTCAACGAAACAATGCGCTCGAAAGGATTTCAGGGCGTGCGCCTCACTCACCGTTTACAAACTCCCCTTCCACGTTTAGAGAATCAATACACTAACCCGATTCAGCTGTTGGACGCGTCTGGCAAAGTCACCTACGAACAAGCTGAAGGCTTTAATGACAAACCTTATAGCGCGGCCACGCCCATTTTACTAGGAAAAGGAACCATGAATGAGGCGGGTGTGGTGGAAGACAAACCATTGGACTATAGCCTAAAAAATGCGTATCCCTTGAAGGCGCAACATGAATTCTTACAACGCTTGATGCTTCCTGAGGCATTCTCAGCGAATGCTAGATTTAATCTGAGTAAAGACGATTACAACTTTCTTTACCGCTATATGTCGATGTATCCGTCAGAATCGAAAGATCCAATTTACAAAGATGAGTTTGCCACTTATTGTAAATTCTTGTACTACGGATCAGAGAAAAAGGCGACTTTGAATCCTTCAATCCGCATTTTCAACAAGGTGGGCGATGCCTATGGATTCTTGTTAGACAATGCCTATGTGGTGGATTTTGACAAAAAAATCGAATTTATCGTCACCACGGTTTTGCTTTGCAATGAGGACGAGATCTTCAATGATGAGAAATACGATTACGATACAATCGGATTTCCCTTCTACAAAAACCTAGGTCAGGTCATTTACGATTACGAGGTAAAGCGTCCCAAAAAACACTTACCCAATCTCGATCAACTTCGTTTCAACTACGCTAATTAAGCTTTACGCTTAGCGTACCAAAGTACTCCAATCCCAAAAAGGACAGCTGGAATGGACAAAATTTGGCCCATATTCAAGGTTAAACCACTCTCAAATGAACTCTGATTTTCCTTCAAGAATTCATAAAAGAAGCGAAGTGTAAATAAGATAATCATGAATAGACCTGTCAAAATTCCGGGTGGCGTATCTTGTTTTTGACGGTTCCAAAACCAAAGTAAAAAGGCAAAGATGACTAAACAAGACAGAGCTTCATACAATTGTGACGGATGACGAGGCACAACAAAAGCGGCTAATCCACTCGGATTAAATTCATAATCCCGCATAAATTTGAATCCCCAAGGCAAATCAGTGGGCTTTCCAATGATTTCCGAATTCATCAGATTACCAAAACGGATAAAGAATCCAGCTAGCGCGGTCGCAATGACAATCCGATCAGTCACATACAAATACGATTGATCCTTGTGCTTCTTTATATACAGATAATAAGCTGTAAATAAGCCAATTGCCGCTCCATGAGAAGCTAAACCAGAAAAGGGAGGCGTGATCATTTGAATGAAAAAACGAACCGGATCCGCTACAAGCAAAGGGAATTCATAGAAGAAATAATGGCCCATTCGAGCTCCTGCCACCGTACCTACCATCGTGTACAATAATAGTTGATCAGCTTGATCAACAGATCTTCCCTCCTTTTTAAAAATATAACTAACGACTTGAAAACCGGCCAAAAAAGCCAAGGCAAAACACAAGCCGTACCAGCGAATGGGAAACCCAAATAAAGTAATGATAGTCGGATCCGCGTTCCACTCAATAAATAATAAGCTCATAGTATTCTAGTCTTTCAACCAAAATTAAACATTATTTCTTTGAGTTTTTAACAAAAACCTGGATTGTCTTCTTGAATAATTTAGAAGGAAATAAACGATGAGGAAAGCCGAGTGAAATGGCTTGGAAACTGCAAAAAACGAGTAAAAAAAGAAGGAAATGACGTTTTTTCATGGTTAACAATTAAATCTACTGCAAAGATATAAAACAAAAGGTACTTTGCAATACAAGGTACTATAAATTATCAAGTAACTGATAATTTTGTAGTCTAGATGCGCCTGTTCGTCGATTGGTTGCACCACTTCTTCTTTTTTAAAAACCTGATCTATATTATTGCAATAGAAATACCGCTTGATAACCGAATCAAATCTAAAAAAACATGAAAACGAAAATTTCCTTATTCGCCTTTGCCTCTGCTCTCGTATTCAGTGCCTGCACTAAAGAGCAAAATATGGATCCTCAAAATGCATCCACATTGGCTCCTCAAGATGTTCCAGTTTTAGTAACACAGGCTGTTACAACTGTTTACCCTAAAGCTGCTACCATTGATTATTCCTCCCTTCAAACTAATTCCCTTTATGTCGCAAATGTAACTACGCCTTCTACGGAGGCACAGGTAGTCGTTTCTAATAAAGGGATTATCAAAGAAGAAGCCGTTAAAATCACTAAAGCGGAATTGCCTGCTGCTGTTTTAGCCTATCTTGATTCCAATTTTCCAGGTGCAACAATGGAACATACATCGAAAAAAACCCAAGGAGCCAAATTAGGCTTCCGGGTTGAACTAATTTTCAACAAGGAGCATTATTCAGTCTTCTTTGATGAAACAGGTGCATTTCTTGGCCAAGTGACGGGATTACAAGGTAAACCCGGTAAGAAAGGTCCGTCTCCTGCTGCCACAGAAATTGCCTTAGCTGACCTTCCTGCTCCCGTTCAAGCAGCACTTTCAGGTATGACATTTAAGCGGGCTATTTTAACGAAAGATCCAAACGGTGCGGCGGTGTACCACATTCATGTGGATAAAGCGGGTGTTCCTTTTGATCTCGATATCGATGCTAGTGGAGCAATTTTAAAATCAAAAGAAGTAAATCAAAAAGGTCCGGATTTTGCCAAAATAGACCTAAAAACCTTACCTGCCGGAATAACAGCCTTTTTAAACACGAATGCCACTGGATTTACTTTGGATTATGCCGTAGCTATTTCGAAGGATTCGATTATTATTGAATACCACGTAGGTGTAACAGTGGGCACGGTGAAAAAAGAGTTCCACCTAGATGCGAACTTCCAGGTATTGCCTAATCCTCCAGCAAAAGGCGGACACAACCCTCCTGCCCTACTCATCACGAGTTTAACAGCCAACGATTTACCTTCAGCTGTTAAGACCTATTTAACGACAAATTATGCTGGGTGGACTTTCGTAAAAGGGGCCAGTGCTTGGGTCGATAATGTGGTGAAAGATTATCACTTGATTATTGAAGTAGCTGCGAAGAAATACATGCTTGAGTTTGATGGAAACGGAGCCTTTAAAAAGGCGATTGCTTTATAAAATAATAATAAGAGGTGGTTAAAAAAGGCTTGCATTTGCAAGCCTTTTTTATGTTCTTAGGGTATGCAAAACATTGAACCTTCCTTCCAATGGGAATCGCTCTACGTCGCAGCGCGCGATAAAAAGTCCCCTTTTTTTGGTAGACACTATTCTGAAACGACTTACGAAAATGATATTTATGGCTATTATATTCATCCTCTTTGGGATGATATAGGCTCTGAAACGCTCTTTTGCAAGATTCTGTATACAGATTACACGGCAAAATATACGATCATCGAATTGTTCGGAGAATGGAATGATACGTTGCATAATGATGTGATGCATTTGAAAAGAACGGTCGTGGATCATTTCGTCGATGCGGGTATTAAGCATTTTATTCTAGTGGGGGAAAATGTGTTGAATTTTCACGGATCTTTTGAGGATGATTATTATGCGGAATGGTTTGAGGATGTGGAAGATGGCTGGATTGCGGCGATGCATTTTGCGCCTTTTGTAGAGGAAGAATGGGCCAAATACAAGATAGATTACTACCTGAATTTTGGCGGAAACCTCCAAATTCCAAACTGGAGAACACTAAAACCGGAGATGATATTTTTTATGATAGACAAACTACTAAAAAGACGATTAAATCCGTAAATTCGTACAAACCTATTATACCTTATGAAAAAATTATTCCTTTTGGCCTTGCTGTGTGCAGGCCTATTCTCTTTTGACGTTAACGCAAAAAAAACAGACACCCGTTATTTCGAAATGCGCATCTATTATTGCCATCCAGGCAGATTAGACGCATTAATCCAACGATTCACGAATCACACCACCAAGATTTTCGAGAAACACGGAATGACGAACGTGGGCTATTGGATCCCTACTAACAATACCGATAATGCTCTTTATTACATTTTAGCTTACCCTTCTAAAGCGGATCGCGATTCATCTTGGAAGCATTTCAGCAGCGATCCTGAGTGGAAAACAGTTTCAAAGAAATCAGAAGAAACAGGTAAAATAGTTGCTAAAGTAACGAGTGTTTTTATGAACGCAACAGATTTTAGTCCTAAAATCAAACCTTCCGGTGGTCCTGTAGATCAGGTATTTGAGTTACGGACGTATTCACAATTGCCTGGTAGAAATCCAGCCATATTAACGCGATTCAGAGATCATACAATGAAAATTTTCAAAAAACACGATATCAAAAACATCGCGTACTTCACTACTATTGAAAAGGATCCAGCCGTTCAAAGTAAATTAGTTTACCTAGTTGCGCATCCATCGGAAGAGGTTGCTAAAACGAATTGGTCTGCCTTTGTGAATGATCCTAAATGGAAACAAGTATCAACAGACTCCGAAAAAGACGGCAAGATTATTGAAAAAATCGAGTCCATTTTTATGACGCCTACTACTTTCTCTACTATTCGTTAAGAAAAATGAAAATCGTTAAAAAAGTACCGCTCCTTTTCCTAGGAGGGATGATTAGCCTTGTTAGCTTGGGCATCCCTACATTGGTTCAGCCGAAAAAAATAGGGGTTGATTCCGTTCAAACAAAGGTGTCTACACTACAAGTCCCAGAAGGACTAGAGGTGAAACTCTTTGCGGCGGAACCGATGCTAATTAATCCAACGAATATCGACGTGGATTCGAAAGGGCGTGTTTGGGTACTAGAGGCTTATAACTACCGACCAGGAATCAATGGAAATCCGACAAATCCACAAGGAGATCGCATCATCATTTTGGAAGATACGAATGGGGATGGTCGGGCAGATAGCCGAAAAGTGTTTTATCAATCGCCTGAGCTTAACGCGCCTTTAGGGATCGCGGTCTTGGATTCGATGGTCATCGTGTCACAGAGTCCTTATATCTGGAAAATGTTCGATGATAACCGAGATGGCAAGGCGGACCGCAAAGAAGTGATGTTCTCCGGAATTGGGGGTGATCAGCACGATCATGGGGCGCACGCGTTTACGTTTGGGCCGGATGGAAAATTGTATTTTAATCTAGGGAATGAGGGTAAGCAATTGTTAGATGCCAAAGGTAATCCTGTCTTGGATCAAGATGGAGACCCCATTGGACCCAAGAAATACCGTCAAGGAATGGTTTTCCGTTGCAATTTGGATGGAAGCCAAGTCGAGGTTTTAGGGCATAATTTTAGAAATAATTACGAAGTGGCGGTGGATTCCTATGGGGCTCTTTGGCAATCAGATAATGATGACGATGGGAACAAAGGGGTACGAATTAATGCCGTTTTCGAGCACGGAAACTACGGTTATGTAGATGAAATGACAGGCGAGGGCTGGTCAGTGAACCGCACAAATATCGAAAAAGAAATTCCTTTGCGTCACTGGCATTTAAATGACCCGGGCGTGGTCCCTAATTTATTGCAAACGGGTGCGGGTTCTCCTACCGGGATGATCATTTACGAGGGTAATTTATTACCGTCTATCTTCCAAAATCAAATGATTCACACGGATGCGGGCCCTAATGTGGTTCGCTCCTGTGCGACTACTCCCTGGGGAGCTGGTTATGAGGCAAGAATCAATAATCTGATTACTTCGCGCGATCAATGGTTCAGACCAGCGGATGTGGCGGCAGCACCAGATGGCTCCCTTTTCATCGCAGACTGGTACGATCCAGGCGTGGGTGGTCATCAGGCGGGGGATCAGGCCAAAGGTCGTATCTACCGAATCGCCCCCCAAGGTCACGCATACAAAAAAACAAACTTTGATTTTAGTACGCCCAAACTAGCCTTTAAAGCCCTAGAGAATCCAAATTTAGAAATCCGCTTTCTAGCCTTTCAGGCTTTGAAAAAAATGGGGACTAAGGCTGAATCCGTCTTGGAAAATGAATTCAACACGAATGAAAATCCGCGATTTAGAGCGCGTGCATTTTGGGTATTAAATCAAGGATCACGTTCGAATGAATTCATTCTAAAAGCGTTCGATCAAGCAAACCCTAACCTGAAGGCGATGGCCATTCGGGCAGCAAAGCAAAAAACCTTCACAGAATGGGCTGCTCTGGCGGCCAAAGCGGCAAGAGATCAACACGCGTCTGTCAGACGCGAATTAGCCATCGCCTTGCGCCATCTTTCTGGAGAAGAAGTGAATAAATTGTGGGCGAGTCTAGCGATGCGCCATAACGGAACAGATCGCTGGTATTTAGAAGCACTTGGAATCGGTGCAGATGGTAACTGGGATGAGCGTTTTGCAGCCTATACAGCCCTAAAACCAGAAAATTCGAAGGGATATGCGGATGTGGTTTGGAGAGCAAGAACAGAGAAAGCGCTTCCTGCTTTAATCGAATTGATTGGAAACACGAAGTCACTAGCCTATTTCCGTGCCTTGGATTTCATGCCTGGGGAACAGAAATCGGAGGCTTTATTTGGGCTTATTACGGGTAAATT
The DNA here is from genome assembly GCA_040403415.1 of Aquirufa sp. Classification (GTDB taxonomy): domain Bacteria; phylum Bacteroidota; class Bacteroidia; order Cytophagales; family Spirosomataceae; genus Aquirufa. Next base: position 402,185 of record JBBAKU010000001.1, read on the forward strand.
TAAAAGCGATATCACCGCACAATTAGAAGCGGTTCGTCACATGAAACCGGCCTTCATTGCTTCTCATCCAGAAGTGAAGTCGATGCTTTCCGCTCTATTAAAACAAATCGATGGCAAGCAATACCTCGAATTAGTGGATTACTACCAGCTAAAAGAGGAGAGTGGGCGTGTTTTAGGGATGATTTTGGCAGGAACCGAATCGTCGAAAGCAGGTCAAGTATTATACAACCTGCCTGGTGGCGCTGAATTAATCCGCTCGAAATTCTTTGCGGGTAAAGAAGCGGAACAATTAGCGTTAATCGAAACATTGCGTTGGCAAGGAAAAACGGAATCAGCACAAGTATTGTACGAAGCCACATCGAATCCTAAACTGAGCAAAGCGGTTCAAATGCAGGCCGCACGCGTGATTGGAAATGCCTATCCAACAGAAGAATTTGTCTTGGATTTATTAGAGAAAAAGAAAATCGCAACAGCCTATGTTCCATTGGTAGTAGAAAGTCTTCAAAAGGCATGGAGAAAGTCCATTCGAATGAAAGCAAATAGTTATTTAGACAAACATCAAACTGAAACCAAAAAAGCGCATCCAGCAATGGCAGAATTAATCAACATGTCAGGAGATGCAGTGAAAGGAAAAGTGGTATTTGCGAATTCGTGCACAATGTGTCACGTGGTAAATAATGAAGGAATTGATTTTGGGCCAAAACTAGGTGAAATAGGTACGAAATTATCGAAAGAAGGAATGTATATGTCCATTTTACACCCGAATGCGGGGATTGGTTTTGGATATGAAACCTTTGAAATAAAGACAAAATCTGGAGATACGTATCAAGGGATCATTGTCTCGAAGAACGAAACGGATATCGTGTTGCGCATTCCAGGTGGAATCGTGAAAAGTTTTAAAACATCTGCCTTAAAATCCTACAAACAATTACCGGAGTCCTTGATGCCGGAAGGTTTAGCCGAAGGAATGAGTACGCCAGAATTAGTTGATCTAATCGAATATTTATCCACTTTAAAGAAGAAATAAGATGAATCGCCGTGATTTTGCCTCGATCTTGGGAGCTAGTTTATTGATTCCCTCGTTTTCAAAAGGATCTACATTGGTTCGAGAAAAACCCTTTGAATTGAACTATGCCCCCCATTTTGGAATGTTTAAAAACCATGCTGGACCTTCTGAACTCGATCAACTACAGTTTATGTATGACCAAGGGTTCATAGCTTTAGAGGATAACGAACTCATGGAGAGACCGGTAGCATTGCAAGAGAAAATTGGCGAAAAATTAGCTAAGCTTAACATGAAAATGGGCGTTTTCGTGATCAAATTCGATGGTTTTTTCGATAAACAAACGATGACGACAGGCAAAAAGGAATGGACTGATTTATTTCTAGCTTCTTGCAGAAAGGCGGTGGAAACTTCCAAGCGAGTGAATGCGAAATGGGCAACGGTGGTTCCGGGTAATTTCACCCGTGATCTTCCGATGGGAATTCAAACAGGTCACGTAATCGACAACCTAAAACGCGCGGTTGAAATCTTAGAACCTGCTGGATTAACGATGGTCTTAGAGCCTTTAAGCGATAATTCAGACTTATTCTTGCGCAATTCCGATCAAACCTACAGCATTTGCCGTGCGGTAAGCTCCCCTTCTTGTAAAATCCTTTTCGATATGTACCATATGCAGCGAAATGAGGGTAATCTGATTGCCAATATAGACAAATGCTGGAATGAAATTGCCTATTTACAAATTGGCGACAATCCAGGTCGTAAAGAACCTACGACGGGAGAAGTGAATTACCAAACTATTTTCAGACACTTAAAACAAAAAGGATATTCGGGCGTTTTGGGGATGGAACACGGAAATTCTAAGCCTGGAAAGGAAGGAGAACTCGCTTTAATCGATGCATATCGTAAATCCGACGTTTAAAATTTGCTTTTCTGAATTTTAATTTAGACATTCGCTTAATTATCTAATTAAGATGGACGCAAAATTCAAAGCAATCAACGATCCTACCCGGAGAGAGATCTTGCAATTCTTAGTCAATGGCCCTCAGAACGCTGGACAAATTGCAAGTCAGTTTGATATGAGTAAACCGAGTATTTCGCATCATTTGGATCTATTAAAACAGGCCAAACTGATTCAAGCGGATAAAAAGGGGCAATTCATCGAATACAAACTAGACAAAACTGGATTTGAAGTTATTCATGCCTGGTTTAAAACGTTCTCTACCTACTTTGAATTCCCTAAGCCCAAAATTAGAATCGAAATTTAATCTGTTTTATGATGTCTCTTCACCTGCCCAGCACATTCCAATTTATACAGTCACATCTACCCGCTAACACGAAAGGCCTTGGTATAACCACGCTTTCAAAGCGCAATTTCTTTCAATCCATCGGTGATTTTTTTGCGGAGAAATCAGGCAAACAACGTGTTTCCTATGTGGCTGTAGGAGATGATTTTATCACGCAATTGCATTTCCAAGGAGAAGATTTAATTGCGGAGAAAACGATCCAATTAGCTCAATTAGATCATTTTTACGTATCAGAAGGCCAAACACCGGACGGAATCATCCACCATTTGTCTTGTGATGCAACAGTGATTGTTTCTGCCAAAAAAATGGAAGATCACCACATCAAAATTCTTCCTTGCCTATTAGGTGAAAACGCGAGCAACGTTCAGGCCATTCAAAGCATTCAATGGGCACAAGAATCGAAGAAGGCGTTGACAGAGATCTTGAAAGGTTGGCCAGCACAAATTGCGAAACAAAAAGAGGAAGCTAAAGCTTAGTTATTCGGAGACTTTATCATCCACTTTTAAGTCAAATAGCTCTTTGGAAGTAATGGCTACGAGGCTAACTAAGACCATCGTTACACCCGCTCCTATCAAAACGGAAGGAACGGTCCCAAAAACCTTAGCAGCTACGCCTGATTCAAAGGCTCCCATTTCGTTCGAAGTGCTGACGAAAACGCCATTTACGGAGGATACGCGCCCCCTCATTTCATCGGGAGTATAGAAACGTAATACTGTTTGACGAATCACTACAGAGATTGAATCGAAGGCACCAGTAAAGAAAAGCGCTGTCACCGAAAGCCAAAAATTCGTCGATAAGCCAAATACAAAAGTGGCTAATCCAAAACCGGCAATGGCTAATATCAAATTTCTCCAGGCGTGTTTTAATGGAGGAAAATAGACCAACGTAACCATCGTCACTACAGCACCCACCGAAGGAGCGGCACGTAAAATTCCTAAACCCTCCGCTCCTACTTTCAAAATATCCTCTGCAAAAATGGGCAATATGGCAATTACGCCTCCAAATAGCACCGAAAACAAGTCCAAGGAAATCGAATAGAGGATGATTTTCGTTTTGAATACATAGGCGATTCCCTCGCGTAAACTATGCCAAATCGATTCGTGATGAACCGTTTTCACTGGAACTGGCCGATTATCTATTTGGAAAATACAGAACATCACGCCCAGCAATAAAGCAATCACCGTGATCAAGGATCCTGATAGTCCGGCGTAAGCATATAAAAAACCTGCCACACCTGGCCCTAAAATGGACCCTAACTGCCAGAAAGAACTATTCCAAGTCGCAGCATTGGCAAACACCTCTTTAGGTACCAGGAAAGGGTTTAAGGAAGAGGCTGCGGGGCTAAAAAAGCCTTTGGAAAGACCAATGATAAAAATAACCGCATAGATGGAATAGATATGGAAATCTTGATCAGCAGATTGCAATTGCGTACTCGAATATAAGAGGAAGACCGAGGCCGCAATAATCAAGGAAAGCGTCACCTGCATAATCGTTTTCTTATCCCGATTATCCGCAAAGTGACCACCAAAAAGCACCAAGGAGATAAAAGGCACCGCTTCTGCCAAGCCAATCAAACCCAAGGCAAGCGGATTGTGCGTTATCTTATAAATTTCATAGGCTAAGACAACTTCCTGAATCAACAAGGCAATCGTAAAAAGCGTATTCCCGGTCACATAAGCCCGAAATTCCGGAAAAGCCAAGGCTTTGTACGCGTCTTTATGTTGAAAAAATCCCATGCAGCAGATAAATAAGTGGACTCCAAAACGCCATATCACCCAGCAAACGCTTCTCTTTTGAAAAGGGTAAGCGAGCTAACAAAAACGTTATTCCAAATGTAACCAAAAAAGGCAAGACGAGGAAGATTTCCTGGGTTGCAGCATAAATGCCACTTAAAAGACCCACCAGAATCCATTCCGTTTTCCGTAATCTGCCCGCATAAAAATCACTCGGAGAATCAATTAAGTTAAAGAAACAGAGATTTTGGTAGGCTAATGCGATCAAAGGCAATACAAGAAGAACCGATCTGGGTTCGCGAACCCACACTACTAAACTCACACCTACCGCATATAAAACAGCTGTAAACAACTCCTTTTCAAGGTGCAACCAGCCTTTATGCCACGCAAATCCGTACAGAATAACGAGGAGAAGTAGCGAAAATCCAGCCAGCAAAACTTCAAACCGTTGAAAAGGCAAAAGACAGGCAATGGAAAAACCCAAAAGACCAATGAACACCCTATAAAACTTGCGGTTCTTTGCATGCATTCGATGGCGTTCATCTTGAACGGGCTGAAAAAGATTATCAATTTGCCTATCTACCAAATACAAAAACCAAACCACCAAGGCTAAAATCGCCATTTCTGGACAAGACGGAACGGTATGGAAATACAGCTTATAGAGAAAGCATTGGTATAAAATCGCACCAATCACCACCTCCAATGAAAGGTATTTAATAAACCGCATCTTTCGATTGAATAACTTGAATTTCCATACCAACCTGTATTTTTCCGAGTGAAATAGGGACAAATTGCTGACCAAAATAAACTTTGTGATTTAACGTCCGGAACGATGCCAAAGTCTTCAACATCTTTTTATCTGATTCGCCTGTCAATGGATCCACGTTTACGAGGGGACAACGGGCACAGGGTTTGGCACCTGAAAGAGAGACCTCTCCTATTTTTAATTCAGCCCAGGTATCTTCCACAAAGGGCTCTGGAGATGACACAATGATATTCGGCCTAAAACGCAGCTGATCTATGGGTTCTTCTAAACGCTCTTGCAAAGAAGCATAGGATCCAGCACTGACTAAAAGTACCGGCAAAGAATCTGCAAAAGAGGTAGTTGTAGCTAGTTTCGTATGGTATTTCGCCTTCATCACCCGTGGTTTTTCAGACGAAATCCGTACGAGCTTTACCTTTTCAGACAAAGCATTCGAAAACCACGCAGACCAACCTTCCAATACTTCGCGAGCCGGCAATTGATCCTCCCAAATTTCAACAGGAATCCATTCTCCCAATGTGGGTTCCCAGGTCAATTCCTTCTCTAAACCAGAGGCTGTGTCTTTCACGATAAAGCCCTGAGCGGACTCGCATAAAACAAAACGTGTCAACTCTGGTCGAGTACGCTGAGTAATGAATTTACCGTTAGCATCCACTAACATAAAACGACGATCGCCACGCAATCCTTCCTTCTCCATCACGGATTCGCTTAGTGAAACAGCGCCTAAGGACTTAATGGGATAGATATAGAGATACGTGACCATAAAACAAATGTAAACTTTTCTGTGCAAAAAGCCTTATAGGTGCTTATAGGCTTTAGGCTTCTTATTGTGGCTTGATTTTGTTAAGTTTGTTTTATTGATTGTCTGTAACCTATACCTATGAAACCATTTCACCTAGCCTTATTCGCCCTTTTGTCCCCTATTGCGGCTCAAGCACAACAAATATTGAGCTTAGAAGACGCAATCCAACAAGGAATTACGAAGCAGTATTCTATCCAAATTTCTAGACAAAAAGAGCGAATCGCTGCGAATGAAAATAGCCTAGGAAATGCAGGATTTTTACCTACGATTACGGGAACCGCCTCTAAAAACTATACGATTTCAGGCTTGGATCAATCGTTTTTTGGTGGAGTAAGAGCTCCTCTCGTGCAGTCTGGAGTTAATTCCAATTCCGGAAATGCGGGAGTGGCGATGGCTTGGACCTTGTATGATGGACAAGGCATGTTTATCCTACGTGACCGCTATAAAGAATTACAAAACCTTGGAGCAAAGCAAACGGAATCATCAATTGAAAACTTGATTGCCTTGATCTCCTCTACCTATTACGATATCATTCGCCAAAGCTTACGCGTAAATAACTTCAAAAAAGGACTAGAAATCTCCAACGATCGCCTAAAATTAGCGAAAGATCGCTATGAAGTGGGCCAAGGGTCTAAAGTGGATTATTATTCCGCGCAGGTAGATTTCAATGAGGACAAAGCCCTTTTGATCGCACAGGAGCAATCCTACACGAACACGAAAATCGGATTTAATACGCTTTTAGTGAAAGACTACAAAACGGATTTTCAAATTGTCAATACCATTGATTTACTTCCGAAACTGAAATTGAGCGAACTAAAAATGAGCGCCTTATCTCAAAATCCTACGTTAATCGGAGCGATTTTAAGTAAGAAAATTAGTGATTTAGACACGAAGAACCTACAGAGTCAGCAGAAGCCGCAAATCGACTTACTTGCGGGTTATGCGCTGAGTAATGTGGCGAATGGCGCGGGCTTTGGGGTGGAAAAAGGGAGTAGCGATGTCTTCAATTACGGTTTAAGAGCAACGATCAATATCTTCGATGGCTATAACCAAAAACGCAAGGTTCAAAACGCAAAAATCAATGCAGAAATTGCGGCTTTGCAAGTGGAGGATTTGAAGAATGCGTTGTTATCTGCTTTAGAAAAGACCTACGTGACCTACGAGAATTCAATGAATCTGATTCAATTAGAGACAGAGAATTATACGATTGCGAAGCAAAACATCGACATTGCTTTTGATCGTTTTAAAGTGGGAATCGCCACTTCCTACGAATTACGTGAGGTGCAACGCAATGCCGTGGCTGCGGAGACTCGTTTGATTGAGGCAAAATACGCAGCGAAAGCTGCCGAAATTGAATTAATTCGTTTGAGCGGAAACCTGTTGTAATTCTTCGTTGAGTTGCTGTTGGTACAATTCGAAGTAAAGCGTTTTGTGCGCCATCAAGTCATCATGGCTACCACTTTCGACGATTTGGCCATCTGCTAAGACAAAGATGCGATTCGCTAAGCGCGCAGAGGAAACGCGGTGAGAAATAATCAACGACGACTTTCCTACCGTCACCTGCTTTAAATTTTCCAAAATCGTATGTTCCGTATGGGTATCTACTGCAGATAAACAGTCGTCTAGAATGAGCATCTTCGGGTTTTTAGCCAAAGCACGGGCAATCGACACCCGCTGTTTTTGACCTCCTGAAAGCGTGATTCCCCTCTCTCCCAGAATCGTCTCGAATTGATCCGGGAACTCCATAATATTCGTATAGACATCCGCTTGCTTTGCCGCCACTTCAATCGCCTCTTGCGTCAAGGCATCATTGCCAAAACGGATATTTTCTGAAATACTCGTCGAGAATAAGAATACATCCTGCGGTACAAATCCCACAAAAGAACGCACCCAAGCCATATCCCAATCTTTCAAAGAGATACCATCTAATAAAATCTCTCCAGCACTTGGATCATAAAAACGCGCCATCAACAAGGCAACGGTCGATTTGCCTGATCCTGTTTGGCCTAAAAGCGCCACCGACTCCCCTGCCCCAATCGTCAAATTCACCTTTTCTAAAACCATGCGATCCGAACCCGGATAGGCAAAACTAACGCCTTTGAATTCCCAGTTACCAATGATCTCTTGGCGAATTTGCTTGCCAATGGTCAATTCGGATTTGGCCCCTAAAAACTCGTTAATCCGCTTCTGCGAAGCAGCCGCCCGTTGAATCTGCGAACTGGTCCAACCCAAAGCAGTCACCGGCCAGGTTAACATAAACACGTACATAATGAACTCCGTGATATTACCCACCGTCATTCTACCAGCCATCACTTCCTGCGAACCGATATAGACCACTAAAATTGTGGAAAAGCCCACCAATAACGCGATCAAAGGCGTAAAAAGGGAATCCACCTTGACTAAACCGAGCGATTTAGTTCGGTAGGCTGAGGACGCCTCCGTAAAAGCATCAACCGATTTCTTCTCCCTGACAAAGGACTTCAACACCCGAATCCCCGAAAACGCCTCCTGCGCAAAAGTCGAAATTTGCGATAATGCTGCCTGAATCTCTTCCGACTTGCGAATGATCACCGAATTCACATAATAAATACTAATCGACAAAATGGGCAGTGGCATCAAGACGTACCACATTAATTTCTGGTTTACTTGCCACATCGAGTAAATGACAAGGATAAACACCGTGATTAAATTCAGGCCGTACATAATACTAGGACCTACATACATCCGCACTTTCCCTACATCCTCCGAAATACGCGCCATTAAATCGCCCGTATTTTGTTGGCGATAGAAGGACAAAGGCAAGGTTTGGTAGTGGGTATAAATTTCATTTTTCAATTCAAACTCGATGTGACGGGACATCACGATGAGTGTTTGGCGAACTAAAAAGAGGAAAACACCTTTTAATATGGCCATCAGAATGATTAACCCCCCGTAGAAAAACAGGGTAAAACCGAAGATTTCGTAAAAGGCTTTTTGCAGGCTAAAACCTTTAAAAAGGAAATAAATAGCAATGGTTTCCGTCACTAAATCAAGTGCATAACGGACTAATTGTGCGGGGAAAACCCCAAAGAAATTCGAAAATAAGGTAAATATAATCCCTAGAAAAAGCAGCCATTTGTATTTCCAAAAATACTGATTGATATGACTGAGTGCTCCCATAGATAGATTAATTGAACACAAAGATAGGACCTTTATCAATTAAAATTCTTAATTTTGAGATTCAAAACAAGACGCTCTTTTATTTCGGATGGTTAACAGGAGATTACTACGTGTCAAAGCATTTCAACAATTGTATGCTTTCTATACACAAGAACGTGCCCAGTATCAATTAGCTTTTGATGGTTTAGCGACCATTTTTCAGCCTGATTTATCTTTAATGGTCGCGAAAGAGGACCAAATGCCTCGTTTAGAGGGCCTGCGACAACTTGCCGAAATTCAATTAAAAGAGTATTTCCAAGAGATTACTTCGGAAGAAACGATTCCAGCTGAGGCACAGGAAGCCGCTCAATCTGTCTTCAAAATATACCAAGCGAACGTCAAGCAAATCGCGAAAAAGTTGAAGCAAGATATGGTGAGCGAGGTCGAATCCATCAACAAGCAATACCTGAAAATCTTGTATTATTTGCAGCAATTACCCTTGATCGCGCTTTGGGATGAGAATAGACGTTTGTTAGAGAACAACACGAAGACGTCACTATTAGCGAAAAACAAGGTCTTGTATATTCTTTCCAAATGGGGTGATTTACAACGCGCCTTCGACAAGAACCACATCGGCTGGTCTGAGGATGAAGAAAACTTAATTAAGAAATTATTTATTGATAACATCCTGACGGATGAAACCTTCTTAACTTACCTTCCTACGGCAGGTAAAAAGTTTGAAGATGATTTAGCCTTCGTCGTGTATGTCTTGAAAAATTTCCTTTTAAAACACGAGTCAATGACGGAGTATTTTGAGGAAAAAGATTTAAATTGGTCTTTGAATAAGGACGTGGTAAAGAGTATGGCAAACAAGACCTTTAAGATAGAGGCTTTGGAAGACCTAAGTTTACAACCTCTCGCGATCCAATGGGAAGACGATAAATTATTCTTCGAGGAACTATTTGATTACAGTGTTTCGGAAGACAAGCAATTAAGTGCTTGGATCGGGGACCAAACGAAAAACTGGGAGTCAGATCGCTTAGCGGTAGCGGATTTTATCATTCTGAAAATGGCTTTGGCCGAGATGGTAAAATTCTCTAGTATTCCAGTAAAAGTGAGCATTAACGAGTACATCGAACTAGCGAAAAACTATTCGACACCTAAGTCTGGCCAGTTTATTAACGGTATTTTAGACGTAGTTTCGAATCGCCTAGTTCACGAAAAAGTGATTACTAAATCAGGTCGAGGATTAATCGACATAGCTAACAAATAACATGAGCAAATCATCTAGATCTTTTTGGGCCTTTGTAGTAGGTGCTGCTGCAGGAGCTGTGGTAGGTATCTTATACGCTCCAGACAAAGGAGAAAATACCCGCAGTAAATTGTATTTCCAATTGAACAAATACCGTGATCAATTAAAGCAATTGATTAACGATATCGTAGACGGGAAAGAAGTGATCGAGACTTCTGCGAAATCAGAAGGCAAAAAAGTCGTTCAAGACGCGAAAATCAAAGCAGAGAAATTGCTAGAGGACGTGGAAAAAATGATGACTCAGATTAAGGCCAAATAAGATGCGTACTACTCTCCTTTTATGCTGTTTCCTTGGGATTTTGTCCTGCACGAACCAGCAAAAAGAGGCGAACAATGCCACCGAAAATGCCATCCCGGCAGCTTTAAAACCGAGTGCAGAAAAACACCCGATCTTGAAAGTGGACAATCCCTATATTTCCTTAGGGCGCTTAGCGGAGGGAGATAGCGTTTTTCACACTTTCAATTTTAAGAATACAGGAAATTTGCCTTTAAAAATTATCTCAGTGAATGCGTCTTGCGGATGTACCACGCCTAAATGGAGCACCGATGTGATTCAACCTGGTAAAAAAGGATTTATTCGCGTGAAGTTTGATTCGAAAGGAAAAGAAGGCAAATTGCAAAAAACCATTACAGCCTACTGTAATACGCTTCCCGCGGAAAACAGAATGGCCTTTAAAGTAGAAGTTTTACCTAAAAAATAAACACATGTTATTATTACAAGCACAAAGTCCAGCGTACATGCAAATCATCCTTTTCGGAGGTATTTTTGTCGTATTTTATTTCTTCATGATTCGTCCACAACAAAAAAAGGCGAAAGAAGCGAAGAAATTTATTGAAGAATTAAAGACAGGTGACAAAGTGGTAACCATCGGTGGTGCCCACGGAACGGTTGTTACGATTCGCGAAAAGACGATCGTAGTCGAAGTAGATTCAAGCAAAGGCGTTCGTATGGTGTTCGAGAAAACGGCGATCTCTAAAGATGCTTCATCTCGCTTAGAAGAGTAATGGTGGATACAGGCCTGAAACCTTTCATCGGAATTACAGGCGGAATAGGATCCGGCAAATCGACGATTTGCCGGATTTTTTCGCGCCTAGGCATTCCGGTTTTCGAAGCGGACAAAGTGGCGCGTGAAATTTGCGAGAAGGATGAAGCGGTGAAAGAAGCAATTATCGCGGAATTTGGCCCAAAATCCTATCTTCCAGATGGCTCCTATAATCGGGCTTGGATCAAAGGTTTGCTACAGAAATACCCAGGTGATGTGGCTCACCTCAATGCCATTATCCATCCCGCCGTTCGTTCAAAGGCCGCAGAATGGATTTCAAATACGCCAGAAGCCCCTTTTTGTCTATACGAATCTGCCCTTATCACACCGCGTACAAAGCCAGAACACATCTCCCAAATGATTACGGTGGATTGTCCCTTACCTGAGCGTATTCAAAACGCCCAAAAAAGAAGTCGGATGAGTTATATGGAAACCATGCAAATAATCGATTTACAACCACAACCTAAAAACTACCTTTGGGGGGCTGATTTTGTGATACAAAATGGAAAGAACGATCGCGTGTTTCCACAGGTGATGAACATCTTGAAAGCATTTGGGAATTAAGGCTTAAAAAGGTAAATTTGATCATGGAAAATTTTATCGTTTCAGCGCGTAAATACCGTCCTACCCTATTTGATTCAGTGGTAGGCCAAAGTCACATTACCACTACACTTAAAAATGCCATTAAGTCCAATCACTTGGCTCAGGCATTCCTTTTTTGTGGCCCGAGAGGGGTGGGTAAAACGACCTGTGCGCGTATTTTAGCGAAGACCATCAATTGCCAGGATTTAGGCGCAGATGGGGAAGCCTGCGGCAAGTGCACTTCTTGCCATTCTTTCCAGGAAAATACCTCTTTAACGATACACGAATTAGATGCAGCTTCGAATAACTCCGTGGAGGATATTCGTAACCTCATCGATCAAGTGCGCTATCCTCCTCAGAACGGAAAATACAAAATCTACATTATCGATGAGGTGCACATGCTTTCGGCAGCCGCCTTCAATGCTTTTTTAAAGACCTTAGAGGAGCCTCCTTCCTACGCCATTTTCATTTTAGCGACCACGGAAAAGCACAAGATTTTGCCTACGATTTTATCCCGTTGCCAAATCTTCGATTTCAACCGCATTCAATGGAAAGATATGGCGTCTCACCTTTCCTCCATTGCGGAAAAAGAAGGGATTACGGCGGAACCAGCGGCTTTGGAATTGATTTCCATTAAAGCCGATGGAGGTCTTCGCGACGCCCTTTCGATGTTTGACCTTAACGTGACTTTTTCCACAGACAATGCGCTGAGACACGCGGATGTGTTAGAAAATTTACACATACTCGATAGCGATTATTACTTCCAATTAACGGATTTCTTCGTGAATCAAAACCACACGGACGCACTCGTTTTATTAGACGAAATTATGCGCAAAGGTTTTGATGGCCAGCAGTTTATCGCCGGTCTTTCAGAGCATTTCCGTAATTTATTATTTGCCAAAGATCCGAAGACGCTTGCCTTGATGGAATTAAGCGAAGAGAATCGAGCGAAATTTCAAGCGCAGTCCGCAAAAACGTCTGCGTCCTTCTTATTATCTGCGATGAACCTTTGCTCCCAATGCGAGATTCACTACAAAGCAGCGAAGAACGCGCGTTTACACGTGGAATTGACCCTATTAAAAATCAATTATTTGCCGTCGGTTTACCAACCTACCGCATCTCAACCTGCGGTGGAGGGTGGCGCCGGAAAAAAGTTTGAGCCTAAACCGGTAGCGGCGGCTCCGGTTCAAGCGGCTCCTGCGGCTCCTACTGTAGCATCTCCTGCGGCTCCTACTGTAGCAGCAGAAGCTCCTAAGGCGGCTGTTTCGGTGGCTACGGCCGTATCAGTTTCAGCTGAAACACCTAGACCTAGCGGTCACGGCTTACGCAGTGCCAGGAATGTAGTCAGTGCCAGTCAAGCAGAATATGCGGCTGAAGTACTGGCGCAAGGGAAAGTTCAACAGGAGCCATTCACCTTTGAGGAACTCCATTTTGTGTGGACTCAAATTGCTCAAGGATTCAAACAAGGTAATTTCGTCAACAAATATGTGATGATGAACCGCGAAATTAGTCTCATTGATTCTATTATCCACATGAAAGTGGAAGGAGAAGTGCAGATGCAGCAGTTTAATGACTCATTGAAACTAGAGTTGTTGGGCACTTTGCGAGAGAAGTTGAAGAACGATGCCATCGATATCAGTTTGGATCTGATCGCGGGAGATGTCTCGGATAAAAAGATGATTTATACGCAATCGGATAAATACGATTTCTTGTCCCAAAAGCATCCGATTCTTGTCGAAATGAAGCAACGAATGGGATTAGATCACGAATTTTAGCGAATTTGGCCTTGACCTATTCCAATCCATTTTTCTGTCACTAATTTTTCTAAAGCAAAGGGACCTCGAGCGTGTAGTTTTTGGGTAGAAATACCAATTTCAGCGCCTAATCCAAATTCTCCACCATCCGTAAAACGGGTAGACGCGTTCCAATAAACGGCCGCTGCATCCACAGCCGCTAGAAAATAATTTGCCTCCGTAGCAACTGAGGACACGATAGCTTCTGAATGTCGAGAAGAATACGTAGAAATATGTTCGATCGCCTCTGGCATATCTTTTACTACTTTAATCGAACAAGCAAAATCCAAGAATTCACGACCAAAATCCGATTCAACCGCTTTTTCAAAGTAGGGATACCCCACTTCCTTCAGCACATCATAAGCACCAGCCTCGGCATAAATCTTCACTGAATAGGCTTGCAATGGGGCAGCCACTAACCGAAGAAATTCAGCAGCAATCGATTTTTGTAACAGGATGGTATCCAAAGAATTACAGACAGATGGGCGTGAAACTTTGGCATTCACCACAATATTCACAGCCATCGCAAGATCAGCCGAAGCAGCCACATAAGTATGGCACACGCCTGCACCTGTTTCAATCGTAGGCACCAAAGATTCCTGACGAACTCGTTGAATCAAGGCTTCTGAACCTCGTGGGATAATCACATCAATGTATTTAACTGCCTTCAAAAGCGTCGTCACGTGCACTCGATCCGTAGGCATCAAATAGACCACGTCCGTCGAAAATCCCTGCTTTTCGAGTGCTTGGTGAATCAAATGAACTAAAATCGTATTCGTACGAAAGGCATCCGATCCACCCCGTAATACCACCGCATTCCCAGAGCGAATACAAAGCGCCGCCACGTCGATGGTGACATTAGGTCGTGATTCGAAAATAACCCCCACTACTCCCAGTGGCACGGTAATTTTAGACAAGTCCAAGCCATTGGAAAGCGTTTTTTTCGATAAAACCTGACCCGCAGGATCTGGTAATTGCATCACAGACAGCACGCTAGCCACTAAGGCTTCTAATCGATCTTGAGTCAACAAAAGGCGATCGCGCATCGGATGATCGATAGCCATTTGATCTAAGTCCTGTTTATTTTCTCTTATAATTTCCGAAGAATGCTCTCGAATCAGCTCTGCTAAACTAGCCAACACTTTATTGCGCCAATCTCCACTCGCCATCGCAAGAGAAGAGGCGGCAAAACGGGTACGTTGAAATTGAGCTAGAATGGATGACATTAGCGTACTATTTTGATTTGCTGAATAGAACCTTCGTCCGTTTTCCAGGATAGAAGATAGGTGCCAGTAGGGAAAGCAGATAAATCCAAGGATTGAACCTGCTCTCCAGACCCAAAATTAGCGTTTTTAGGGGACATAATCATTCGTCCCATCGCATCAGAGATAGAATAGGTCACTAAGCTAGGCTTGTCTAGACTAAATTTCCAATTAAATAGCCCTGAAGCGGATGGATTGGGAAAGACGATGGGTGATGTGTTTTCCTCGCGAATGGCTAAAATAGGGCTATCAAATACCGCCATTTGGGCATCTAACCAAACTAAACGTCCTTGAATCCAATTTTTCAGCCAACTCACCTCATCATTCAACGTTGCCCCCACATAATAATTAGGCCAGATCTTCTTCCCCATCAAGGGAAATTTCTGAAAATTCCTCGTCAGTGGATCCTTCAAGGCCACTTGCGCCGAATCAATCGTCGCATAAATCGAATTCGTATTCAAGAAGGTAGAACGAACCTCTTTCCAACGGGTGGCCAAGGCTTTGCGGAAACTTGCATCTTGCATCAATTTATTCCACCAGAAGGGCACCTGCCAATAATCGTTTTTACCACCGTCATTTTCCATTGCCTTGTACACAAAGCCATCCGTCTTCCAGCCATTCAAATAATCCGAATTCCCGAATGCGATGTTAAAATCCCAAGCTGGCCCCATTTTGATCTTTCCCCCTAGCGACTCTTTGTCCTTATACAAATAGGTACTTAGGCGATAGCCATCCACATTCCGGGTCGCTTCGTTCAGAATAAAGTAATTTATAAATGTCGAAACGTCCATAAAATCGCGAAAGCTTGCCTTCGGATCGTTCATATCTTCTGTCATCAATTTCTTTTCCCAATTATTGATGTAATCCCGGATGTAAATCAATTGTTGCTGCGTGATAATGCCGTATTGAGGATATTCGATTTGGAACTCACATTTTTGAGTAGCCGTTATACCGGAAGTATAATTACTTTTCCAAGTGGTCGACGGCGAACCACTGGTTTTATCTATTTTAAGCAAATAGCCCCCGGTCACATCATCTCCCGCATTTTCGGTGGGATAGAGATCCGATATAGGAACGCGATTTTTCCCTTGCTTAATTTTCTCCATTAAAACGTACACTCCCCGGTATTCATCGTTGATAATAAGCTCCACGAATTTGGCATTACTATGCAATAAACCGATACGACCTGCCAAACTCTGAGCAATAAAATCGCGCATAAAAGAACGGTCATTATAGGACGCATTCAAAACCCAATCCGATTCTTCGGGCATTTGAACCAAGGACAATTTCTTTGCTTTCACACCCGTGGAATCTGTCCACAATTCGATACCATAGGGCTTTTTGACATAGCCTGGCAGAAAATAAAAATCGGCCTGAGAGGTAGAACCCCGGTATTCGACCCCAGCCATGGTGGAAATCGTAGGCGTTTCTGACACTTGATTTAATTGACCTGGACCTTTGTCAAAAATCTCCATTTGAACGGGGATTTTAGGCTCATCTTGAATGACACGCGTTTTCGTATTAAAACGAACGATGGGGAGATTCGAAACACTCAAACTTTGGGAATACAAAAAAGAAGACCACAATAAAAGGAAAATTAGCAGGTTTCTTTTCATCTAAAAATCGTAGCCGAGTGTTAAATAGGTTACAGGCGATTTCACTTCCTTATTTTCTAGGCCAAAAGCATAGTCAAATTTCACAAAATACCCGAAAACAGTAGCACGTGCGCCAAACCCGTATCCCACTAAAAACGGATTGCGGTAATCCGTCACCGTGGCCTGGAAAGGATTCGTATTTCCGCCGTACACATTCGTATTAAATCCATTCGTCTTCGCAAAAGGACTCGATCCAGACCAAGCTGTTCCCACGTCCGTAAAACCCACAAGTTGAACGGAATTTAGTAGGGACGATGATTCGATGGACATCAATGATTTTACCGGCATTCTCAACTCTACATTTAAAAGTAAATGGCTATTACCACTCAATTTATTTAAAGCGAAACCGCGCAATGGAGCGACAAATTGACTCATAAAGACATCGCGATGCGCTAAATTCCCTAAGCCGACAGGAGAATCTTGGGTCCGCGTTTCTAATTTGTTAAATAACCAATTTTCCATTCCACCTAGCATCGTTGCCTGTGTTTTAGATCCCATTTGGTGGGAAGCAGAAAAGCGAGTGGCTAGATAAAACGAATTCGATAGTTTCTTGTAATAGCGTGCATCGACACCTAAACGAACAAAATCGCCCGTATTCACGAGATCTTTATGCGCTTCAGCCAAGAAACTCAATCGCATTCCAGTCCGCAAGTTTTCCCCTGCGGCCACTGTATTATCCACTACAAAATTGACCTGTGTCCCCGCATAACCTGAATAGTCCTCTGGATTTGTCAAAGCGTATTGTGAGAATAAACGATTCGTTGAATACATTCCCGTCACAGACAAGCGACTCAATAAATTAAAAGGATAAGTCGCGGTTAAAGCAAAGCGGTTATAACGAATCTTTTGCGCATCCGATTCCGTATCCTGAGCGAGTACCTTGCGGTCATACCGAAACGTCCAATCTAGCTTGTTTGCTAAATAACTGTATTCCCCCCAGATATCGGTGTTGCGTAAATTAGCCGTTAAAAATGCCCCCGCTTTGAACAAATGATTTTCCAATAAATCATTCGCTTTTACTTCATAGGCATAACCTATACCACGAATCGGATCAGACTTAAACTGTCCTTCCGAACTATTCATTACGAAGGAATTTTCATAGTCCAAAGGCCCAATCAATTTACCCGGTTCTTTTTTCAGTCGAATACTTTGTTGACGTTCTAATCGGGCTCGACGGGTTTTCTTCGCCACATCGGCAGACTCCGTCACTACAGGGTCAACAGTACTGATTAACACCGGATCCACTATGCTCGGGATCCAAGCCGAATTAGTCAATTCATCCACACTAGACCAGGTATACCGGCCAATTTTGTCGGCCAAAATCATGCGCTCTCTACTCGAAATTCCACTAGGGGATAATTCGAAATTCTCCCAGGCCACGGAACGAACGGCCATTTGTTGAAAGGTTGTATCAGGCAAATGGAAGCGAATGAGTCGGTTTCCATTGTTTTGGGCTTGTAAAAAATAGGCTACCGAATCCGAACGGAATTGAAAATTAAACACCTTCCCCGAAGTTGAAAACAAACGCGTGGGATTCTCAGGTTCCTCCGGACTCCACACAAAAGCAGACGTAAAAGGAGCCGCAGGAGCCGGCAAAGAATCAATATACCGATCCGTTAAATACAAAATTCGGTTATCAGGCAACCAATGAGCTTCTGTTTCATCGAAGGCATCCATCGTGACTGGGTTCAAACGATTTCGCTTCAAATCATAAATCCCTACATCCACCAGACCCTTTTCCATCACCCGAACGAGCATTTTAGTCCCATTCGCTGACATTTCCATATCCAAATAGGACAAGTTCGCAATCTTCTTTTTGTCCTCTCCTTTTGCTTTTCCTGCCTTATCTATCGCAAAATGCTTGATCCAAGTATAGCCTTGATCAGAAAATAAAATGGCCAAAGAATGCTTGCCATACCAAGATAACAAGGGTCCTTTTCCCTCCGAAATACGGTTCACATCTTTTAACCCCGATTGCATAATCAGAGTCGATTTAGGTTGACCCAAGGTGTGTAAATAAATGCTAAATCTACCTGCATCGTCACTTACCCATACTTCATGCAATCCATCAGGACTCAATCGATAGGAGTTCATCGAGGTAGTTGTTGCCGTAAATTCATCGGTAGAAAACACCTTTTGAGAATTCACTTCGAGTTGTTTCGCATCATTTAAGTAATAGTCAAACCAATCCTTTAAAAATTTCGAAAAGGGTTTACGAATCGTGCTGGAAATACTGGATTGTTCACTGCGAATAATACGAGTCAAATTCAAGATATTTCCAATTGCCTGCTTTCCATATGTAGCAACGATATAGGACCAGATCGATTGACCAAGTAATTCTGCCTCTTTTCCTTTAGCTAAAGGCAATTTGCGAATCTTGTTTTCACTGATAATTTGGTACGTAAAACGGCGCATTTCAGGGGAATCGCCGGAAGCGATGTAGGCTGCCATCCCTAACACATACCACTCGGAGACATTTAATAGAAATGAACTTTGAAGCACATCCTTCACACTCCCGCCATACAGGAGATCGTGTAAATAAATAGCCGCCACCTGCTTAGTTAAGGCTTGTTTGAAGGTCGCTAAATTATCCCTAAAGGCAATTTCAATTCGAAACTTCGCTAAATTCTCCTCCTCCACATCTTTCGTATTGGCTAGCGAAATTCCTCCATTGCTTTGCAACCAAGTTTCGTGATTCGGATAAATGAATACCTTGATTTTTTGAACGGGCGAATAGGAAATTAGTTCGGTTACACGCACAAAATCAGCTTCCAAATAGGCCAAAGTAGATTTAGCCAACGCCTCATTTTTATCTAAATAATAGACCTCGAAATTAGAGCTGCCTACGTATTTCCAAGCAAATTTTTGGTATTGTATCCGGTGATTTTCTGAAATCCATTGCGACCCTTGTGCTTTGAGCTGTATACTGCCAAAGATCAAGATAAATACTACCGCGATAAAAAAGGTAAAATTTCGCATTAGGTCAAAAGACTTTAAAACCAAATTTACAGATTTAAACGGAAAATAAATGATAAAATCGACGAATTGATGCTTCCGGATGAACTACGGATTTTCCGAGGATTTCGTCGGTCCATTGTTTGGCAAAATAAGGCATCAAAGAAACCCCTTTCGAACCAAATCCATTGAAAATACCGGCATCCACCTGTGAATGAAATCCCACAAAAGGCCTTCGATCCTGAGTGGCGGGCCTAATACCCGTTTTTTGCTGAACCAATTCAAAATCCTCTACACCCATCAAAGCTAATTTCTTCGTCAATTCCTCCAACCCCTCCGGAGTCGTCTCATTCGTAAACTCCTTCCAACCATAGGTGGCCCCCACCTTAAAATGCCGAGAACCCATAGGTACCACAAATCCATTTTTATTCAAAATATACCCCTCCGATGGCTCATCGGTGCGAATCTCCATCAACTCGCCTTTAGCCGGCAAGAATGGTAACTTAGACCAAAGTGGATTTTGCTGCCCGTGAAATCCCTCGCAAAAAATTGCCTGACTACCGGTGATGTATTGCGCCTCCATAAGCAAACCCTTAGATGTAAAATATTCACGAGAAGCACGTAATAGCGTTACCACATCCACCCAGCCTGATTGTTCCACCCACACACCCTCCGACTCCCAACGCAAATAATCATGGTGAATCTGGTCTTTTCTCTCCTCTAACCAGTACTTCATTTCCTCATTGGCAAAAGGACGAAAAAGCGGCATCGGAAAGAAAAACCGGGTACCTAACAAAGCCTCTAAGCGCGGGTAAAAATCATATAGATAGGGGAATAATTCCTCCGCAAGCCAAGTCTGTTCTAATTTTCGGCCCGTTACAGGGTTAAAAATTCCACCGGCTGCTTGAGAGGAATTAAAATGGGTGGCAGGGGAATCCCAAATCTCAAAGGAAATTCCAGCCTCCAGAAAATGGTGTGCTAAAATAGTGCCAGCTAAACCCTGGCCTACAATGATGTAAGGATTAGCGCTTTTCACCTTGCACGCGACGAACGTGATCTAAAACGAATTCTACTTGCTCATCCATCGACCGATAAGAGGTATCCAAATCGATGGCATCAGCTGCACGCTTCAATGGGCCTTCGCTGCGATTAGAATCAATCTCATCCCGTTTGCGCAAGTTTTCAATAATCTCTTCCAAAGGAAGATCTTCGCCTTTTTGCAAAAGCTCTAATTTGCGGCGTTGAGCGCGAATGTGCGGCTCAGCCGTCATAAATATCTTTAATTCAGCTTGAGGAAAAACGACCGTCCCTATGTCACGACCATCCATTACAATGGCTTTCTTCTCTCCCATCCTTTGCTGTTGAGCGACCATTGCATGTCGTACTTCAGGAATAGCCGCCACTTGGCTCACTAAATCCGAAATGTACATTTTACGAATCTCCGCTTCCACATTCTCTCCATTCAAAATCGTATCTGAAGCCTGCTTCGAAGGATTAAATTCAAATGTTATCTCCACATGTGCTAAGGCTTCTTTCACAGCTTGCAAATCTGCTGTATTCACTTGTTGACGGTGAAAATAAAGCGCCACCGCGCGGTACATCGCTCCAGTATCTAAGAAAGCATACTGTAGAGCAGCAGCCACGTGACGGGCTGTTGTACTTTTTCCACAAGAAGAAAAGCCATCTAAGGCGATAATAATATCAGACATGTACAAATTGATTAATGGCCTCGGCAACAGCCTCTGGCGCTTCATAGGTCCCTTGATGACCTACGTTTGGCAAAATTACAACCGATTTCGTTACCAAACGAGTAATCGACTCCGGAGAAATCAAGGCATCTTGCTCTCCCAAGATGAAAAGAAAGGGAATATCAGACGTTTGAACAAAAGTCGTAAAATCGCCGCGATCCCTCATCGCTTTGGTAGCTGCAATTAAGCCGGCTGCGGGTAGGTTTCGGTACCTTTCTGCTAAAGTAGCTATCAGCTCCTGAGATACGGTAGCAAATAAATTAGGCAAGAAGGGCCCGATAAAAAACGCGGTACCCTTTTTTTCGAGCAAATCAGCTGTTCTATCTCGGTTGATTTTCTTTTCCTCCGTGTCTGCCACAAAAGTGGAATGTAGCATCACCACTTGCTTCACACGATCCGGAAATTGAGACGCTATTTCTAAGGCGATATAGCCACCCATCGAATGACCGACTAGGATAAAATCATCAGCAAGAGGCAAGGAAGAAACTATTTTTCGCGCATATTCTGCTAGCGTGGAGCAATCTGTCCATTCCGCATAAGCAGGACAAATGACCGGAAATGAAAAGGTGTGGAAAGGCAAAAAGTCTGTCCACACCCGTTCATCTTCTCCAAAACCGTGCAAAAATACGAGCTGCGTAGCTAGCATATTAAGCGACTACTTTCATTTGATGGAATACCGTTCTTTCGAACTTCGATTTCGCATAATCCAAATCCACCTCAAAAGTCTTCATTTCTGTCTGAGATGGAATTTCATACATGGCATCCGTCATCACCGCCTCCATAATGGAACGTAAACCACGAGCCCCTAATTTGTACTGCATCGCCTGCTCCACCATATACACGAGCGCATCAGGCTGGAAGGATAATTTAACCCCTTCCATCTCGAAAAGCTTCTCGTATTGCTTCACAAGCGCATTTTTAGGCTCCGTCAAGATCGACAATAAGGCTGTTGTATCTAATGGATTCAAATACGTCACCACTGGAAGACGACCTAATAATTCAGGAATCAAGCCAAACGATTTTAAATCTTGGGCCGTCACATACTTCATGATCTGGTCCTTCTCGAATGATTCGTGGAAGGTATCATCGCCAGAGAAACCGATTGGACGCGAGTTCAAACGCTTCGCAATGTGGCGATCAATGCCATCAAACGCACCACCGCAGATGAATAAGATGTTCTCGGTATTGACGGCGATCATTTTTTGGTCTGGATGCTTACGCCCCCCTTGCGGCGGTACGTTCACAATAGATCCTTCTAATAATTTTAATAGCGCTTGCTGAACTCCTTCACCCGAAACATCACGTGTGATGGATGGATTATCTGATTTACGCGCAATTTTATCAATTTCATCAATGAAAACGATACCACATTCGGCTTTCTCCACGTCATAATTGGCAGCTTGCAAAAGACGCGTCAAAATCGTTTCAACGTCCTCTCCCACATAACCTGCTTCCGTAATCACGGTCGCATCGGCGATACAGAAAGGAACTTGTAATTTTTGGGCTAGAGTCCGAGCCAAATACGTTTTCCCCGTACCAGTCTCTCCTACCATCAGAATATTCGACTTTTCGATCTTCACGTCATCATTCGAAGGAGCCTGCATCAAACGCTTGTAGTGGTTGTAGACCGCTACCGATAAATGCTTTTTTGCCTCCTCTTGACCAATAATATATCCGTCCAGGTATTCTTTTAAATCCTTTGGTTTCACTAATTCGAAGGAATGCTTTGTGCCCGCTTTCGCTGCAGCCGCCACACCCATCTCCTCTTTCACCACCTCGTATCCTTGCGTTAAGCAATTATTACAAATATGGCCCTCAATCCCTGAAAGCAATAAACCTACTTCGTTTTTAGGACGACCGCAGAAAGAACAACTCGTTTTTTTACTAGCCACTAGACAGTTCTCGTTAAAATCTCATCAATTAAACCATATTCCTTCGCCTCAGCCGCTTTCATCCAATAATCGCGATCTGAATCACGCTCAATATCTTCGAATGATTTACCTGAGTGCTTTGCTAAGATT
The DNA here is from genome assembly GCA_040403415.1 of Aquirufa sp. Lineage (GTDB taxonomy): Bacteria > Bacteroidota > Bacteroidia > Cytophagales > Spirosomataceae > Aquirufa. The sequence goes on from JBBAKU010000001.1 coordinate 425,299, forward strand.
TCGTATAATTCTTGGCGAATTTTCACGATTTCACGCGCTGTAATTTCGATATCACGTGATTGACCTTGCGCACCACCTGATGGCTGGTGAATCATCACACGTGCGTGCTCTAAAGCAGAACGCTTACCGGCTGCACCACCCGCTAATAAAACGGCACCCATCGAAGCAGCAAGTGAAGTACAAACCGTCGCCACTTCTGGACGGATATAGTTCATCGTATCGTAAATACCTAAACCAGCATAAACAGATCCGCCTGGGCTATTGATGTACATCACAATGTCTTTCTTCGCATCCGTAGACTCCATAAACAACAACTGTGCCACAATGATATTGGCCATATAATCATCCACCGGAACACCCATAAAGATGATACGGTCCATGATCAGACGAGAGAATACATCAATTTGAGCAAAACGCATCGGGCGTTCCTCAATGATGTATTGTGTCATATCTTCGATTTGGTGCACCGGGCGACTGCCGATGTTATTCATATATTGATCAACCGCAAGACCGTTCAAACCTCTGTGGTGAACCGCGTACTTACGAAACTCTTCTGATGATAACTCCTTTGGATACATAGATTTCAATGTTTAAAAATCAAATTTAGACTTTTTTAGAATTTATACTACCTAGAACACAAATATAAGAACCTTTGTTCACAGAAAACCCCGCTATGTGCGGGGCTTCCAAAAAATAGCAGGACAATGTTAAAATTAAAGCGCTGCTGCGATTTCTTTAAACTTGTCTACGTCGATTTTCGTCACTTTATGAGGAACATTCGCTACGATCGCAGCAGATACTTTGTCTGCGAAAGCTTGGTTGTATAAGTTCATAAAGTTATCTGACTTCGACTTATCGCTCAAGTAACCCATCGCGATTTTCTCAATCATTTCTTCGATACCTGGCTCGTTAGACGATAAATAACCGCCAAACTGTGCACGAACCATATCTTTTGCTTTCTCTACTACCTCTGGATACTCCACTTTTACGTCGAATTTCTCAGCGATATCGTTCTTGATCAAGTTCCAACGCATATCTTTCTTCACATTATCAAAATCTTGATCGATTTGCTCTGGGGTGAATTTTCCTTCGTTGATACGGATCAACCAAGTGCGTAAGAATTTCTCTGGTAAGTCAATTTTAACTGCGTCTAAAATAGCTTTCTCCGCGTCAATACGCAATAAGTATTCAGCCTCACGCTTGTAGTTCTCTGTAACGATTGTTTCTACTTGCTCGCGGAATGATTTCTCATCTGTCGCCTTTCCAGCCCCTAACACTTTGTCAAAAAAGGCTACGTTTAATTCCGAAGGAACTTGACGCGTGATATCTTCCACTACGAACGAAACTTCACCTGTTAAGTCAGCTACCTCGTCTTCTTTCTTTCCAGTTGCTAAAGCTAATGCCTTCGCATCTACGAAAACTTTATCAATCGCAAACTTCAACGTATCGTCTTTTTTAGCACCGATGAAAACCTTCTTCGATTTATCATTAATGGCGTGCATTGGGATCGCAGATTTCTCTACCCATTCCCCTTGAGTGAAGGTTCCGAAAACTAAATCACGGCCTTCTACTGAATCTGGATGTGTTTGATCGCCAAATTGCTTCTTCAAGTTTTCAATCGTTTCTTCGATTTCTTTCTTGTCAGCTTTGATTTCGTAGGAGTTGATAGCTTTGATTTTGGCCAAATCCACCGTAAAATCTCCGTGGAAACCTAAATCATAGTGAAATGTAAATTCCGTATCTTTTTCCCAGTCGATCGCATCTGCCTCTTCTACAGCTGGCAAAGGCTCACCTACTAGGTTCAATTTATTTTCTTTGATATAATCAGAAACTTCATGGCCTAACATGTGGTTGATTTCGTCTACTAGAGCAGATTGACCGTATAATTTCTTCACAAGCGCCGCTGGAACCATACCTGGACGGAATCCTTTGATGGATGCTTTCTTGCGATAATCTTTCAATTTTGCCTCTACTTTTTCCGCGTAATCTGCTGGAGATACCACTACAGTCAAACGACCTTCTAAATCTCCTGCCTTGTTAAGTGAAATGTTCATTTGTTCTTATTTATAATTAGCCTTTAAAATAAAACCCTCAAAACCTTTTTGGTGTTGAGGGCTTGCCATTGGTACGGGTGAAGGGACTCGAACCCCCATGCCTCGCGGCGCCAGATCCTAAGTCTGGTATGTCTACCAATTCCACCACACCCGCGAATTTGGAGTGCAAAGGTAGTCAGCAATTTTAAAAATTCAAAAGCTTTTAAATATAAATATTGGATTAACTTTGGGCTAAAATCAACCTGTTATGAAATTCAGTCGCTGGTATGTCGCTTTAATGGCTTTCCTAATAGGAGTTATTGCGACATTCATTTATTTAACTGAAACCTTTAAGTAGCTATGCAAGCACTCGATTGGATCGTTTTATTAGCTACGATTGGTGGAATTGTGGCGTATGGCAGCTGGAAAGGAAAGCAAACAAAGCATTCCTTACAGGGTTTTCTGTTAGCCGATCGGGAACTTCCTTGGTACCACATTTTACTTTCCGTGATGGCCACGCAGGCTTCGGCGATCACTTTTTTATCCGTTCCAGGCCAGGCATATCACGATGGAATGCGTTTCGTGCAGTTCTATTTGGGTTTACCTATCGCCATGATTATCCTGTCGGTGACCTTCATTCCGCATTATTTTTCGCTTAAAGTATACACCGCCTACGAGTTTTTAGAATCGCGTTTTGATGCCAAAACCCGGGTACTCACCTCCCTCCTCTTCTTAATTCCGCGTGCCTTGTCTACGGGTGTAACCATCGCTGCCCCTTCCATTATCCTTTCTACTTTATTAGGCTGGGATTTAACCTGGACCAATGGCGTAACTGCGGCCATCGTCACTACTTATTGTATGCTGGGTGGATCTAAAGCCATTTCCTACACCCAAATGTTGCAAATGGCTGTCGTTTTAGTGGGGATGGTATTCGTCGGATTTTATGTAGTTTCTCAGCTACCAGGCGGAGTAGGCGTAAAAGAATCCTTGCAGATTGCGGGCAAGATGGGCAAAGTGAATCTGATTGATTGGAAATTTGATTTGAATAACCGTTACAATATTTGGTCTGGGATCATTGGTGGCTTCTTTTTACAGTTATCGTATTTCGGTACGGACCAAAGTCAGGTAGGCCGTTATCTTTCTGGTGTTTCTGCAGGTGAGATCAAAAAAGGCCTTTTAATGAACGGTTTCCTCAAGATTCCGATGCAGTTCTTCATCTTGTTAGTGGGTATTTTAGTATTCACCTATTACCAATTCAATGCCCCACCTACGTTTTTTAACAAGAGTACGGAGGCGGTTTGGGCTTCATTGCCCGGCCATCAGGCCATCGATCAGGAGAAAGGGGCGATTTTCGAGGCTAAGAAATCGGCCATTTTACAGAAAGATTATGCGCGTTTGAATGACTTAAATAAGCAGGCGGTGGCCACGCAGGAAAAAGCGGTGGCACTTTTGAAAACAGCAAAACCAGAAACGGAAGCCCAAGACACGAATTACATTTTCTTGCACTATATCATCAATCAATTACCCATCGGGATTGTGGGCTTCTTAATTGCCATGATTTTACTTTCGTCGATGGGATCGATGGCCTCGGCTTTTGGGTCCTTAACTTCTACTTCGATGGTCGATATTTATGAACGCTTTATTGCACCAGACCGCGGAAACCAGCATTATTGGTGGATTTCTAAAATCATCACCTTAGGCTGGGGTGTGCTTTGTTTAGTCGTCGCGACTTTTGCGGTGAATATGGGAAGCCTGATTGAGGTGGTAAATATCCTTGGATCTTGGTTTTATGGTACCATTTTAGGCATATTCTTATGTGCCTTTTACCTTCCTAGAACGACGGGGACACAGGTCTTTATCGCCGCATTGATTGCCGAAGCCTTTGTGATTTATGCTTGGAAAGTAGAGTGGATGGCCTTTCTTTGGCTAAACGTTTTAGGCTGCCTATTAGTGATGGCAATCGCCCTATTTTTAAGTCTTATTTGGGGTCCAAAACAGACATCGAAAACTTCACCGGAATAACCGGTTTCTCGTCGAATGAACGCTCCTTTTTGATGGAGTCGACTACCGCCATTCCTTTGGTGACTTTGCCAAAAACCACGTATTTCCGATAAAAACGACGGGCTTGTTCGGAATCTGTCACAATGAAAAACTCGGTGGGTGACGAGGATTGAAGTGGATTCCCTTCATCATATCGCGCCATCGCAATGGTACCACGAACAGGACGAAGTTCATCCAAATACTCCGCCGGGACTAAATAATTCAAACGATCAAAATACTCTCCTCCACCCTGTATGCCAATCTCATACACATTGCGGTAGAAATAGCGATTAGTGAAATAACCCATCTTCACTAGGCGGATAAAATTCACCGAATGCAAGGGTGTCCGATTGTCTAATTCAAGCTCAAAGTTCCCTAAACGGGTTTCTACCTTTACCTTACGCTCGGTGTTTTGTGCTGCCTGGGCCTGCAATTCCTCCTTGACTTTGGCCGGATCAATCCGCCAATTAGGCTTACAAGCAAAGAACAAGAAGGGAATAATTATCAGGTAACGCATAAAAAAGGGGGCCTTTCGAGCCCCCTAAATTAACTAAAATTCTAGACTAAGCGTGAGATGCTTTCTTTCCGAAGAAATAAAGACCTGCAAAAGCCACGATTAAGATCGATGGAAAAATCAACATATCAGATAAAGTCGATTGTCCTGCCGCTAAATCAGCAACATCACCTTTCAAGCCTTGGCTAACTGCAACCACTTTATTTTGATCAATCCAACCGCCTATAATCGGCTGGAACATAGATGACGAAAACATACCAATTCCTCCCAAAATAGACAATCCTAGTGCACCAGTTTCGGGCATTTTTTCAGCAACAAAACCTAGCATATTCGGCCAGAAATAACAGATACCCAAAGCATAAATAAAGGCAGCAAAATATAACGTAGCTCCTGACATCGTACTCATTAAATACAATCCGGCTAAAGCAAATACTGCTGATCCTAACAACACGCCCACCGTATTAATCTTAGCAATAATAGAGCCCGCGAAAAAACGACCAACAGCCATTAAACCAGTCACTAAGGCCAAAATCAACATTGGACTAGCCCCCGCTTTTGCCAAAATAGGCCCCACCCATTGTTGTGGTCCAAATTCAGAAATAGCTGTTAATGCCATACAAGCTGCCATAAATAGATACAATGGATTTAGCATAGCTTTAAAGTTAGCCAAAGGAGAATTTGCATCGGTTCTTGGCTTAGGGAATGTTTGACCGAAGAATAAAACAGCATAAATAACAGTAGGGATGATGATTACCCAAACCTGTGCTTGCCAAGTCATCGCTGCATCCGTCATAAACTTTGAAATCAATGAGCCTACAACAATACCACCTGGGAACCACATGTGAAAACGGTTCAATTTACTGCTCATTTCGTTACCAGTATACGCATCAGCAATCATCGGATTACATGCTGCTTCTGTACAACCGTTTCCTAATCCAATTAATAGAGTAGAAATTAACAAGGTGTTATAGTCAACAGCATAAATAGTTAATAAAATACCTGCCGCGTGCGCAACTAAGGCTATTTGCATAATCAATTTTGGCCCGATAGACGTGTAAAAAACACCGCCTAAAATCATTGAAATTGGGAAGCCAAGGAACCACATGCTACTAATTTGGCCTAATTGAACGTTAGACAAACTTAATTCTGTGCCTAATTGTGATAAAATACCTGCACGAATACTAAATGAAAAAGCAGTGGTGATGAGTGCAAAACAAGACGCCAAAAATAATCGATTGGCATTAACCGTTTGATTCATAATTGTTTGAGTTTAGATAAATAGTTTAGATTGGTTATTCTTAAAAAAATTAAATTCTTCATTGGAAAAATCGTAACAAAAAAACAAAAAGTTTTTCGGATAATGGCATCAGGAGGCAATTATTTTTACAATTATTCCAAAAAAAGAGCGATTTAGAGGCTAGAAAACCAAATTTTGCTCTATTTTTGTAACATATCTAAATCTATTAAAATTATGATTCAAGGAGGTTCTGCTACACAGGCAAAATCACGCCAAAGTAGGAAAATCAGAATGGGAATGATTGGTGGAAGTCAAGAAGCTTTCATCGGTGCAGTTCACCGTCGCGGTTCCCAATTAGACGGAGAAATCGAATTAGTTTGCGGCGCATTTAGTTCCAGCGCAGAAAAATCAAAAGCCACTGGCGAAGCCCTTTACCTTCCAGAAAACCGCGTTTACGGTTCGTATGAGGAGATGATTTTAAAGGAAAAAGAATTGCCAGAAGGCGAGCGCATGGACTTCGTTTCCATCGTAACGCCTAATCACGTGCACTTCCCTGCCGCTAAAATGGCGCTCGAAAATGGATTCCATGTTGTTTGCGATAAGCCAGCGACTTTGAATCTAGCGGAAGCAAAAGAATTGAAGAAAATCATTGAGAAATCAGGCTTGATTTTTGCTTTGACCCATAACTACACGGCCTATCCGATGGTGAAAGAGGCGAAACATTTAGTGGACAGCGGTCAGCTGGGTGAGATTCGCAAGATCATCGTAGAATATCCACAGGGTTGGTTAATCGACTTAGTAGAGGCTACAGGCCAAAAACAAGCCGCTTGGAGAACCGATCCAGCCCGTTGTGGTGCCGCAGGTGCCATCGGTGATATTGGAACGCACTGCGAGAATTTGATCGAATATATCACCGGATTACATATTAAAGAGCTTTGCGCGGATCTGACGATCTTCGTAGAGGGCCGTCTATTAGATGACGATGGCAATATCTTGATCCATTATGATAATGGGGCCAAAGGTATTTTACATTGCTCGCAAATCTGCAACGGTGAAGAGAACGACTTCAACTTCCGTATCTATGGAAGTAAGGCGGGGATTACGTGGCACCAAATGGAGCCAAATACGATGGTATTTAGGACGCGCGACGAAGGAGCGCGGATCATTCGTACGGCCGTAGGCCAGCTATCTCCTGCCGCTAATGCGCATACACGTCAGCCTGCGGGTCACCCAGAAGGTTATGTGGAGACCTTTGCGAACATCTACCGAAATTTTGCTTTTGCCTTAAGAGCGAGATGGGAAGGAAAAGCGCAGGATCCTTTGTACGATTTCCCAGGAATCGACGAAGGTATTATGGGAATGGCTTTCATCGAAAATGTGGTGAGATCATCCCAAGACAATACCAACAAGTGGACAAAATTTGAACTATAATATAACCATGACGAAAATCAAAGTTGGAATCGTAGGAACCGGTTTTATCGGACCCGCACATATCGAGGCATTACGCCGTCTACCTAACATTGATGTAGCTGCGCTTTGCGAAGTGACCATCGAATTAGCCGAAGCGAAAGCAAAGCAATTAGGCATTGGCCGTTGGTATACGTTTGAGGATCTTTTGAAACAAGAAGACATCCAATGTGTGCACATTTGTACACCGAACTTCTTACATTATTCACAATCGAAAGCGGCTTTATTAGCGGGTAAACACGTGGTGTGTGAGAAACCTTTGGCAAAAGACCTACACGAAGCAGAGGAATTAGTCGAATTAGCGGCTAAAACAGGCTTAGTGAATGCGGTACACTTCAACCTTCGCTACTATCCTTTAGTGCGTCAAATGAAGACGATGCGTGAGAAAGGCGATTTAGGTGAAATCTATTCGATCATGGGTAGCTATCTACAAGATTGGTTATTCTATAACACGGATTATAACTGGCGTTTAGAGCCGGACAAATCTGGTGATTCACGCGCTATCGCCGATATCGGTTCTCACTTATTAGACGTCATCGAATACATCACAGGCTTGAAAACAGTCGAAGTAATGGCTGATTTCAACACGGTACACAAAGTGCGCAAGAAGCCTTTGAAGCCAGTGGAGACCTATTCAGGCAAAATGTTACAACCAGAAGACTATGCAGATGTACACATCAATACGGAAGACCATGCGAACGTTTTATTACGTTTTGACAATGGAAACCGCGGTTGTGTAACTGTTTCTCAAGTTTCAGCGGGTCGCAAGAACCAATTGAAATTAGAAATTTCTGGTTCGAACAAGACATTCGCGTTTAACTCGGAGTCGCCTAACGAAATGTGGATCGGTAATAGAGATCAAGCGAATCAGGTGTTGATGCGTGATCCTTCTTTGGCCTACCCTGAAGCAAGTGCCTTAATGACTTTCCCTGGTGGACACAACGAAGGTTTCTCTGATACATCGAAGCAATTATTCAAGGAAGTATACGCCGCAGTAGAAGCTGGCAAGCAACCAGAAAATCCGAAATACCCAACTTTTGCAGACGGATACCGCGAGTTATTAATTTGTGAGCGCATCCTAGATTCGACGCGTTCTCAACAATGGGTGAAAATCTAAACCATCAGAACATATGAAAACGATTCAAGGGCCAGCGATCTTTTTGGCACAATTTATGGGCGATGAAGCCCCATTTAATTCCTTAGATAGTATCACAACTTGGGTAGCCTCTTTAGGTTACAAAGGGGTGCAGATTCCTTCTTGGGATTCACGTTGTATTGATTTACAGAAAGCAGCAGAGTCAAAGACCTATTGCGATGAAATCGTTGGAATGTTAGCTGCCAAAGGCTTACAAATCACCGAATTATCCACCCACCTTCAAGGTCAATTAGTCGCGGTTAACCCAGCTTATGACCTTGGTTTCGATGCATTCGCTCCGGATTCCGTGAAAGGAAATCCCAAAGCACGCACCGAATGGGCGATCCAACAATTGAAATATGCGGCGAAGGCATCTCAAAACTTAGGTTTGAATGCACACGCTACTTTCTCTGGTGCTTTGATGTGGCACACGGTTTATCCTTGGCCACAACGTCCAGCTGGTTTAGTAGAGCAAGGTTTCAAAGAATTAGGTCGCCGTTGGTTACCGATCTTAAATACCTTCGATGAGTGTGGCGTTGATTTATGCTACGAGATTCACCCTGGTGAAGATTTGCACGATGGCGTAACATTCGAAATGTTCTTAGACGAGGTTAAAGGTCACAAACGCGCAAATTTATTGTACGATCCGTCGCACTTTGTATTGCAGGCTTTGGACTACAAACAATACATCGACTTCTACCACGAGCGCATCAAGATGTTCCACGTAAAAGACGCTGAGTTCAATCCTACAGGAAAACAAGGAGTGTATGGCGGATACCAATCTTGGATTAACCGCGCAGGCCGTTTCCGCTCTTTAGGCGACGGGCAAGTAGATTTCAAAAGCATCTTCTCTAAATTAACCCAATACGGATATGACGGATGGGCGGTTTTAGAATGGGAATGCTGCATCAAAGATCCTGTCCAGGGAGCTACGGAGGGTGCGCCGTTCATCGCGAGCCACATCATCAAAGCAACCGAAAAAGTCTTCGACGATTTCGCTGGAACCGGAGCCGACGAAGAGTTCAACAAAAAGATCTTAGGTCTATAAGTAAAAAGTCCCTGACACGTCAGGGGCTTTTTTATCCACTTACGCTTCCTCTCGAAAGACATAAATAAACCAAGCAGCAGATAACAACACCACATTCTTGATAATGTATTGCCCTGTCAGCGTCAAAGCAAAAAAGGATTGCCAGGTTTCTTCTACCAAAAACAATACCGGTAAAAAAGTCGTAAACAAATGCCCAAGCATCACCCAAAAAGCGATTTTAGTCAAACGAGGAGACAACCACAACATTCCAATCGTACACTCCCCTATTCCTAAAATCAACAGAAACGTCTGAATGTCCATGAAGGGCTCTAACGTGATATTAAAAAGCTTAGACACAATTCCTTCTGCCGGAGAAGTGCCCAAAACCTTTAAAAATCCAAACCAAATATACACCAATGCGATCATCGCGCGGTTCAACCAAGCTGCCGTAACAAGGGCTTCGAGACGTGTTTTGCTAATTGTTACCATCCTACATTTAGTTTAATTAGCCCCATCCGTTTTCGCTCGTTGCACAGCGAAATCGCCTATCGCCTTTCCGTGTTTTCCACCCATCGTACAATCCACTCGGAAGTGAATCAATCCATACACCCGTGAATCAGATGCTTGTTGCGCATTCGCCATAAAAGTATTTGCCCGGTCAGGAAAAAATCCAGCTAATACACTTGCAGCTGCATAAGAGAAGGTCGAATGACCTGAAGTGTAGCTAGGGAAATTAGGTAAACCAACAGAGGTTTTCAAGCCAAATTGCTGAGGACGAGGACTATAATAGAAATATTTCGTTTCCCAACACGCAATTCCCGCATCCATCAATGCCGTTCCTACATAGGCTAACATGCGAGCCATGCGAACTTCGGAATATTTGGCATCTACCCCTGCCTCACAGGCGTAGCGATGCCAATGTCCCGGTGGCGTATACGAACCCGGACCGTCAGCCCAATAATTAGCAATGGCGGCTTGCTCCCGCGTTTGGCTTTTATTAATCGTCTGTAATTCTGCCAAATCTTTATTAAATGCCTCCGATCCAGGCAAATAAGGCATCACTGGGCGAATTGACTCTAGTGTAGCCAGGTCAAAATTCCAGGTCTTCACCGCACCGTAATTAGGCAACATAGGTGGACGAACAGGGCTTTCTTGACTAGCCCAAAGGATTGATAAGCCAATCGATTTCGCATGTGCAATCAAATCAGGAACAATCGCCTGGTTATTCGACGTACTCATTCCATCCGTTTTTGCCCGCGCCATCACCTTTGCAGCTACCGCAGCTCCTAAATTTGCTCCCGCGGTCACGTCAGATGCTACATTGATCTTCGCCCAAACCGGCACATTCTTCGCTTCCGCTAATTTAGCCGCTAAAAAAGGTCCTTCCCCCGGGAACATCGCCAACAAAATCACATAGCTCGCTTGTGCGACCACCGCGTCTTCGGATGGATAAGAAGGTAAAGTGGACGTAGGTAATAAGGGTTTTATCGAATTATCTAACACGTAAGGCGCCGGGCGATTATATTGGTATTTATATTTCCAGGCGCTCACTAAGGCATCGTATTGTGCTACACTTAGGTAGGCTAATGCTCTTGCCGTATAGGGTGGATTTGCAAAAGGGAATTTAGGGTCTGCCAAAGGGTCTGCCGCATTCGGCACCGGATAAACACCCGCAGCGTTCGCTGCAGGAGGAATATTATACCTTGCAGCTAATTCCCGTGCAATTTCATTCCAACGCAAAACAGCACCGGCTCCCCAATACTGAACGGCCGCTTTTTGATCCGCAGTCAACACCATCGATTTTAACGAATCCACTTCCTTTTTATACTCCGCATCTGAGTTTAAGGCCGGCACAATCACTTCAGTAGAATTAGTTAATATAAATGTTTTCCAGCTACCGGCCGTTTCATCGACTTTAGCCGGCGCATAAGGCTCAATCACGGTTTCTGAAACTGATTTGTCGCAGGACCACAAGCTTATAATTATCAATAAACTAAAAATATATTTCATCTTACTTGATTTTAAATTGATACAACACTCCTACCGAAATGCTAGTACTTTGGCCTACATTCTGACCATCCACCACATACGCGATTTTTGCGTTAACACCGATCTTCTTCGGCTGGTATTTTCCATAAATCCCTACCGTCGTCATCGTCATGTCATTCGTTAAGAAAGGCATGTCATTGCGGCGAATGTCATCCCCTTTCGTACATGAAAAGTGCTCCGCAAAAATTTCAAGCTGGTTATCTTTTTTCAGATAGCCCAAACGAATGGCAGCATCAAAGGCATCCGGAACGGATACCTGATTAGACTGGTATAAGGTAGAGGCTCCTAAGTACGCATCGCGATCAACCGTCACTTTGCTCCGCGCCTGGTAGGCAATAGAGCTATTTAAATACAAATGCGAGGGTAAGGCGTAGGTTAGCATCCCACGAACCAGTAGTGATTTAGTCCCTAGCCCTATCGACATCGGCATAAAATCTGGCACATAGTTTGTCACGGGAACACTAAAACCCACCACTCCGTGCGCCGTTACGCCATGAAAAGCCTTCGTTTTTGTTTTTACAAATACCGAGACATCCTGCAAACCCTGCTGTCCCATCAAATTTCCTTGACTTGCATCCGTCTTCACATAGGGAATCATAGCCATCACATTGATGTCCCTAGTAATTCCATATGCCACCATGGCTGTCGCGGATTGGGTAGTCAAACGACCTAAATTAGGATTATCCCGTTTCAATCCATTTTCCCAATAATTCGTCCAAGAGCTATTTCCATAGATCAAGGCACCACAAGCTAATTTTTTGTTCATATAGATTCCGTCATGAGGCATTTGAGCCTTTAATTCAATGAAACCTAGCAAACAGAATAGTAGTATAAAAATCTTTTTCATCTTTAATTGATTAAAAACGATGCGTCACCGTTGCGGAGATAAAATAGTCAGCAAATGCCGCATCTCCGTGTTTTCCAGTCGCCCAATCATTCGCACTTTTAATGCGATTACGTTGTGTTGCGATAGGCAAAGAAACAAATAAGGTGTTGTTCACCGTCGAATAGCTTAGGCCAGGTTCAATTGAAAAAATAAAGCCTGGACGACGAAAACCATCCGAATCACCAATTAAATCATAGGCTGGAACACCTTCAATACGTGCACCTAGGGTTGCTCCGATACCTGCTTTGGGAGCCAAAGCATAGTTCAAACCTAATCGACCTGCATATTGATCTGACACCGACATATAGTGCACCATTTCATCCGTCACCGCTTTGTCTGGCGCAACGTTAGAGGCACTATTTACATTCTTAGGATTCGACATATAGAATCCATTGTAATACAAAGAAGTGCGGTTAAATAATTGCTGGTATCCTTGAATCTCCAAGTTAATACCTACACCACCATCACCTAATTGAATCGATTGATCGACTGCTTTGGTCACGGTATAATCTGACCCGTCCGTCGCTCTTCTATGAAATTGATCTTGTACATTCCAATCTCCGGTAGGTAATTTAATACCTAGGCCAAGCGAAAAATTACCTTTCATGTGTTTCAAAGGATCTAATATCCAATAAGAAGCCGTAATACGTGCATCGCCAATTCCGTTCGCAACGGTTCCAAAGCGTTTCTGCGCTGGATTTCCTGAAACGGCATTGCCATAATGCTCGTACATCGAACTTCTATAATTAAAACTCAAAGGCAAGTTAAAAGCCAATGAAAGGCGATCTGTTACTGAATAGGTAATCCCTAAATCAAAACCTTGCTGATCATTGATTACGTTTGTACCTGCCGCTTCACGCGCTGGCTGGTAATCTGCTCCTACGTAGTGTTTATAAGAATGAAGGCTTCTAAAACCTAAAGAAACTTGCCATTGGCCTGGGTGCATCATCGAATTCGAGTTTGCACCTGTACCCACCGAGCAGCTCATATGACGAACCGCTACACAACCTTGACCGAAAGAACTAGACGTAATTACTCCTACACAAAGGAGTACTACTAAAATATTTTTCATTTTACTTAATTTTTAAACTAATACACGATGTCCCAGGACAGACTTGTCCTAGGCAAAAGAGAATCAAAGAAAAATTAAGCTTGCCGGGGCGGCGAGAAAAAATCAGACGAGATGTCTTTCGTGGATAAAATAGCATGAATGGGTGCCTCCATCGAAACAGGCCATTCGATAATATAGAATACCCAGCCTGAAGACTGAGCACAATATTCTTTCACAAGGGTATTGATTAATTTCGTTTTAGAGGGAGTAGAACCAGGTTCATCTGTCAGGTGTTCATTTACCTGCTCCGCTAAATCAAAGAAGTTTTCACGGGCGTTTCGGTCTTTGACCATCACCGTTACCAAGGTGTCATTTTCCACCCTTCGTTCTTTCATTTCGTAGAATTCATCGCCTTGGCGAACAGAACCCTCTACTTCTTCCGAAGAAACCCAATCCGTTTGATAAGGTAAGTTAATGGGAATTTTAACGACTACCGTTTCTTCCGTTTCTGGATCAATGGCTACGGTATTGCCTTCTGATAAATACTGCAACGCAAATCCTCCTGCTTGGTAAAGCAGCACAGATAATAGCATTATGGCAAGTATTTTCTTCATTTAAAAGCAAAAATAGGCTATTTTTCGATAACGGTGCCCAATTCTTTGGAAATATTTTTCTGAATCTCCTTCAACCGGATGAATTCAAGCAAAACCTCGTCCATTTCCGCCGCATCTGCTTTCAACGAATCCAATTTGCTTAAAATCTCCTGCAAATGTTGGTCATTGTACACTTTTCTCAAACGCAACACATTCTTATAGGCTAAATCCTCCAGCAATTCTTCATCCGTATTCACCCGAATCTCATGCTTGTCTTTCCATTCAGAAGACAAAGCATGCTTTTCAGACGAGATATTAATCGAGAAAGATTGAATCTCTTCGTCCGTATGGTGCAAGAAGAAATCCGGCTTGGGAGCACGCTGCGCGGCAAATTCCAGCTTACACAAATCGAGTACGCGAATAAACAAGGGCGTTTGGAAAACCGTACCTTCTAATTCCTCAATCAAATAATGTACTAGCGTTAAACCCGGAGCTTTTTCTGGATTAATCTCCAAATGTCCATAATTAATCAATAAACGGACACATTCTAATTCTTGGTAATAGGCTAAATTCTGAACCTGTACTGGCTCGTCATCATCCGCAAAAGTGGGCTCAATCAATTGACGAACTTCCGCAAATTGCTGTGCGGAAATTTGCTGAGGATCTTGGCTCGCGCCCTTCATCTTTTTCAGCTGAATCTTATTCAATTCTGCTAAAAGGACGTCCTCATCCATCCGCATCATCGTCGCCGTCTTTTGAAGGAAAAGACTGCGTTGAATCGCATCTGGTATCTTTGAAATGGATTGCACCATTTCCTTAATCATCTCAGCCTTCTTAAAAGGGTCGTCGCCCGCTTCGTCTTTGAACAGATTCGCTTGGAATGAAATCACATCCTTCGCTTCCTTCTTGATGTAGTCAATAAAGGCATCTGAACCGATCTTGCGTACAAAGGAATCCGGGTCATTCCCTTCCGGGAATACGACTAAATTCACTTGCAAACCTTCTTCCAAAATCAAATCCATTCCACGCAAGGCAGCCTTGATACCCGCAGAGTCCCCATCGTATAAAACTGTCACGTGCTGGGTGAATCGACCAATCAATTTAATTTGCTCGATGGTCAAAGAAGTTCCCGACGATGCTACGACATTTTTAATCCCGGCTTGGTGAAGAGAAATAACGTCGGTATAGCCTTCTACTAAATAGCAAACATCTTTTGCCCGGATCTCATTCTTTGCTTGTGAGATACCGTATAAAGTGGCTGACTTGTGGTAGACTTCCGTCTCCGGTGAGTTCAGGTATTTTGCCTGATTCTTTGCATCGTTTCTCAGAATACGCGCACCAAAAGCAATAATCTTACCCGACACATTGTGAATCGGGAAGATAACGCGGTTACGGAAGCGATCGTAGACCTTTCCGTCGTCATTCTTTTGGGTGACTAAACCCGCTTTTTCAATGATTTCCTGAGAAAAACCCTGTTTTAGGGCAGCTTTTAAGAAAGCATCCCAAGCTTCAGGGCTATAGCCTAAATCGAATGATTGGAGAGTAGCGTCAGAGAAACCACGTTCCTTGAAATAAGGCAAGGCGATGGATTTACCTTCGTCTGTATCGTACAATTGTTTTTTGAAGTATTCTTTCGCGTATTCGAGGATGATTAAAAGACTTTCGCGCTCATTCTGACGAACCAGCTGGTCGTCGGTCATTTCCTCTTCTTGGATGTCGATGCCGTATTTTTTGGCCAAATGACGTAAGGCCTCTCCGTAACCCAGGCCTTCCATATCCATAATGAAACGCACGGAATCACCGGCTTTACCGCAACCAAAACATTTGTAGATTCCCTTCGCTGGGGAAATAGAAAAAGACGGTGTCTTTTCACCGTGAAAAGGACAGCAAGCCCAATAGTTCGCGCCTTTCTTCTTAATCGTTACATAATCCCCAATCACGTCTGCTACCGCAGCCGTTTGCTTTATTCGCTCGACGGTTTCGGGATCAATGCGCATATTACAATAATAAACCGGCTAGCGTTGCTGATAAATAAGAGGCCAAAGTTCCTGCAATCAAGGCTTTAAAGCCTAATTTCGCTAAATCGGAACGACGAGATGGAGCTAGTTCTCCGATACCACCGATTTGGATAGCTACCGATGAAAAGTTCGCAAAACCACATAGTGCAAAGCTCGTAATCGCAATTGTTTTCGGATCTAACGTCGCTTTCAAATGCACCATATCTAAATAAGCGACGAATTCGTTCACCACCATTTTCTTACCCATCAAGGCACCTGCCACTTCAATATCCTGCGCGGGAACGCCCATGGCAAAAGCGAATACGGAGAATACCTTTCCTAAAATCGTGTTCATCGATAATTCCGGATAGTTAATCCAAGCACCGATGTGTCCTAATCCTAAATCCACTAAGGCGATCAAAGCAATAAACCCGATCAACATCGCGATCACATTCATCCCCACTTTCAAACCCTCACTCGCACCTGCCGCGATCGCATCGACTAAATTAGCGTGTGTCTTAGACAATTCTAATTTCACTTCGCCCTCCGTCTCTGACTTCTCGGTTTCAGGGAACATGATTTTAGAAATCACAAGCGCACCCGGTGCCGCCATTAAACTTGCCGCTAATAAATACGCTGCTGGAACTCCTAGGGAGATATAAACGGCCATCACACCACCCGCAATGCAAGCAAATGAACCCGTCATCGAAGCCATAAGCTCCGAATTCGTCATGTTTTTCAAATAAGGCTTGATCATGATTTGAGCTTCTACCTGCCCTACGAAAGTGGATGCCACATTCGAAAGCGCCTCTGCCCCGCTCACGCCCATTAACCAATGTACACCTTTCCCGATAAAGGAAACCACGCGTTGAAGTATACCTAAGTGGTAGAACATATTCACTAAAACAGCCACAAAAATAATCGTAGGAACTACCTTAAAGAAGAAAATATAATCATTACCTGGTCCAAAGGCCTTTATCATCAAGTCGCGATTCACTAACGAACCAAACACGAATTGTGCGCCTTTATCCGCTTGACCTAACAAAGTATTGATGGAATCGCCTAACCACTGGAAGAGGTTTTGACCAGTCTCCGTCTTTAAAATAAACACCGCTAACAACACTTGCATTAAAAGACCTACGCCTACCGTCCGGTAATTGATCGCTTTTCGGTTATTCGACATCAAAAATGATACGCCCAAAATCAATACGATACCGAGCAATCCTGTAAATCTTTCCATGTGTTGTTTGTTGGTGTAATTCGCCTATTTTGTTTCTAGTTTCGTTTCCAGGCTAACGGTAAATTTATCAAAAGCTAGTTCGGCAACCAAATCCTCGTCTTTGATTTCGTAAAATTTCGTGTGGATGTCAAACGGGTCTTCACTCTCAATTTTCCAATACGTCCCATTCTCCTGCATCTCGTACGAATTTTTCGTATCCCGCAGATTCCAATCTAAGATGGTAATAGCCAGATTCTTGGCGCGTGTATTCACTAATTCAAATAAGGATTCTATACGTCGATCAAAGCTTCGAACCATCACATCCGCGCTACCTCCATAAATTTTAGGGTCGCCTGCGTTGTGGAAATAATAGAGACGCGTATGTTCTAAATATTCCCCTACAATGGATTTAATAAAGATGTTATCCGATAAACCTTTCCGCTGTGGACGAATACAGCAGATACCACGAACAATCAATAGCACGGGTAAACCCGCTTGTGAAGCCTTATACAGCGCTTCCATCGTCTTCAAATCCTGTAAAGAATTAATCTTCCAGCAAATACCCGCTGGCAAACCTTCTTTGTGATTTTTCACCTCAATTTCAATCATCTCAATCAAACGATTCCGCATATCGCGTGGCGCCGTTATCAAATGCTCGTAATGCGTAGGCATCGAGTGGCCTGTAATTACATTGAAGAACTCGGAGATATCTTGTGTAATCCTGGTATCTGTTGTTAAAAGGCCAATATCTGTGTATAATTTAGCCGTATCCTCATTGTAATTTCCGGACGAAAGGTGGGCATAACTCACCACATGATTACCTTCATTGCGAATGACTTGCAACAACTTCGTATGCGTTTTCAATCCCGGAATTCCGTAAATCACGAAGCAACCCGCTTTCTGCAGTTTCGTCGCCTCCTTGATATTGTTCTCCTCATCGAAACGCGCTTTCACCTCAAACAAGACCGAAACGTGTTTTCCTTGCTCCGCCGCACGCAACAATGCACTCGAAATACGGGAGTTTTTAGAAATACGGTACAAGGTGATCTTAATCGCTAATACTTTGGGATCATCCGCCGCTTGTTCTAATAATTGAATAACAGGTTCGAAATTATTGTACGGATGGTGTAATAAAATATCACCGCGTTTAATGGTATCAAAAATATCATCAATCACCACCGATTTCAGGCCTAAAGCCGGAACCACAGCCGGATTAACAGCCATTTGCGTCTTAAATTCTGCATGCTTTAATATTTGCCAAAAAGACGTAAAATCCAAAATAGAATTCTTCACAAAAATATCCGAACGATCTAGATTCCAACGTTTTAACATCTCGGTTAACAAGAAGTCTGAATGGAATTTCTCCACCTCTACACGCGTCACACGACCCAAACGACGGTCCTTAATCTTCTTCTTCACCTCATCCACAAAATCCGTATCCGAATCCTCGTGTTCCACTAAATCGAAATCCCCATTACGCGTGATGCGGAACAAAGTCGTCGATTCAATTTCCACATTGCGGTACAAGACTTGTAAATGATGTCGGATAATTTCTTCAATCGGGACAAACAGCACTTTATCCTCCCGTTCAATCACGTAAAAACGCTTCAAATTCAACGGAATCTGCACAAAGGAAATCTTTTGTTCCTTTTCGTTTCGCGTCTTTTTTTTATCTGAAAGCCCCACCGTCACTACCCCAAAAATCAAGGTTTTCGCTAACAAACTAGGGAACGTGTGCGTGTGATCAAACACCATCGGTGTCAGCATCGGGTAAATCGTCCGCTGGAAATAGGTCGCAACCTCTTCCTTTTCATCTTCGTCTAAATCATCTAAACAAGCTAATAAAAGCCCATTTTCCGGAAATAAAGGCAAGATTTCCTCCATGAAAAGACGGTGCTTTTCCTGGGTAAATTCTTGCGCGTCATTAATGATGGCCTGCTTAAAAGGCACCTCACGCAATCCACAATAATCCGTTCTTTCTTTCCCTAAATCAATGTAATTATATAAAGAGCCCATTCGGATGGTAAAGAACTCATCCAAATTAGAGGCCGTAATCGCTAAGAATTTCAAGCGATCAAAAAGTGACTTAGACGTATCACGCGCCTGGTCCAAAACCCGCTCGTCAAACTTCAACCACGACAAATCTCGGGAGATGAATTTTGATTTCGCAATAGTATCGTTCGACTTTTGGGTCGACTTATCTACCTTCCGATTTTGCTCACGTGGAGCCATCAGATTAATCTTCCAATTCGTAGGCGTAAGTAATGACAAAAGATTCCCGGCAAGGGAATCTTTTGACTCTTCGTGTTTCAGTATTTTATCTAATTCACTCATATTATTCTGTAGGAACTTGATTTTTGATCGCTTGGTAATCAGAACCCAAACGCCCCATTTCTGTGGCCAAGAATTTCTGAAGTTCTAAATTAAACAAGCGTTTGTCCTGTTCTGTTAAGGAATTGTAAAAGTCTTTCAATTCCTGATTGATCTTTTGCTTTTCCTCCAACGTCTCTGCGTGAATTCCACGCAAATGATACGACTTAAAATCAAAATTCATTCTAAACGTCTACTTTAGCATATTTAGCATTCTTCTCAATGAAGTCACGACGTGGCGCTACTTCATCTCCCATTAACATAGAGAACAATAAATCAGCTTCGATTGCAGATTCAACCGTCACTTGCTTCAAGGTACGAGACTCTGGGTTCATCGTCGTTTCCCACAATTGCTCCGCGTTCATCTCTCCAAGACCCTTATACCGTTGTACGCCTACGTTGTCTTCTTTTCCGCCACCCGCTAATTCTTGAATCGCTTGGGTCCGTTGGTCTTCTGTCCAAACGTAACGCACTTGTTGTCCCTTTTTCACTTGGTACAACGGTGGCTGTGCGATGTAAATACAGCCGCGATCTACTAATTCACGCATGTAACGGAAGAAGAACGTTAAAATCAAGGTACGAATGTGACTACCGTCAACGTCCGCATCGGTCATGATGATCACCTTGTGGTAACGCAATTTATCCATATTCAACGCACGCTCATCTCCATCTTTTCCGAAAGAAACGCCCAGCGCCGTAATCATATTCTTAATCTCTTCGTTTTCGTAGATACGGTATTCTTGCGCTTTCTCTACGTTCAAAATCTTACCACGCAAAGGCAAGATCGCTTGGAATGCACGGTTACGGCCTTGCTTTGCCGTACCACCCGCTGAGTCCCCTTCGACCAAGTAGATCTCACACGTTTCTGGATCTGAATCCGAGCAATCGGCTAATTTACCTGGTAACGAGTTCGAACCTAAAACCGTCTTACGTTGAACCATTTCACGCGCCTTACGAGCAGCGTGACGCGCTTGTGCAGCTAAGATTACTTTGGCAACAATTTGACGAGCCTCTTTCGGGTGCTCTTCTAACCAAGACTCTAGCATATCAGACATCGCTGCAGAAACGGCACCAGACACCTCACCGTTACCTAATTTGGTTTTTGTTTGGCCCTCAAACTGAGGCTCCGCCACTTTCACCGAGATAACCGCAGTCAATCCCTCACGGAAGTCATCCCCCGCGATATCAATCTTCAATTTATCTAAGGCACCTGACTTATCTGCGTAGTTTTTCAACGTACGAGTCAATGCACCACGGAAACCCGCTACGTGCGTACCACCTTCAATCGTGTTGATGTTATTGACATACGAAACCACGTTCTCCGTGTAGGATGTGTTGTACATCATCGCTACTTGAACGGGTACGCCATTCTTATCACCTTCCATGTAGATAGGTTCAGAAAGCAATGGCTCACGGGTTGAATCCAAGAAAGTAACAAATTCGCGAAGACCTCCTTCAGAGAAGAATTCTTCCGTTTTCGCTACGCCATTCTCGTCTAATTCACGTATATCGGTTAATTGAATACGAATACCTGCATTCAAGAAAGATAATTCACGTAAACGACCCGCTACTGTTTCGTATTTGTATTCTGTAACCGTGAAAATCGTCTCATCTGGCTTAAATAAAACCGATGTACCTGTACGATCTGTTGTTCCTACCTCTTTTACTGGGTATTGTGGAACCCCGATTTTATATTCTTGTTGGTAAATTTTACCATCACGGCTATATACCGTTACTTTTAAATCTGTCGATAAGGCATTCACACAAGAAACCCCCACACCGTGCAAACCACCAGAAACCTTGTAGGTATCTTTATCGAATTTACCACCGGCGTGAAGCACCGTCATTACTACCTCTAGAGCAGAACGCTTCTCTTTTGTGTGCATTCCCGTAGGGATACCACGACCATTATCTTCTACTAAAATGGAATTGTCTGTGTTGATCGTCACTTTGATCATATCGCAATGACCTGCTAACGCCTCATCAATCGAGTTATCAACCACCTCCCAAATCAAATGGTGAAGACCTTTAAAACCGGTATCACCAATGTACATGGAAGGACGCTTACGAACCGCCTCTAAACCTTCTAATACTTGAATATTATCTGCACCATAATTTGCCCGATCTTGAGCTGATGTATCTTGTGCTTCTGACATAATGTAATTTAATGTGTGTTAAAACGAGCTTTTTAATCGCCCGGAAATAGTGTTGATTCTTAACCTTAAAAATAAAGTTTTTAACTGAATAATCCTAATGTTTGAAGTGACGAATTCCCGTCATGACCATCGCTAAATCATTCGCATCGCAGTAATCGATTGAATCTTGATCTTTTATCGACCCACCCGGTTGCGTAACAGCCACAATACCTGCATTTCCAGCAATTTCAACGCAATCAGGGAATGGGAAGAACGCATCCGAAGCCATCACCGCACCGTTTAAGTCAAATCCAAATTCCTTTGCTTTATCGATTGCTTGTTTTAAAGCATCTACGCGAGAGGTTTGACCCACTCCTGAAGCCAACAACTGACCATCATTCGCTAAAATGATCGTATTCGATTTCGTATGCTTACAAATCTTTAACGCAAACGCTAAAGCGCGCTTTTGCTCGTCTGTAGGAACACGTTTCGTCACCGTCTTGAAATCTTCTACACCTTCCATCACCAAGTCCTTGTCTTGCTCTAAGACACCATTTAATAAGGTCTTGAACATTACTTTAGGGAAAGCAACTTGGTTACGCTTCAATAAAATACGGTTTTTCTTTGTCTTTAAAATTTCCAAAGCCTCCTCCGTAAAGTCTGGTGCAATTAGAATCTCACAGAATAAAGGGTTGATCGATTCAGCTGCAGCTTTGTCCACAGTATTGTTTGTCGCTAAAACGCCTCCAAAGGCAGAAATAGGATCACAAGAAAGTGCCTTATCGTAGGCCTCTTTCACGGTTGTTCCTGTCGCCACACCGCACGCATTCATGTGCTTAATGATCACGAAAGCGGTTTCAGCAAACTCGTCTAATAAAGACAAACAAGCATCTACGTCTACTAAGTTATTGTAAGACAATTCCTTACCGTGTAATTTATCAAATAGCGCCGCTAAATCTCCGTAAAATTTACCTTGTTGGTGCGGATTCTCTCCATAACGCAAGCCGTGTGCTGGCAAGGTCGTATAGTTAGCTAAATCCGCTGTTTGGCCTGCAAAATAACGTTGAATCGCTCCATCGTAATGAGATGAAACCTGGAAAGCCTGTCCAGCAAAACGTCTACGTTCTTCTAACGTAGTCGAAGTAGAGCCGTGTGCTGCAAAAATCGCCGCTACCTCCGCGTATTGATCACGAGAAGAAACGATTAATACATCATTAAAATTCTTAGCTCCACCCCGGATTAAAGAAATACCACCAATGTCAATTTTCTCAATAATATCTTCATCAGAAGCTCCAGATGCTACGGTTTCCTCGAATGGATACAAATCCACCATCACTAAATCCAAGGCAGGAATGTCGTATTGTTTGGCCACCTCTACGTCAGACGCTAAGTCACGACGGTGTAAGATTCCACCAAAAACCTTCGGGTGTAACGTCTTCACACGACCACCAAAGATCGACGGATATCCCGTTAAATCTTCTACTGCAATCACGGGAATACCTAATTCTTCGATGAAAGACTGCGTCCCTCCCGTAGAATAAAGTGTCACTCCGTTTTTATGAAGTTCTTGAATGATAGGCGCTAAACCGTCCTTGTAATAAACCGAAATTAAGGCTGATTGAATTTTCTTAACTGACATAGGGCTTGATAAAAATGAAGCCTCAAAGGTACGAAATTCAGCCCAAAAAGCCGTCTATTTTTTAGCCATTTTTTGGTAGCGCAACAAGCCTTCTAAATAATAGTAATCCGCATAGATTAATGGCACGTCAATCTCTGAATTCAAAGATTTCGCTCCCACGCAATGCTTGATTAAGAAGTGATTATTTTCTCCCAAAGCCGCGCGGTAAGCCGGCGACGAAAGGGATTCCAACATCTTCACCGCATCTGCATAGTAACGCTTACCTTTTTCTCCTGAATACGTGCTCAATTCTAACAAAGCAGACGCCGCAATCGCACCCGCTGAAGCATCACGTTCCTCATTGGGAATGTTAGGTGCATAGAAGTCCCAATAAGGAATCTTGTCAGACGGCATATTCGGGTGATTTAAATAGAAATCAGAGATTTTTTGGGCGAAGTCAAGGTATTTTTTGTCCTTCGTGTTGCGGTACATTTCTACGTAGCCGTACATCGCCCAGGCGTGTCCACGAGTCCAGGTAGACTCGTCTTGGTAGCCTTGGTGTTGTTTTTTGGCCAAAACATTTCCGTCCACATCATAGCAAATCACGTGATAACTCGAATAATCCGGTCTAAAATGGTTCTTCATCGTGTTATCCGCATGCGTAATCGCAATTTCCTTAAAACGCGGATCTCCCGTCTCACGCGACGCCCAGAACAACAATTCCAAGTTCATCATATTATCGATGATCACCGGATATTGATAGCCTCCTTTGAAACCATTCCAAGACTTAATCAAACCAATTTTGGGATCGAAACGCGTCGCTAAAGATTTGGCAGACTGAATCAATACCTTCTTATACTCCGGATCCTTCGTTAGACGCAGGCCATTCCCGAAAGAATCGTACATCATAAACCCTAAATCGTGCGTCCCTGTATTGAACTGCTCTTTCTTCACCGCGGCAGTCCATAAACGAGCTGCTGATTCCCATTTTGGGTCTTTTGTTTTCTCAAACAAGAACCAAAGTCCGCCAGGGAAAAACCCTGAACACCACCACTTAGAGGGCTTGTTACTGTAGGTCCCATCGTGATTTGCTGAGTGAATCGTTGTGCTCGTGTCCGGTCGTGCCGCTAGCATCAATTGGTATTGTTGACCAGCTAGAGCGATTTGTTTATCCACATCGGTTTTCTGCGCGAAAAGAGAGGAGGAGAGGAGGGCGAGGAATAAGATTTTTTTCATAGTATTTAGTTTAGAGATTATAGAGTAGAGAGTATAGATAGTAGAGTATAGAGTAGAGATTGTAGAGTGTAGATAAGAGATTATAGATTATTTATCTCCTATCTCTACTCTATACTCTATAATCTACTATCTATGCTCTCCTACCGTCCCATCCAGCCGCCATCGACGGTCAAAATGGTTCCGTGTACATAATTAGAGGCTTCAGAGGCTAAGAATACCACCGGACCCTTAAAGTCCTCTGGTTCTCCCCATCTTCCCGCCGGAATTCGTCCTAAAATAGATGCGCTGCGATCTTTATCTTCGCGCAATGCCGTCGTATTATCGGTGGAAATATAACCCGGAGCAATCGCATTCACATTCACTCCTTTACCCGCCCATTCATTCGCTAAGGCCATCGTTAAACGGGCAATACCGCCTTTGCTGGCCGCATATCCGGGAACGTTGATGCCACCTTGAAAGCTTAATAGAGAAGCCGTGAAAATAATTTTACCACTGCCTTCAGTAATCATCCGAGAACCGATTTCGCGGCTCAAAATAAACTGCGACGAGAGATTTACTTCCAAAACCTCATCCCAAAACTCATCCGAATGTTCCGCTGCCGGATTACGCAAAATGGTTCCTGCGTTGTTCACCAAAATATCGATACGGGGATAGTCAGCTTTCAACTGTTTGATGAAAGCATACAGCGAATCGCGATTCGAGAAGTCTGCTTGGTAAGCCTTAAATTGACGACCTAAAGCTTCCACAGCGGCAGAAACCTGAGAACCCGCTAATTCTAAATTAGCCGAAACCCCAATAATATCTGCACCTGCCTCCGCTAAACCGAGCGCCATCGCCATTCCGATTCCTCGCTTACAACCTGTGACTAGCGCTATCTTTCCAGTTAAATCAAACGTATTTTTCATAATTATTTCAAATGTACGGCAGAATCATTGATTTGGTAAGTATGATGTTTCACTAAATCCATCATCGCCGCGCCGGCTAATAAAACGGGACCATATCCGTGTGCCGCGTACGGTGAAATAGGACGATGGTAATAGAAAGCTGGATCCCAGGCTAAACCTGTTCCCACGCACGTACCTTCCACCTGTCCCTTTTCGTTTACTTTCGTATTGACTGCATTCCAGCCTAAAATCGCTGCCGGGCCGTAGGTTTTAGGGTCGAGCCAGCCTTTGTTAATGCCTTTGGCCATCACATAGGTGTAAATCGCCGTACAAGAAGTCTCTAAATAGGAATCATTTTTGTCCAATAATTGATGCCAAAATCCCGTCCCATCCTGCAAGGCCATCAGCCCTTTCAAGTGGTTTTTTAATTGGGCCAAAATCTCCGAACGAGCCGGGTGATTCGCCGGCAAATATTCCAATAATTCGCAGTTGGTCAACAAGGCCCAGCCATTCGCTCGTCCCCAATGAAATTCCGGGTGCTCGGTGGCATCGACTAAATAGCCGTGCATGTAGATATTCAGGGTTGGATTGAACATCCGCTTTTGGTAGGCTTTAAATTGAAAAACTGCCTCCTCGTATTCCCCTAATTGCAATAAAGCCGGAATGGCCATATAAACATCGTCTAGCCACATCGTGTGGTGTAATGGACGAATCCGCACCAAAGTGCGATCAGGCAAACGATGCTCTTCTTTTAAAATAAAGTCCGAAGCACGCTTCGTGATGTAGGACATATCGGTCGTAAATCCGGCTTTTTTCGCCTTAATCACCGCCATTCCCATCGCTCCGATGTCATCCAAAGCACGAGGGTGAACTAAACCTTTCAATACGTGTGATTGTTCCGCTGGAATCTTTATCGCCTCTGGAATACCCGAATTAATCAGGTTCAGACGATTAAAGACATAGTTCTTGTATTTCACATCCCCGGTTACCTCTGTCAAAGCCAACATTCCGGAATAAGTCACGCCCCATTCGTACGAAATCGGACGAAAATCCCCCTTGCTAAATAGGGTATTTGCGTTATAGATTTTCACCTCTGCTCCTGTGGTCTTATCAACATAATGCGATGGCGTCGCTGTTTCTAAATAAGTGTAGACGCGGTCAATCGTTTTTTGGATATTATCAGCTGTAGGTGCGCCATATGGCGTAGGATAGTCTGGCTGTAAAGCGTGTAGAGGCGCCGTGGCATCGGAAGCGGTGGTGATGTTTTTTTGGCCAAATAAGGAGCCAGAAATCAACAACAAAAAGAATAGATAGCGCATAAAAAAGGGGTCCTCTCTATTAAAGCAGAGAGGACCCCAGAATTACTATAATCAAAAGACTATTTTTTCATTTCAATACCCGAGATCTGCACCACAATTTGTTGCTCGGTTGCTTTCGGGTTTACTGCCACAAAATACAGATCATGTGATCCAGATGTGGCTTGAATGACTACTTTTTGGGCAGATGGACCATTCATTCTACGTGGCGCTTGACCCGCAGGTGCCGCTGGAGCTGCTGCAGCCGCAGGCGCTGAAGCTGGAGCCGCAACTCCTGTACCTAGTGGCGCACCCTTTCCTGGAGCCGCAGCTGGAGGAGGCCCACCAAATCCACCTTGTGAGACTTCGATCGGAGCCGTTTGGCCAATCACCGTTCCCATAGGAGAATCCAACCGAATTTCAATCAAACCACCCGCTGCATTAGAACGCGCTTGTGCTGAAGCCGAAATTTCGATCGTCGAGATTCCTGTCAAATCTAAATCCTTGTAACCTAAGTACGGATTTTGACCCACCATATTTGTCGAACGACCTGGCGTGATCAATTGCAAAATACCTTTCGTCATATCTGCTTTCTCCACGTTCAAGGCTGGGTGACGCAAGAACAACCATTTCTCCGATTGAACTGGAGCCATTTTCTTGTTTCCTTTATCTAAATAAGTCGCACGAACTACGAATACCCCTTTTGAAGACGATTGATCCGCTGGCTTTTTCAAACCTAATGTTCCTGAAGTGGCAATAGCATTACTTGCTTTGGCATCTCCTAAACTCAAGATATAGTTTACCATCGCTTTCGCACCTGCTTTCGAGATATTCGGGTGAGCAGACATCGCGTGTTCTCCCCAAACGCCCATTCCACCAGCAATTACCTTATCCGAAAGTTTCTCCACCATATCTTGGCCTTTGTACTTCTCAGCCACCTCCTTGTAAGAAGGCCCTACAGAACGTACAGACATTTGGTGACATGATTTACAATCACTCGCATTGATCAAGCGAAGACCAGCCGAAGCAAATAAATCGCTATCAGCCTTGCGGTGCGATTGCGCCATCTCGATCGGATCGTAACCTGAGGCTACATAATCCACGGTCGCTGCAACTGCCTCTTTGGCAATACCTTTACCTAACGTTCCGTCTTCTTTATCTTCTACTTTCACTTCGTATTTCAAAGGTTGTCCCTCGAAATAGAATGATTTGTTTCCTTCCACCGCGATATCCACTACTGGCGCTTCGTTCCCTACTAAGATTTCCAAAGAAGCCGTGTTCGATAATCCTTTCGGATCTGCCGCCTTCAAAGTCACTTCGTATTTACCCGCGTCTTTCAATTGCAAGGTCGGATTAGCACCCGCTAAATTCTTCACGAATTTGCCTGCTTTCTTCACAGTCCACGTATAGGTCAACTTATCTCCGTCGAAATCTTTCGTTCCTTCTGCAGATAAAGTGGTTGTGAATGGCGCAGCACCCGCCTTCTTAGCTGAAGATGCTTCCACATAGGGCTTGCGGTTTCCACCTTGGTATTCAATCTTCACTAAACGAGCATTCTCATTTCCACGGAACCATGCCGAACCATATTCTAATACATATAAGTCTCCCTCAGGACTGAAATCCATATCGATCGCAGAGCCAAAAGTCGTAGAGGGCATAAAGCGCTCCATCGACTTGTAATCCCCTTTTTCATCTAACGTAACCGACATAATCCAGCCACGCATAAACTCCACGATTAGCCATTTTCCTTCATAATAGGATGGAAATGCACGTTTTGCACCCGCAAAATCCGCCTTTCTGAAGACTGGACCACCCGTCGCAGAACGACCAGATGAACCCACTAATGGAAACTCATCCGAAGTTCCATAAGGATACCAAATCATCGCCTTCGTTGCCGCAGGCAATTCACGTAAACCGGTGTTATTAGGGGATTCGTTCACTGGAGCCGCTGGATTGAATTTAGGCCCAATCGCCATCGTCTCAAAGTTCACATCCGCATAGGCTTGGTTATTTCCGATGAAATAAGGCCAACCGTAATAGCCTGGACCTTTGGCCTGATTAAATTCATCATAGCCACGCGGACCTTTTTCTGAATCTACCGATGCATCTGGACCTACTTCACCCCAATACAAGAAACCCGTTTTCGAGTCAATACTTGGTCTCCAAGGATTACGGTGACCCATCGTATAAATTTCTGGCTTCGTCTTAGGCGTTCCTGGCGCGAATAAATTGCCTTTGGGAATCGTATACGTGCCATTCGCCTCTGGGTGAATGCGTAAAATCTTTCCGCGTAAATCATTCGTATTCGACGCACCACGTTGATCATCCCAATACGCTTGACCAGGACGCTCATCGATAGGAGCATAACCATCTGAATTACTGTTACTTGTGTTATTTCCTACGGTTAAGAACAGGTTTCCTGATTTATCAAAAACCATTCCACCACCCGTATGGCAGCATTCCTCACGCTGCGTAGGAACCTCCAAAAGCACTTTTTGTTGCTCTACTAACAACTCATCGCCACGCAATTCCATACGCGCTAAAATGTGTTTCGTCTCTGTTGAATGCGCATAATAAAGGTATAACCAGTGATTTTTGCTGAAGTTAGGGTCCAAAACAATTCCCATCAATCCCTCCTCAGCCACACGCTCTTGACCCAAACGGTTCTTGTATTTCGTGTTCACATTTAAGTGAGCGATTGTTTTCGTCTCTTTGGTCTTCGTGTCATAAGACTTCACATCCCCCTTGCGTTCCACAAACAAGATACGTCCATCGGGTAAAAAGGTAAACTCCATGGGTTCATCTAATTTGTCTACCAAAACAGACTTCACAAAACGATTTTCATCGGGGGCCTGCGCAAGTGAAGAAAGCACAGGAAAAGCCAGTAAAATGGCTAGCGTAATTTTCTTAATCATAGGTCTAATTTATTATTCTACAAAAATGATACAATAATCGGATTTTAAAAATTGTTAGGGGAAAAATGAGACGAAATCCCGCTGAAGCGAGATTAGAGATTATAGAGTAGAGAGTATAGAGTAGAAATATATTTTCAGACTTCGGACTCATTTCCTTCGGACTTTTTATCTTTACTCTCTACTCTATAATCTCTGCTCTAATATGAAAACACTCCTCTACCTCCTCCTATTCATCCCCACCCTCCTACTCGCTCAAACAAATAAAGACGAAAACGAAATCAAGTCTGTCCTGCAAACTCAGATTAAACGGTGGAACAAGGGCGATATTGAAGGTTTTATGGAATACTACGAAAAATCTCCTAACCTAAAGTTCGTCGGAAAGGCTGGCGTCATTTCAGGCTGGGAGGCTACATTGAAGCGCTATTTAAAATCGTATCCCAATCGCGAGACGATGGGCACGTTGGATTTTGACATTCAAGAAGTTGATGTGACAGCAGGGAAAACGGCTTGGGTATTAGGCCGCTGGCATTTGACAAGACCGACCGTGGGTGATGTGGGTGGCTATTTTACGTTGTTGATGAAAAAAATAAACGGGAAATGGCTGGTGGTGAGGGATCACACCTCGTAAGATATAGATAATAGAGTAGAGAGTATAGATGGGTTAAATTGATCTCTACTCTATACTCTATAATCTCTAATCTCATTTTATCCGGACTAGTGACTAGTGACCACCGATGTCCGCCTCCACGTACTTCAGATTAAGAGAGATGAAGAAAGATTTACTGTTTGCAAGCTAATTTACAGGTATTTCGCGAAAATATTTCGAAGGACATTTTCAGAAATACCTGTAAATTAACTGCAAAGAAATCTAGATTGTCACCCGCGAAAACACATAAAACATCTCCCCTGCTATCTGCCTCGACCTTGCATCGTATTGCGCAGCCTCTTCAGAGGTGTCATCAAAGGCTTTGGGATCCTCATAACGCACCGGAATGCGAGCTTCGGCACCTGGAATGAAAGGGCAATTTTCTTCTGCATGCGAGCAGGTCATCACCGTCGCAAAAATGCCGTGCGGATTAACGACGTCATCATACAGTTTAGAAAAAAGAATGATGGGACGCGAATCCTGTGTATGCAAGGCGAAATAGATGGGATTAGAATGCCCGTGTTTAGACACAATAAAACCCATTCGTTCTAAGGAAGCTACCGTGCGTTCATTGCAGGCCGTCACCTCAACCCCACCAGAATAACATTGGGCAGGGATTTGAAAATAATCAGCGGCGGTTTGGGCCCAGACTTGTGAGAATTGAGAGCGGCGCGAGTTATGCGTACAGATGAAATTCAGTCGAATCGGCTGCTCATTTTTGCGTTTGTCTTTGATGTAATCAATCAAGACTTGTAGTATTTCTCGGCGCTCGGTTGGAATTTCGAGGGAGAGAATTTGTTCCAAATTTTGGTTTAATAGATCCTTCATCTTAGCAACATCCTGAGCCTGGGGTGCAAGCGTTTCCGGCTTGCACTTGGGCGATTTTTAATTTTGGTTTTTCTTCAGCCACTGCTGCTGGAGGCATGCAACATGCGGATGCATCCTGCGCTGCATAATGTGGGTCATTGAACTCTGCGTCTTCGTGGAAATAATAGACTTCCCATTGAACACCGTCAGGATCCGTTGCCCAGAATTTGTCTTGAACGGCGAAGCAGCAGGATGTCCCTATTTCTTCTTTGGAAACAATCCCTTGTTTTCTAGCCACTTCTAAACGGGCATTCATCTCTTCCGAAGATTCTACTTGAAAACCTAGATGGCCAAAGTTTGCCTGAACGCGTTCTGGATTTTCGATAAACGAGATAATCAATGAGGGGCTATCTAACACATATTTCGCATAACCCGGCTTCACTTTTGTGGCTGGTTGGCCAAAAAAAGTAGAGTAAAAATTCACCGATGCCGCTAAATTGCTGACATACAGGGAGACGTGCATTCGTGGAAAAGTGGACATATTAACAACAGTTAGATTTTTGTGCGACAAAATAATGTTCGAAAAACTCCCCAAAAAGCTGGCTAAACTCCGCCCATTTTTCTGGATTAATGCAATAGCAAACGGAGACTCCTTCAATCGTTCCTCGAATAAACCCCACCTCTTTCAGTTCTCGTAGATGCTGAGAAACAGTTGCCTGGGCTAGACCTAATTCTTGAACTAAATCACCGTTGAAACAGGTATTGGATTTGACCAAATACTGCAAGATTGCTACGCGAGCGGGATGCCCGAGTACTTTGGCCATCTGAGCGATCGCATTTTGTTCTTGTGTAAAAAGGTCTGTTTTGGTGATTCCCATTTGTTTAATTATTACATTGCAATATTACGATGAATGGAGTAAATAAAAAAGGCCGAAGCCTATTTTATTTTAATCTCTATAATTCAAAGCCGGCTTACGATCACCTAAAAGAGCCTTGTATTTGAATTCAGTTCCTTTACGCTTCGACCACTCCGCTTTCGCGGCTTCTATTAAAGCTGGATTTTTAAATAAATCCATGGCCGTACCAGCGATCGTTTTCGCGGCCACCATCATCCCTTTTTTACCGATGCTTGTACCTCCTGCTGCCACCGCTTGCCAGCTATGCGCCGTGGTTCCTGGCACCCAAGTAGCTGTTCCTAAACCAATGGTAGGAACTACCCAGCTCACATCGCCCACATCCGTCGAGCCTCCGCCGCTTGGATCTGGACGACCTGGAACTACCGAAGAAGTGGACGCTAAATCCGTCTGCAACATGCCCGGGGTTTGTTGAATTTGTTTGGCAAAAGCAAGTTCCGTTGGATTCAAGGTATATCCACCTACCGTCTGCAAGTTCGAATTCATCAGTGCGGCCAACTTTTCGTTTGGCAAAATCTCATAAACCCCACCGATTACCTCTAATTCATAGCGCGTTCCCGTTCCTAAAGCGGCGCCTTCCGCCGCTTTTTCTAAGCGATTCCAGACATCCGTCACGATATCACGCTGGGGTGAACGCACATAATAATACACCTCTGCATAATCTGGAACGATATTAGGCGCCTTTCCACCACTGGTAATCACATAGTGAATACGCGTAGAAGATGGCACGTGTTCGCGCATCATATTGGCCATAAAGTCCATGGCCTCCACCGCATCTAATGCAGAACGTCCTCTTTCTGGAGAGGCTGCAGCATGCGAAGAAAGTCCATAGAAGCGGAATTTGCCTGTTTTGTTTGCCAAAGATGACCCCGTCGAAACCGAATTCGCATCGCTCGGATGCCAGTGTAACATGACATCTGCGTCATTAAATAAACCCTCTCGAACCATGTATACTTTTCCGGATCCACCCTCTTCCGCCGGGCATCCGTATAATTTGATCGTTCCTTTCCCTCCGGTTTCCTTTAACCATTCTTTTACAGCAATAGCTGCTGCAGACGAACCTGTCCCAAATAAATGGTGGCCACAGGCATGTCCAGAGGCACCTCCCAAGGAGCGTTTAGTGGGAATGGAATCCTGCGATAAACCCGGTAAAGCATCGTATTCCGCCATAATCCCGATCACCGGTTTTCCTTGACCATAGGTCGCCACGAATGCAGTAGGAATTCCTGCTACTCCTGATTCAATCGTAAAACCAGCTTGTTTCAGGGTTTCCTGCAAGAGAGCAGAGGATTGTTTTTCTTTATATCCGACTTCGGCGAAGTTCCAGATTTTCTGTGCGATCGCACTGTAATGTGATTCTTGTTGTTGAATTCTCGCTAAGACTTTCTTTTTGTCTGCGTCTTGCGCAAAAACTTGAAGGCTAACTAAAACGAATAAAAGTATTTTTTTCATAAGGAAGGTACAATGAACTTAAATTTAGCAGGAAGTATGGAGAAATCAAATTGGTCTGACGTTTGGACTTCTCCGTCAACCTGGGCACTGAGGACGCGACTGGTTTTAATGCTGATCTTTTTTGTTTGGGAGAATTCCACAATCGGCAGATTCACATGCTTCCCTGATTGTATAATGGGCATGTAATAAAGTCGCTTCCAAACAGGTATGGGGTCACAAAATAACACATCGAGTAGGCCGTCTTGAACCGAAGCTTTGGGGAAGAAATGAAAGCCTCCTCCAGCCCTAGAAGAATTGAAAACCATACAGAGGAAAACCTCTCGGCCGCCTAGAATTTGATAGGTCTTAAACTTCAATAAATTCGGAATAGCGGCTAAATAATAGCCTAAACCGCCTTTAAAGTAGCGAATGGAATCCATCGATTTCAACACTTCTCCCTCGATTCCAATCCCCACGCCATTCAAAAACAATTGCCCATTGCAGTCTCCAGCATCGAAAGCTTCCACGTGGCCAGCTAACACCGCATTCAAATGTAAACGCCTTGATCGATCACCAAATAATTTCCAATAAAAATCATTCCCCGTGCCTCCTTTAAATAAAGCAATCGGAATTTCAACTGATGGGTATTTATTCACAAAATAATTAAATGTTCCATCGCCGCCCATCACCCATACTTGATCAAAATCATCCAGCAAAGTAGGCCATTCTTTCGCAAAAAGCTGAATTTCCCAATCCGATTTCTCTACCTTTACAGTCTCGATAACCCAAGAAAAATAGTCCGCAATGGCAACAGTTTTTTTTAGGGGATTGATAAGAAACGCTATTTTTTGACTCATAATCATAGAATTGTTTAAATTTAACATAAAATAAATCAATATGTCAAATTCACTTCCCACTGCCATCATCACCGGAGCCTCTCGTGGAATAGGCCGCGCCCTCGCCCTATTACTAGCAAAAAACAACTTCCAATTAAGTTTAGTAGCGCGAAATAAAGGGGAATTGAAAGACCTGGCAGCAGAAATTACCGAGATTGGACACCGCCCCCTGTATTTCGATGGAGATGTTTCTGACGAGGCTTTTGTATCGGATGTGGTGGAGAAAACGGTACACACCTTTGGACACATTGATTTTGTGATTAATAACGCAGGGATTGGGGCTTTTGGCCCTACGGAATCCTATTCTGCGACACAATGGGATCAGGTGTTTGACACAAATGCAAAAGGGACCTTTTTGTTTTGCCAAAAAGCCCTTCCGCACCTAAAAACCGCTAAAAAAGGCCATCTCATCACAATTGCCTCTGATGTGGCAAAACGCGTTTTTGATGGTGGATCGCTTTACTGTGCCTCTAAATATGCGCAGCACGCGTTCACCGAAGCGCTTAGAAAAGAAGTTCGAAGAGATGGCATCAAAGTAAGCACGATCTATTCTGGATTAGTGGATTCTCATTTTCATGCGGATCCAGCTGGCGACCCTTCACATGCGGGTTGGTTAAGCCCAGAAGATATGGCGAATAGCATCTATTATGTGATGAACCAGCCAGCGCACGTGGTGATCGATGAGTTGATGATTCACCCGCTAAATCAGGAATATTAGGGTCAACAGTGTAGGACAGTTTGCAGGTAAAGGGCAGAATAGTTAAATTTAATCTACTAATAAACCTATCAGACATGTCCTTACGGAAACCCTCTTTAAGTTTTAGCCAGATTGTCAACATGAACGTTGGCTTTTTTGGTATTCAATATAGTTTCGGATTGCAGCAAAGTGCGGTGAATCCTATCTACGATTTCCTAGGAGCGAGTCCTGACGAAATCCCCTTATTAAACCTAGCTGGCCCGGTGACGGGTTTATTGATACAACCTTTCATCGGTGCGATGAGCGATAGCACCTGGCATCCTCATTGGGGTCGCCGCAAACCCTATTTCTTCATAGGTGCTCTATTGTGTAGCATTTGCCTTTTACTGTATCCATTCTCGTCTTCTTTATGGATGGCTGCCAGTTTATTGTGGATCTTGGATGCCGGAAATAATACCGCAATGGAGCCATATCGTGCCTTTGTTGCAGATAAATTAAATGACGATCAACAGCCGACAGGCTTTCAGATGCAGAGTTTTTTCACGGGTTTTGGCCAAACCTTAGCCAACCTTTCCCTCTTCGTCTTTCCCATGATCTTCATCGGCAAGACTGGTTCTTTACCAACTTGGGTCTATGCGTCCTTCTTCTTGGGGGCCGTTTGTTCCATCGGGTCTATCTGGTGGAGTATGCACACCACCTCGGAAATTGAACCGACAGCTGAGGAATTAGCAGAAATTCGATCGCGCAAAACGAACATTTTAGAATCCATTTTTGAGATATTTCACGCGATAGGTGAAATGCCTAAAGTGATGTGGCAATTAGCGTTAGTGTACTTATTTCAGTGGTATGCCTTGTTTTGTTATTGGCAAAATTCCTCGAAGAGTATTGCTTTGTCTGTTTGGAACGCAACGCCTAAAAGTAACCCAAAATTATACGAGGAAGCCGTTTCCTGGACAGGTTTAGTGAATGGCTGGTATAACATCGTCACTTTCTTGTCGGCTTTAGCTTTAGCTGGTTTTGCCAAGAAATATGGTGCCAAATCAGTGCACATGATCTGCCTCATTTTAGCCGCTGCTGGTTTCTTAGCGTTCCCTCATATCGAAAACAAGAACTTGTTATTCTTCGCGATTTCTGGCTTCGGAATTGGTTGGGCAAGTATGATGGGAATCCCTTATTTACTAGTGGTTAGCGATATTCCTAAGGAGCGTTACGGGGTCTATATGGGTATCATCAATATGATGATCGTGATCCCGATGATCTTGCAAAATCTATCTTTCGGCTTTATTTTAAAGCATTTTTTAGACAACGATCCCAGAAATGCGATTACCTTTGCAGGCGCATTATTAGCCATTGCCGCAGTAGCAACTGCTTTTATTCAACCATCCCCATCTAAACAATCCGCATGAGTGTCATTTGTATAGGCGAAGCCTTGATTGATATGATTTGTACTGACAAAGGTTCTAGCCTGTCAGACGGTCAAAATTTCTTAAAGAAACCTGGAGGAGCTCCCACAAACGTTGCAGCAGCCATCGGCGCCTTAGGCGGTGAAGTGAGCTTGAGTGCGAAAGTGGGGAGTGATCCTTTTGGTCGCCAAATGATCTCAGTGATGCAAGATTTCAACGTGAACACAACACACGTTCACTTGGACTCGAAAACATTTACCACTTTTGCCTTCGTTTCCTTACTATTAGATGGCGAACGTGATTTTGTTTTTAACCGTGGTGCAGATGCAGAATTGACGGAGGCTGAAGTAGCGGCTATTGATTTAGCAGGTGTGAACATTGTTCACTTCGGATCGGCGACAGCCTTCTTAGCTGGCCCTTTGAATGCGGCGTATTATGCCTTGAAAGACCGGGCGAAAAAAGACGGCAAAATCATCAGTTTTGACCCGAATTACCGCCATTTGTTGTTTGGCGACAAAATACCGTCCTTCATTAAGCAAAGTCTACTCTTCTTGAAGGAAGCCGATTTTACGAAGCTTTCGGATGAAGAAGCGATGTTAATCACAGAAACGGAGACCTTAGAAGAGGCGACAGATACATTATTAAGCCTATGTCCAGGCGTATTCGCCATTACCTTAGGAAAAGAGGGCACGCTATTGGGTTTGGCAGGAAAAACCTATATCATTCCTAGTATTCCGGTGAAACCAGTCGATACGACCGGTGCGGGTGATGCCTTTGTGGGTGCGGTACTTTATCAATTAGATGGATTAAACATCCAGGATCTTGATTTTTCTGTTTGGAAAAAAATGATAGAAAACGCGAACAAGGCTGGTGCCAGAACCTGTGAATACCTAGGTGCGATGGAGGCCTTCAAAAACTTAAATAATAGTATTTTTAACTAATAGACTGTGTACAATTCCGCATTACAAAAACAGGCGAATGCGCTTGTGAAAAAATACCAGATCAATGACTCAGGCTTCCACGAACGTTTGACGGCTAATTTGGATGATATTCAATCGCATTTTAAAGCGATCTATGGGGACAGTCCACTATTTACCGATCTAATCCAAACTATTTTTCAAGCCTATACGGATCGCAGTCCGGAACTGAAAAAGCGGGATGAGGCGAAAGCACATAAAGAGGAGAATTGGTTTTTGAGCCAGGATCTGGTGGGAATGAGTTTATATGTGGATCGCTTCGTGGGTAAGATCACCGATTTACCCGCAAAGCTTCCTTATTTAGAGAAATTAGGCGTGAATTTTCTTCACTTAATGCCTTTATTCAAAAGCCCAGAGGGTGAAAGTGATGGCGGGTACGCAGTAGAAGATTTCCGGGTGGTGGAAGAGAAATTAGGGACGATCGAAGATTTACGCGAGTTCCAAAAGGCCCTGCAACAAAAAGATATGTACCTGATGATCGACATCGTGTTAAACCACACGTCGCATCACCACGAATGGGCTAAACTTGCCAAAGCAGGCATCAAAGAATACCAAGACTATTTCTACCTATACGACGACCGTCGCATCCCTGACGCGATGGAAGAAACGATGCCGGAGATTTTCCCAGAAAGTTCACCTGGTAGTTTCACGTACGACGAAAAAATGGACAAATGGGTGATGACGGTTTTCCATCATTACCAATGGGATTTGAATTACACGAATCCCAAAGTCTTCGTAGAAATGCTCGCAAACGTATTTTATTACGCGAACCTAGGCGTAGACGTGGTGCGCATCGATGCGCCGGCTTTCATTTGGAAACAAATGGGAACCGCCTGCCAAAACCTTCCAGAAGCCCACCAATTACTGCAATTAATTAAGATGTGCGTAGAGGTTGCAACGCCTGGAATGGCTATTTTAGGCGAAGCCATTGTGGCTCCAGCCCAGATTATGGAATATTTTGGAACAGGGCGTTTTGCTACACACGAGTGCGATTTTGCCTATAACGCTACTCAAATGGCCGTTCAATGGGATGCTTTGGCTACCGGCGATATCCGTGTGATGCGTACCGCTCAAAATGAGTTATTGCGTAAACCAAAAGGCGCAACCTGGTTAACCTATACCCGTTGCCACGATGATATCGGCTTAGGTTATGACGATTGGATGATCGAGCAATCTGGATTTAATCCATACGATCACCGTTCCTACATTAAAAACTATTACAGCGGTGGCATCGAATCCCCAGCCACTGGAGCCTTATTTGCGGTAAATCCGAAAACACAGGATGCGCGCCTTTCAGGTTCTTTAGCCTCCTTATGTGGTTTAGAGAAAGCCATCGCCACCAATAATGCCACAGCTATCAAGACTTCCATCGACAAAATAACGATGATGCAAGCACAAAGTTTATTTGTAGGTGGTGTCCCGATGTTATTCTACGGCGATGAAGCTGCTTACACAAACGACTATACTTATTTACAGGATCCAGGAAAATCGTACGATAACCGCTGGATGCACCGCCCGATTATTGATTGGGAGAAAAATAAGGCAGTCGACCAGAAAAATACCGTTGAAAATCAAGTATTCTCAAACCTCCAGAAACTAATCAAGCTGCGTAAATCACTTAAAGTGGTGGCAGACTTGAAAAATATTCATTGGTTAGAGGTGCACAACAATTCAATCATCGGTTTTGAGCGTTATTTGAACGGCGACAAAGTATATTTCTTATTCAACTTTAGTGCTGAGCCACAAGAGGTGACGTATTATCTGTTAGGCGCTTATGGAGAACGGGCCACAACAATGAAAGATTTATGGTCAGGAAAAACGATTCAGATCGGAATGGATCACGATCATTTGGTTTTCGCGCCGTACCAATTTTATGTCCTAACATAAAAAAACACCCCCCAACAGGGGATGTTTTTCCAGAATCAAAATTCAATCATTAAACACTAAAAAACCATTAGGCGGATTATAAAATGGCATCCAAAGCCTTCTTGCTGATGCGAAGGCTTTCGAAAGCGTCTTTCGGGAAATCGTGTTCTACAAAGAAGTGCTCTAGACCTCCTGATTTAGCCGCATCAAAAATGCGTTTGTAGTTCACCACACCCTCTCCCACTGGGAGAATATTTTTAAATTCTGAGTCGAAGTCTTTTATATGACATAAAGGGAAACGGCCTGGATGTTGTTTAAACAATTCCACGACATCCACTCCAGCCTTTGAAGCCCAACCCAAATCCAATTCAAATTTCAATAAGTCTGCAGGTACTTGAGAAGCGAATACGTCGAAAGGTTTTTGGCCTTCTACCGCTTTAAATTCTGCATCGTGGTTATGGTAACAGAACGTAAGTCCTGCTTTCTTTGCTAATTCTGCCGCCTTGTACATCGAGGCAACCGAAGCAGAAACCTCATCCTTTGTCTCAATCGGCGTATTCGCGCAAACTAAATAGTTGACACCTGCCTCCGCTGCATTATCCACTGCTTGCTGTGCATCATCGCGCAAATTAATCATCTTAGGGAAACGCGACATATCCATTCCTGGACGGGGTTTCAAGGGTGCTCCCACCACGTGGTGTGAAACCCAATTCAAACCTAAATCCTTGTTCAAGGCCATAAACTCTTTGCCTTTCATCCCATAAAAACCCGGTAACATCGAGAAAGCAGATTCAATTTCGGTATAACCTAGCTCCGCAATCTTCTGCAAATTCCCTTTTACATCTTGGTCAAATTTCCCAAAAAAGGTAAACAACTGAATACCGACCGGACGATTGGTAAACGATTGTGCAGACAAGAAACGAGGTGCTAAAACGCTAGCGGCTAGAAAAGCGCTAGACTGCTGAAGAAATCTTCTTCTCGAATTCATAGTTGATAAGTTTAGAGGTAACAGATCAAAGTTAATGTATTTTAATGATACAATAAATTATTTTTTCCATTTTTCTCCAAAAATCGTCTTGAATGTCAACTCACTAGCCTTCAGCGGACTATTATTTTTATGCCAAGCAAAGTCGCCTCCATCCCTATGGCAATCCACATAATACACGCGATGTCCCCAATTCAGCACTCGGTCACCAGACTGGTAGATAGGTGCATCTGCCATATTCTTATCAAAGGAACAATTCAAAAGATAAAACTGAGCCTCGCGGTGGTATCGGCCTAATTTATACCCCGGATCCCCTATAAAACGACAATTTTTCAAAACGGTCTTCGCCCCTTGTTCTCCTGAACCATCGTGCCAAATCGCCGCACTCGTATTATGGCACACAAAGGTGCAATTCTCAGCCAAAGCATAGCCGCGCGGACAATACAAATCCACTCCCCCTTCGATCAAACAGTCGTATAAATAATACATCCCCGCATTCACGTCCCATGGACTTACGGTATCACCGCCACCTGACCGGATCGTGCAATGTTCAAAAGACAGCCGTGTGGCACCAGTCATCGTACGAACTGCAAATTGATGCCCATCTACACGGACGATCTTCTCCCCTTCTTTCTCTCCCTTTTCCCTTGGTAACGCATATTTTTGGACCGTGGTGGTCGTCTCCTTTCCCGCCTCGTTCAGACAGGGAATCGTCACATCCTTCGTCGCCGTGAATCCATATTCATTCATAATAGTCATATTCCGGAATGACAAATCGTGCCCTTTGATATTCAACACTCCCGCACCATAATCATCTGAATTAGCACAACGCCAAATATCCCGCGCAATCGTCTCCCGCAACACCACGCCATCCCTGCTTTCCCCTACAAAAGACAAATGGTGTTTCAATGAATCGATGAATACCTTTTCTTGGTAATTGCCATTTTTAATGAAAATCTCCTGACCCGGACGAGCCACATCCACCGCGGATTGT
The DNA here is from genome assembly GCA_040403415.1 of Aquirufa sp. Classification (GTDB taxonomy): domain Bacteria; phylum Bacteroidota; class Bacteroidia; order Cytophagales; family Spirosomataceae; genus Aquirufa. The sequence continues at coordinate 466,616 of JBBAKU010000001.1, forward strand.
ATCGTCTTGAAATCGGTTCCCACTACTAAACGTTTGCGCATAAAAAGATCCATTCGGTCCACCACCTGATTGAACCAGTGATTCATTAATACGAACGTATGATGCGAATTTTCGAACGTGTGAAACTCCGTATGTATCCCAAAATCAGTCATTTTCTGCCTAAAATCGTCACGCCCTGCATGCATCCGCTCATCGCTCGAATTTAAGAATAATACCGGCGGATCGCCTTTCGTCACATGACTCAAAGCGGAACCTTCCTTCCAAATAGCTTCGCCATCTACCTTATTATATCCAAAATAATACGTTGCAGCGGATGTTCTTTTACGATCATCTCCCTCCCCTGATTCCGGGTGAATAAAAGCCAATATCCCATCGATATCAACAACCCCAGCGACTTTCACTCCTTTGCCATAGGTATTTTCATCTTGAACGGAACCAAGTAGCGCAGCCATTTGGCCCCCAGCTGAATAACCACCTACATAGATTTCGCCTACATTTTTTCGTTTCGAAACCCATTGCAGCGCCGCTTGTGCATCCAACATGGCTGCAGGATACAAAGTTTCCGTGGACAAACGGTATTCCACTAAAAAGACCCGGTATCCGCGATCTGCCAGTGCTTTTGCTAAAGGGATATGCTGTGAACGATGACCCGTTCTCCAGCCGCCCCCATGAAAAAACACGAGGGTAGGTAGCTTGCGAGTGGAAGAGACCGCATATTCATCCACTACCAGTTTCCGTGTACCCATCGTCTTGTAAACAAAACTTTGCACTTTGACCTTTGCACTTTGATAATCCGCTAGTCGAATAGTTGGATCCTGTTTGGAAACCATCCTCAAAGCAGCATAATTCGTAAAGGACGTATCAGGCTTGCCTGTGATACCTGATTTGTTTTGAGCAGGTAGACCCAAGGAACCTAGTAGCAAGAAAATAAGGAGGATGCGCATAATTTGTAAAGGCGAAGATTCGATTATTCTAATCATTCTTCCTAATTTACGGGTCTAAATCGATTAACATGAAAAATATACGCGTGCTCGTGGTGGGTTGCGGAAATATGGGAGCCTCTCATGCGAAAGCCTACCAGAATGTAGCCGGATTCGAAATCTGTGGACTCGTTTCCCCGGGCAATAGTAAGGATGTTTTAAATGAAGCATTAGGTGGTGGCCAAAAACTCTACAGCGACTATTATACCGCTCTAGCAGACTCCAAACCAGAGGCAGTTTGCATCTCCACTTACCCGGATACCCACGAAGCCTATGCCATCGCTGCTTTAGAAGCAGGTTGTCATGTATTTTTAGAAAAGCCGATAGCTGATTCACTTGCGGGTGCCATTCGTGTGGCAGATGCCGTTCAAAAAAGCGGCAAAAAACTGGTAGTGGGCTATATTTTACGCCATCATCCGTCTTGGATTAAGTTCATCGAAATCGCCAAGACGATGGGGAAACCATTGGTCATGCGCATGAACCTGAATCAACAATCCCACGGCTATATGTGGGATGTGCACCGTAATTTGATGAAATCACTAAGCCCTATCGTCGATTGTGGGGTGCATTATATTGATGTGATGTGCCAAATGACAAGATCCAAACCTCTTCGCGTTTCGGCCATTGGCGCGCGAATGACAGAAGACATTCCGGCAGGCAATTATAATTACGGTCAATTACAAATTCACTTCGAAGATGGCTCCGTGGGTTGGTATGAGGCAGGCTGGGGTCCTATGATCTCTCAGAATGCGTATTTTGTGAAAGATGTTTTTGGGCCCAAAGGTTCCGTTTCCATCGTCGCAAAAAATGCTGGTGGCGAGGGCAAATCCGATGATGTAGAATCACACACGAAAACAGAATCCCTTCGTGTTCACCACGCAGATATCGATGCTAAAAACGAATTTACAAAAGAGGACGAATGGGTTAACCTGACCGATGAACCCGATCACCAAGGTCTTTGCGATCGCGAGCAAGCTTATTTCTTACAAGCCATTCAAGACAATGTAGATCTGACGGATCACGTAGAAGACGCCGTAAATAGTTTGCGCATCGCTTTCGCTTGCGATGAGTCGGTGAGGACGGGGGAAATGGTGAGGTTGTAGTCGGGAGTCACTAGACGGGAGTCGAGAGTCACTAATTTTAGACTCATTCACTTTAGACTAGCGACTAATGACTTTTTAAAGTAAAAAAAAGGTCTCGAATTTCTTTTCGAGACCTTTTTTTACTTTAAATACGTCGCTAACCAACCTTGAATTTCCGAATAGTGGAACTTCGAATTATCTGGATTCAGGATCCAGTGGTTCTCTCCAGGGAAGACAATTAACTTACTTGGGATTTGAAGTCGCTGGTGAATGCTCCAGTTTTCCAACGTATTATTGATAGGAACACGGTAATCGTTTTCACCCACGGTTAATAGCATCGGGGTTTTGAAGTTCGCGGCGAAGCGCATCGGATTTTGTTCCTTCCAGGTTTTAGTAGGTACCCAAGGTGCTCCTCCATTCATCAATTCTCTACCCCAAATCACATCTGAAGTTCCCCATTGCGCCTCCGAATTCACTAATCCCGCGTGTGAGATTAAGCATTTATAATGAGAAGTAGTCGCTTGCATCCAGTTCGCCAAGTGACCTCCATAGGATGCTCCACCAGCTGCTTGTTTAGTGCCATCTATATACGGGAAGCGTTTGATGGCATCTGCTGCTGCTTCTTGGATTTCTAGGCCAGGACCTTTAAATGGGTCAAACTGTATATCTTGAGCGAATTTCTCGCCATATCCTACTGATCCCGTATAATCTGTCATCACGATTACATAGCCTGCGGATCCTAAAATGTAGGGATTCCAACGGTACCCAAACACATCTTTAAACGAACTGGCTGGACCACCGTGCATGAGAACAAAGAGTGGATATTTCTTCGAAGCATCGAAACCAGTCGGCTTTAACACCACAGAACGAATCATTTTACCACTGGATGATTTAGTCCAAATCACCTCCGGCTTTTGTAAATCCAACCCTGCTAAAACAGCCTCATTCGCTTTGGAAATAGCTTTCAATGAACCATTTGCTGAGACCCAAACTTCTGGCGGAGTCGCAACGTTTTGGTATTGATACGCAAAAAAACGCGTATTAGTGGACAAACTTAGACCTGAATAAGATCCCGTTTCTGCTCCTAATACAGGTTTAACAGAACCATCGGTCACTAAAATCTCAACGATACGATCCACCCCTTGATCTTCGATACTGGCGAAGATGGAGGAACCCGCTATTTCCATATCATTGATGGGACGATCGAGAGTGGCGGCTAGCTCTTTTTTGGCAGACAACGAAGTCGCATTAAAGCGGTAAATGCGATTTAAGTAATACAATTTATTGCCGATAGCAGAACCCGATGCAATCAGGTATTTCCCATCTTCAGTAAATTCAGCAGTGGAGTAATCCGTCTCATCATTCACGAGTACGACTTCTTTGCCCCCCGATAAACTCACCGAATAAATATTCGATTTTGCCGATTGATAAGCAGTGGTATTGTATTCAGTTGTCGCAGTAAACACCACTGATTTGCCGTCAGCGCTGAAATTATACGAACCTAAACGGAAGCCTGGAGAATTCACCAGAGTTACATTTGACATTAAATTTACGGGCTTTGAACTTGACTTTAGGTCCATCGTGAAGATGTGCCCTTGTTTTTCATCTAACCAAGAATCCCAATAACGAACGGGGAACGATTGATAGACACGTGCTTTGGTCTTAATTTTCTTCTTTTCTTCCGCTAATTTCTTACTAGCCGAATCCGTGAAAGCGGTAGGAAAAACGCGGCTGGAGAATATAATGCGTGAGCCATCTGATGAGAATTTAACATCACTTACGCCTGTGGAAAGTGTGGTTAAACGTTGGGCCTCACCGCCAGCTAACGGTAAAACGTAAAGTTGAGGGGCCTCATCGCCATCGCGTTTAGCAATGAAATAAATTTTATCGGAAGCGGAAGACCATTGGTAATTATCTTCGCCGCCTTTTGAATTAGTTAATTTTCTGGGCTCCGAAGAACCATCCGTAGCAGCAATCCAGAGGTCAGAAGTTTGCTCTTCCAAATTATAAGAGGTTTCGATGCGGGAATAGATGACATGGCGACCATCTGGTGAAATTTTGGGAGCTCCTACTTTCTTCAGCTTGATCATGATCTCATGTGACATGGGCTTTTGAGCGTCTAAAGAAAGGCCAAATGCAAAAAAGCAGGATAGGATTAGTAACAATTTTTTCATATCGGTAGTTTAGATACAGTAAATTAATTAATTTAATGGCACATCAACCTTTTTTAAATGAAAAATAAATACTTACAACTCGTAATGGCTGGTTTGCTTTTAGTTAGCAGCAGCCTATTTGCCCAAGAAAAACCCGGAAAATTTATTGACCGCGATAACATGAATCTCAGCGTAAAGGCTGGAGACGACTTCGTAGAATATTCCAATGGTCCTTGGGTTAGAAAAAACCCTATTCCAGCCAAAGAAACACGCTGGGGTGCCTTCAATCAATTACGTGATTTCAACATCAATGCGATTAAAACGATTTTAGATGAAACCAAAGGCACGAAAGCTGCTGCTGGTTCAGTAGAAGGAAGAGTCGCTGATTTCTATGCAGCGGCAATGGACAGTTTAGCCATTGAAAAATTAGGCTATACTCCTATCCAAGCTGATTTGCAACACATCGCAGGTTTGCAATTCAAATCACAAATTGTAACCGAAATTGCTCGTATGCGTTCCACAGGTGCTGGATCTCCGCTATTTGGTTTCTACATCGGACAGGATCGCAAGAACGTGGAGAAAATGGTACCGCAATTAGGCCAAGGTGGAACCTCACTTCCTGATCGCGATTACTATTTGAAAAATGATGTACGTAGCGTAAAAATTCAAGAGGCATTCAAGAAGTACGTAGCGACTTTGTTTACGTTGACTGGAACACCGGAGGCACAAGCGAAAGCAAATGCCGAAACCGTTTACCAATTAGAGAAAAAATTAGCCGAGGCCCAAATGGGACGCGTCGAAATGCGTGATCCATACAAGACTTATAACAAGTTTTCGTTCGCTGATTTCAATCAAAAGACTCCTGCCTTTAACTGGGCATTGACTTTCCAAGACTTTGGCACATCCGCTCCAGATTCTATTCTTGTGGGTGCCCCTAAATTCTTCGAAACAGTTAATAAACTATTAATTGAGACTCCTGTAGAGACCTGGAAGACCTATTTAACGTGGAATGTATTACGTGGTAGCGCCGGTTATTTAAGCTCTCCATTTGTGAAAGCGAGCTTTGCGTATTCACAAGTATTATCAGGCCAAAAAGTACAAGCTCCAAGATGGCAACGTATGTCTGCGATGACAGACGGCACTTTAGGTGAATTATTAGGCCAATTGTATGTCGCTAAATATTTCAAACCTGAAGCGAAAGCGAGAATGGTGGAATTAGTGGCAAACTTACGTAAGGCTTTCGCTGTACGCATTAACCAATTAGATTGGATGAGCGCGGAGACGAAAGAAAAGGCTTTGGCAAAATTAAACGCATTCACTCCTAAAATCGGGTATCCAGACAAATGGAAAAACTATGATGGTTTAGAGATTTCTGCCAACGAATACTACGGCAACATCCGTCGTGCTGGTGCTTGGGGCTTCCAAGAAAACTTAGCCCAATTAGGAAAGCCAGTGGACAGAAGCAAATGGGGTATGACGCCACCAACGGTAAACGCCTACTATAGCCCAGTGATGAACGAAATCGTTTTCCCAGCAGGTATCTTACAATTCCCGTTCTTCGCACCTGACGCAGATGATGCGATCAACTATGGTGGAATCGGGGCCGTAATCGGTCACGAAATGTCACACGGATTCGATGATTCAGGTAGCCAATACGACAAAGACGGAACCTTACGTAACTGGTGGACAAAAGACGACTTAGCGAAGTTCAAAGCGAGAACAGAACTTTTAGGTAAGCAATTTGACGCGTATACTGTTCAAGACACGATCCACGTCAATGGCAAATTAACGATGGGCGAGAACATCGGTGACTTAGGCGGCTTGAATATGGCTTACGAAGCGTTCAAAATGACGAAACAAGGAAAATCAGCTAAGAAAATCGATGGCTTAACTCCGGATCAACGTTTCTTCTTAGCTTGGGCGCAAGTTTGGAGAGGTTCCTCTCTTCCTGAAACAGAAGTACAGCAGGTTCAAACGGATCCTCACTCGCCTAACCAATACCGTACGATTGGTGCTCCTGTGAATATGGATGCTTGGTACAAAGCATTTGATGTGAAACCGGGCGATAAGCTATATAAGAAGCCGGAAGATCGGATTAAGATTTGGTAATCTCTGGAGAGTAGAGAGTAGAGATAAAAATAGAACGGCGCCCCTGAGGGGCGCCGTTCTATTTAAAGCATAAAGCACAAAGAATAAAGCATAAATAGGCAGCGTATAAAAAAAGAGGGCGCCCCTGCGGGGCGCCCTCTTTTGCTTCCATTTTTTCGCCTTACTTGACGTATTTTTCTAACCATTGGAATTGCTCCCAAAGCAAGTGTAAAACATTTTCTTTCCCTCTGTAGCTATGTGCCTCGTAAGGTAAGTAGACAAAACGAGTGGTTCCTCCGTTTCCTTTCAAAGCAGCGTATAAACGCTCTGAGTTAATTGGGAATGTACCCGTGTTATCATCTTGCTCGCCGTGCACTAATAAAATCGGTTCTTTAATTTTATCTGCGTAGCTGAATGGACTCATCTCGTAGTACAATTGCGGAGCTTGCCAGTAGGTGCGGTCTTCGTTTTGGAACCCAAAAGGCGTCAACGTACGATTATAAGCCCCACTGCGAGCGATACCCGCTTTAAATAAATCGGTATGCGCTAATAAATTTGCGGTCATAAAAGCACCGTAACTGTGACCACCTACGGCCATCCGCTTGCGATCGCCCACGCCTAATTGAACTAAATGGTCAATGGCCGCTGAAGCATTTAAACGTAACTGATCTACGAAATTATCGTTTGGCTTTTTGCTCGCGTCCGTAGACACAATCGGCATCTCCGCATTGTCTAAAATCGCATAACCCTGTGTCGCATAATAGATAGGCGATGCCCAGCTAAGTGTTGTGAAACGATCCTTGCTACCGCGAATCTGCGCCGCATCCGCAGCTGAATTAAATTCACGTGGATAAGCCCAAATCAATACCGGCAAAGGACCATCTTTCTCTTTGTTATAGCCTTTAGGCAAATACAAATCGCCCGTTAAGTCTACGCCATCCGCCCGCTTATATTTGATTTTCTCCTTAGTAATACCCACTAAATTCGGATAGGGATTTTCAAATTGGGTCAAAGCCTTGTCTTGAGCTGGGTTTAACAAGTTCTTGATAAAATAGTTAGGCACCTCTGTTTGGGATTCCTTTCTGCTTAAAACGATCAGCTTATCCGCATCAATCACTTCCTCTACCTGCTCGAAATAACCAGGTTTAGCGCGCCAAATAATCTCATTCTTCTTCGTGGCTAAATCAAACTTCGAGATAAATGGAAGATCTCCTTGATCCGAAGAACCCACCGGATTGTTCATCAAAATTTTAGTCCCGTTATCCGTTAATTGAATCACATCGCGACCTAAGGCATTTTTCGTCAGCACTGGACTGCCTGGATTTTTGTAGGCATCCGTTAAATTGCGCTCGTACAAAACTTCCATCGTTCCATCCGCAGAAGAATAGCGACTTACTTTAGAGGTCTGCTTTCCACGTAATACCTCCGTGACTAAAGCCACTTTCGTATTTCCCCAAATCACCCCAGCATAACGGGTCTTCGTTTTAAATAATTCTTTGGCTTCCTGAGTAAAAGGAGCAGACAAGGAATAAACCGCATCGTGAAATTCTACTTGCTTCTTAATAAAACCACTATCTAATGGCATCGCATATACTAATGAGGCAGGCTCATCATCACGCCAATCAAATCCACGCGGCACATTTTGCAAGTTATCATTTCCGGCTGGAGCACTCTCCGCAGATGGCAATTTCGCAATCTCTTTGATTGTTTTTCCGTCCAAATCTAAGACTTTCACCGTCGTAGGGAAACCATAAGCCGGTACGGCATACGAGAAAGGCTTTGCTACAGAACGCGTTAAGATATACTTTCTGTCCGGTGATAATTGAAAGGAATTGAATAAAGCAGGCTCCCCTATTTTCTTGTTCACACCATTTTTATACACCACTAATTGGGCTTCTGCATAATACGAGAATAAACTCTCATCGTATGGTGATTTAATCAAATCCTGGAAAGTTGGTCTTGGTGCCGCTTTACCCACATTCTGCTGAATAGTAGGTCCTTTAGGTGTAATAGGGCGCTTAGGCGCTCCATCTGCATTATGCGTAATCACCTTGTATAGAATGGTTTGGTCGTCCACCCAAGTAAAGGGATTTCCCAACACTTGATTTAAAGGAGCGCTATTGATACGCGTCGCTTTTTTCGATGCCAAATCAATCACATACAAATCCACTCCATTCACCTCGGTTTGAGCAAACGCAATTTTGGTTTCTGACGGATTCCAAGCGATAGCTCCGCCAGCCAAGTTTTTAGGTAAACCAGTAATTTCCACCTTCGCTCCAGAACGAATCATTTGCAAGTTCATGCTGCTGATGGGAGTTTGGCGAGAAGGAGAAAAATTCAAGGGATTCAAACGAAGACCGGCAATCTTCATCTCTGGCTGACCTAATTCTTCTACCGTAGGATAGGAGTTGCGTCCTAATAACAACAGGTATTCCGCTTTCGAATCAATACGAACGAGCGGTGTTGGTTTCGCTAAAAGCAAATCGGCAATGGCCTTCGGAGGCAATTGATACGTATCGTCCTGCGCAAATGTAGGAGAAAAGGATAAGACGCAAAGCGCCATAAATAGTACTGATTTTTTCATAGGATAGAATAGAGATACAAAAAAAAGGTGGCTAATAAATTAGCCACCTTTAAGTTACAAAATAAATTATAATGGATTTTGTACGATCGCTGGATTTGCATTAATCTCACGACGAGGAATTAAGAATTCCCAACGCACATCACCAGGAGCCACATCATACAATAAAGCCACTGAAGCAATGGCATTCGTACCATTTCTATTTAAGGCTGCATTGGTACGCTTCAAGTCAAAGAAACGGTGCCCTTCTCCCCAAAGCTCAATACGACGTTGCAACAAAATTTCATTAATCAATGCTACACCTGTCTTCGTCGACTTCACATAACTTGCATCACGTGTTTTAACTAAATCAAATAACACTTGAGTAGCGCCTGCTGCATCATTTAAACGAGCTTTAGCTTCTGCTTCGATCAAATACATTTCCGCGGCCCGCATGTACGGAACATCGCCCTGTGCAGAGGTTGATGGAGTACCAGGTAATCTAAATTTCTGATTCAAAAATTTAGGACGAACACCCCCTGGAGGAACGATTGAGTTCGCAGCCGTTGGCGTTTCAACCCACATTTTTGATCTGATATCCGTTGTTGGAATCTGAGCATATAACAGGTTATTAATCACTTTAGGGTACGTTCTAATTACCGTTGAGTTATAGTTACAAGAAATGTACGAGTGATACGCACCGAAATATTCCGTTTGATCTTCTAAGTGATCAAAGCCCCACATCCACTCTGAATTAGTCAAATCTTGGAATCCATCAGTATACATAGTAGCCGTCATCGGAGTATAACCTGAACGTGCTTCAGCCGCGAATTTAGCCGCATTCGTCCAATCTTGCTGAACGAGCGCAACTCGCGCCTGTAAACCTTTGACCACACTTAAATTAATGTGTGATTTGTTCAAACGTGAGGTGGTTAATAAGGCTGCTGCGTCTGCTAAATCTTTGTTGATCTGAGCGTATACCTCTTCTACTGTATTACGTGGCTTTCCTTCTGTAGTAGGTTCTAAAACCAAGGGCACGCCTAATTGAGCATTAGGCTTAGCCGACGCATCATAACGCTTTCCGTATAATTGTACTAAGTTGAAATAACCAAAAGCACGCAAAGCTAATGCTTCACCTTTCAAGGCATTGCGATCAGCCGCAGGGCCTACTGCTTTGTCAATATTAGCAATTCCGATATTTGCGTTACCGATGATTCGGTAATACAATTCGTATGGAAATTGCGCCATTGTATTCACGTCAGAACGGTGTGCTGTCCAACGCGTCTCCCCTACATGCCATGAAGCAGCTGTAGTACCGATAATCATATCCTCTCCCATGTGATCTAAAATAATCATCATCGCAGGATGACCCGAGTGACCTTGAGAACTCAAATAACGAACGATAAACGAACGGTAAATACCATTAATGGCTGCAGCCGCATTCTTAGTAGTAGAGTAAGCTGAACCTGCATCAATACTAGCCGTAGGGGTAGTATCTAAATACGTTTCCTCGCATGATGAAAGTAATAATGCGAAGACGAGCGAAAAGTAACCTAAATATTTCTTTTTCATGATTCTATATTATAAAGAGAATGATAGACCTAATACTAATGACTTCGCAGGACTGTAAACATTACTTGTTGTTCCTCCAAAGTTCTGCTGAACGTTCATTCCACTTCTACGTGATAACATTAAGAAGTTTTCTCCACTTACATACACCTGTGCGTTGTCGATTTTTAAACGATTCATTAACGACTTAGGTAAACGGTAAGATAATGTTACGGTACGAATATTCATAAAACTTCCATCAATTAACCATCGGTCAGAGGCCGCATCAAAGTCAGCCGTACGGCCATTATCCATACGTGGCACGTCTGTGATATCACCCGGGTTAACCCAACGCTTCAAAATATCCACGTGTTTTGCATTGTGATATCCTGCTCCCATTAATCCTGCATAAGCAGCATCATACACCTTGCCGCCTAATTGATACACCATCAAAGCAGTTAATGAGAAGCCTTTGTATCGAAGTGAGGTATTTACAGATCCTGTTAAATCTGGAATAGAAGTACCGTTATACCAATAACGTGCATTCGCAATGTTGTTAGTTAATGTATCTCCATTCGCTGTAATTCTAGAGTTAGAAGCCACATAAGAGATCGCACGGTATTCCGCTACACCCGTCTCTGGGTTAACGCCTTTGTACTCACGTAACCAATAATCATAAAGAGAGCTACCCTCTTTTAACTTCTTAGTACCATCGATGATCTCCTTACTTTCTGCAGGCATCTTCGTGATCTTATTCTCTAATTTTGTCGCATTCAAATCAATATTCCAAACGAAATCTTTCGTACGAACTAAATCTCCTGCTAACTGTAACTCGATACCACGGTTGTACATCGAACCGATGTTACGTGTCTCTGTACCAATACCAACTGATAAAGGGAGAGGCACTGCGAAGATCAAGTTAGTCGATTGACGGTCGAAATATTCCACTGTACCGGAGATTCTGTTTTTGAATAAACCGAATTCTAAAGCCACATCAAATGCCGTATTTGTTTCCCACTCTAAGGATTTACTTCCTAAAGAGGATTGTAAAATACCTGGCTCTGTCGCATTATTCCAACCTAAAGCATACAATGGCTGCCATGCATAGTTGCTGATGCCACCGTCGTTACCTGTTTGGCCCCATGAACTTCTCAATTTCAAGTTATCGATAAAAGTCAATTCCTTAATGAAATCCTCCTGATCTAAACGCCAAGCAGCAGAAGCAGAGTAGAAATTACCCCAACGCTTATCTTGATAGAACTTAGAAGATCCATCTCGACGAGCTGAGAACGAAACGAAATATTTCGAATCATAATCATAATTCAAACGAGAGAAGTAACCTTCTACACGACGTGTATCATATTGAGATGTTAAATTCGTTGTTGTAGTGAAGTTAATCAACTCATAGTTACCATCTAAGATTTGCTGAGAACGAGAACCATCTAAGCTATTACTAACTAAGTTATAATTTTCATGACCTACTAAGGCGTCCACATTGTGTTTTCCAAAAGAGTGGTTATACGTTAACAACTGTGATAAGTTGTAATTTGTAATATTCTCAAACGTGTTTTGGGCACGACCCGCCGGAGCACCATCACCGATTTCTGGATTACCAAATACGATTGTATTGGCATTCGTAATATCAACACCTACACTGTTTGAAAACTTGAAATCTTTCAAGAAAGTGATATCAGCAAATCCACGACCTCCAATTAAATTTCTACGGAAGAAATTTTCATTTAATTCTGTCTCAGCCACCACGTGACGTCCACCGTATTGAGGACGATTTGATAAACCAAGAGCACTTAAATTACCATAATCATAACGGCGATTTCCATTCTCTAATTTCAAGAATGAACCTGGGCTTGCCGGATCATAGGCATAAACTGGGTAGATAGGTGCCATTCCACGAGTAAAAAAGAATGGATTCACAAACGAAGTTCCACCATCAGCCGTAGACTGATTCGAAGTAGTCAAAGTAGTATTCATGTTAGCACCCACTTTTAACCAATTGTTCATTTGACTGTTCACGTTCAAACGAGCAGTAAAACGATCGTAATCAGATTTGATTTGATACCCTTTATCATTCAAATAAGAAACGGATAAGAAATAATCTGATTTTCCATTTGATCCATTGAAGTTAGCGCTCACTTCATCCCGAATACCCTGACGCATTACTGCCTTCTCCCAATTTAAATCATCCGCATTGTAAATCAGCTGAGCAGCAGGATTTAATTTACCGTCTGTACCTACTAAATTAGCGAAGGGAACATTGTACACGTTATAACCAGTTCCAAGAATAGCACCTAAACCAGCAGAAGCCGTCGTATTCGCTGTAGCTATAGCCACTGGACTAGTCGCACGGTAAGCTAGGTTGTTACGATTTGATTCCCACATTAAAGGATAATAATCAGCAGCACCGACGCGATCATATTCTGGTAATGCACGCGTATTAAAACCTTTTGTATACTTAATGTTGATCGAATTTTTTCCTTTCGAACCTTTTTTAGTTGTAACCATTACAACCCCATTCGCTGCACGAGCACCATAAAGTGCGGTTGAAGCCGCATCTTTTAATACGGTAATCGACTCGATATCGTCATTATTTAAATTAGCGATACTAGCTGAGTAAGGCACACCATCCACTACATACAATGGATCATTTGAAGACGAGATCGAACCAAAACCACGAATACGTACAGAAGGGGAAGATCCTGGCTGGCCGGAAGTTGTTGTGGTAGTCACACCAGGTGCAATACCTTCCAATGCTTGGCCGATGTTCGTAATAGGCCTAACACCTAATTTCTCTGCACTTACTTTAGCGGAAGAACCCGTAAAGGAAGCTTTCTTTGCTGTACCAAACGTAGTAATAACCACTTCGTCTAAAGTTGAAGTAGTAGAAGCAAGAGAAACATTAATTACTGTTCTATTACCAACTTTGATTTCTTGTGGAGCGTAGCCCACAGAACTAACAATGATCACTGCATTCGAAGGCACCGTTAATTTAAAAGCACCATCCACATCCGTGTTAGTCCCTTTATTAGTCCCTTTTACTGCAATATTAACCCCTGGCAATGAAGAGCCATCATCTCCAGTCACCTTTCCAGTGATGGATCTGTCTTGAGCAAACAATGGAACCATTGCCATAAGCCACAAGACCATACTTAATAGTAGCGTTTTTTTCATAATGAACATTTTAAAATGAAGGATAATGTTATGAACATCAAATATATTGTTTAAGTTTTAAGCAAAACAATTAAACAATTGTATGTTTAGTATAAAAATTATTTATGCAAAACAAAAAAAATAGACTGCATAACCTATGAAGGCTAATTTATTCATTAATAAAGTTTATCGGAATGCACTAACAAAAAAAGAGGCGACCCTTACGGGTCGCCTCTTTTCAATTCGATCTAAAAACTACAATTAGTTTTTATCCCAGAACAACTTTGTAGTTACTACGTCACCGCCGATTGCCGAAGCAGCCGCTGTGTAGTTAGCACCATTTAAAGTTTGCTCATTAGCTGGGTAAGAGAAACGAGTTGGGAAGCCAGACTTAGCATTCACTGGAGTAGCGATTTTAGGGAAATCTAAACGACGCAATTCTGTCCAACCTTCGTAAGGACGGTTGTAAAGAGCGATCCACTTTTGTGTAGCAATCTTTTCTTTCCAGTTTCCAGCAGCAGTTGTATAAGCAACAGCAGGTTGAGCTAAATAAGCATCAGCTTCTGCTTGTGTTCCACCCCAATATAAGATAGAAGCATTGATTGCCTTGTTGTAGTGAGATTCTGCAGTGCCAGCTACTGTGTAACCACGTTCAGCAGCCTCAGCACGTAAGAATTCAGTTTCAACTACGTCAGCAAATACGTAAGGATCAGCCGCAGCGATCACCTTAGCACCTGCACGAGAGAAATCAACGAATGTATTTGCTTTTCCTACGATACCACCAGCATAAGCACCAGCGTTATTTTTAGAGAAATACAAACCAGTACGAGGGTCATTCCATCCTAACAATTTATCCATTAAGTCTTTCGCAGCGATGTAATCTTGACGACCACCCGTTACGATATCAACGTATAATGGGTTTTGGTTAGGAGAAGCTGATTGGTATGTAAACAAACCATTGTTAGCTGCAGCAGAAATCGCGCCAGCATCAGAAGCTTCTACTGCAGATTTAGCAGCAGCAGCATTTTCGTCAGCAATGATCATACCTAACTTCATACGAAGTGTATGAGCAAACTTAACCCAGTTAGAAACAGTTCCTTTGTAAACTAAATCCTCACCTGAAGCAAAACCAGCAGCTGATGTATTTAATTTAGTGATATCTGAATTCAAACGAGCTAATAAATCCGTGTGGATTGTTTTCGCATCATCATACTTAGGGAATAAGTTTGTTGGTTGTAATGCTTCTGTGTAAGGAACATTGCCAAAAGTATTCACTAAGATCGAGTATGTATACACTTGCATGATGTCGATGATGGCTAATTTATTCGCTTTCTCGCCTGGAGTTAACGATGCATCTGCATTGATTAACTTAGCAGCTTCAGCATAATCAGCTAACACATCACGGTACATCGTAGTCCACCATCCTTGAGGGATAGCACGTGTATTGAAGTCATATTGCGCTTCATCTTGGTATACAGCCATAGCCCAGTGGCTAACTGTAAAACGGAACACGTTTGTGTTCACACTAGCAGACGCTAAAGAACCAGCAAGGGTTCTCGTTGCATTCGAGAACAAGGTAGGAGCTGGAACAGCTGCTGGCCTTTTAGTCTCGATGTTTAATTGAGAGATATCTTCTGTACAAGCCGAGAATAATAACAACAGCGGTACAAAAACTTTTAACATATTTTTCATCTTTACGAAAATTTAGGATGATTAAAATAACAATTTAACGTTAAATCCAATCGATCTTGTTGTTGGATATGCACCTGATTGATATCCTTGGATATTACCAGATGACAAGTTTTCTTCAGGATCTGCGTAAGGAACATATTTTTTAATGATCCAAAGGTTACGTCCGAAAACAGACACATCCACACCTTTTACGCCACCTAATTTAGCAACGATAGATTTTGGTAAAGAATACGTCAAGTTAGCCTCACGTAATTTGATATAAGACGCATCGTAAACGAATGCAGCTGCTGGGTTATACGCATAACCATACGTACCGTACTCATTTTCAACACGGATATCGTTAGGAGTACCGTCAGCTTTCACACCTGGCATAATTACACCACCACCTTCAGCGATTGTGTTACGAGATGGATTACCTTTATCGTTCAATGCAGCAGATTCAGCATAAACCCCAGTTGCAGCACCATAGTACTGATCTAGAGAGAATACGTTACCACCTTGTTTCACATCGATCAAGAATGAGAATGAAACGTTCTTGTATTTGAATGTATTATTCAAACCACCGATCCAATCTGGGTTCATGTTACCGATATTGTTCGTAGTAGTAGTTGAAATGTTGTAACGACCGTTAGATTTAACAGACTTTTCGCCATTCACTAATACCCAAGTCTTTCCTTGTAACACACCGTAAGGTTGTCCTACAGAAGCGTTCAATGAAACACCACCTTGGAATGAACCTAATTGTAAGTTTTGAGAACCACCATATAAGCTCAATACCATTGATTGATTCTTAGTCCAGTTAGCGTTCACGTTCCATGAGAAATCAGCCGTCTTGATTGGTGTAGCATACACGCTTAATTCAAAACCTTTGTTTTCGATGTTACCAGCATTCACATAAGAAGAAGAGAAACCTGTTGCTGCAGAAACAGAGGCAGGTAAAATTTGATCTAATGTATTAGATTGGTAATACGTCGCATCAAAACCTAAACGGTTTTGTAAGAAGGACATTTCTAAACCGATCTCACGAGATTGAGTCTGCTCTGGTTTCAAGATTGGATTGTTTTGTGTACTAGGTACAGAGAACAAGATAGTTGAACCAAATGGAGCTGGTTGATCGTACACGTTTTTGATCGCACCCCAAGGAGCATCATTACCTACAGTCGCCCAGTTAGCACGTAACTTACCTGAAGTCAACCAAGGAAGATCTTGGATATGGTGAGAGAATAACCAAGAAGCTGAACCTGAGTAGTAATTGTATTGGTTATTTTCAACTGGTAATGTAGAAGACTTATCACGACGAACAGTTCCGTCTAATGTTAAGAAACCTTTGTAAGTTAAAGTTAAACCTCCGAACATACCGAATACCTCACGTGGAGAATATCCTTCAGACGCTGCAGCCACTGTACCTTTTGAGTTAGCAACTGAGTATAAACCTGGAACGATCAAACCACCGTTAGTAGCTGCTGAGATCGAACGAGTATAAGACTTACGTAAGTTCAAACCAGCTAAGGCTTTCACGTTTAAATCTTTAATCACATCTTTATCAAAATTAGCCATTAAGTCATAGTTCGTTTCGTTAAACGTACGATCTAAACGAGAATAACCAGCTGTTGCTTGAGAACCTGAAGCAGTACGCTCTTCTTGTAATTCGTTATACGTATCTACTGTGATACGTCCTAAGAATGCTAAGTAAGAAGTTGCTTTGTAATCTAATTGAGCATTTCCGAAGATACGAGTACGTGTATCAGTCTCGTAGTTTTGGAAACGAGTCCAATAGTAGTTATCCGTGTAGATTGGTTTTAAACCAGCTGCAGTAGAAGGATCACCCCAGTTCCAAGTAACGTTTTGGTTGTTACGGAAATAAGCAGTTTTTTGATCTTGGATATCCACGTTAGTTTGGTACCACTGACGGAAGTTTTGGTTTACGTTAGCTCCAGAATAACCTGAACCGTAACGACCTTTACCATCTACGATAGAGAAGTTAGCTACCGCTTGCGCAGTTAATTTATCACTTACTTTATAAGAACCACCCATATTAACGATGTTCTTAGTAACTACTGAGTTAGGTAATGTACCACGCTCTTCGTTACGCGTAAATCCTAATTTATACGTACCCTTATCATTAGCACCATCTAACATAATGTTCGTGTTGTTAGAGATAGCCGTCTCATAGAAAGTTACTGGCGTGTTTGCCGCAGCAGCCCATGGGCTAGTTTTCATATAGTTAGGACCAGCTGGATCGAATGAATCCCAAGTATAAACTGGACGACCGTCAAATTTAACACCGTAAGAAGCATCTTCTGCTGTAGGAACAACGTAATCTTTTACGCCGTCACCGTTTGCATCAAAATACAAGAAACCATCTTTTTGGTATGGATCAGAGTAACCAGCACCGTATTGGTTCTGGTAAGTAGGGAAAGTTGACTTGTCAATTGTTCCTACTGTTAAACCAGCGTTGATCGTTAAACCTAAACCACGCTTCGCTTTCTTCGTTGTAATCATGATCACACCATTCGAAGCACGAGAACCGTAAAGAGCCGTTGCCGCAGCACCTTTCAATACTGTCATGTTTTCGATATCATCTGGGTTAATATCAGATGCAGCGTTACCGTAATCATAACCACCACGACCTGTTTGTTGGTTACCCGAGTTTTTGTTTGTGTTATCGATTGGCACACCATCCACTACGAATAGCGCTTGGTTGTTACCAGTCAAAGATTTGTTACCACGAACAACTACGTTCGTAGAACCACCGATCGCATTACCTTGGATGATTTGTAAACCCGCTACTTTACCAGATAATGCTTGAATCGCGTTACCAGTACGTACACGTGTTAACTCTTCTCCCTTCACTTGCTGAGCAGCATAAGGTAATGAGTTCTTTGTACGAGTAAGACCCAAAGCTGTAACTACAACCTCGTTTAACTCAGACGCATCTGTCGCTAAAACTACGTTGATTGAACTTTGGCTTCCTACCGAAACCGTTTGTGGCTTGTAACCCACAAAGCTAAAAGTGATTGCAGCACCATCACCTACTGTGATTTTGTAAGTACCATCCGCTGCTGTGGTTGTACCACGAGATGAACCTTTTAGGCTGACACTAACTCCCGGAAGAGCCGTACCATCCTCTGAAGCCGTAACCTTACCGGTTACTTGCCTTGTTTGAGCCATCGATGTGCTGAATACAGCTAACACCAATACCCCAAGGAGTAATAGTTTTTTCATGTTGTTGAGTTTAATTAATGAAAAAATAATAGAATAAGTTTGGCAAATTAGGAGTTTTCCAATATAAATGCAAACTATTTAAACAAAAAAAAGAGGCACCATCTCATGACAGTGCCTCTTTCAAATAGAATTTTAGTATTCTTATTTAGGATTTTTAGTAGTTGCAGAACCTGCGCCAGCTGGATTGTTAGCTAACTCATTATCTGGAACATCCCAGTAATCTAAATAACCATACTTGATGGTTGCGTTTGTAGAGATAGATGAACCATCTTTAGAAATAACCACCGCACCTGTGCGACCATTATCCAATACGCCAGTACGACGAGCATCATAGAAAGATAAACCACGGAAAGCTAAAGCCGTACGGCGCTCTTTACGCAATTCTTCTTTTACTACAGCAGCGTTAGTAGAAGTGATCGCAGCAAGACCAGCACCTTGGTAAGTACGAACTGCATCGATACTTGCCGCAGCACCCGCTACATCACCTTTCCATAACTTCGCTTCTGCTTTCATCAACTCGTTTTCTTCGTAAGAACCTAACAAGAAGATTTCAGCGCTACCAGCCGTACGGTTAGAGTAAACATAGACACCAGCTAAACCAGTACCTTTATCTACAATCGCCCAACGCGTATTGAATGCATTTCCACGATCCGCATTTCCAATCCAAATTGGATATTGCTTGAAGTTTTGCGCTAAACGCTTATCTCCTACATTGAAATCTTGGATTAAACGCTCAGAGATTTTGTACGTATTTCCTGAGGCATTAGAACCTACTGCACGAGAAGCTACGTTGTAGTTAGAAGCTCCGAAGATATCTCCATTCGCATTCGTGTTTCCAGCAAAAACTGGATCAGAAGCACCCACACCTGCGTTAGTCAACGTAAGAATAGCATCCCACTGAGCTGCTGTCATTGTTGCAGTAGTGTTATTCACTAGAATATTACGCGCTTTCATCGTGTTGATGTTCTTGATCCACTGTGCTGCTGTAGGAACTGCTCCTTTCGCTGTTTGGAAAAAATCAGGAATTAAAGCAGTAATAATCGACGCAAAATCTGCAGATGCACCTGAAGCTGTAACAGCTGTAGCTGCTTTGTCAAAGTTAGACGTTGCTTCTGCGATGATTGCCTCTTTCGTTACATACGTATTGTTTGTAGTCGAAGGAGTATTAATAATCAAACCTGCATAGTACATCGAACCAATGCGAGAATAAGCTAAACCTTTCCAAGTATACGCCCATGCTTTGATCGCATTTTTCTTAGCCGTTGCATCACCTGTAAATGTAGTCTTATCTACTGCATCTAAAATAGTGTTACACGCATTGTTCAATTGATACATCAACGCCCACTCGTGGAAACCTGGGTTACCGCCTTGTTGTGCATTCGTATTAATAGCGCGCAATAACGTCTTTTGCACCGCTGGATTGTTCGGATTTGCTACCTGAGTACCATTATCCAAAGTCACCATGTCTGGAGCAGACAAGTTATTCATGTACGTATTTGCAGCCTCAGCTGAAACAACATCACCCATCAATTCGTGAATACCTACCACACCATTGTAGAATGCTCCTACAACACCATCATAGTATTTATTACCTGCAGAGGTAAATCCGTTTTTGTAAACAGACCCTTGTGCTAATGCCACAATACCTGCTTCAGATGCTGCCGTTGCTGGCGTAGGCTGATTAGGGTTTTGTACATCTAATTGATCCTTACACGACATCACCGATCCAGCTAAAAGCAGAAAGGAAAGCGCGGTTATTTTTATATTTTTCATTTTTTTCGAATTTAAATAATACCTTTTTCTATTCTGAAATTAGAAACCAATGTTCAACTGTACTTGGTATGAACGTTGATTTGGCATTGTATTGTGATCCGTTCCACGATCCCAAGCAGAGTTATTAGAACCAGAAGAAATTTCTGGATCCATCCCTGTATAGTTCGTTAACGTGTACAAGTTACGTCCAGAAGCTACTAATTGTAACTTACGGAATCCTTTGATGCCTAAGGCTTTCACTAAATCAACACCTACTGACAAATTACGTAAACGCGCGAAAGAAGCATCTTCGTAGAAGTAGTTCTTCGTACCGTTACGTGAAACCTCTGCATATACCCCACGGTAGAACGCGGACCAAGCACCTGTTTCACCATTGATTGTGATTGGCTGTTGGTAATCAGCGTGGATACCATCACGGTACATCCATTCTTTCGTTTGGTTATAGATGTGAGCTCCTTGAACTAAATCAACTTGTAAGTTGAAAGTAACGATGCCTTTGTAAGACAATTCATTAATGAATGAAGCGTTGAATGCTGGATTAGGATCTCCAAAGCTATATTGCTTTGTAGAGAAGTAAGGAGCCTTTGTCGACTTCTTCACAACCCATCCGTTACTAGCTACTTCATATAAGCCACGGTTAGCTTCAGCGATCGCTGGCGTACCATCTGGCAATAAAGCATCTACGCTATGAACTCCATAGAAACCGTATAATTGACCAATTTTTTGACCTGCTTTCAATACATAACCTGTAGAACCAGCCGAAGAAGTAACCACTACTTCAGCACCACCACGAACGGCTGTGATTTCAGAAGTTTGCTTTCCAAAGTTCGTTGTAAAGTTCCAAGTCCAATCTGCATCTTTGTAGATTTGCGCATTTAAGCTAGCTTGGATACCATTAGAAGCTAAAGAGAACGCGTTATCTTTCACTGTACCTACACCTGAAGAAGGAGCAGCATCTACGTTAAAGATCGCATTGTCAGTAGAACGCTTCCAGTATGAACCAGATAAGTTAACACTGTTTAACCAAGGAGATGATTTTCCTAAGTTCAAACCGATGTCTGTACCAATTTCTAATTCTTTAGAGATCTCTACGTTCAACGCTGGATTTGATTGCGTTAATGGGAAGAAGAACGCATTTCCACCACCAATTACACCTGTGTTTAAGGTAATATAACGGTCAAATGCATTCGGTTGGATACCTGCCTCACCGTATGCTGCACGGATTTTGAAATCTTCCACTGTTGTGCTAATCGCTGAATTTTTGAAAATTCCTAATTCAGAGATACGTAAGTAAGCATCTCCACGAGGGAAGGTTTGCGGAGTAGACGCAGCACCGAAGGCTGACGAGAAATCCGTACGGAAACCAGCAGATAAACCACCATATGTACCGTAATCTAAACGTTGCGTTGCTAAATAACCATAGGTTACAAATGGTGTTCTGTAATCCGTCACTACTTTCGTTTCAGCCGCTTGAGACGTGTTGAAAGGAGTATAGTTAGGTAAACCAATACCATATGAACCGTATGACGTATTGTAACGATTTCTGTAGTCAAATGCTACTTGAGTCGTTGTACGTAATGGGATGTTGATATTGAAATCCTTTTGGAAATCTGTCTTGAAATAAGCAGATGCTAAGAAGTTTTGGAAAGTCTTAGTCGATTGGAAATTAACAATCTCACCATTTGCATCATTACCGTTGTAGTAAGAATACCAGTATTGTTGATCCATTACGTTTTTGTTACCTGATTGGTTCAAATACGTATATTTCTCAGATTGTGTTTGGTAGTTAATACCATATTTCGCGTCTAAAGTAACGAACTTGTTCACCTCGTAGTTTAAGTTCAAGCTTTGGTTCACATCAATCGTGTTGATCAAAGATTGCGTATAAGCATTAACGAAGTTCGGGTTAGCACCATTCACACCTACTGCATCACCAAAGTATACAGGGTAGTTACCATCCTTATCTTTGAACTCATAATCAGCGAATGGACGAGAGTTAAATACAGAGTAGATAATTGAACGACCAGAAGCATCGTTGATCGTGTTCTTTGTATACACTAATTGTGTAATTGAACGCAATTTCAAACCTTTTGCTAATTCAAAACCTAAGTTAGCCGTTAAGTTTGAACGATTTAATCCACCAATATTTTTGAATGGACCTGCGTTATCTGAATTTGACAATGTCAAAGCATAATCACTTTTATCAGCACCACCGGAGATCGCTAACGAGTTATTGTAGTTCGTAGTTGATACGAAGAACTCCTTGAAGTGATCATTATATAACAAGTTTTTGTCATATGGCTTGTTGATCAAGACCGTAGGATCCGTCGAAGCGAAAATTACGTTCTCTCCATAAGAACCATACACTGGATCTAAAGCTAAAGGTTGGCCTGAACCACCGATTACTTCATTGTTTGCATTCGTTTTGAAACCGTGCATTGTTGCTTTACGCACATTACCCACGTTCAAAGGAGTACCTGTAATCACGGATGAAGAGAAGTCAATGTTTACTTTACCTGACTTACCTTTTTTCGAGAATAATTGAATTACCCCGTTCGCACCTTGCGCACCGTAGATCGTTGCAGCAGCCGCACCTTGGATAACCTCTACTCTTTCAACCACGTTTAAGTCGATTGAATTTAAATCAGTAGAACCTAATTCGATACCATCTAATAAGATCATCGGTGTAGTACCACGGTTAATTGTGTTAATACCACGCAAAACGATATTAACTGGTTGACCTGGCATACCATTTCCAGAAGAAATCTGAGCACCCGCGATTTTACCTACTAAGGCTTGATCTACAGAAGCACCAGGAACTGATGGTAAGCTTTTCGCCGTAATGGCTTGTACGTCGATCGCCGTTGAACGCTTGTCAATGGCAGTACCCGTACCTGTTACGACAACTTCAGATAGTTGACGAGAGTCAGTAGCTAACTTCACGTTAATTACTGATTGATTTCCCACAGTGATTGTTTGTGGATTTAATCCTACAAAAGAGAAAACTAATGTAGCTGAACTCGGAACAGATAGGGAGTAATTTCCCGATACATCTGACTGCGTTCCTTTGCCTGTTCCTTTAATCGAAACAGTAACACCTGGAAGACCAGAGCCGTCCTCGGCCGAGGTCACCTTTCCTGTTACTTTTCTATCTTGAGCGAATAAGCTCGCTACCGATAGTAGAGTAAACAGCAAAGTCATGAGTAAATTTTTTTTCATGAACATTTAAGTTAGGGTTGAAAAAAGTTGTTGATAAATAAATCAATCGTTCTAAAATTAACGAAATGTTAATAAACAAACAAAAAAAAGATTAAAAATGACCAATAATCAAACGACAAAATAAGAATATTCCCGTTTTTATACTGAAAAAGAGTTGATTAAGCGTATAATATTTGGATAAATACAAAAAGCCAACTGCGACATAAATTTTGTATTTTTTTGATACAATAGGCTTTTTACAAGAATTGATTCAAAATCATCACGCCTACAAGTCCACTAATCGATACGATTGTCTCCATTAAGGACCAAGATCGTAGGGTTTCTTTGACTGTTAAATTGAAGTATTCTTTAAATAGCCAGAAGCCCGTATCGTTCACATGAGAGAACATCAGACTACCTGCACCGATACTCAAAACCATTAAGTTAGCGTTTACGCCGCCTGCAGCCACTAAGGGGTAAATCATTCCCGCTGCGGTTAAGCCCGCAATCGTGGCAGAACCCAGGCAAACGCGAATAATCGCCGCCATCATCCAGCCTAAAACAAGCGGATGAATAGGTAAGCCACCTAAGTAGGATGCAATTTCTTTGCTGACGCCAGAAACCAATAGGATTTCTTTCAAGGTTCCAGCACCCGCAATGATTAATAATATCATCGCTACGTCTTTTACTGCCTCTCCATAGACATTCATCACCTCTTCGATTTTCTTGCCTCTACGTATACCTAAGATGTAGGTAGCCACTAAAATGGCCACTAACATGACCATCGCTGGATCGGCGATAAATTTCACTACAGGAGAATCCGGCAATTGAACTTCGGCGATGGTGGTGCCTACTAATAAAAACACAGGAAAAAGGGCTGCAATGAAGCTAGCCGTTTTACTCGGCAAGTTGGTTTCCTCTATTTCGGCTGCAGCGAATGATTTTAAGGGTTTGACGGGGAGATGGGCCAAAGTTTTGGCAAAAATAGGACCCGCTAAAATAATCGCAGGAATCGCCACCATCAATCCCAGCATTAACGTTTCCCCCATATTCGCGTGAAACTGGGCTACCAAAGCTGCCGGCGACGGATGCGGCGGCAAAAACCCATGTGCCACAGACAAAGAGGCCATCATAGGAACGCCTGCCATCAGCGGTGGAATCTTGTATTGCTGTACTAAAGAAAAAATCAAGGGAATCATTAAGACAAATCCCACGTTATAAAACAAGGGAATACCGATCACGAAACCCGTCAGCATCAGCCCCCAGGTAATATTTGAAAGCCCAAAAAGATCGATTAAAGTACCTGAAATTTGTTTAGCAGCACCTGAGGCCGCCACCAATTTTCCTAACATCGCTCCTACAACGAGAATAACGACCAAAGATCCGAGTGTGTCCCCTAGCCCTTTTTGGATGGACTTCGCAATATCAGGAAGCGGCAAACCGAAACAAACGCCCGCAAAAATACTTACTAGCAAAAAAGATATAAACGAATTGACCTTCCAGTACGTGATTAACAGTACTAAAAGGCCAAGACTAGCAATAACAATCAATAAAGTCATAGAGTGAATAGGTTTTCACTCACAATTTAGCATTATGGTTTAGAAATCGCCATACGTTTCCTCTAAAAATTTCTGCATCACTAAGATATCCTCTTTCGAAGTTAAGTCAGGCACATTCTCTGCTAATGGAATCGCAAAGAATCCTTTGCCCTCCCCTTCTCCGAACATCACGACTGACGTAGGCAATTCTTTTTCGTTCCGAACGGCATGGAAAGGTGTTTTCGCTAAATAAGGCAATAACGTACTCGCCTCAAACACAAACACGTTCATGCTCACGCCTAAACGGCCTTGTTTGGCCATCAATTCCTCCGCCTGCTCTTTTGTAGGCTTCTCGATAACCTCTAGTAAATAACCTTCCGCATCTGTACGAATCAAGGCAAAAGCCGAAATACGCTCCTCTGGATACAATAAACTATCGCGGTGGTACGAAATTAACGCTTGAGGAACCTCAGATGCCCAAAGCGTTTTCAATGCATTCACCGAATACAAGTTATCCGAATTACACACGATCACGCGACCCGACTGCCAATCTGAGTGCTGAGATAAAGCCTGGTATACGGCATCCGCAGTACCCGCTGGTTTCTCGCGATCCGCCGCAATTTGTTGGCGAGCAAAGACGATTTTCATTCCCCACGTCGCATCTTTGGCCATCAATGACTCGCAATATTCTTGAGAAACATTGTCCGTCGGGTGCAAAAGCAACATCACCTCTTCGATTCCAGCGAGATGCGCATTGTATAATTGGTAATCAATTAAAGTTTTACCATTCTTCCCTACTTGGATCATCCCTTTGGTCACCGCATTCGCCTGTGCCACTAATTTCGGGTCTAAATCACTGTTCTCTTCTGCTAAGGCTTTCTTCATGCGAGAGGCCATACCGCCCGCTAAAATCAATAATCTCTTCTTCATATAATTTTCGTTGTTCCTGTATCTACTGTAATCATATAAGCCTTACCACCTGCTTTTTCGATGGCTTCAACCACTTTTTCTGGATTATTAGGGGCATAAGCGAACATACATCCGCCACCACCTGAACCATTTATTTTTCCTCCTAAAGCTCCTGCATCTAACGCTGCCTGGATCATTCGATCAATCTTGGGCGTGGAAATTCGTTTATGTTCCCGCAAATTTACTTGATGTTCGTTTAATAAGGAACCTAATTTCTCATCAGTCCAAGCGATTTTACCTTCAAACATCGCCTTTGCTTCTAGTAACAAATCACGATCACTGATATTTGCTTGCAATAGCACCCATTCGTCCTCTGTTAACAAGTCGCGGTACTTTTCAGGATCCTTTTCTGTCGATAAATCAAAATCCGGGAATTTCGCCTGGATTTTCTGTATTCCCCCTAACATCCCAAACTTCACATGGCTCAAAATGCCTAGGGTATCTTTCGGCTCCTCTGAATCTCCTAACACAAACGTTCCTAACGCTCTGGCATAGGTTTCTATGTGAATTTCCGGCACAGAGGCTAAATAAATCACATTCCCTACGGCTGTTGAATATTGGTCCATCATACCACCCGGCTCTGAAAACTCAAGTACCTCCGCTTCGTAGGTAATCTCACCTACCTGCTTTTGGGTATAGCCTAAATCATAAATTTCGTTCAAAAAATTTACCCAAGAAACGAGTAAGGCGGAAGAACTAGACGTTCCAGAATTGATGGGAATGTTACCGCTCACTGTTAATTCCAAACCTTTGTCTAAGCGATGTCCCTTCCGGTGCAATACGTTTAACACACTCTTGAAATAATCACGTTCTTTTGTGTAGGCTAAGGGATAATTTAACTCGAATGTTTCTTCCGCTCCTACATCTGGCAATGAAAAATGCACGATGTTATCCTCTCTAAAATCACCCTCGATTTGAATGCGTTTCGATATCGCAGCTGCAATCACGGGCAATCCTAAATAATCTTGGTGTTCGCCAAAAAGACAAATACGGCCCGGGGTTGATACGATCATCTTATGCTGGGTTTTTCGTTAAATAATCCAATTTATAAGCCCACGTGGCCGCTATGTTTTCTGCCTTCGTAATCGCCTCTTCCGTCTTAGGCCCTTCGAACAAATCCCTCAAGGTCGCTCTAAACATTTCTAACCAACGCTCAAAGTGAGCCGGTGTTATGGGATGGATCTGATTAATCTGTAAGTGAGGACGCATGGGCGCTCCTTGGTAGGAAGTCCCCTGAAACAACAACATCTCCCAAAAATCATACATTTTAGGGAGATGCGTCGAAAAATCTACGTGCATCACTTCCATAAAAACCTTGCCCACTAAATCATCTGAGGGCATTTTAGCATAAAATGCGTCTACAAATGTTTTAATATCGGCTTTCGAAGTGATGTCGTTTTTCATTACTGTGTCTTCACTTTAGCCAGCAACCAATTCGATACTTTTTCTCCATTAATCACGCCTTGATCTAACGCCGGACGGAAGTGAATTCCTCCATATAAACGAGATACAGAGGCTTCGTCTGCGGCTTGTTTAAACGAGGTGAATTTACGTGGTGGCAATCCGTATGGAATCTCCGTAGAATCATTAAAGGCCACATTATCCCCGTATAATTTCGTCAATACCGTAGCAGCCGCACTTGAAATAGTACTATGTCCAGACGTGTATTCTGGAAACGGTGGAGTCTGCAAAATCGGTATCCATTTTTTATCGATACTATTATTAATGACAGTCTCCGGACGAATTCTCACGGAACGGTATTTCTCATCCCAACACGAAATAAAACCATCAAAAATAGACATCGAAGTCATCACAAAAGCTTCCGCCACCTGAACATGTGTTTTCTTTAATTGACGAGAAACTTGTCCTACAATTCCCATCCAGTGTCCGCCAGGGGACATCTTCTTCGTAGCAAACATTGCGTGACCCGTGATGTTCATTTTGAATGGATTACAATCCCAAAAATTAGCAATATTGCGTTGCTCTTCCGTCAAATTTTTCACGGTATTGTACGACTCCATTACCTCTTTGTAATACGGGGTTCCGGGTGTTAAATCAAACTTGGAAGGTACTGGAGCCTGAAATTGTGCAGATGAATCAAGTCCTACCGGACGAATTTTAGTCCAATAAGGCTCCACCGCATCCATGTAAGCCGGCGGCGTGGGCGTCCAAGTTCCTGGTTCATTCGTCACTGTGAAACGGAACCCGCGCGTTTGTTTGTAATTATCTTTCGCTGCATACTTGAAGACAGATTCGGCAATCGAATCCCCTAAAGCAATCGAACGCTCATACACATCATCCGGAATACCCGTTGCTATGTAATCTTCTTCTAATTTCTTGTCAAATTCTTCGTATAATTCTTGCGCAAAAGTCAACTTCTTTCCCATCGTCAAAAATGCACGAGTGGAAGCCAATGGAAAACAATATTCTTTCCCTTTTTCAGGCTGAGCTACTTTTTCAAAACCATTAATTTGACCTACTAAAGATTTATAACCTTTCTCTCCGTGAATAGCCGCTTCATAGCCTGCGATACTCGCATACATGTAAATACGAGATGAAACGGGAGGAGCAAAAATGTCATGAATGATACTTTCAGTTAACATCACTTCCGCACGAATTAAAAACTCTGGATTGGAAGCCGCTTTTTGATAATCTTTGTTCGAGCTAGAACAAGCTGCTACGAACAAAACAGCGAAAAGGAAGATAATTTTTCTCATGTAGGGTTTGATTAACCTCACAAAGGTACGAAAATCAACCATAATTTGACTGACGAAAATCAGGATCTGTCCAAAATTTCTTCCGCCGCTTTCCTCCCTGAAAGAAGCGCTCCTTGCAAAGAGGGGAATTCCAAATAATCTCCCGCTAATACGATGCCATTGGCCGCATTTTTCACAGCCTTATAGGCATCCACTTTTTGTAAGGAATGCGGAATATCAAAGCTTTCAAGTAGCGCTAATTTAATCCCCAGCAATTGCTTTTCTAATGCCGATTTCACGTCATTTTCTGTACTATTTTTCAAGGAAGTGGCTGAATACAAAGCCTTTCCTTTAGGTGCTAATCCTGGATTCACATCCGTCAAACACGTAAAATGAAGTAAATGTTCTTCCCCAATTAGGCGCAATAGAGCTGGTTCTTTTGCGGCCCTTTTCCCAGAAAAATAAAACGTTCTAGAGGCTAAGGTTTCTGGCGGATGCACCCCCAAAAGTTTCGCCGCCACCGTCAAATCTACCGCCAAAATAACGCCCTCCCCTTTTATAATTTCACCCGATTTCAGGGTAATACTAGTGGCCGAAATAGCGACAATTTCTTGATTTAATTTTAGTTTATCTGTAGGCAACGATGAAGCCATTTGGTCTGAAATCGCCTGCATTCCACCTGCTGGAATCGCCGCATTTCCGTACAAAAACTGCTGTAAATAATAGAAAAATAAGGAGGCCGGTTGCGTCAACTTTTCTTGCAAAAAGACACCTTGAAAAAACGGGATCAAAAATTCATTCTTAAACCGATCGGAGAACGTATAGGATTCAATTAATTCTTGCGTTGTTTGCTTATTGTTATCTAAAGCAGGCACATCCCCCTGCAACCTAAACCAAATACGGGCCAGTGAAAATACATCTTTGAAAGTGAGTATATCCGAAGAAAATAATTCAAACGGGCGACGGAGCGGATTAAAAAATAATTGCTCTTTGATCATCGCGCCAGATTCGAAAAAATGCAGCTTAAGTGCCGCCAGATCTAATGAGCGTTGTACTTCCGGATAAGAGGTTTGTAAAACTTGAAAGCCGCGGTCTAAAATAAATCCATCTTTTAGTACAGAGGAAACTCGTCCTCCAAAGCGGGCCTGCTTTTCGAACAAAATGAAGTCTCTGCCGTTTTGGTGTAAAATAGTAGCGGCCTGCAAACCCGCAATTCCACCACCAACAATCAAGATAGGTTTCATAGATAAATTATATTTTTACAAACACTGCAAAATTAAAAATGTTTAACATTCTTTTTATTAAATTGCAGTTTATAAATACAAAATCCCTGAATGGAGTACCTAATTAAGGCAGAAGGAGATTACCGTTACATCGATGAAGGACAGGGCGAGACCCTATTATTGCTTCACGGATTGTTTGGCGCATTGAGCAATTGGGCTGGAGTGATTCAGCACTTTAAATCAAAATACAGGGTCATCATTCCACTAATGCCTATACACGACATGCCTATTAAAGAGGCGGGCTGTGAAGGTTTAACGGAATTCATTGAAGGTTTTATCGCGTTTAAAGGACTCGATAAATTCAGCTTAATTGGCAATTCATTAGGTGGCCACGTAGCGTTGATTTACACCTTACGTCATCCAGAAAAGCTTCAACGATTGATTTTAACCGGCTCATCCGGGCTTTTTGAGAACTCGATGGGTGGATCTTATCCGAAGCGCGGTAACTACGAATACATCAAGGAGCGTGTAGAATACACGTTTTATGACCCCAAAACGGCGAGTAAAGAATTAGTGGATGAAGTATTTGAGATTACGAATAGTATTCCCAAAGTAATGCGCATTATTGCCATTGCAAAATCAGCACAACGGAACAATATGGCCAAAGATATTGTGTATATCAAGGCGCCTACCCTATTAATTTGGGGTTTAAATGATACGATTACCCCACCCGAGGTGGGCCACGAATTCAATCAATTAATTCAAGGTTCAACCCTTCGATTTATTGACAAATGCTGCCACGCTCCTATGATGGAAAGGCCGACTGAATTCAACGAAATTTTAACCGAGTGGTTAAACCAGAACCCTGTCTAATATGTTAATGCTATCACACCTAAACTACGATTTACCGGTGTTGCGATTGACAGATTCAGTAGCAAAAGCGCTGAAAACGTTACGCAACCAAGGGATCAATGCCTTAGCGGTGGTAGAAAACAAGCAATTTCAGGGCCTAGTGTCCTCTGATATTTCAAGTCACGCTTTATCGCCAGAACAATCCCTTTCGGATTTGAAAACCTATTTCTCTCCCTTCCGAATGGAAGAAGAGGAAGATGTTTTAGCCAGCTTACCCTGGTTTGATGACGCGAGTGTAGAGGTGATCGCCATTACGAATGCAGTAGGCGTATTCAGAGGTTATTTAACCAAATCTGCCGTAGGATACATGCTCTTAAATTCGGGCGTTGAAAACAAAAATGGCGGTATTATCCGCATCCCTTTTCAATCTTCACGCGACAGCTTAAGTACCATCATTCGCCTCATCGAAGAAGAAAATGGCTTTGTCGTACGCAGTTTTTTTCAAGAACCTAATGTGGTTTTGCAGGTTCAAACAGAGACCTTTGGAAAAATCATTTCTAATCTGGAAAGACATGGCATTTTTATTGAAAAAGCCTTTGTTTTTGGAGAGCAACTAGAAGTAGACCAGGATCGTTTTGATCATTTAATGCGTTTTATTGACCTATAATGAGTGTACAATTAGCCATTCACGGAAAGACATTTTCGGTTGAAACAAAGCCCTTGATGGAGAAAATGTGGGCGGATATTTGTGCCAAAAACTGCCAACCCATCCTCTCCGATTTCTTTAAAAACCACCTCCTGGAACATGGTTTCTCGGTGGCGGATGTACCTAGTTATTCCACAGAAAAAGGATTAGAGTCCGCAGACATGGCTTGGAGTATTGGTGGTGACGGAACTCTCTTGGAAACCCTCACCCAAATAGGTGCTAAAGAAATACCCATCTTGGGTATCAATACTGGCCGATTAGGCTTTTTAGCCACCCTATCACCCCC
Source organism: Aquirufa sp. (assembly GCA_040403415.1). Taxonomy (GTDB): domain Bacteria; phylum Bacteroidota; class Bacteroidia; order Cytophagales; family Spirosomataceae; genus Aquirufa. The sequence goes on from JBBAKU010000001.1 coordinate 498,350, forward strand.
AGAAATCAGTGCCGCATTAGACACCGTTTTACAAGGAAATTTTCGCATCGAAAATAGAAGTTTAGTGTCAGTAGCATCTGATGTCGATTTTTTTGAAGGCAAGGGATTTGGACTCAATGAGGTAGGAATCATGAAGACAGATACGTCGTCGATGATTACCATCAAAGCCTTCGTAGACGGCAACTATTTAAACTCCTATTGGGCTGATGGCTTGATTGTTTCAACCGCTACCGGATCCACAGGTTATTCCTTAGCGGTAGGTGGACCTTTAGTCATGCCGAGTTCCGATATTTTCATCATTGCACCGATGAGTCCGCACAATTTAAACGTGCGTCCACTCCTCGTATCCAGTTCTGCCGTTTTATCTTTTGAGGTGAGTTCTAGAAGTAAAAACTTCCTTATCTCGTTGGATTCGCGTTCCAAAGTCATCGATAGTCACTTCAAAATCGAAGTCAAAAAGGCACCATTCTCTGCGAAATTGATCAAAATTCCAGGGGATGATTTCTTGCAGACGCTGAGGAGTAAGTTGAATTGGGGGCTGGATGTTCGCAATTGATTTTATTCATTCAAAAATGCGCTGCGCGATATTTTTCAAATGAATAAAATGAATTGCGCTCCCTACTTAAAAGAATAAAGATTTGATTTAAATTTTAATTCATAAAAATATTGCGCAGCACATTTTTAGAATTAAAAGTTAAAGCAATCTTTTAAGCTCATTAAGCTTGAGTAACGCCTCAATCGGCGACAGTGAATTCACATCTAATTCCTTTAATTGATCCTCAATTTTTTGGAGACCTTCCGGAATTTCAGCGCCAAATAAACTCATCTGAAAGTTAGCCTTCGGCATCTCTTTCAGCTTATCGATATTATCCTCTAACACGTGATCTTTCTCCAGATTTTGAAGAATTTCGTGTGCACGTAATACGAGTGAAGTAGGCATCCCGGCTAATTGAGCCACGTGAATACCAAAACTATGGGCACTTCCGCCTGGCAATAATTTGCGCAAGAAGATGATTTTATTGCCTACTTCTTTCACCGAAACGTGGAAGTTTTGAATGCGCGGGAAGTCCTGCGTTAATTCGTTTAATTCGTGGTAGTGGGTGGCAAATAAGGTTTTGGCCTTGTAAGACGGATGATTATGCAAGTGTTCTGCAATCGCCCAAGCCATCGAAACACCATCATATGTCGAGGTTCCGCGACCAATTTCGTCCAATAAAACGAGGGAGCGAGACGATAAATTATTCAAAATCGCCGCTGTTTCCGTCATCTCCACCATGAAAGTGGATTCGCCTTTGGATAAGTTATCTGAGGCTCCTACGCGCGTGAAAACCTTGTCTACTAAACCCAACGTCGCGGATTCAGCCGGAACATAAGATCCCATTTGGGCAAGCAAGACGATCAAGGCTGTTTGACGCAATAGAGCTGATTTACCAGCCATATTGGGACCGGTAATCATCATGATCTGCTGCGTTTTATCGTCTAAATAGATGTCATTCGGAACATAATTTTCGCCGGCAGGCAACTGTTTTTCGATCACCGGGTGACGACCACCCTTAATATCGAGAATTTCCGTTTCGTTCAACGATGGACGAACATAGTTATTCTTCTTCGCCACCGTAGCAAAGGAGGCTAATACATCGAGTGTGGCAATTCCGAGTGCATTCTGCTGAATCTGAGTTATATACCCTAATGCTTCAGACACTAATTCTTGGAATAGGCGGAATTCAATAACGGAAATTTTATCTTCAGCGCTGAGAATTTTCTCCTCGTAAATCTTTAACTCTTCGGTAATATAACGCTCCGCATTCACCAAAGTCTGTTTGCGAATCCACTCGGGTGGAACGCGGTCTTTGTGCGCGTTTGTCACTTCTAAATAATAGCCAAAAACCTTGTTATGAGAGACCTTCAAAGAAGTAATTCCGGTGCGTTCAATTTCGCGCTTTTGGATATCGGCTAAGAAGTTCTTGCCAGAGCTAGATAGTCCGTGTAATTCATCTAATTCGGCTAAATAACCGCTTTTGACCATGCCTCCTTGGTGCATTAACACGGGCGGATCTTCGCGCAAAATTGAATCGATTTTTTCCACTAATTCTGCACAAGAATCTAAACTTGCAGCAAGCCCAGAAAGACTGGACGAAGTGGAAGCCGATAACAAGGTTTTAATCTCTGGAATCTGTTGCAAGGCCTTTTTCAAGGCATTTAATTCGCGTGGATTAATGCGGCCTGCAGCGACTTTGGAAATCATCCGCTCTACATCCCCTATCGGTTTTAATAAGTCCGAAACTTGATCTAATAAAGTATCCGAGGCAAGTAAACCCGCTACGCCTTCTTGCCGTTGTTCAATCGTTTTTAATTCTTTCAAAGGCAAAACCAGCCATTTGCGAAGTAAACGACCACCCATCGCTGTCAACGTTTGGTCGATGAGTGCAATCAAGGGAACTCCACCTTCTTGAGTCGGATGAATTAATTCTAGATTGCGAATGGTAAAGCGATCTAACCAAACGTATTTATCTTCTTCAATGCGTTGAATCGAAGAAATATGACCGATCGCGCGGTGCTCTGTTTCAGCTAAATAATGTAAAATGACTCCAGCAGAAATAATGCCGAGTGGACTATTTTCAATCCCAAAACCCTTGAGGTTTTTGGTCTTAAAATGTTGTGTTAAGAGCGGATAGGTGAATTCGTGGGTAAAAATCCACTCCTCCATCGTAAAGCTGTGAAATTGTTCTCCAAACGCATCGATGAAGACGTTTCGGTGTTTCTTCGGATACAAAATCTCAGCTGGCAAGAAACTTTGGACTAACTTCTGAATATAGGCCAAAGGCCCCTGCGAACACATAAATTCGCCCGTCGAGATATCGAGCAGGGCGATTCCATAAGTAGCCGATTTTTCTTCTAAGGAAATCGCCGCCACGTAATTATTACGCTTATTATCTAATACTTGGTCGTTAAACGAAACTCCCGGCGTCACTAATTCTGTCACTCCTCGTTTCACAATTCCCTTGACGGTCGCCGGATCTTCTAATTGATCACAAATGGCTACTCGTTCACCCGCGCGCACTAATTTAGGCAAATAGGTATCCAACGAATGGTGTGGAAAGCCTGCTAATTCAGCGTCCGCATTGCCATTATTTCGGCGCGTCAGCACAATCCCTAAAATTTTTGAGGCTTTCACCGCATCTTGGCCAAAGGTCTCGTAAAAATCGCCCACCCGGAACAATAAAATGGCCCCAGGGTATTTCGCCTTGATTTGATTAAACTGCCTTGAAAGCGGGGTTTCCCCTTTTTTCAATGGCTCCTCTCCGATGTCTGCTTTCCGTGCCAAATATTTCTTTTCTATTAATGACAAAAATAAACCAAATTTTCTATTTTTGATTTCTCTAAACCAGATTAACAAAATGATTAACTCTTCTATTTACATTAAATCTCAACAAGAGGTTTTCGATGTAGTAATCGTAGGTTCCGGTGCGGGTGGCGGTATGGCTGCACACACGCTAGCAAAAGCTGGAGCAAAAGTGTGCATACTGGAGGCTGGACAGCCTTTTGACCCGGCAGATCCGAAAGACATGACCCAAATGAAATGGCCGTACGAATCGCTTCGCCGTGGAGCGAGTTCTTCGCTACGTAATTTTGGCGATTTTGATGCGGCTTATGGCGGCTGGGATATCGAGGGTGAACCTTACACGCGAAAAGATGGTACCAAATTCGATTGGTTCCGCTCCCGCATGGTGGGTGGCCGCACGAACCACTGGGGACGCATTTCCCTGCGTTTTGGTCCAGATGATTTTAAAAGAAAAAGTATCGATGGACTAGGCGATGACTGGCCTATCGGATATGATGATATGAAGCCTTATTATGATAAGGTAGACAAAATGATTGGGGTTTTTGGGACAAATGAAGGCCTAAGAAATGATCCGGATGGTTATTTTCTACCTCCTCCTAAGCCTCGTTTGCACGAATTAATGATCAAAAAAGCGAACAAAGCCTTGGGCATCCCGACTTATCCGTCGCGTATGTCGATGTTAACAAAACCGATTAACAACGAGCGTGGTTCTTGCTTTTATTGCGGACAATGTAACCGTGGTTGCTCTGCCTACGCCGATTTCTCGTCTTCATCCGTATTAGTGAAACCAGCTGTCCAAACAGGTAACACCACTTTACTTCCTTTCGCCATGGCTCGAGAAGTACTGACAGATCCTGTGACAGGCTTAGCAACGGGTGTTTCTTATGTGCATACAGGCACGATGATGGAATATTCTGTCAAAGGAAAAATCGTTGTTTTAGCCGCCTCTGCTGGTGAAACAGCTCGTTTATTATTGAATTCGAAAAGCGCGCGCTTCCCCAATGGTATCGCTAATTCCAGCGGTGTCGTAGGAAAATACATCAATGACTCCACTGGAGCCTCTCGTTCCGCGATTATCCCGTCTTTATTTGACAGAAAACGCTATAACGAGGATGGTGTGGGCGGCATGCACGTGTATACCCCTTGGTGGTTAGATAACAAGAAATTAGACTTCCCGCGTGGCTACCACATCGAATACGGTGGTGGTATGGGAATGCCTAACTACGGTTTCGGCTGGGGTATCGAAGGCCTGAATGGGCGAGAGAATTTCAACCGCGATGGTATTAAGAAAGCGGCCGGTGGATACGGAGCCACCTTGAAAGAGGATTACCGCCGTTTCTATGGCGCTTACGTCGGTTTTGCGGGCCGAGGGGAACCGGTTCCGCGCGAAGATAACTACTGCGAAATCGATCCAAGCGTAGTGGACAAATACGGAATTCCGGTGCTTCGTTTCCATTATAAATGGAGCGATTACGAAGTGAAGCAGGCCAAACACATGCAAGACACCTTCGAAGAGATCATTCACTCGATGGGTGGCGAGGCTTTGGGCAAGAAACCAGGCGCAGAAAACAACTACGGTTTAGCGGATCCAGGTCGCATTATTCACGAGGTAGGAACCGCTCGTATGGGTAACGATAAGAATACGTCGGTACTGAACTCGAACTGCCAAGCACATGACGTGAAGAACTTGTTCGTAGCGGATGCCGCTCCATTCGTTTCTCAAGGAGACAAAAATGCGACATGGACGATTTTGGCCCTATCCTTACGTACCTCAGAATACATTATCGATCAACGCAAAAAAGGCAACCTGTAAGATGAAAAGAAGAGACTATTTAAAAAATATGGGCTTAAGTTCACTGGGCTTAGCCGTTTTCAATCCCGATGAAAAAGCGATTGAGAATTTAAATTTGGGTAACGTTCCGGTCAAAAGACCGAACGGACGCACACAAGATGAAGCAGAACAAGAAGCTGCCTTAAAAGCAGAGGTATTCCTAAACGCGCACGAATTAGCCACCATCACGGTGCTTTCTGACATCATTATTCCGGCAGACAAGAAATCTGGCAGCGCCTCTCAATCCGGAGTAACAGCCTTTATCGAGTTCATCGTCAAAGACAAAACGGAATTCAAGACGCCTATGCGCGGTGGATTGCGTTGGTTAGATGTAGAATCAAATAAGCGCTTCGCGAAAAACTTCATCGATATTACGCCCAAACAGCGGATTAACATCGTGGATGATATCGCTTATCCAGGCAAAACGCCTAAACACTTAACGCAAGGAGAATCTTTCTTCACCTTGATGCGCAATTTAACGGCAACGGGATTCTATACCTCTAAAATCGGTATCGAAGACCTCGAATACAAAGGAAACACACCTAATCAGTGGGCCGGCGTTCCAGACGAAGTGTTAAAACAATATGGTTTAAGTTATGACGCCTAGTCGTTTCGTTAAACCCACCATTTTTCAATCCATTCCAGGCCTCGTGGCGGGTGTTAGCACTCGCCACGGCGGCTTAAGTGAAGTTCCTTTTTCCTCCTTGAATCTAGGCGTTCACACAGATGATGACCCGGCGGTCATCGAACAAAATCTTTCGCTTTTCTGTACGGAGGTAGGTATTTCACCAGCTGATTTAGCCCGCTCCTACCAGGTACACGGCGATAAAATTTGGGTGACAGGTAGAGCCGGATATCAATCCGGATTCGATGCAATGATTTCAGTTCAGCCGGGAGTTTTTGCGGGCGTGGGAATTGCGGATTGCACCCCTATTTTAGTAGCTGACCCCGTTACGCGCGTTTGTGCAGCCATACATGCGGGATGGAAAGGTACCGTCGCTCAACTAGTTCACAAAACAGCTAAACGCATGATCGAGAACCGCGGTTCTAACCCCACAGATATCTTGGCCTACATTGGCCCTTGCATTAGTTTGGCACATTTCGAGGTGGGAGATGAAGTGGCTGCCCAGTTTGATACAGCCTTTAAAACGCGCAAAGGAGCGAAATGGCACGTCGATTTGAAAGAGGCGAATGCGGCTCAATTAATGGGTCTTGGAATTCAACAAATAGAAATAGATCCGGCTTGCACCGTAGAAAATAACGCAGACTTCTTTTCACACAGAACTGAGAATGGGGTGACGGGCAGAATGCTCGCCCTAATTGGTTTTGAGGTTGCGTAGGAACATTTGGCGATTCAAATTCTCCTTAGGCAAGAACTCGTAGGCTTTCTTGTAATCTTTACGCTTTAAATCCCCATTCTTCACGGACTTAATAAAGCTAATCCAGGCAAATGGGTTTGTTAACGCTAACATAGGGCTGTTGAAGAAACTTTTATTGGCCTGAGACGAAATCATCATATCGGAGAAATTTCGAAAATTTGACGAAGCACCCATACCAGCTTGCAGGGCAAACACGTTTAGTTTAGATTGTTCCAGGTTATTTCTCGCATTCTCACGCTGTTGTGCGTCCCGTAATTGCATCGCCAAAAAGGCTTGTTTGAACTCTTCTTCGCTCGAATGGGGGAAAATTTTCACCTCCCGAAGCATCGTCGTCATCTCCTCCATCGGAATGATCACTTGATGTACTAATTCCGTATCGCGTGGCACAATGTAGTATTTCTTCTTGTATCCAATGTAGGAAATCACCAAACTATCGCCCGGGAAAACGTACATATCTACCTGTCCGAAATTATCACTTAACGCACCGCGACCCGCTTGAGGATTAAAGATATAGGCCAAAGGAAGGAACTCCGAATTACTCGAAGCCACTACACGTCCTTGAAATAAGACCGTTTTGTCTTGTCCTTGAGAAAAGGCTGTCCAAGACAGCAAACTCAATGATAATATCCCCAAAAATCGTATGAACTGTTTCATTTCGAAATCGAATTTACACAAAAATGCAATCCGAACTTGTTAAAGCCTGTTAATACTTAGAGTTTTGGAAATAATTTCAAGAAAGTGATAATGAACGGAATCGACAGCAAAAGCCCATCAAAGCGATCTAAGAAGCCCCCGTGTCCCGGAATCGTGTCTGCAGAGTCCTTGATATTGATACTTCGCTTGAATAAGGACTCTACTAAATCGCCATAAGTTCCTGCCACCACTATGATGATACCGATGCCAAACCACTGCCACGACTCGTAATTCGTGTAATACATCGATAAAACATAAGCAACGATCATCGCCGCGATCAAACCACCAATACTTCCTTCCCACGATTTCTTAGGGGAAACACGTTCGAATAGCTTCGTTTTACCAAATTTAGTACCCGCAAAATACGCACCCGAATCACTTGCCCATAATAAGAAAAGGCAACCCAGAATGATTTGAGGGTCATAGGTTTCATTTTTCAGAAAAGCCAAAACCGTTAGTAAGGCGAAAGGAAGCGCCACATAAATGATCCCTAGAAAGGTGTAGGCGATGTTTTTGAAGGGCTTTTCGTCTTTGGCATTATACAGTTTAATGAAGAAAATCAAAGCCAATAGGGGTGATAAAATGTAATAATTCGAATAGGCGATCTCCCCCTTCTCAATAAAAAAGGTTAACAGGTGGAGCACTACGCCGCAAAAGGTTCCGTAAAAAGTTAGCGGTAAATTATCGCTAATACTTCCCACTAATTTGTAGAATTCCAGTTGCGCTGCAACCCCGATTAACAGGAACAAACCCAAAAAAGTATAATCACTAAACAGCACACAAAAAAGCAAAAACGGCACCGCAATGATGGCTGCGATCACGCGTTGTTGCAAATTAGACATCTCTCGTAAACTCATAAATCTTATTTTTCTAACCGCATGCTGTGCAGGCGACGTATGTAAAACACTACTAAGGCGAAAGAAATCACCACTGACCACCAGGGTGTAATTTCTCCTAATTTCTCCGGATCCACCGCAATTTGCTTTTGTTGGTACATATACTGCATCGTCAGCGTCCAACCATTATTGAATAAATGGGCTACGATCGGAATCCAAATGTTGCGGTTCCACACGTACAAATACCCAAAAAAGGCACCCAAAAATAAACGCGGAAAGAAGCCAAAAAACTGAAAGTGAATAAAGCTAAAAATGCCCGCAGACACCCAAATCGCCACATGATGATTACTCGTATACCGCTCAAAAAGCGACTGTAAAACACCTCTAAAGAACAGTTCCTCCCCTAAGGCCGCTAATCCAGCGATGACCGCTAAACCAATCGCGAAGTCCATAGGACTATGAAAATAGATTAAAAATTTCGTCAATTCCGCTAATTGCGTTTCCGAGGCACGCATCCATTTTTCTGTCTCCTCGAATCCCGCTGGCAATACCAAAGATTCATTCCATTGGATAATGTATTCTAAGAGCGGCATTCCCACTAAAATAGTGATGATTGACCATAAAAAGATACGGTAATCAGGACTAGAATTACTAGAAAGGGAATTTAAATCGCGCTTCTCAGACCAACGCAAATAAGCCCATGAACTAGCTACGAAAGTAAATAAAGCGGAAAACCACTGCAAAGCCATCATCGCTCGGAAGGCTCCCTCGTAGTTTTGGGGGTGAGCCATAAAATCTACTACCGATTTTTGGAATTGATTTACGTCCTGTGTAGGAAAACCCACAATTAAAACGACGGATAATAAACCAATAAATTGGCCGATGAAGCCTCCTAACAGGAAAAATCCGAATAATATTAAGATTTTGGACAGCAATCCGATGTAACGTTCGGGGCCTTGAAAATTGTTATCTACCATAATGCTCGTAAATTTACGGAATTTTTAATCAGAATGGTAAAGATAGGTAACATCGAGCTAGGCTCATTCCCATTGCTTTTAGCCCCTATGGAGGACGTCTCAGATCCGCCTTTCCGTGCAGTGTGCAAGGCAAATGGCGCTGATTTGATGTATACGGAATTTATTTCGTCCGAAGGACTGATTCGGGATGCCGCCAAAAGCGTTCAAAAGCTCGATATTTTCGAATACGAACGCCCGATTGGGATTCAACTTTTTGGTAGTTCCATCGAGACGATGGCCTCATGCGCAGAAATCGCTACGAAAGCTGGTCCAGATTTAATTGACATTAATTACGGCTGCCCCGTGAAACAGGTGGCCTGCAGAGGTGCTGGAGCCGCTTTATTGCAAGACATTCCTAAAATGGTGGCGATGACCAAAGCCGTAGTCGATGCCACCCACTTACCGGTCACCGTTAAAACCCGCTTAGGCTGGGATGATTCTACGAAAAACATCGAAGATGTAGCCGAAAGACTTCAGGACATCGGAATACAAGCTTTAACTGTTCACGGAAGAACACGTGTCCAGATGTACAAAGGTACTGCGGACTGGGAATTGATTTCTAAAGTGAAGAAAAATCCGAGAATCAAGATTCCTATTTTCGGAAATGGCGACATTGATTCGCCTGAAAAAGCCAAAGAATACCGTGATCGTTACGAAGTAGATGGCATCATGATAGGACGCGCGTCCATTGGCTATCCCTGGATTTTTAATGAGATCAAACATTATTTAGCCACGGGGGAACATTTGGCCCCTCCTACCCTACAACAACGTCTACAAGTTTGCCTCGATCACCTCGACTTCTCAATCCGCTGGAAAGGAAATCACGGAGGAATCGTCGAAATGCGCCGCCATTACGCGAATTATTTCCGCGGAATGGACCATTTCAAACCTTTCAGAACGCGTTTAGTCACCACCTATGAATTCGAAGAAATCAAAGGAATTCTAAACGAAATCGCAGCGCATTACGCTGGAGAACCCTTACACGCCTAATGGAAAACAAGCAAAAATCCCCCGTATTACTCGTTATTTTGGCCTTTACGGCACTTTCTTTAATCTGGGGAAGCTCCTTTATTTTAGTCAAGAAAAGCTTAGTCTACTACAGCTCACCGCAAGTAGGCGCCTTGCGCATTTTTGCGGCATTTATCTTCTTCATTCCTGTATTTTTGAAACAAAAACATGAGGTAAAAAGGGAGCACTGGAAAAGTTTTTTATTAGCCGGTTTAACCGGAAATTTAATCCCTGCCATCCTGTTTTCTATTGCCGGAAAGCATTTGACATCGGCCTTATCTGGCATGTTAAACGCCTTTACTCCTTTGTTTACCTTGATCGTGGGAATTCTTTTGTTTAAGCAAGGTTTTCAATGGCGCCAAATGCTCGGTATCGTTTTAGGAATCGCCGGTTGTTTCGGATTGATTGTAGGTGGCGAAGGATTCAACATTGATTTTAATTACCATGCACTTTGGGTGGTGCTTGCCACTTTCTTGTACGGTTTTAACCTACATATCGTGAAGACCAAATTATCTGGATTAAATCCCTTCACGTCTACGGCGGGCATCTTTATGGCGATTGGACCACTTTCATTGATTCTATTAGCCTCCACTGGATTCTTCTCACAAGCCATTGAATGGTGGCCGTTTTTAGCGGCTTGCTCTTTAGGTGTTTTCGGATCAGCGATCGCCATGGTGTTATTCAACCAACTCATCAAATGGACAAACGCGATTGTGGCCAGTTCTGTGACCTACATCATTCCAATCGTAGCCGTAGGTTGGGGCGTATTCGATGGAGAACAAGTTTACCTTTCGCAAGTGGTTGCAATGATTGTGTTGTTAATCGGGGTTTACGAAATCAACCGATCAAAGGCTTGATTTTGATTCGATTATTTTTGATTCAATAATGGGTCCGCGTTCCCCTATTCCATTCTCGTTGAAAGCTTCTATTTGGAAATAATAGGTCTTGCCGCGGTCCATGGATTTAAAATAATATTCATTTGTACCAAAAACCTGCACCGAGGTATACATTTTATCCGGCGCGATACCGGAATAAATGACATATCCCGTCGCATTCGGCTTTTGACCCCATTTCAACCAAGCACTTCGCGAATCGTGTTCACCGCGCAAAACCAATAGATCTTTGATAACACTTGGCTTTTGACCGTGACCAAAACCAAACGCTCGAATTCCCGAAATTGCAAATTTACCCGCCGCCATGTGGAGATTCACCAGTTTTAAATAACGCACTTCCACTGGTCGCTGAAGCTCGACATAATCGTGCGGAACGTCTGTTTTGTTCGTCGACTTATCGATTATCAATTCCCATTTCTGACCGTCCTTGCTTCCTAACACTTGGTATTGATGATAGATGCCATTCATCTTTCCTAGGAAACTTGAATCGACATCTTGATCCGCATAATTCAATTGCAAGGCTTTCAACGTAGAAACTTCCCCTAAATCGGTCTCAATCCACTCCCCTTTTTTCGACGAGGCCGCAGACCAATAGGTTTTCATTTGCTCATCCACCGCAAAATTCGCGGAATAACCCGGCAAACTCGAAGAGACTCTCACCGGTTTATTGTAATTCAACAACATCCATCCCGTAAATAATTCAGACGGTTTGTCTACTTTTTTGGTAGGCATATAGTACGGATAATCCCCGTAGGCCGTATTCGTATACATAATTCCGTCTTGATCAAAATACGTAGGCCAAAGTCCAAGACGACGTTCAAAACTATTCTTCACCGCAATCGTGATCGTAGATACATGCCACCAATTGCCATATTGGCCCTCAAAAGTCGCACCGTGTCCCGCACCACGCGTAAACCCACCTGGCTTGAACGAAAACGGATTGTGCGCTTGGTAGGTAAACGGTCCCATCGGATGATCCGACGTATAAACCCCATCGCCATATGCCGAAAATTCAGTCCCCGGCGCCCCATATTGTAAATAATATTTCCCCTTGTATTTATTCATCCAAGCCCCTTCCATAAAGGGCTTCAAGAAGGTATTGTCCTGGTATTCCCCAAAACGCTCCCAGCCATGCAATTCGTCATTCAGCTTGATCAAATCTTTGCGCTCCCCGATGGGCTGCAAGGTCTTGCGATCCAATTCCTGCCCATACATCGGATAAAAATTACTGGAACCGTGGTATAAATACAGTCGGTTATCGTCATCTAAAAAGAAAGCTGGATCCCAGGCACCAGCCGTAAAGGCGTGAACAGCCTCTTTCCAGGTATCCTTCTCTGGTTTTTGGGAATACCAAAGCGTAAAATCCTTCGCATACGTGGAACCGATCACTAACAAACTGTCGCCTAAAGTAAGCGTCGCAGGTGCACACAATTCATCATACACTTTGTGGTAAGGTTGCAGAAATCGGCGGGAAACAAAGTTCCATTTCAGCATATCCTTGCTCCACCAATAGCCCCATTGGTTCGTTGAAAACAAATAATACTTGTCTTTAAAATACGAAATCACCGGGTCAGCGGTAGCCCGGTGGCGCCCTTGTTCCGAAAAATTAGGTATGGGCGTAAACCCATAATCTAAGTTCATCGGGTTACAATAAGTAGATTGTGCTGAAACGGTTTGCGCGCTGGCTGAAAAAGTAAAAGACAAAATAAAAAGCAACAATGCTGGAACAATTTTCATAGTTTTGAGGTCATATACGTGCCAGACATATCTGGCTCATTTTCGATGAACAAAGTAAGTAAATTTCAGGGAATTATTTGGGCGGTGGTGTTGATAACACTGTGGAGCGCGAATTTAGCCTATTGGATAGACGCTGATTTCAGCTGGTCAAATCCCTGGATCTATGTCGCGGTATTGATTCAAACTCACTTGTATACCGGTTTATTCATCACCTCTCACGATGCCATTCATGGCGTGGTCTACGCAGAAAATCCTCGCATCAATCACGCTATCGGACGTTTCTGCACCATCCTTTTTGCCTTTAATGATTACAGTACTCTGCGTGCCAAACACCATTTGCATCATGCCCACGTCAATACGGATTCCGATCCAGATGTACACCAAGGGCCTTTCTTGTTTTGGTGGTTCAAATTCATTTGGCAATACGTGACTTGGAAACAAGTGCTGGCCATGGCCATTACCTATAATGTGTTGAAGATCTGGTTTCCGATGTGGAATTTGATCTTGTTTTGGGAAGTGCCCGCGATCTTGAGTACGCTGCAATTATTTATTTTTGGGACCTATTTGCCGCACCGAGGTGAACATGCAGCGGACAACAAACAGCAATCAAGAAGCCAAAGTAAAAACCATATTTGGGCGTTTATTTCCTGCTACTTTTTTGGCTATCATTTTGAACACCACGCGCATCCCTATTTGCCTTGGTATAAATTACCCAAAGCTAAGGACGAAAGCCTTGCCTAGACTTAGATTTTTCCTAAATTTGCATCGCACAAAATCGACATAAACGAGCTCCTCATGAAAGAACCTAAATACAAACGCATTTTACTAAAACTTTCAGGTGAATCTCTTTCGACAGATGGAGAAGTGATTGACCCAACCATTCTGGGCCAATATGCCGCTGAAATCAAAAAGGTGCATGATTTAGGTGTTGAAGTAGCTATCGTGATCGGTGGAGGAAATATCTTCCGTGGCGCGAGTGCTGCTAAAGCAGGTATTGATCGCGTACAAGGCGATTACATGGGCATGTTAGCGACCGTAATCAACGGAATGGCGGTTCAGGCTTCTTTGGAAAAACAAGGGTTGTACACGCGTATGATGACTGCCATCAAAGTAGAAGCGGTTTGCGAACCATTCATTCGCCGCCGCGCGATGCGTCATTTAGAAAAAGGACGAATTGTGATTTTTGGTGCAGGAACAGGTAACCCTTATTTCACGACAGATTCTACTGCCTCTCTTCGGGCCATCGAAATCGAAGCAGATGTGGTGTTAAAAGGAACGCGAGTAGACGGAGTATATACTGCTGATCCAGAGAAAGATGCGACGGCGACTCGCTATACGCATTTGAGCTTTTCGGAAGCGATCTCTAAAGGCTTGAAAATTATGGATACCACGGCATTCACTTTATGCCAAGAAAATAACGTACCCATCATCGTGTTCGACATGAACAAGGACGGGAACTTAGCCGCCTTAGTATCGGGTGAGGATGTAGGAACATTAATTAGTTAATTGATAAAATGGAAGAAATCGAATTTTATATTGACGCCACAGTCGAAACCATGGACGGTGCAATCAAGCACCTAAACATTGAATTATCAAAGATTAGAGCTGGTAAAGCGAGTCCATCCATGTTAGATGGATTAACCATCGATTATTATGGTATGCAAACGGCTATTTCAGGTGCTGCTTCAGTTACTACTCCAGATGCGCGCACGATTGCAATCAAGCCTTTTGAAAAAGGAATATTCGCAGAAATCGAGAAATCTATTCGTAACTCAAGTCTAGGTTTGAATCCCATGAACGATGGCGAAATCATTCGTTTATCAATCCCTCCTTTAACAGAAGAGCGTCGCCGTGATTTAGTGAAGCGTTGCAAGCAAGAAATTGAAGTGGCTAAGATTAATATCCGCAATGCCCGTCAAGACGGAAACAATAGCATTAAGAAATTAAAAGGGGATGGCGTTTCAGAAGATGCGATCAAAGAGGCAGAAGATAAGATCCAAAAGAAAACAGATGCTTACATCGCGAAGATCGACCAGGTCTTTAACGAAAAAGAGAAAGACATCATGTCAGTATAAATAGAAAGCCTCGAAATTCGAGGCTTTTTTATTGCTCTAAACCGAGTGCATAACCCATTTCTAACATCCGCCGAATGTCAATCTTCGTAAAACGCTGGATGTCGATGCTGAGAGGTTGCCTAGGTCTGATAATGGTCAATTTCACTTCGGAACGAGACATTTTTAAATCTGCATTCAAAATCTCGTTTACCGCAATATCCATCACCCGATCGACTAAGGCTAATAGATCACCCGAGTCAAAATCCCCGCCTTCGATCATCTCCGTGTGACAGGCGATCACGACCACTTCTTTGGCACCATCATTGATAGCCTTTTGCAAGGGCGCCACGTCCCGCAAACCTCCATCCAGGTAGGATTTACGCTTCTCCCCCTCAATCTTCACCACAGGCATCAAAATGGGCACAGCAGACGAGGCCATTAGGTAGTCTTGGAAATTTTCAAAACTAGGGTCCACATAATGCATTGCCCCTTCCATGATATTCACCGCACCTACTTTTAAGCCCACTGGACTCGCATGTAAATTTCGACCCTGTAATACATCAGATAAAAGATCTCGCAAAGGACTCGTATCCACTAATCCTTCGAACTTCTTCGTTAAAGCCGTCCAACCTAGCTGAAAAATGTTAAATGGCTTCGATAAGCATTCTGGACGCGTAATGCGTCGCTCCCAAAAATCCCATAAATCCTGCGCTGCCTGAGGGTAAGAAATTGGCAATCCTGCATTTGCTTGCTGACCAAATTGATTTACTAAATAAGCCGCATTTAAACTTCCCGCAGATACCCCATAAATAGCATCCGGCTGATAACCTTTCTCAAAAAGCGCTTTGATAACACCCGCTTGAAACGCCCCTTTGACCGAACCACCCGCTAAGACTAAAATCTGACTCATAATACCTTTTTATCCACAATTCTGATTAAATTTACGCAATTTACTGATTCAAACAATCCCCATGTCCTACTCCATCTCTTCCATTCAAGCTCCCATCGATGATTCGATGAAGGCATTCGAAGGGAAGTTCAAGACTTTCATGAAGACGAAAGTGATGCTGCTTGATACCATCATGCATTACATCGTCCAAAGAAAGGGAAAGCAGATGCGACCCATGTTCGTCTTTTTGACCGCAGGATGTATGGGAGAGATCACGGAGAAAACATTCCGAGGCGCAGCACTGATAGAATTATTGCACACCGCAACCTTGGTTCACGACGACGTCGTAGATGATTCAAATTATAGACGCGGATTCTTTTCCATCAATGCAATCTGGAAGAATAAGATTGCCGTTTTAGTAGGGGATTATTTACTTTCCAAAGGCTTATTACTCTCTGTGGAAAACGAAGATTTCGATCTATTAAAATCGGTGTCTACGGCCGTTCGCGAAATGTCCGAAGGAGAATTATTGCAAATCGAAAAAGCACGAAAACTGGACATCACAGAAGACGTCTATTTTGATATTATTACCAAGAAAACGGCAACACTAATCGCCGCTTGCTGTGCGGTCGGATTTCAATCTGCCGGCGCTGATGCGGAGATGGTAGAAAAAGCGCGTTTATTTGGAGAGAAAGTGGGTATTGCCTTCCAAATCAAGGATGACTTGTTTGATTACGGGGATGCGGAAATTGGGAAACCTTTGGGAATCGACATCAAAGAAAAGAAGATGACCCTACCGCTGATTTATGCCCTCCAAAACACCGACAATTCGACAAAAAAGCACATCATTCAGCTGATTAAAAAAGAATCAGAGGATTCTAATAAAGTGCGCGAGGTCATCGACTTTGTTAAATCAACGGGAGGTTTAGCTTATGCTAATCAAAAGATGAATGAAATCGCGGAGGAAGCTCGTGCGATCTTAGCCACCTTCCCTGCTTCGGATTACCGCAGTTCATTAGGTGATCTGATTAGCTACACGATAGAACGCAATAAATAGTTTTCGAATAAGCCATAAAAAAAGGGAACCATTTCTGATTCCCTTCTCTTCCTTAGATCTTCCGATTAACGCGGTCCGCCGAAGCCACCGCCTCCGCCACCACCCATACGCATGCCTGGCATACCCATTGGTTGTTGTGGAGCTGCAGGAGCTGCATCACCTTCGCCTTTCGTATCGTCGTTATTCACTGATTTCTTTTTCTTCGTAGGACCAAAACTCATTTTACCAATACGGTAAGACAAGTTAATCTTAAAGTTCATATTACGCATCGTATTCTCGCTCAATTGGTAAATCGAGGCGGTCTTCGTTTCATTGCGCATCACAAATCCTTGCGGCGTTAAGAAGTTCTCTGCCCCGAAACCGATGCTACCCTTCTTGTTTTTGAAGTCTTTCTTGAAGCTCAAGCTATACATCCCAAAACCACCTTGAGAACCTTGTAATTGAATTTGGTTTACGCGGTAGAAAGAGAAGATTTGCGCTCCCCAACCATTTCCGATGTTGTAGTTACCGAAAATACGGAAGTTCGATTGTAAACCTTCGTTGCTCGCATTCAACAATGGATCCGGAACATTATTCTTTAAGACCATGTAAGACAAGTCTCCACCTCCACCGATCATCAATTTGTTAGACAAATTCATGTTGATGTTGATGTTCATACCATACGCATCTTCGTTACCGATATTACGCGTTGTCGTTTTCACGGTATCTCCCTTTACTTCGCGGATACGATTGATCGATCCCGTAGTATTACGCACGAAGAAAGCAGTGGAGATATACGTCTGCTTCACAAACTTGCTATATGAAATCTCGTAGTTGTTGGTGTATTCTGGGGCCAAATTTGGATTACCCACCGAGATGTTCAAAGGGTTAGTTGCGTTCACGTTCGGGTTCAAGTTTTCGATACCTGGACGTTGAATACGGCGGTTATAAGAGAATCTCCACGTACCAGATTTGAAGGTCTTTGACATGTTGAAACTAGGTACTAAAACGCCATAAGGAGGAATAACGGTGTTTTGGCCTTCTTTCTTCAAGAAACTAGCCGTAATATCCGTGTGCTCATAACGGGCACCCGCCTTGATACTCCATTTGTTTTTCGTTGTTAAGGTATACGAACCATAGGTACCCCAAATGTTTTGATTGTAGTCAAACACGTTTGTAGGTAACGTGGCTGTATTCGCTGGAGAATAAATACCATTCGAACCAGCCGTGAAAGATTTATAATCTGATGTTACATTACGTAAAATACCTTTTCCTCCGAATTCAAATAATTGATTCTTTGCGATTGGTGTTTGGTAATCCATTTGGAATGTAGCCTCCTCATTATACGATGTATTCTCATTTTTAATTGAACTCATAATCTCACTCATCGTAGATTTCGGATTCATAATTAAGTTAAAGAAATCGTTCGCACGGTTGTTACGGCTATACATCGATAAGATCGAGAATTCCTTTTGTGGTTTCTCAAACGTATGCGTGTAATCCACATTGACATCTACGTTTGCAGATTCATCCAACGAGTTCGTGTTGCGAAGCGATGAAACAACATTGTTGCGAATCTGTTGCAATCCATCTTGCCAGTTATTTCCGTTACGAACACCAAAACGCACGTTCGACGTAATCGAATTGAATTTGTTAATATCCCAATCAAAACCTAATTGATAGTTACCAAATAAACCTTGACGACGCGTCTCCGCCGTTTGAAGGTTCGTTGTTTGCAAACCATTATTTGTCGTGATCTGTGTACTTTCAAACTTACCATTTACATTGTATTCTGAACGACCAAAACCGCCCAAAGACAATCCCCAATTCTTATTTCTAAAGTTACCGTTCAACGCTAAGTTTGAACCACGCGCACCTACCGATGAGTCAAATGAAAGCGTCAATCCTTGCAAGGTATTTTTCTTGGTAACGATATTGATGATACCTGCAGATCCTTCCGCATCGTATTTAGCGGATGGAGACGTAATCACTTCCACCGTCTTGATCATATCCGCAGGAATCTGCTTCAACGCATCTGTGATACTCGAAGCCATAATCGTAGATGGCTTATTATTGATTAAAACCTTCACATTAGTCGAACCACGAAGGGATGGATTACCATCTAAATCGACAGAAAGCATCGGAACCTTTTTCAAGACATCCGTTGCATCACCCCCTCTATTAGACGCATCTTTTTCCGCGTTGTACACCGTGCGATCTACGCGTTCTTCGATCAAGGCCCGTTGTCCTTCCACCGTAACTTCGGATAGCATCTTAGAACTAGGTTGTAATTTGATTACCCCTAAATCGTGGTCGTCATTCTTTTCTGAAACCGTTATGAAAACCGTTTTACTTTCATACCCGATGAAAGAAACGACGATTTTATAGGATCCCACAGCGACTTTGTTCAAGGTAAATTTACCCACGCCATCAGCTACCGTTCCGTCTACTGGTTTATTTGTTTTTGTATTAATTAGGGCCAAAGTGGCGAATTCCACCGGCTTTGAATCGGTCGAATCCAATAAGAATCCGATGATTTTTGCGCTTCCTTTAGGTGCTGCTTGCGCAGTTCCAGGAATCACTGTTTCTTTCTTAGGCGCTGCACCAAAACCGCCCATTCCACCAGGAATTTGGGAAATAGCCGTTAATGATAAACTCATTAGTGCAAATAGCGTAATTACTTTTTTCATTGTTTGTTGTTTAAACATCTTCATTTAACGAATGCAAAATTTGTACATTCTATTTAAAGGCCTTCTTTTTTGCGACCAAAAAGGGTAATTTGTAGTCCAATATGGCAATCCCAATCCAGACTTCCCGGCTTACTTTACTCCCGCTAACGAACCAGCATTTGCAAGTTTGGCATCAATCGGGGCGCAAAGATCTGGAAAAAAGGCTAGATCTACAGCATAACCCCTGGGAAATGGAATTGTTCTACGAACAGGAAACCAGACAAGCATTGCATAATTATTGGATTCCTCAGACGGCAAAATTTCCTTTGGACTACTATTGGTACACAAATTGGGAAATAATCCTCAACTCCTCGTCCTGCTCTGTGGGGGGAATCGGATTAGCGGGTTTACCTGACAATGACGGAAGAACAGAGATCGGTTATGCCCTGGATCAGAAATTCAGAGGACAGGGAATCGCCACCGAGGCGGTGCAGGCTTTAAGTGAATGGGCTTTTCAAGACTTCGGCTTACGTAGTATTCGCGCGGAAACACCGGTGGATAATAAGGGGTCGCAACGGGTTTTGGAGAAAAACGACTTCCAAAAAACAGGGGAGAAAACACTAGCACTCGAAAACGCCATGCAAGTTTTCACCTGGGAACGCCTTCGATACTGATCTTTTTCAGTAATTTTACTGAATTGCCAATGTTAGACAGCTAAACGCATGCAAAATTTTACTTCGGTTAAAGACGCTTACAATATTCAAAACTTAGTCAATGAGGCTTTGTTGATGAAGAAGACCCCGTATGCAGATAAGCATATCGGGAAAAACCGTACGCTCGGCTTATTGTTCTTCAACGCCAGTCTTCGCACGCGCCTTTCTACCCAAAAAGCTGCTCAAAACCTCGGAATGGAGGTTATGATTATGAATGTGGGAGCCGATACTTGGCAACTAGAAATGAACGAGGGCGTCATCATGAATGGTGACAAGGCGGAACATATTTCAGAAGCCGCAGCTGTCGTAGGCTCCTATTGTGATATTGTAGGGGTGCGTAGTTTCCCTGGTTTAGTAGATAGAGAGTTAGACTATAGCGAACAGGTATTGAACCAGTTCTTGAAATATACGGGACGCCCATTCCTTAGTTTGGAATCAGCGACACGCCACCCTCTGCAGTCGTTGACGGATTTAATTACAATCAACGAATTCAAGACTGTAGAGCGGCCTAAAGTAGTGTTGACTTGGGCTCCACACGTGAAAGCTTTGCCGCAATGTGTGCCTAATTCCTTCTCGGAATGGATGAATCACGCTGAAGTGGATTTCACGATTGCTCACCCGAAAGGCTATGAATTAGCGCCTGAATTCGCCGGAAATGCGAAGATTTGTTACGACCCGAAAGAGGCCTATGAGGGTGCTGATTTTATTTATGCCAAAAACTGGTCATCCTACCAAGACTACGGAAAAATACTTTCTTCCGATCCCGCTTGGATGGTGGATGCCGCGAAAATGAGCCTTACAAACAACGCGAAATTTATGCACTGCCTTCCGGTTAGACGGAATTTAGTGGTTGCTGACGAGGTGATCGATTCCCCTAATTCGATTGTGATTCAACAAGCGGGTAACCGGGTTTGGGCGGCGCAAGCTGTATTGAAAGAGATGATATTGACCCTTATGAGAACCGAAAGCCCCTATTTATTCTAATGTCTGCTAAACCCACCCTTCAAGTAGTTAAAATAGGCGGAAATGTCATCGACAATCCTTCCGCCCTGGCTAGCTTTTTGCAGGACTTTGCTTCTTTGACTGGTCCTAAATTGCTGGTGCACGGAGGAGGCAAGATTGCCACTCAAATGGCCGCATCGATGGGCATTGAGAGTCAAATGATTGAGGGTAGACGTGTAACAGACGAGGAAAGCCTTCGTATTGTGACGATGGTCTATGCGGGTTGGATTAATAAATCGATTGTGGCCGAATTACAAGGATTATCTTGTAACGCCTTGGGCTTAACGGGGCCAGATGGCAAAATTGTGCTATCGAAGAAGAGAGCTGCCACACCCATTGATTATGGTTTTGTAGGCGATATTGTTTCAGTGAATTCAGATTCCTTGTCAGGATTAATTGCCACCGGATTCTCTCCCATCTTTGCACCGATTACGGCAGATGCAGCAGGTCAACTATTGAATACGAATGCGGATACGATGGCACAGGCTTTGGCCATAGCCCTCAGCTCGACATACGACGTTACGTTAACGTATTGCTTTGAAAAGAAAGGCGTTTTAATGGACCCTGCTGACGATGATTCGGTCATTAGCTCCATCCATCCCGCCACGTTTATCGAATTAAAAGAAAAAGGAATCGTATCTGCCGGGATGATCCCAAAATTAGAGAATGCCCTTAAGGCGATCTCTGCCGGTGTTTCCGTAGTGCGTTTATGCCACGCAGATAACTTGCAGAAAACCGAAATAGGAACAAAAATAAGTGCCTAACATGTACCAAGAAAGTCAATTTCTAGCCGCGAAAGACCTATTAGCTCAGCTTATAGCCTGCCCTTCCATGAGTAAGGAGGAGCAAGGGACGGCGCAGATTTTGGTGGACTTTTTCTCTGCGCAAGGTATTTCGGCGAATCGTCTAGGAAATAATGTGTGGGCTACGAATTTGCATTTTGATGCATCCAAACCTACGATTCTATTGAATTCCCACCACGATACGGTGAAAGCAAATGCCTCGTGGACCTTTGATCCTTTTAAAGCGACGGAGCAAGAGGGGAAACTAATTGGTTTAGGTTCCAATGATGCAGGCGCGAGTTTGGTTTGCTTGATCGCGACTTTTGTTTCATTTTACACAGTAGAAAATCTGGATTTCAACCTGGTTTTAGCCGCTACCGCGGAGGAAGAAATATCGGGGACTGGAGGAATAGAAGCTCTTTTACAATCAGGCGAATTACCTCTTATCGATTTTGCGATCGTAGGCGAACCTACGGATTGCGCAATGGCGATTGCGGAAAAAGGCCTGATGGTAATAGATGCGAAAGTAAAAGGAATGGCAGGACACGCGGCGAGAAATGAGGGGGTGAATGCGATTTATTTGGCTTTAGAGGATATACAGCACATCCAAAATCATTCTTTTGCAAAGGTTTCCGATTTATTAGGACCGGTAAAAACGACAGTTACGGTTATCAACGCTGGAAAACAACATAACGTAGTTCCTGATACTTGCGATTACGTGATTGATTGCCGGGTGAATGAATGTTATTCTTTGGAAGAAGTTCTGGACGAATTAAAAACCATCGTTCAGGCAGAATTAACGCCTAGATCGATGCGATTAAACTCTAGCAGAATGGAGGAAACGCATCCGCTAGTCCAAGCGGCAAAAGCTTTAGGGATCTCTTTGTTCGGTTCTCCTACCCTTTCCGATCAAGCTCTATTAACGATACCATCAATCAAAATCGGCCCTGGACACTCCGGCAGATCGCACACGGCTGACGAATATATTTTCTTGGATGAACTGAAACAGGGCATCCAAATCTATCAAAATCTCCTTACAACCCTAAGCATTTAAGATTGTGGCAAAACTTTGGCAAAAAGAAAATCAGACGACAGACGCTAAAATCGAGAAATTCACGATTGGGAACGACCCCGTGTACGACTTGCAATTAGCGCGCTATGATGTGCTGGGTTCCCTGGCTCACATTACGATGCTAGAGAAAGTAGGTTTGCTAGGCGCGGACGAATTAGGCCCTTTATGCGCTGAATTGAAAGCTATTTATGCCCAAATCGAAGCCGGCGATTTTACCATCGAAGACGGAATGGAAGATGTGCATTCCCAAATCGAGTACTTATTAACGCAGAAATTAGGCGATCAGGGCAAGAAAATTCATGCGGGACGTTCTAGAAACGACCAAGTTTTAGTGGATTTAAAATTGTTTATGCGGGCTGAAATCCAACACATCGCAGATGCGGTGGAGCGTTTGTTTGACTTATTAATCGCCAAAAGCGAAGCCCACAAAAACGATTTATTACCTGGCTACACGCATTTGCAGATTGCGATGCCCTCGTCTTTTGGACTTTGGTTCGGGGCATATGCAGAAAGCCTAGTAGAGGATATTGAATTATTAGAAGCGGCCTTCCGTTTAGCTAACAAGAATCCGCTGGGTTCAGGCGCGGGATATGGATCGTCCTTTCCTTTGGACAGAAAATACACGACTGAATTATTAGGTTTCGAATCGCCGCACGTAAACGTCGTGAACGCGCAATTATCGCGTGGAAAGACCGAATTATTTGTCTTAACGGCCATCGCGCAGATCGCTACGACGTTAAGCAAATTAGCGATGGATGTGTGCTTGTACAATTCCCAAAACTTCGGTTTCATCGAACTTCCTAGCTCTTTAACGACCGGAAGCTCCATCATGCCGCACAAAAAAAATCCAGACGTAGCCGAATTATTGCGTGGTAAAGCCAACAAGTTGAAGGCATTACCGAATCAATTGCAGTTATTAACGAGCAATTTACCTTCTGGATACCACCGCGAATTCCAATTAACGAAGGAATTGTTGATGCCGGCGATTGAAGAAATTTTGGACGGCTTAGAAATCACCCACTATATGGTGAGCCATATGAAAGTGAAGAAAGACCTGTTAGTAGACTCAAAATACGATTTATTGTTCTCGGTAGAGGAGGTCAACAAATTAGTGGTGCAAGGGGTTCCTTTCAGAGAAGCTTACCAAATCGTGGGTAAAAAGATCGAGGACGGTGCTTTCGATGGCAGCGCGCGCGAGATCAATCACTCCCATTTAGGCAGTATTGGCAATTTAGGTTTGGCAGAAATTCAAGACCAAAAAGAAATCGCTTGGAAGCGTTTTGGCTTTGATAAAGTCAATAAGGCTATCGCTGCATTAATTTCTTAATATACTTTCCTAGAATATCGAATTCTAAGTTCACTCGATCACCTACGTTTAGTTGATGAAAAACGGTGTGTTCGTAGGTATACGGAATGATGCAAACGGTAAAGGAATCATCCTGCGAATCGACCACCGTTAAGCTGGTACCATTCACACAAATAGAGCCTTTTTCCACCGTCACGTGACCACTACTTTTTGGATAGCTAAAGCGGTATTCCCAACTTCCATTCTGATCATTTATCTCTGTACAAACACCCGTTAAATCCACATGACCTTGTACGATATGCCCATCAAAACGCGCATTTGCGGCCATGCAGCGCTCTAGATTTACTTTTTGGCCTAACTTCAAATCCCCTAAATTCGTCTTCTGCAAAGTCTCATCTATAGCCGTCACGCGGTATTGCTCTCCCTGAATCTCCACAACCGTCAGACAGACGCCATTGTGTGCGAGCGATTGATCCACCTTCAATTCCTGCGTGAATGGACACGTGAACCAAAATTCCACGTTTGTCCCCTTTGCTTCTGACTTTACCAGCGATCCCATCGCCTCCACAATACCTGTAAACATCTGATTTATTTGCTAATTTTACGTACCCAAAATTACACCCATTCCTATGAAATTCAACAAATGGTTCCTCTTTCTAATTCCAATCATCGCAATCCTCGCCTATTTTAGCATTCCCACGGCAAAACCGGTCGAAGAAACGGGAGCAGATGTGCTGAAAATCCGTAGCGATAAAGATGAAGCCTTTAAAAGTGGAGAGGAATCCCCCATCAAAGACAAAGCGACCTTCAAGGGTCTGAACTATTACACATTCAACAAGGATTACATCGTCGATTTCGTTTTAGAAAAAGCCGAAAAAGCGAAAACCATGGAATTAAAAATGACGGATGGGACGACTGAAAAGTTGATTTTATTCGGAAAAATCAAAGGGGAGATAGGTGGATTTACCGTTTCACTCGTATTATATCAACATGAAGACGGGAATTTCTTCCTCCCTTTTAAAGACAAAACCGCCCCCACAGAAACCTATGGAGGCGGACGTTTTTTAGATTTACCCCTAACAAATGTAAAAAACAATCGGTTGCGGGTGGACTTTAATCTAGCCTATAATCCCTATTGTGCGTACAACGAAGATTTTGCCTGTCCCATTCCTCCCGCGGAAAACACCCTCCCGATTCGCATCGAGGCAGGTGAAAAACTTTTTAATTAACCTGGTGTAGCGATGCTGCCCCAGACAGGTCTTTGTTAATTATTGGACTCCCTTTGTATTTCACGTGAGATGCACCCGAGGCATCTACTTTCAACGATTTCTGAACGTGCACTGAAGCGCTGCTTGCACCAGAAGCTTCCACATCCACATGACGTGATAAGAAGTCCAAGGCTTGTAGGTGACTTGCTCCCGAGGCTTCCACCTTCAAATAATCCGATTGACCAATGATTTTGCAATCCGAAGCGCCGCTTAATTCTATCTTTAACTTATCAGTTCTAAGTCCTTCTGCAGTTCCTTTCGCAGCACCAGAGAAAAACAAACGCATCTCCTCTTCATTAGTGAACCCTTGTAAATCTACCTTGCAAGCACCGGTAAATTCCCCACTTTCTAGTCTCGGTAAGGTAATATTGACAACTACTTTTGAGCGGCTATTATTCCAACTCCATTTCCAACCAGCCTCGTAACCTATTTCTAATTTTCCAGCGGAAGTAGTGACATCTAATTCCTCGATATCTTTTTCACGCCCCGTAATGGAAACGGCATAAACACTTCCTTTGTGAACGTGCACCTCGAACGCACTCCCAAGTTCGATGGATTTGAAATTAGCTACTTTGAATTTTTTCGTAACGACCGCAGGATCTGCGAATGAACTAAAAACGACTAAAAAGGCGGCGAATAAAGACAAGATTTTTTTCATATTTTTTTTAATTTGTTGCTAGATGCGGACGTTCGAAAAAAGGTTGCATCTTATTTTATCACATTCCATTTATAACTCACTCCACTGCTCATTTTGTTCGAGAATTTCGAACTCTCA
The DNA here is from genome assembly GCA_040403415.1 of Aquirufa sp. GTDB lineage: Bacteria > Bacteroidota > Bacteroidia > Cytophagales > Spirosomataceae > Aquirufa. The sequence goes on from JBBAKU010000001.1 coordinate 524,652, forward strand.
TATTTCTTCCCTTGCACCATTTTAGATACATTTACCTTTATTTTAGCATACTTATCTATCGCAACAAAGGCTTTTTCTACGGCGAAATTCCCCGCATTTAATTCCGCAGAATCAAACACACTTGCGTTCAATTGATCTCCCCCACCTTTCAAGGTAAGCGAATGAAAACCACGCAAAATCACATCCATTTTAGCCGAAGTGAAACCTTCGATTTCCGTACTGGCATTGCCGCCCAATTCCACTTTAGTCAATTCAGGCACCACAATCTCTACCTGAATCCCAGGTTGAATTTTATCCAATAGTAACACGTTGTTCTCTACGTGAGCAGAACTCTCCAAGGCTTGATTACCTGTGTAGGTAATCTTAGGAAGATCACCTCTCGTGATTTTAATCTGAGAAGACTCTGTGTTCAAACCTGAAATAGAGCTGAAAGTGGACAGGTCCTTCGTGATCGTAAAACCGACCTTATCAGTTGAAAAATCCTCCTCCTTCGATTCTTCATCTGTATGCGGAGTGCGATTCAAACAAATTAAACCTTTGTCCGCAGAGAATGTCCAAAGCGACCCGATAAACAAATCCTGTCCTTCTTCGTGGAAATAGCCTGATTCAAGGACATTTTCCATATAGTAAGCAAAATCACGCGTCATACTAAATGATTTGCCATAGGGGATCATAATCTTCACCTTCAGACGTTGCGCGCGGAATTTGGAATTCTGTAAGCTAAAATGCGTGTCAAAACGTAGATCTTTGCCCTTTTGAAGGTAATTGTACTGTATCATTTTGGCATTCATCTCCGCCTCTTTGCGCGTCAAACCCTGTGATTTCGCATACGATATCACTTGAATCGTTTTCCCATCATAGCCTTCGATCTCGATATTCGCACGATTAAAGCGCTCTTCGTTGTAATCGTGGTTATCCTCCTCATCCTCAAAATCAAAGGTAAATTCCTCCACTTTCTCCCCCAGCATCATTTGCCAGATTGTCTCATTATCTTTTTTGTCAATGTCTAACACGTAAGTCGTCGAATCCGAAACCGCGATGTCCTTCACTTGATTATAAGCGGCAGAACATTGGAAGTTACGCCCCACAAAAGCAGCGGCAGCAAATAAACCGATCCAACCCACGATCACCATCGTGGTAGAGGCAATCTTATAGGTCTTATTGTAAAATTTGCGATTCGCTAACAAGGAAACTCCGGCAATAACGATCGAAACAAAAATGGGCAAAAAGGCCATCACTAAAGCGGGCACCACCCAGAATGGAAAATCTTTCGCGATTAAATAGAGAGGCAAAGGTCCCATATGCACAAGTTGGCCTTGATCAATTCCCGTAAATCCAACGGTACACAATGCTCCCAAAACGATGATAAACGCAATACCCAAGATCAATAAGATGACCCCTAACAGTATTTGAATGAACCAACGAATGACGTTCAAAGGCCCTTTCAAGGCTTTGAAAATAGTCGCAAAAAGGCGAAAAGGGAATAACAATACTTTGGTTAAGCCATTTTCCTCTGTCTCATTTGGCTGAATACTTTTCTTAATGTTATTTTCAATATTCTCTAAAGTGATAGGTTCACCCGTCATCTCCATCTTATCCTTCATACTCTTCGCCTCCGGCGTAATCACCATAATCACGATGTAGGCAATGAATCCTGAACCGAATAAGCCGACAGATAATACGGCCAAAACACGTAATAAACCTACATCCCAACCCGTATAGGCAGCAATCCCAGCCATCACACCACCGATCACTTTTTTCTCAGGATCACGGTAGAATTTGCGATACGATTTATCATCATCCGCATTAATTTCACCTGGAATAGCTGCCCAAAGAATGATATAGGCCCAGAAAACCACATTTCCAACATGAAATAAAGGAAAACTTGCACTGAGTAATACTAATAAAATCAACCGCACCCAGATAGGATCCACTTGAAAATAATGAGCAATTCCGGCAGCCACACCCCCTAATTTCTTACGGGTGATATCGCGACGGAAAAGTTTAGGCCCTTGGTTTGATACAGGAGCTGTATAACCTTCTTTCTTATCTTCCTCTTCTTCTACTTGCTTGAAATCAGCAATCGTTCCCAAAGAAGCGATTAAAGCATCCACATGTTCTTGTGAAATAGCTTCTGTTTTTTCTGTTTCTCTAATATTCCAGAATTTTTCCGCAATGCTCGATTCGATATCGGCGATAATTTCTTTCGATCCTTCAAAGGAGGCGAAATAGGCATGAATGGATTTTAAATAGATGTCTAATGTTGCATAGGCATCCTCTTCGATGTGGAAGACAAATCCAGCGATGTTAATTGATAAAGTCTTTTTCATGTGGGGTATGGGTTAAGCCTGCTTTGAAGCGTTAGAGATTTGATTAACGGATCCTTGTAATTCATCCCAAGTCGAGGACATTTCTGTTAAGAATTCCCGTCCTTTGTCTGTTAATAAATAATATTTTCGAGGCGGCCCTGACGCTGATTCAACCCAGCGGTAGTCTAAAAATCCCGCGTTTTTTAAGCGGGTTAATAAAGGGTACAAGGTACCTTCCACGACCATGATTTTAGCGGAGGTTAATTCGGACAACATCGTCGAGGCATATACCTCCCCTTTTGAGATAATTTTAAGAATACAGAATTCGAGTATTCCCTTTCTCATTTGTACCTTGGCATTTTCAATATCCATCGGTTGTTTGTTTAATTTGACAAGGCAAATATACACAAGGTACTTTGTATTACATAGTACCTTATAAAATTTATTTGTGAATTTGGATAAACGGTAGGTAATTTGTGATGAACGTACTCTTTTGAGGGTAATACATACGATGATCTTTAAATACTTCTCCATTCCATTAGCCTTTTACAACCGAGATACTTGGTTGAAAGTAGCTTTTTTTGCAGTCAGCGTGGTGATGGCGGGATTCTCCTTGTACTTTACTGACGGTTTAGTCAATAAATTGGAAGAACGCGAAAAGCAACAAATCGAATTGTATGCGGAAACGATTCGGTATGCGTTGACCAGTGATAATAACGCAGATATTAATTTCTTTTTCGAGCGAATTAAAAAAATCAACGAGAACAATACGATTCCCGTGATTTGGAAGGATGGGTCTGGTCACTTAAACTCCATTAATATCCCCTTACTTGAAACACTCAGTACGGAGAAAAAGCAAGAAATTTTACAGCAAAAGCTAAAGGAAATCATAGCTGAGCAGAATACGCCCATCGAAATGGATATGGGTTTTCAGAAAGAATATATCTATTATGGGAATTCAAAACTGCTAAAATTATTGCGTTACTATCCATTATCGCAATTATTGGTTGTTCTGATTATTGGATTCTTAGGCTATATATTTCTTTCGTATTCGCGGAGGGCGGAGCAGAATCGGGTCTGGGTGGGTTTAGCCAAAGAAACGGCTCATCAGTTAGGCACTCCGCTATCTTCCTTAACGGCCTGGGTGGAATTGTTGCGCAATGAGCCGCACATTAACCCCGAAATCGTGGTCGAATTATCCAAAGATATTCAACGACTAGAAACCATTACAACGCGTTTCTCCAATATTGGATCCACGCCTGTGCTAAAATTAGAGGATATCGAAGCGGTTATTCAAAACTTCATCAGCTACCTAAAAATTCGTATTTCGTCCAAAGTCACCATCGAAATACATTCCTCCTTAGCGGCGAACCAAACGGCGAATCTGAATAAATACCTATTTGAATGGGTGATTGAGAATATTTGCAAGAATGGAGTAGATGCAATGGGAGGCCACGGGCAATTGCGAATTGAATTGAAAGAGGGCAAGAATAATCTCATTCATATTGATATCTCTGATACGGGTAAAGGTATTTTGCCTAGTAATACGTCCAAAATCTTCTCGCCGGGTTTTTCTACCAAGAAACGCGGGTGGGGATTAGGCTTAACTTTGGCCAAACGGATCATCGAAAATTACCACCAAGGGAAACTGATCTTGAAGTCGACTGAGATCAATAAGGGTTCCACCTTCCGCATTACGCTTCCTAAACCTGCTTAAATGACTGATCCTAATATCGTTTTTGGTTCTGCCCTGTGTATCATCGCGATCGGATATGCCTTGAAAAGCGCAGGCTTTATACAGGAGCATGACGGAAAATCCTTGTCAAAATTTCTGATGCACACGACTTTTCCTGCCTTGGTATTTTCGACCATGATACGGGTGAACATCACAGCAGACCTCATTTACCTTCCCTTGATTGCGATGTTTTTTGGGATGTTCTTATCCTTTACCGCCTTTCACTTATTTAAAAATACAGAGCCGGAAAACCGAGGAGTAATGACGATAGGAAGTGCGGGATTTAATCTGGGCATCTTTGCCTATCCGCTGATTGAGGGGATTTTTGGAATACAAGGATTAACCTATGCGATTATGTTTGATCTGGGGAATTCTGTGGTCAACTTCTTTGTGAATTACGGGATGGGCAACTATTTCAGTCGCGGACCTAAAAAAGACAACATTGCGGCGCATATTTTCAAACGAATTATTTCACTGCCGCCCTTGCAAGCAATGGTTTTAGGAGTGATGGTGAATTTGCTCCAGGTGAAATTCCCCGCCTTTGCTTTGGATATCATAGCTACCATTGCGTCTGGGAACAAACCCATCGTCTTGTTATTAATGGGTATTTATTTCAGCGTGCGCCTGTCTAAAAAATCGTATTACCGGGTTTTTCAAGTGTTAAGTTTGCGGTATGCGATGGGCTTTCTAGTGGGAGGTATTTGTTTTTATGTTTTGCCTTTTGACCTCGGTTTTCGCAATTTGTTACTCCTTTGTCTGATTTTGCCCGTAGGAATGACGGTAATTACATATTCAGATGAATTAAACCTTAATACACCCCTGGCCGCCTCACTAGTGAACATTTCGCTAGTCATTAGCTTTGCCATCATGTGGATCATGGTGAGTGTTTTCCACATGAGCGCGATTTAAACAATTTTTTTTGGTAATTTTATGAAACATTGGCTTATTGAACTGGTTTAGTTCATAACCAATTCGCTCAAATTATGGTAGTCCCTTACAAGAATCAGTCCAAAGGAAAAAAAGAACAAGTCGCTGACATGTTTAATTCCATCTCCCACAAGTATGATTTCCTAAATCATCTATTAAGTGGTGGGATTGATATTATTTGGCGCAAGAAAGCTATCAAATTATTGCAAAATAAGGGCATCAAATCGGTTTTAGACATCGCTACCGGTACCGGAGATTTCGCCATTGAAGCCTTAAAAATCAAGCCAGAAAAGATCGTAGGGATCGATATATCGGAGGGCATGTTAGCCTTCGGTGTGGAGAAAATTAAGAAATTAGGCTTAGATAACATCATTACCTTGCAAAAAGGGGATTCAGAAAAAATACCCTTCTCGGACAATAGTTTCGATGCAATTACCGTTAGTTTTGGGGTGAGAAACTATGAAACATTGGACAAAGGTTTGAAAGAGATGTACCGCGTGTTAAAGCCAGGTGGACATTGCTTGATTTTGGAGTTCTCGAACCCGAAAAGCTTCCCAATGAAGCAACTTTATACTTTCTATTCGAAATTCTGTCTGCCCGCTTTAGGAAAATTAATTTCCAAAGACCCAGCCGCCTATACTTACCTCCCAGAATCTGTTCAAGCTTTTCCTGATGGCAAAGACTTCTTGAAAATTTATGAGGAATGTGGATTTATCAATACGCAATGGATCCCGATGACGGGAGGCATTTGCTCCATTTATTTAGGAAATAAAAAAGCGAAAAACGCGTGAAAAAAGGTCACTTAATTGGGTTTGCTATCGCTTTCTTGTTTGGTTTTAACGCCTTAGGACAAGGAAAGAAATACATTCAGCTGCATGATGAGTTTTACGACGAAAAACCGGTGCACTTTGGTTTTATGTTTGGCTTGACGTCCAGCAATTATTACGCGAATGGATTTCCGAGCGTTTTAGTGAATGATGTAACAGGAGAACCGCTTTCATTAAGTTCCCCACGTAGCTTTGGATTTCAAATTGGGGGTATCGTTAATTATGCACTAAGCAAACACGTAGAGGTTAAATCAGGATTAAACATTGCTTTGTACGATCGCCAAATTCAATTCGCGAATGAAGATCTAATCTCGAGAGAGTCTACTTGGTTAGAAATTCCAATGTTATTGAAATTCCGTTCTGTACGTCGACAAAACCACCGTATGTATTTAATTTCTGGCCTAAAATTAGGCTTAGAGGCGAACGTGAAGAAAAAGAATACGGCGGTAACGGCTAATACCTCAGAATTATCGTTGGAATACGGAATCGGCTTTGAACGTTTTTACCGTTTCTTTAAATTCTCACCTGAGATTCGTATTTCACATGGTTTGAATAACCTTTTTGTGCCGCCGGGAACGACAAACAGCTATTCTAAATTAAGCCAATTGAATTCACACACAATCAGCTTGATCTTCAATTTCGAATAACTACTTCAATCCTGTCTTCGCTTTTTTCGGATCCACTACGGTTTCAAAAGAACTCACGGCTGAAACACCAAACCATCCTGTACCCTGTAGTTTAGAAGCAGGATTTGTATTCTTAACATTGGTTGGAATGTTTGCGGCTGGTCTTGAAAATAAACCGGCATTATTCAGTTCTAGACGTGCTTGAGAATAAAAGTTGAACTGATCTTCAGAAATCGACCAAATCTCCACTCGAATCTTATCATTTTCCACGTAAAGGGATGGAGAAATCGAACGACGAATGGGTAAAATAAACATCAGGCCATCGGTCATGGCCCCTTTTTGGAACCCCGCATCATAAATCAAGGTTAAATTAATGGGATCATTAAATAAAACCCCATTGCGGTACGTCTTCACGCGGTAACAGTCACCAGACCCGCGAAAATCACGCGCGTAAAACTGCGCATCATAGCCTTTTTTAGGATTGTCGTTCGCACTTTGGCGACCAAAAGCCTCATCATATTGGTATAAAATCGAATCGATGGGAGGAACACGATTTAAGGTTGCCTTCGACGTTAGCGTTTCGTTTTGCCACTTTACATGCAACGTGAAGGTTGTCCCCACCTTCCCTATGTTAGGCTGCTGCGCCGTAGGTTCCCACACATAAATTCCACTCAATGCGACCTTCTCCGTAAACAGGAATTGATGACCTAAGGTATCTGAGACGCTCACCTGAGCGCCGCCTATTTTAGGGGCAGTGCTCTGATCAAAATAGTCTTGTGAACGCGATAGAATGATTTGCTGTGCGGCATTTTGATTCGTCAAATTCGCCTCTACCACGAGGTAGTGATCTGAAACAGGGCTAGGCAATGTAACGATCTCTTCACAAGACGTCAAGGCCAAAAACAGTAAAAATAAATAGATTGGCTTCATCTTAAAAGGAGAAATTATAGGTGACGGCAGGAACGAATGAACCGATAATAGACAATTGAACGGCCTCTGTCTGAACGGAGTTATCTTCGTTCGGTCGCGTATAAATAGAGAACGGATTTTTTCGATTGTATACATTATATACCGAGAATACCCATTCCGAACTTCCTTTGCCAAACAACGCTTTCTTGTTTTTCTTCGTCGCAGAAATATCTAGACGGTGGTAATCTGGCACGCGTATATTCCCCCGCGTTCCAGGAATGGTTTGCGGATAGGCGATTCCATCGAAAATGTATTTTTGGGCAGGAACGGTATAAGGAACTCCCGTGATGTAAGCAAAATTTGCCCCAAAGGACCACTTATCAGATAGAGAATATTGTCCTACTAAATTCAAAGTATGCGTACGATCATAGCGATTCGCGTACCATTCGTTGTTATTTAAACCTTCTATTTTGCGTTCCGTTCTAGCTAAAGTATAACTCGCCCAACCCGTTAATTTCCCAACATTCTTCTTTAAGAAAAATTCGATTCCATACGCACGTCCCTTTCCGAAAAGCAAATCCTTTTCAAAATAAGGATTCAAGAAGAGACTCGCGCGATCCGCATAATCGATTTGATTTTGCATATCCTTGTAATACACTTCTACGGATGATTCATAATTATTTCCATCTGGGCCAAAATTCTTAAATAAGCCCAGCGCCACCTGATCGACAATCTGCGGCTTGATATTATTCGTCGAAGACGTCCATACATCCAAAGGCGTCGAAGCGGCCGTATTCGACATCAAGTGAATGTACTGAATCAAGCGATTATAACTTAATTTCAAAGAGGAGGATTCGTTACCCGTTACATTCAACGCAAAACGCGGTTCCCAATTTCCATAGGAAGCGACTACCGCATTCGGATCTGTTTGGTTGATTTTCAACACATAACCTGATGGATTTTCCGTGCTAACCGCCACCGGAATTCGATCGTAATATTCACCATTTAGACTCTTGTAATCATAATGCGAATAACGCACCCCATATTGAATCGTTAAACGGGAATTGATTTTCCAATCATGCCCTACATAGGCAGAAGACTCGACCCCTTGCTTATTCGCTTGACCAAATTCCCTTTTCTCTCCATTCGAAGTAGCATTCGCTTTTCCCGGAGTAAAGTCATAGGTAAGTAATTGACCTCCAAAGGTAATGGTATGATCAGGCCTCCAATAATAGGTGAAATCAGGCTTAATACTTAGATTTTCGATATTGGAAGTCCATTTGAACGCATCGTTTGGACGTTTGTTTTCAATATCAGAATCCAGCATGTAATCGTAATTACTGTAGAAAGCCGTCGCATTCAAGAATAATTTATTCGAGAAGACGTGATTCCAGCGCGTCGTTAAGGTCGTATTTCCCCAGTCAAAACCAAAACCTGTCCCAAACACATCACGACCAAAATAACCCGACATAAAGACCGTGTTTTTCTGGTTAATGGTGTAGTTTACTTTGGCCGTCAAATCATAGAAATTAAACTTAGAATTCGCATTATTCCCGGTTAAAAAGGGCTTCGCCAAAATGTCAATATAAGAACGACGTGCCGCCACAATAAAGGAAGCCTTATCCTTCACGATAGGCGCTTCAATAGATAAGCGAGAGAAAATCACGCCGATCCCACCATTCACCTCTAGTTTCTTCGCATTTCCTTCTTTCATCTTCACATCCAAAATGGAGGATGCCCTCCCCCCATACATCGAAGGAATACCTCCTTTGAACAACTTAACGTCCTTCACTGCATCTGGATTGAACACGGAGAAAAAACCAAAAAGATGGGAAGAGTTGTATACAGGGGCATCATCTAAGAGCACTAAATTTTGATCGACCCCACCTCCACGCACATTGAAACCGGAAGCGCCTTCCCCTACCGTAGAAACACCGGGCAGTAATTGAATCGCACGGACTAAATCAACTTCGCCCAATAAAGCAGGTATTTTACGAATCGTTTTGATATCCACTTTATTGACAGACATCTCAATTCCTCTGACATTTTCATCATTTGCGCGCGCTTTGACGATGACTTCAGCTAATTCTTTTGAGTCTGTAGCTAATTCAACTGATATCTCCTGAGGTTTGTTCGTGATGACAACCTCTTGCTCACGTTTTTTAAATCCAGACGAAGAAAAAACGAGGGTATAGTTACCTACAGGAAGCGTTAAGCTATAGAAACCATAGGTATTTGTCACATTTCCCGTCTTCAATTCTTTCACATAAACACTCGCCCCTATGAGGCCTTCACCGCTGGCAGCTTCTTTTACATAGCCACTAATGGTTGACTTCTGAGCATTTAATAACACAGAAAAAAGCAGAAAAACAAGGAATAATAGTTTGCGCATCTTTATAAAAACCCAAAGATACGGTAATTGTTTTTTTCTAACTGTTAAATTATGATAAACGGATTTTAGCGATAATTTTCACTACATCAGTAACATAATTCCGATTTGTTTTTTATATTATAATTTTCTTTACATTTGTCAAAAACCTACACACAATGGATTTACTAGTATTCGGGCAAATCGTTAGAGAAAAAAGAAATGCCATCGGATTAAAACAAGAAGAATTAAGCCAAAGAAGTGGCGTAGCCATCAAAACGATTCACAGCATCGAATTAGGAAAAGGCAACCCAGCCATCAAAACTATCCTTCGCATCTTTGATGCCCTTTCACTTGACCTCCTGATTGTGGCAGGCAAAAACGCAAAAAAATAAAATTATGGAACAAGAAATCAGCTTTGAACGCATTCCAACACATATTTTTTCAGACTCCGATTCAGCCTCTAAGTCTGTTGCAAAAGAAGTCGCCGATCTTATTCGCAAAAATAACCAAGCTGAAAAGCCGACTATTTTAGGTCTAGCGACCGGCTCTTCTCCTAAAAAAGTCTACCAAGAACTCATCCGGATTCACCGAGAAGAAGGCTTAAGCTTCAAAGATGTCATCACCTTTAATCTCGACGAATACCATCCCATGGAACCGGATTCCATTCAAAGTTATGTTCGCTTTATGAAGGAACAACTCTTTGACCACATTGATATACCGGTAACAAATTACCATTTACCTGATGGAACCTTGTCATTAGACAAGATTCCGGAGTTTTGCCGAGACTACGAAGCAAAGATCGAGCGACTAGGCGGCTTCGATTATTATTTATTAGGTATTGGCCGCAATGGACACATTGGATTCAATGAACCTGGTTCTACCATCAATTCCAAAACGCGTTTGATGACCTTGGATATAGCCACGAAAATCGATGCATCACCTGATTTTGGAGGACTTCAAAAGGTTCCTAAAAAAGCAATTACGCTCGGAATCGACAGCATTATGAAGTCGAAGAAGATCGTCTTATTAGCCTGGGGGGAACACAAAGCGGAGAGTGTGGCCAAAGCCGTGGAAGGCACCGTGACTTCTGATATCCCAGCCTCCTACCTACAATTACATCCGAATGCTTCATTCATTTTAGATGAAACGGCTGCTTCCATGTTAACGCGCATCAAAACACCATGGGTGGTGGATTCTGTAAAATGGGACCGAAATATGATCAAAAAGGCAGTAACACACCTGTCTTTGACACTTCAAAAACCCGTGTTAAAGCTTACTTCGAAAGATTACAACGAACACGGCCTATCCGAGTTATTGTCTTTGTATGGCCAGGCCTACGAAATTAATATCGAAGTTTTCAACTATTTACAACATACGATCACCGGCTGGCCAGGTGGAAAACCGAACGCTGACGATACGCATCGCCCAGAACGTGCTTTCCCAGCTAAAAAGAAAGTATTAATCTTTAGCCCTCACCCAGATGACGATATCATTTCGATGGGTGGTACTTTCCAGCGTTTGCACGACCAAGGACACGATGTGCACGTCGCCTACCAAACGACAGGAAATATCGCCGTAGCAGATGACGAAGCACTTCGTTTTGCGGAATTCGTGGTCGACTTCAACGAAAAATTCGAAAGTCCGAACGCAAAAGCGAACCGCATCTACAAGGAGGCCATTAAATTTTTACGCAATAAACCGGATTCCGAAATCGACATTCCGGCGGTACGAGAAATCAAAGGTTTGATCCGTAAAGGGGAAGCGAAGAACACTTGCCGCTTCGTAGGCATCAAAAAAGAGAACGCTCACTTCCTGGAATTACCCTTTTACGAAACGGGAACGATTCGCAAAAAACCGATTGGAGAAAAGGACATACAAATCGTGATGGACCTCATCGAGGAGATTCAACCGCACCAGATTTACGCAGCGGGCGATTTAGCCGATCCACACGGGACACATAAAGTGTGTTTAGACGCCATCATGGAGGCCGTGACGCGATTAAAGCACCGAGAATACATGAAGAACTGCTGGGTATGGCTCTACAAGGGAGCCTGGGCAGAATGGGATATCGACCAAATCGAAATGGCTGTCCCTATGTCACCGGATCAAGTTTTCAAGAAAAGAATGGGGATTTTCAAGCACCAGTCTCAAAAAGACGGCGTTGTATTCCAAGGAGACGATTCCCGCGAGTTTTGGCAGCGCGCTGAAGAGAGAAACCGAGCAACGGCTTCTGTCTACAACGCCCTAGGCCTAGCGGAATACGAGGCTATGGAAGCCTTCGTACGCTGGAAATTCTAATCTTATTTTAACGCAGCAAAAAGAATCTCCGCGGCATGCTTCGCATGCCGCTTCGTTCCATCGTGAATTTGATGACGGCAACTGGTTCCAGATGCTACGATATCTACCTCTTCCGGCTGAGCCCGCACCGTAGGGAACAAGACTAATTCCCCTATCTGCATGGATAGATCATAATGCTCTTTTTCATAACCGAAGGAACCCGCCATACCACAACATCCAGAAGGGATTAATTGTACTTCAAAGTTCTCCGGTAAAGAAAGGGCCTTTTTAGCTGCCACAAGGGAGGAAATGGCTTTTTGCTGGCAATGACCATGTAATTTCATCAGCTTCTTCTCTGAGCTAAATGCTGCGGATGTGATGCGTTTAGCATCCGCCTCCCGAGCGATAAATTCTTCGAGCAATAAGGTATTTTTAGCTAATTCCTGCGCCTTCTCTACCCATTCATCCGATACTAAATCCGGATATTCATCGCGGAAGGTCAAGATGGCAGATGGTTCAATACCGACCAAAGGCGTATTTTCTGATATCAAAGTGGACCATAGACGCACATTTTGCATAGCTAAAACGCGTGCTTCATCCAGCATTCCTTTGGACAAATAGGCTCTTCCAGAAATCGGATGTGGAATCGTCTTCACTTCATAGCCTAGACGCTCCAGCAATAAAACGGCAGTGCGACCTATCTCAGCATCATTAAAATTCGTAAACTCATCGACAAATAGGTACACTGATTTCGTTTGCAATGGACTCGTGCGTCCCTTTAACCAAGACCATAAAGTCTGTTTTGCCATGAGCGGCATCGTACGATCCGGGTGAAAACCTACCAAGGCGTTAGAAATACGGCGGATGGCCGGCGTTCCCATCACCACATTGTATAAGAAAGGAACGTAAGAGGCGATATTCGAAAGTTTTGCAAAGTTACCCACCAGCCAAGAACGCAAAGGGAGACCCTTTTCTTTTTGGTACTGGTACAAGAACTCCATCTTTAATTTCGCTACGTCCACGTTCGAAGGACACTCTGCCTTGCAACCTTTACAAGCCAAGCAAAGATCCATTACCTCTTTAATCTCCTCATGTGCGAAGCGATTAGGCTGCTCAGAACGCGTTAAGAACTCCCGTAGGATATTCGCACGAGCTCGCGTCGTTTCTTTTTCATTTCTAGTCGCCATGAAAGAGGGACACATTGTCCCACCTGAAATAGGCGTTTTACGGCAATCTCCGGAACCGTTGCACTGCTCCGCGTGTTGCAACACATCTTGATCCTTGAAACGGAAAGCTGTCTTAAATTCAGGTGTTTGTTGACCCGCCTCGTAACGCAAGAAAGTGTCCATTGGAGGCGTATCCACTATTTTGTTTGGGTTAAATATCCCCTTAGGATCCCACCAAGACTTCAACTCCCGCATCAATTGGTAATTCTCCTCTCCCACCATCCAAGGGATAAATTCCCCTCTTAAGCGGCCGTCTCCATGCTCCCCTGAAAGAGAACCCTTAAATTTCTTTACTAATCGAGCGATCTCCTCCGCAATATGGCGGAATTGCTGATGCCCTTCTTTGGTCTTCAGATTAATAATCGGACGCAAATGCAATTCACCCGATCCCGCGTGCGCATAATGCACACAATACAAGTTATTTGCCTGTAAGATTTCGTTGAATTCAGCAATAAATGCTGGTAAATCATTCACGTCTACAGCCGTATCTTCGATTACAGCTACCGCTTTTTCGTCTCCTGGCAAATTAGAAAGTAAGCCTAAACCCGCTTTTCGGAGATCCCAAACCTTCTTCACATCGCCACCCGTCACAAATGGAAAATGGTAACCTAATCCAGCCTTACGCATCGCTGCCTCGCAGGCTTGCGCTTGCGTAGCTAAATCTTCTGCAGAATCTGAACGCAATTCTACGACTAGAATTGCTCCTGGATCACCTTCCACAAAGAAGCGATTCAACCGCTGTTCTGGATTCGCTTTCGTACACTCTAAAATATAATGATCCATCAACTCTGACGCAGATGGATTGAATTCTAAGGCAATTAGATTCGCTCTTAAAGCCTCGTCGATGGTATTAAAGTGTCCACAAACCAGACCCAAGTGAGCGGGCGGCAATGGATCAACATGCAATTTTATACGAGTTGCAAAGCACAAAGTACCCTCCGATCCACTGATTAGTGAGCAGAAATTAAAGGGCAACTCTGTTTTTTCAAACACTCTCGTGTTCAACAGCATATCCACCGCATAGCCCGTATTTCGACGATGTATGCTCGGCTTTGGAAATTCTTCAATAATATTTTTCTGGTGCTTGGGATCAGCTAAAGCAGCAAGCGTCTTTTCATAAATTCCGTGCAAACGAGAACCTGGTTTAAGGGCTTTAATCGTCTCAAAGGGATCTTCAGACTTAAAATGAACGGAAGTTCCATCCGACAGATATCCTTCCACCTCTAACACGTGATCCCTTGTGGATCCATAAACAACCGAATTAGAACCGCAGGAATTATTACCCACCATTCCACCGATCATCGCCCGATTCGCAGTTGATGTTTCTGGACCAAAGAACAAGCCGTATTTCTTCAACTCTACGTTCAATACATCACGCACCACGCCTGGTTCTACCCAAACATAGGATTCGGCCGCGTTAACCTCTAAAATCCGGTTAAAAAACTTGGACACATCTACCACTAAGGCTTTACCAACCACTTGTCCGGCTAAAGAGGTTCCCGCTGTTCGAGGGATCAATGGAATCGAATGGACATCCGCAAATCGAATGATTTTTTCTAAATCCTCCTGTGTCTCCGGAATCACCACTCCCAGAGGCATCTCACGGTAGGCAGATGCATCCGTAGCGTACAAGGTCTTCATCACGGTATCCGTGTGAAGCGTTCCCTGCAAGGTACTACCTAAAGATGATAGAAGAGATTCGGTGATTTGGGTAGCCATGGTTTATTTCTTAAGTTGCAATTTACACAAAGCACTGATTAGTAGCAATTGAGCCACTATATAAGTACTCATCACTACCGTAGAAATCATTGGAAAAGAATAATAAAACTTTCCAAAAGCCAAAACACTATCTGATACCACAAAGAAAAACGCTCCCCATACAATCGCTTGATTTCTCAGACGAATGGCAAAGTACAGCATCGAACCCAGCGCAAAAGCGTATAAGGTCACCGGAATCTTCATTCCGCCTGCTATATGTGGATTTAAAAAGGCTAAAAAACTGAAGACATAAATCAGTATACCAGCTAAGGGCTGTCGCGCGTGGGCTGGCACCCAAGCCTCGGTTGGTGCTTGCTTTGCAAAGAGTCGAATATAGCTTATTTGCATTATTAAAAAGGAGCCTAGACCAAGCTGGAAATATAGCGGACTATCACCTGGAAGCATCAGAAACACATCCCCTAACAAGGCAAAAATGGCCGTAAAGAATAGCCCTGGTTTCGGATTTTGCTGAGCAATGTGGCCCATCAGGAGAATCAGAAGCAGGGGTTTCGACACAAGGCGAACTTCTGGATAGGAAGCAAATAGTATCGGAGACAATAGCTCAATGACCGCATCAAGCCAGAACAATTTAATGAATATGTTTTTCATCTGTGTCTTTTTTTAAAAGCAAAAAGTCACTCAACAGTAAGGGCTGAGTGACTTTTCGTTATTTAATAGCAGGCGTGGATCAAGATCCGCAAGCCTCACAAGCCTCTGGGTTATCCAAAGAGCAAGTCATATCTGCTTTGTTTTGTTCTGCACTGTTATCGAAACTAGCTGCCGCTGCTTTCGCTGCTGCTTCTGAGTACACTAATTCGGTTTCATTTACCAAATTCGTTTGCTCAATAGCTGTTTCCGCTTGTTTCTCTACTGTAAACTTAATCGCATCCGTTGCTGCTTTCGTACGTAGGTAATACATACCTGTTTTCAAGCCTAACTTCCAAGCGTGGAAGTGCATCGATGTTAATTTACCGAAGTTCACATCTTGGATGTGAATATTCAAGCTTTGCGATTGGCAAATGTACGCTCCACGATCTGCTGCCATTTCTAAGATGGTCTTCTGCTTGATCTCCCAAACCGTCTTGTACAACTCTTTCAAGTTTTGAGGAATTTCTGGGATGTTTTGAACAGATCCATTGGCAATGATCAACTTGTTCTTCATGGAATCATTCCATAAGTTTAACTTGATCAAGTCTTTCAATAAGTGCTTATTCACGATCGCAAATTCACCTGATAACACACGGCGTGCGTAGATATTAGATGTATATGGTTCGAAACACTCGTTGTTTCCTAGGATTTGGCTAGTAGAGGCCGTAGGCATAGGTGCCACTAAAAGTGAGTTACGCACACCGTGCTCTACTACTTTCGTACGTAAATCTTCCCAATCCCAGTTTCCTGAAGATGGAGTCACATTCCACATATCGAATTGGAATACCCCTTTCGAAATAGGTGAACCTTCCCACGTAGAGTAAGGGCCTTCTACTTTCGCTAATTCCATCGATGTTTCCATCGCTGCGAAATAGATTGTTTCGAAGATGTCTTTATTCAATTGTTGCGCTTCTGCCGATTCAAATGGCATACGTAACAAGATGAATACGTCTGCTAAACCTTGAACCCCTAAACCGATCGGACGGTGACGCATATTTGAGTTCTCCGCCTCTTTTACCGGGTAGTAATTGACATCGATGATCTTGTTCAAATTGCGTGTTGCAATCTTCGTCACATCGTATAATTTCTGGTGATCGAAACGTAAAACACCGTTTTCGTCTGCGTTCACATATTTAGGCAAGGCTAAAGAAGCTAGGTTACAAACCGCCACTTCGTCTTTTGCTGTATACTCGATAATCTCTGTACACAAGTTCGAAGACTTGATCGTACCTAAATTCTTTTGGTTTGATTTATTGTTCGCGTGATCTTTAAACAACATGTAAGGAGTTCCTGTCTCTGTTTGAGATTCTAGGATCTTAAACCACAATTCTTGCGCCTTTACAACGGTGCGTGCTTTACCTGCTGCTTCGTATTTCTCATATAACGCTTCAAACTCAGCTCCATGCGTGTCTGACATACCTGGACACTCATGAGGGCAGAATAGAGACCACTCTTCGTTGTTCTCTACGCGCTTCATGAATAAATCTGGAATCCATAGGGCATAGAATAAATCACGTGCACGCATTTCTTCTTTACCGTGGTTCTTTTTCAATTCTAAGAATTCGAACACGTCAGCATGCCAAGGTTCTAAGTAAATCGCAAAACTTCCTTTGCGTTTTCCGCCCCCTTGATCTACGTAACGAGCTGTATCGTTGAATACACGTAACATTGGGATAATACCATTCGAAGTACCGTTCGTACCCTTGATATAAGAACCCGTTGCACGGATGTTGTGGATGCTTAAACCAATACCTCCTGCAGACTGAGAAATCTTCGCTGTTTGCTTCAAGGTATCATAGATTCCTTCGATCGAATCATCTTGCATAGTAAGCAAGAAACAAGACGATAATTGAGGCTTAGGAGTACCTGCATTAAAGAGGGTCGGAGTCGCGTGAGTGAACCAACGCTCAGACAATAAATTATAGGTCTCAATCGCTGCTGCAATATCAGTACCATGGATACCCACCGCCACACGCATTAACATGTGTTGAGGGCGCTCTGCGATCTGACCGTCTAGCTTTAATAGATAGGATTTCTCTAGGGTCTTGAAGCCGAAATAATCATAACCAAAGTCGCGGTCATAGATGATTGCCTCATCTAGTTCAACGGCATTATTCTTAATGATGTCGTATACCTCTTTCGATAGAAGAGCTGCATTCAAACCCGTCTTAGGATCCACGTAAGTAAACAAGCGCTTCATCGTAGCCGAGAAGGACTTCAACGTGTTCTTGTGTAAGTTAGAAACTGCGATACGAGCCGCTAGGACTGCATAATCTGGGTGCTTTGTCGTCAAAGAGGCAGCTGTTTCAGCCGCTAAATTATCTAACTCAGTCGTTTTAACCCCATCAAACAAACCAGTGATCACTTTTCTGGCAACCTCTAGTGGCTGAACAAAAAATGGATCTAAGCTGTAACTCAGCTTTTCAATTCTGGCGGTGATTTTGTCAAACTTAACTGATTCGCGACGACCGTCTCTTTTTACTACGTACATGTGTATCTATCTATTATAATTTAAAAACTTTCAGAACTAGTATTTCAAAAACTACCAATAAAAATTGAGGCAAAAGATCTCCCGTGTTAAGAGAAGTTTTTTCTTAGCTTAATGCCTCTTTTTGTGCTAACAAATTGAGTGCGTGGCGGTTTTGTTTTTATGCTTTCCTAAACCAAAAATTGAAGCATCTCTGGCTGATTGTGCTCTTGGTAAAATTAGAAAAAAAGCAGCCGTCTTGCAAACTATTTTTAGACCAAAAAAAATAATAAAATGAGGTGTATTTGAAATGCCACATGCAAACCCCCACCTCTCAATTCATTAGCGGGATTGCTTCTTAGAAAAGTACTAAAAAATATTTTTGTAAAATTTTCTTCCGCAAAAAAGGCGATGGAATTATCTAAAATTTTGTTAAGGTAAATAGTTGGAAAGTAAAATACATTCTGTAATTTTACATCCCTTATTTATGAGGTCCAAATATCCCCTTTGGAAAAATTATTTTAACAAGACGGCAGGGAATCGTCTATTATCCATTATCATGAAAAAAGATATCCACCCAGAATACAAAGAAGTTGTATTTCACGATCTATCAGCAGATTACAAGTTTTTAACTCGTTCATGTGTTGCTACTACAGAAACTACAGAATTCGAAGGAGCTACTTACCCAGTATACAAACTAGAGGTTTCATCACAATCTCACCCCTTCTATACAGGTAAGAACGTTTTGTTAGATACAACAGGACGTGTAGACAAATTCAACAAGCGTTACGCGAAGTAATTTTCTAGACGCTTATACGAAAAGCCTTCTTCCATTTTTGGGGGAAGGCTTTTTTTATCCTAGATTTGTCCTATGCAGCTCAAGGTCTATTTATTCGAGGATTTGACTCTAAAAGCCTCCTTACAACCACTGACTCAGCAGCGAAAAGTGGCTGAATTGTGGATAGGCACGAGCACCCTGGAAAGCAAATGGCCTAGGCGTATTTCAAACGTTGATCAGGCGGAAATTCAGGTACTCAGTGCGGTCCTTCCCTTGACTGAAACCTTTACCCTTTTAGACCGGCTTCCGGCAGATAGTTCGTATGTGTTTGAGGGTCGAGTTTTGGCCCAAAAAGGGCAAGGCACGAATCCGGTAGAACAATACCTTCCTTTCCTACAGCATCCAGAAGATTTACTAGCCTACCAATCCGATTTTTTACGGGCTGAAATCAAAGGAAACAATCCTACTTCAGGGAATAATATGTTTATCGACGCGGAAAACATCTACATTCATCCCTCTGCTCAGGTGCAAGGGAGTATTTTAGATGCCAGCCAAGGACCCATTTATATAGGCGAGGGCGTCAACCTACAAATAGGGACGCTAATTCAAGGCCCAGCGGCGCTTCTACAGGGCGCAACAACGAACATAGGTGCAAAGATTCGCCCGAACACGACGATCGGCCCAGGCTGCAAGGTAGGCGGCGAAATTAACCACTGTATTTTCTTTCCATACAGCAATAAGGCGCATGAGGGTTATTTGGGTAACTCGATTGTGGGTTCCTTTTCGAATTTAGGGGCACTTACAAACGGTTCTAACCTACGTAATGACATCCAAACTGTTTCCTTGTACGATTATGCATTAAAGGGACCTCGAAATACCGGTTTAAAGTCTTTAGGCCAAATCATTGGCGACTATGTCACCACGGGCGTGGGAACGAATTTGAACACAGGGACCGTTATAGGGAGCCATTGCAACCTTTCGAGCATCGGTTTTCCGCCGCGGTACATTCCGTCCTTTAGTTTTGGGGAATATCCCGCCATACGCGCTTTTGATTTCGAAAAGGCGTTTGCCGCTGCTTGCGCTTGGACGGTATTGAAAAATCAGGAAATCCCCGAAAATCTCCGCCAAAGCATGGAAGAAATTTGGAAAGCGGATACATCTTTCCGAAATTAGTTCTTTCTTTTACAAAAGCCCTATTCATGCGATTTCAAGACATTCCAGGTCTTCAGAAAACCAAGAAAACATTGTCGCAAGCGGTGCAAAATCAACACATCGCCCATGCGCAATTATTCGTTGGTCCTCCAGGAGGAGCTCAACTCGCGATGGCGCACGCTTTTGTTACCTATTTATTCTGCACGAATAGAACAGATACGGATTCCTGTGGTGTTTGTCCTAGTTGCCAGAAATTGCAGCGTGGCGTTCACCCGGATTTAGTCTATGTCTACCCTACCGTCATCACGAAGAAAATCAAGGATGCGGAATCAGATGTTTTCTTGCCCGATTGGCGAAAGTTTATCCAAGAATCTTATTTCAGAACCTTACCAGAATGGCTCGCCTACATGGGTGCGGAGGGGAATCGCCAAGGAAATATTCCGGTAGAAGAGACCCGGAAATTAGTGCAAAAAATTAGTTTAAAACCCTTTGAGGCGCCGTTTAAGGTGGTGATGCTTTGGAATCCTGAGACCCTGAATGCCTCTGCCGGAAATGCCTTATTAAAGACACTTGAAGAGCCACCCAGCTCGACCTTATTCATCTTAGTTTGCGCAGAGCCCGATAAATTATTGACGACGATTATCTCCAGAACGCAGCGTGTCAGTGTGGGCGCTGTGGATGTAGAAGATTTAACGGATTATTTAGTTCAAAAAGCGGAAATTGACGCCGAAAAAGCCCATCAGATCGCCGTGAATTGCGAGGGAAATATCTCGGAAGCTTTGGAAAAATCAAACTCAGATAACCTCAGCACAACTACCTGGTTTGCCGAATGGATGCGCGCCATTTATGCCCGAAATCTATCCAAATTAGTGCAATTAGCGGACCAATTCGATGGTTTAGCGAAGGAAAACCAAAAAGGCATTTTAAGTTATAGCCTCCATATTTTCAGACAATGTTTGTACCAAATTTCGGATGCGAGCAGCCTGATCAAGTCATTAGAAAAAGAAAAGGCCTTTGTGGATAATTTCTCCAAGACCTTGAACACAGATAAGATCGCGGCGATGACGGAAAAAATCTCCGAGGTACACTATCACCTGGAACGCAACGCGCGAGCCAAAATGGTGCACCTCGACCTCTCCCTTTATTTATTACGCGTTTTCCACGCGAAAAACTCCTAATATGAAAACGATACGCATTGGTACTCGGAATTCGGCTTTGGCGCTTTGGCAGGCACACCACGTGGGTGCATTGCTCGCTACGCAGGGATTGGGCTATAAAATCGTGGCGATTACGACGAAGGGGGATCAGATTTTGGATCGCTCGCTGTCCAAAATCGGATCAAAAGGCGTTTTCACGGAGGAATTAGAAGCGATGCTTTGTGCGGGTGAAATCGATATTGCACAGCATTCCGCGAAAGATTTACCTTCGCATTTACCTACAGAACTAGAATTAATCGCTTTCACGGAGCGGGAGGCAGCGCAGGATGTTGTTTTAAGCCTAGATCCGGCGAAGACTTTGGCTTCTAGTGCGCATTTGCGCATAGGCACATCGTCTACTCGAAGACGCGCTTTTTTGAGTCACTTCTACCCACAACATACGGCAGTAGAAATGCGAGGCAATCTGCAGACGCGTTTGGAGAAATTAAAAAAGGGGGATTGCGATGCGATGTTGTTAGCTTTTGCCGGCGTACATCGGATGGAAATGGAATCTTATATTACGCAACACCTTAACCTCGATCAATTTGTCCCAGCGGTGGGGCAAGGGTCAGTGGCGATTCAATGTGCTGTATCTTTAGACTCCAGCATGAAAGCTTTAGTACGCAAAGCTTGCAACCACCCCACGACGGAAGCCGCATTAGTAGCAGAACGCCATTTATTAGCGCACTTAGAAGGCGGCTGTAGCGTCCCCGTGTATGGGCACGCGGTCGTTAAAGACAATCAATTAGCACTGCATGCCGGCGTTCTCAGCCTGGATGGTGTAGAAAATATCTATCATACTGCTACGGGCTCGGATTCAGCTATCCTGGGAAAAGAAGTCGCGATGGAGCTCATCCATTTAGGGGCACATCAATTATTACGAAAAATCAGACAGCAATTAGGTTCATGAAAAAACGCATATTAATCACAGGATCAAACGGTTTATTAGGCCAAAAGCTCGTCGAACTATTACGCACACAAGCGAGTGTCGATTTAATCGCCACCGCCCGTGGAGCTAATCGTTTACTCGTGAGTGAAGGTTATACCTATGCGTCTTTAGATATTACTGTTCAAGACGAAGTCAACGCAGTATTCGATCAATTCAAACCAGAGGTAGTGATTCACACAGCTGCGATGACGAATGTGGATACCTGTGAAACGGATCGGGCAGGTTGTGATTTATTAAACGTAGATGCTGTGGCCTTTTTAATTAAGGCTTGCGAAAAGCACAACAGCTATTTATGCCATTTATCGACTGACTTCATTTTTGACGGAGCAGACGGACCCTATACAGAAGAAGGAATTGCCAATCCCATCTCCTATTATGGCGAAAGTAAGTTGAAAGCCGAACAATTATTGTTCAATTCATCCGTTCGTTGGAGTATCGCGCGCACTGTTTTAGTGTATGGCATAGTACCCGATATGAGCCGATCGAATATCGTACTTTGGGTAAAAAAATCACTAGAAGACGGTAAAACAATCCAAGTCGTAACTGATCAGTTCCGCACGCCTACCCTCGCAGAGGATTTAGCGATGGGCTGCTGGTTACTTGCAAAAGACGAAGTAGAAGGCATTTTTAATATCTCCGGATCTGATTTCTTAACTCCTTATGAAATGGCGATTATGACAGCGGATTATTATGGTTTGGATAAATCCTTATTGCAAAAAGCCGATTCGTCTACCTTCCAACAAACAGCCAAAAGACCGGCTCGCACGGGTTTTGTACTCGATAAAGCAAAAAAAGTCCTAGGTTATGCACCTAGAACTTTTCAACAAGGTATCGCCCTAATGGCGCAGCAAGTAGCTGATTTAGTCTAAAGCTTCAGGATCTTCCATCATTTCATCTGCCATGGGATTTACCACGGGAAGATCTAACATAACAGGCGCCTCCTTTATCTTTCCAAAATCTTTGTTCTCATCTAATAAGGTAGTCCATAGTAAGTCTTTCAATTCCTGAATGCCTTCCTGTGTCACTGATGAGATTAATAAAACAGGGATATCTTTGGGTAAACTTTCGCGCATTTCCTCTTCCATTTCTGGAATCGAAAGATCCATTTTAGAGACCACAATCACTCGACGTTTTCCTAATAATTCCGGATTGTATTTCTCTAATTCTCCCGTTAAAATTTGGTATTCTTCGCCCCAGTTTTCTGCGTCCGAAGGAATCAAGAAGCATAAAATCGAGTTACGCTCAATATGACGTAAGAATCTCAATCCCAAACCTTTACCTTCAGAAGCTCCCTCGATAATACCTGGAATATCGGCTACCACAAAGGACTTTTCATCCCGGTATTCGACAACCCCTAATTGAGGCACTAAAGTGGTGAAAGGATAGTCTGCAATTTCAGGAGTAGCAGCAGAAAGAACGGATAAAAGCGTTGATTTACCCGCATTCGGGAACCCCACTAGACCTACATCCGCTAACACTTTTAATTCCATCACCACCCATATATCCAAACCTGCCTCACCCGGTTGAGCATGACGTGGAGATTGATTGGTAGAGGATTTGAAGTTGTGATTCCCTAAACCACCACGGCCCCCGGGAAGTACTAAAATCTTTTGGCCTTCTTCCGTTACTTCCGCTATAAACTCATTCGTTTCCGCGTTTTTAACGATGGTACCTAAAGGCACTTGAATGAATACATCCTCTCCTTCTGAACCAGAACGACGTCCACCCTCGCCCCCATTTCCACTATCAGCAATAATATGCTTCTGGTATTTCAAGTGAATCAATGTCCAAAGTTGCGTACTTCCAACTAGGTATATATGACCTCCACGACCGCCATCGCCACCATCTGGACCACCTTTAGGCACGTGTTTTTCCCTCCGAAAGTGGGATGAACCGCTTCCTCCTCGGCCGGAACGTAAATTGATTTTGACGTAGTCAATGAAGTTAGATGTCATTCTATTTTGTTAATTAAGCTTCGATAATAGCGATGATTTGAGAGAAAATCTCCTCAATTTCGCCAATACCATTAATTCCTGAGAATTTATTTTGAGCAGCGTAATACCCAGCCACTGGAGCCGTTTTTTCGCCGTATTCTTGCACGCGTTTGCGAATTAATTCTTCGTTTTGATCATCTGGACGGCCTGAAGTCTTACCACGCTCTAATAAACGCTGCGTTAATTCTTCTTCGCTCACCTCTAACGCAATCATGTGATTAATCGCTAATTGATGACCTGCTAATAAGTTGTCCAAAGCTTGAGCTTGGGCCTCCGTTCTTGGAAAACCATCAAAAATAAAACCCGCTGCCTCTTTATTCTCGTTCAATTTATTCTCGATCATTCCGATCACAACTGCATCCGGAACTAAGATCCCTTGATCCATCAATTTCTTTGCTTCCAAGCCTAAAGTCGTACCTGCAGAAATTTCTGCACGCAATAAATCACCTGTAGACAAATGGATTAAACCGTATTTCGCAATTAATTTTGCGGACTGAGTGCCTTTACCTGCCCCTGGAGGCCCAAATAAAACAAGATTAAGCATATAAATGTGAGTTAATTATTTCGAACCACAAAGGTAATCAAATCAGAGGCAAAAGCAGGGATTTTCTGCTATATTTGGCATAAAAAAAGAGAGATGCTTTCAACCCAATTCGAAGAGATAATTCAGAAAAGACGTTCCAATAGACGCTATGACCCCTCCGTAAAAGTGGATGATGCGATCATCGAACGCAGTTTACAACGTTCCATTTTATCGCCTAATAGTAGCAATATGCAGCTATGGGAGTTTCATTGGATCAAAAGTGAAGAAGAAAAGAAAGCATTCCACGAGCTTTGTTTAGGACAATCCGCAGCAAAAGATACCGCCCACCTGGTCGTATTTGTGACGCGTCAGGACCTTTGGAAACAAAGAGCGGCTTGGAACTTGAAATTAGTGCAAGATTCCATCGAAGGAGAACCCACGAAGATGCAAAAAAGAGGCCTAGAATATTATGGCAAACTTATTCCACTTTTATACCGCAATGATATCTTTGGCATTTCTACCTTCATTCGCTGGAACATCTGTTTCTGGATGGGATTAAGAAAACCGATGATGCGATTTGGTGGCAAGACAGATCAGCGCGTGATGGTACACAAATCGTGTGCCCTTGCTGCACAAACCTTTATGCTTTCTATTGCAGCCGAAGGTTTCGAATCTTGCCCGATGGAAGGATTTGATGCACAGCGTGTGAAGAAACACTTAAATCTTCCTGCTGGAGCAGAAATCAATATGGTCATTTCGGTGGGTAAAGGGACAGAAGAAGGAGTGTGGGGACCACGCTTTAGAGTTCCCTACGAGGAAGTCGTACACGTACGTTAATTACAGTCTACGTCTACAATAATTTGAACGCCTTTGAAAGCTGGCTTCGTGCTGAGGGTATCTAATTCCTCCCGAAGCTGCTTTTTGAAGGCGGCTAATGCCACGCCTTTCTCCAGCTTGATGAGAATTTCCATCGCATATTGATTCCGGATGCGTTCAATCAAAGGCTTTTCTGGTCCTAGGACACGCCCATTACCAAATTTGGCCTTCAACAATTGACCTAAATCCTTTGCCGCGGTTTCCACATTGCGCGCTTCGAAATGGCGCATCACTAACTTAATTAAGCGCGTAAATGGGGGATAATGATAACCCTCCCGCTCGATCATCTCGTCTGCATACAATTGCTCGTAATTTCCCTCCTGAATATAGGTAAACAGGCGATGCGTGGGTTGATTCGTTTGAATGTACACTTGCCCTTGCACCTCGCGGCGACCGGCGCGGCCCGCCACCTGAGTGATTAATTGAAATCCACGTTCGTGGGCTCTGAAATCCGGAAAGTTAATAATCTTATCTGCATCGAAGATAGCGACCAAAGATAGTCCGTCGAAATCGAGGCCTTTGGCAACCATTTGAGTACCTACCAAAACGTCTACTTGACCTTTCTGAATTTCTGTGATTAAACTCGTGAAGGCGGTCTTTGAACGCGTCGTATCTAAATCCATCCGGGCTACACGCGCATCAGGAAGGTGTAATTGCAATTCTTCTTCTAGTTTTTCGGTGCCGTAACCCATTGTTTTCAGCTGGGCTGAACCACAGGCCCCGCAACGATGTAATAGTGATTCGTGGTGACCACAATAATGGCACCGCAATTCTTGCTCGCGGGCGTGGTAGGTTAAGGACACGTCACATTGGTGACAGGTCGCAATCCAATCGCAGTCCTGACATTGAAGATAGGGCGAATAGCCGCGGCGGTTTTGGAACAATAAACTTTGCTTTCCTTGCTTCAAATTCTCCGACAATACTTCGATCAAATCCACCGAAAATCCGCCCTTCATCTGCTTCATCCGATTCGCATATTTCGTATCGATCAAATGCATCTCCGGTAATTGTGCCGCACCAAAACGCTCTTTCAAGACCACTAGGCCATACTTATCTTGTTTAGCCTGATAATACGTTTCCATCGACGGCGTCGCAGAACCGAGTAAGACTTTCGCCTTTTGCTGGTGCGCTAATACAATCGCCACATCCCGCGCATGGTATCGAGGAGCCGGATCCGCTTGCTTGAAGGAAGTTTCGTGTTCCTCATCGATAATGATCAGCCCTAAATTCTTGAAGGGTAGAAACACGGAGGAACGCACACCCACTACGAAGGGATATTTCCCTTCCACGATGGATTTCCATACTTCCACCCGCTCATTATCCGAAAATTTGGAATGGTAAATCCCTACCTGCTCCCCAAAAATCCGCTTCAAACGTACCACAATCTGGGTCGTCAAGGCAATCTCAGGCAACAAATACAAAACCTGATCCCCATTCGCTAAGGCCTCCTGAATCAGCTTAATGTAAATTTCTGTCTTTCCAGAGCCCGTAATACCGTGAAGTAGCACGACATCTTTCTCTTGAAATTGGCTCAATATAGACTGGTAGGCCTTTTCCTGAGGTGTATTCAAAGTAAAGGTGGAAGGGACAAAATTTTCATCCGCTTCATCGAAGCGAGAAACCACCACATCGAAAATTTCAAAAACCTGATTTTTGACTAAGGTCTGCAAGGAACTCTCCGACAATCCGGCTTGACTAAAACTGTTTTTAGCGAGGCCTTTTTGATTCGTTTCCGGGCTTCTGAGCACCGGGATATATTGCAGGTAATGCAAAAGGATCGCCATCTGCTTCGGTTTCTCCTCCAGCGATTGAATTAGATCCGTCAATACTAATTTATCTTCAAACGAAGACACTAAACGGACTTTGCGCTGCACTTTAGGCGTGTAACGGTCTTTTAGCTCATCAAAAATAATCACCGCATCCTTGCCCACTAAGGCTTTAATGAGATGATAGGGGCTTTTGACTTCGGCAAATTTGGCCAGCTCATCATAGGTCAAGGCACCTTTATCTCGGATCTCGACATAGAGAGCTAACTCTTTATCCGTCAATGTTTCTGGGCTCGAAAACTCCGGATTCGCTTGTACTTTTGATTGACTTGAAATTTTTAAGCCTGCCGGTAAAGCAACCTGAAAAACCTCGCCTGGATAGCACATATAATAATCTGCCACCCATTGAAAAAGGGCGATTTGAGAAGACGTAACCAGGGGAGCATCGTCTAAAATCTCCAATAAATACTTCGCTTGGTATTGCTTCGGCGGGTTATGATGAACCGTAACGATCACACCCGTCAAGACTTTCTTCGTCCCAAAAGGCACCACCACCCGCAATCCAGCTTGCACAAAACCTGCCCATTCCCGAGGCACCCGGTACGTAAAATACCGAGGGATAGGAAGTGGTAACAAGGCGTCCACGAAAACCGTTCTTTCCTCCCCTATTTCCATCGCAAAGTCTGAATCAGGTGAATCGCATCTTGTTTTAGATAGCGGATAACGGGGGCCAAAGAATCATTTTTCGTCGCTGTATTTAAATAGACCGCTCCACGTAAAAAATGCAAAGTGCTATCCGTGGCAAAAAACTGAAAAGGAGTAGCCACTTCTCCCTCTAATTCGATGACGGTTGCTTTACGCCCATCGCGTGTGGTCAAAATCGCATCCTCTATGCGGTTCGCCTTCATTTGGTGTTTAGAGGCTAAAACATAGGAATCTCGGATCATCTTATCTAAACGTTTCCGATCTCCCTCCACCGATTTATAAGTCAACTGGATAAAAGCATCCCAGCGTGGATAATAGATATACATCCAGTGGGGCTCGGCTAATGCAAACGTATCTTTTTTTACAACGGCTTGCTTAGATAATTCAAAGCTGAACGGATGCCCATTTTCCAAGGCCTTGTATTGATGCGCGGGAATATCCATCGCCGGGAATCCTTTAGGTCGCGGCATTGCCGTGTTCTCCTCCTCTGAGGCCGATCCACAAGAAAACAGGGTTACGATAAAACCTAAGAGAAAAAGACGCATATTCGTTTATTTTAAACCGTAATACGCTAAGATAGGATTTTGTATGGACTCAAACACTTTTTCCCGTAAAACAGGTAAATCTTCCATCGTCAAACCCTGCGTGTCAAAGGGTGGATGAATCTCCACGTGCAAAGTGCCTGGACGCATCAGTAGGGTGTCCTCGTCCATAATTTGGTGGTTATTGTGAAAACTCATGGGAACAATTGGCACCTGTTGTTGAATGGCCATAATAAACGCACCATCCTTTAAAGGGTTCGCCATATAAGGAAAGTTCTTCGAAATGATTCCACCTTCCGGAAAGATAATGATACTTCTGCCTGACTGTAAAGCCCGAATCGAACGACTCAAAGAACTCGCCCGGCTATTCTTATCCCCCCGATCCACCAGGATATTCAAATGGGCATAGAGGTAGCCAAAAAGCGGAATCTTCTTCATCGCATTCTTTCCCACGAAAGAAAAGTAATGGCGTATAATAACCACCACCACAGCAATGTCTACATAAGAGAAGTGGTTTGCGCAGAACACATAGGTCTGCTTCGGATCCGGCTTAAAGTGATGCGTCACTTTGATACGGATGCCCGCCAAAAGAAAAAAGAGTTGCCCCCACAGCCCTACAAGCCAATGAGCAACTCTTTTCCAAGATCGTCTTTGCAAAAAAACAAAGATCAATGGGTATAATAATAAAAAGATCAGTACGAAAACCAATCCTGCCCAGAAAGTGTACAGCCCTTTTAAAACAGATGAAAGCAAAGAACTTTTGTTTTTCATAATCTAAACGAGCACCCTACCTCTAGGATTTACTCTACTACACCTAATTGAACTGTATTTGTTTTCTTGTCTTGATTCGCTGGAACAGACAAGGTAGTCACGAAGATATCTCCTTTAGACAACAAGTTATCTTGCTTTAATTTATCTACCATTGCAGCTACCGTTTTCTCCGCGTTACCCGTACCTGGATCGTAGAAGAACACTCGCGCTCCCCACAATAGACCCATCGTAGACATCAATTCTTTATTCGATGTAAACACGAACAAATCTGCCTTAGGACGGTGAGCTGATAAACGGAACGCTGTATAACCTGAATTCGTGATACATAAAATCGCTTTTGCTTTCGAGTCACGCGCTAAACGACATGCACCTGCAATTAAACGATCTTGCAAAGCTACATTTTCAGAAGTCGATGCACTTAACGAGTGGTTCTTAAAGTAGATCGCCGCTTCGTTACCTTGTACGATTTCAATTTCATTTTGTTGTTGTTCCACCACTTCGTGAATGTGCGCCATTGTTTCTACGGCTTTCACTGGATAAGCACCTGAAGCAGATTCTCCACTTAACATTGTAGCTGAAGCACCTTGTAATACCGCGTTCGCCACGTCAGACGTTTCTGCACGCGTAGGAACCGGATTAGTGATCATCGATTCTAACATTTGTGTAGCCACGATAACAGGCTTACCTGCTGCAGTACACTTCTCTACCATTACTTTTTGTAAGTAAGGTACTACTGCACCATCCATCTCTACACCTAGATCGCCACGAGCCACCATAATAGCGTCTGTTGCTGCGATAATCTCATCTAAATTATCAATCGCTTCTGGCTTTTCAATCTTCGCTATAACGCGAGTATTCTTTCCATAGGCTTTAATTTTTTCTTTAATATCCCAAATATCGCTCGCCTTACGGACGAATGATAAGGCAACCCAATCCACTCCATGATCAAGGCCAAAATACAAATCAGCCTCATCTTTAGGTGTCAAACAAGGTAAAGACACCTTCGTGCCAGGAAGATTAATTCCTTTTTTCGATTTTAAAATTCCGCCGTAGATTACCTCTGTCACTACTTCCTTCTTCACTTTATCTACAGTAAGTACCTTCACTTCTAGGTTACCATCATCCATCAAGATACGCTCACCTGGATTTACATCTAAATACATCGATGTATAGGTCGTACCTACTTTTTCTGATGTACCTAACAAGTTTTCATCCATCGCAAAGATCAATTGTTGTCCTGCTACTAAAGGAACCCCATTATTCTCTACTAATTGCGTACGAATTTTAGGGCCTTGTAAATCTTGAAGAACCGTTAAGTTCAAACCCATTTCCTCTGAGATAGAACGAATCGTTTTTAAACGCTCTAAATGATCCTCATGAGTACCATGGGAAAAGTTTAAGCGGAAAACGTTAACGCCTGCCTGAGCTAATTGGATTAATGATTCTCTTGATTCTGATGTGGGACCTACTGTGGCTACAATTTTTGTCTTGCGTTGATACGACATATGATGGATTAGATTCTGTTAACATTGCAAGTTACATCTATTACACAAAAAAAACCACCAAAAGGCGGTTTAAATTGTATTAAAATAAGATTATGGGCATTAATTCTCCCACATTTCAGCTTCTTTATCTTGCAATTGTTGCTCTAATTTTTGCGATTTCTTCAAGGCTTCTTTGCCATCGCCAAACTGATCGAAAATGTCTTTGTTCGCCGCATTTCCTTTTTTGATAATGCGGGCACTGAAAAAGCGCAAATCAAAAGCATCCGCCATATTGCGGTGTTGCATTTCGTTCGTGGAATTAAACCAAATGCAATTCGGATTATTCTTAAAGAACTTATATACGTCTTTAAAACGGAAAGAAGCCACGATATCTTCTAAACCTGCATCTGATTGTGATGCTGGAATTTTCAAGGTAATGGACTGAATATCAAAATACAAACGAGAACGTTTGCGATCAATAATGGCGTCTTCTTTGATTTCTAAAATAGATAACTGCTTCGGAATATAGTATTCGACACCAGCTACAATAGGCCCTTTGTCAAAATCATCTGCTACCGGCTTCTCCACTTTCGAAGTCTCCGTTTTCTTTGTTCCCCAGCCATCATCTGCACCACCGCCAGAGGCCGGTGCAGCAGCAGGCTTTGCATCGCCACCAAAACCAGCCGCGATTTCCTCTGCAGTTAATCCTCCATTCTCTAATTTACCTTTCAACTTTAAGCGGTCCAAAAACTGCTCTAAGCTTAATTTAGTATTCAAGGAGTCGTTCGAATAAGGAATTAACACTCCCGCCTTCACGCCATCGATTAAGAATTTGGAGATTTGGTTATTCTCCGCAAAGAAAGGCTGGTTAATCTTCTCATTCAAATCCATTCTACGCCAAATTTGCGCACGGTATTGAATATCTGCCTCATCGATCGGATGTGCAGAATTAGGATTAGGATTAAGCGATGTTTCTTGTGCCCAAGCACCGAATGACATCAAACAAATCCCTACCAATAAACTATGCTTCAACTTCATAAATCAATACGGTTAATTCAATGGAATCACTTTGACGAATGAAAAAGGTATCGTCTCTACCGTTCCTTTGAAATTCTTACGTTGTACCCCTTTTACTTCAATACGGTAGCGATCTCCTGCTTGCGCTTGACCAGCTAAAGAAGAAATCGATCCTCCACCTGGCAAAGTAATCGATGCCACACGCTTCGTTCCTCGCGCTAAGGCTACCTCGATTTCAGAGACACGGTAATTTGCATCCTCCGGGTTCGTTGCCGCAAATGACTCATCTGCAATCGCTTTAGCATTCACAAAACGTAAACTTGCAGAATTCTCACCACTCTTGTCATTCAATTCTGCACCAGAACTACCTACAATCTTAATTTCAGGTCTTGGTACACGACGCACTCTAAATGTTTCTTTACCTAATAAGGTTCCAGCGTTATTTACGTTCAACGTTACCGTAGAGGCGGTAGGAACAATGGTCACTTTACCTTTATTAGAACCAGCAATCGCCTCACCACCCTCAGCCGTAAAACTTGGGTTCCAAAGCGCTCCTAAACCCGCACTCGCTACGCTTAAACGGTTAGCACAGCCTAAATAAAGCGCTGGTAACGTTCCCGTTTCGATGTTATAGGTAGGTTTTAAGACAAAGTATTCCTTCGTAATTGATTCCGTCTTAGGACCCGCTGGACTCATATAAGAAACCGAAGCTGTGTAGGTCTTCTTCGCTAAACCATTCGCATCGTATCCTCCACCTGAAGTTTTGAATTTGATTTGACCACGACCATCCACTACTTGTAGCGGAGAACCATTATAACTCATGCGCGGAGTAAATCCACTAGAAGTCGCTGCAATAAACACTTCTGCTTGGTATTCCATACCTGCCACAACGGTATTGGCATTAGCAGAAACCTGCGCAAACACTTTGTCAAACTTAATCTCCTTTGCCCCTACTTTTCCCGCTAATTGATTCAACACTTCTGACTCATAGCGGCGAATTTCTGATTGCTTTTGAGATAAAGTTGCCAAAGCCGCAGCCACAGGCGTTTGCTCAAAATTCAGCTCTGCGAAATCCTTGTTTGCTTGATTTGCATCTTTACTTGCAATGGGATCTTCTTTAGCAGATAAAGCTAAAGAAGGGAATTTCGTACCAGGATCGGCTGCCAGGGAGAGATCTTTTAGGTATTTGTCAAACATCGGAACTAGCTTATACGCCTCACCTTGTTTGGTTCCACCTACCATGATTTCATAAATCTTCTCTTCTTCTTTTGGGTTCTTGATATTTCCCGTTTCAGGGTCAATACCACCAGCCGCTTCTAATACCTTTCCTTTCACATTCTCAATGTGGCTCACTAAAGCATCTGTGATGCGGCGAACTTCATTCGCTTTTTTCAATACATCTGCATAGGCCGCTGGATTGGGAAGGTCTTTTATACGTTCCTCGATTCCTTGCACCATACCTTTACTTTTGTTCAGGGATGATTGATTTGCCATTTCCAAACTACTATTCAAAAGGGCAAATTTCTGTAATAAGGCATCACTAACCTGCAACGCGAGCAAGGCCGTTAATACCAAATACATCATCCCGATCATTTTCTGCCGGGGGGTCTCTTTTAAACTTGCCATAATTAGCCTTTCATAGCTGTTAACATACTACCATATACTTGGTTCAAGGATTGAATGTTCGCGTTTAATTTCGCTAATTCTGCCTTGAATAATTCTGCATCTTTTTGAGTTGCTGCAATGTGCTCAACGCTCGCATTCACGTTACCGTAGAATCCGTTGATTGCTTTCATATGCTTGCTCGCTTCTTGGATTTCCGCTTCGTAAACCTCATTTAATTTTTCCAAAGATTCTCCAGCCTTCGCATAATTCTGAGTGTATTTAGCCGCCTCTGATGAAGAAGCTGAAATGGTAGCTAACGATTGTGAAGCCTCTGAAACCGACTTGTTCAAGCCACCTAATGATTCTGCAGAAGAGTTCAATGATTTAACAAAATCTTGTGTCGCGCCTGTTGCTTTCGAAATCTCAGACAAGCTGTTCGCTGTATCTGTTAACGATTTCAAGCTCTTGGTTAAATGAGCTACAGCCTCTGCATCTAAGCCTGGAACATCACCCGTGTGACGCGCCGCAACAGGACGTGGAGCTTCACCCATCAATTCAGGATACACCTTTTCCCAATCGTAGTGTTTTTCCTCTTTCGATTTCAAATAAAGAACGCCAAATAAAATAAAGATAGCGGCCTCCGTAAACATACCCACCATCAGCATCTCATTCGCACCGGTCCAGTGTAAAATCTTAAAAAGCGCTCCTACAATAACGATAGCTGCACCAAAACTGGCAATTACATTAATCGACTTTTCCATTTTGTTAATTCTTAATAGTAGATTTCGGTTTAATTATCTGGATGCTGGGCGTCCTAAGTAACGCATCACACATCTAAATCCTACATAGGATCTTTTGTTTTTCTCAAATTCAAAGGTACGCGTACCTGTTTCTAAATAGTAGCCTATATCCTTCCAAGAACCACCACGAACCACTTTACGTGGATTATTCGCATCTCGATTAATGGAGTTCAAATCCCAAGTAACTGCTGACGCATTTTCTTCAAATGCATCTTCGCACCACTCCGCCACATTACCGGCCATATTGTATAAGCCGTAATCATTCGGACTATAGGCATTAGCAGGGGCCGTATATTCGTAACCGTCCGCATCGTAATTTCCGCGGTGAGGTTTGAAATTCGCTAATAAACAACCTTTCGCATTCGACAAATACGGATTACCCCACGGGTATTTCGCTGAAGCACGACCTCCACGAGCCGCCCACTCCCACTCTGATTCGGTAGGTAAAGTGAAACGAGGCAAATTAGCCAAACCTTGTGTTTTACGGTAGCTATTCATCAATTTAGAACGCCAATCACAGAAATACTTCGCTGCGGACCAGTTAACGCCCACCACCGGATACATATCAAAAGCAGGGCTAGAAAAATAGTTCTCCGTCATCGGATCCCCATAGGTAAAGTCACGCGTCTGATAACCTGGCATTTTCAAATCTTCTGCCCAACGCGTCGTATCAGGGTAATAATCCGACATAATTTTCGTCTCCCCTAAAACAGATAAAGAATCCCGTAAAATAGATTCCACAAACTGACGGTATTCGTAATTCGTAATCTCCGTATCATCCATAAAGAAGGCCGATACAGTCACACGACGCGGAAAGTTAATCGCAGATCGCGATGGATCTTCATCTCCTTGACCCATTAAATAACTGCCTGAGGGTACTAGAACCATTCCAAATGGGGTAGGTTGCGACCAGCCTTTGCGATTTACAGCGACAATTTCACCATTAAAAACACCTGGATCTTCGGTGGCTGGCTTAAAAAATAACCCTTTTAAACCCTTCGACTTCGTTGACTTAGAAGAACTTAATGTCTTCCCACCTGTATTGCTTTTAGAACCGCAACTAGCTAAAAGGCTGGTTAACACAACCAGGGATAATAGCCAAACTACTTTCTTATTCAGATTATGAAAATTCATATACCTTTTTAAATTTCTGTTTTTCTAAACGTTATGGCCCTGTAAAAATTGCCTATAATCAAAAATAATCCCCTCACAGAATTAACAAATTCCTCAAATTTAAAGGAATATTCTAACATTCGGATAGGTTTCAACATAATTTTCCAAGTACCCTCTATAAAATCCTAAACCTAGGTGTTCGTATAGGGGCCGGCTTCTGACGAAGTGTTCTTTCTGGAATACGAAACCGCAAAAACACCTCATGAGACAAAGGCTTCTTATTCAAGGAATTAGAGGTAGTAATATCCATTGAATAACCGATATCTAACTTATTTTGTAAGATAGATACGCCCAGTAAACCCATCGCAGCATCCCCATTTCTATAGGCCGCTCCCGCATAAATTAGTTTGTTGTAATAGACTCTGGCACCTGCTTCGGGAACAATTTGGCCTGAATAATACCGAACCAAAGCATAGGGCAACAGATCAAAGTAATCACTCAGCGGAACTTCCGCACTTCCGTGTAAAGCAAATACCCGATCTAAGGGCATCGAAGCGGTACCTCCATTAAAATCGAATCGGGGGGCCGTTAAGTGGTCTGCCGTAAGTCCTAGTTGCCAGGTTTCTGTAGCATAAACGGCTCCTATACCAAAATCAGGCTGTGTTTGACTAACGGCTGATCCAGACAATAGGGTTGCTAAAGGATCATTCGGGTCTCTCACTCGAAAAACACGACCGTCAAATGATTTTGTTTGCAATCCAACAGATAAACCGAAAGACCACTGTCCATTCCCTTTTGATACATGATAGGCACCTTGTAATTGAATCAATTGTTGGGAGACACCGGAAGGGGTTTTATCAGCGTAAAATTGAATTCCTAAACCTCCTCTAGGACTTATTCCAAAAGAACCCGAAAGCCAGGTGGTGCCTAATGTTCCAGATCCATCGTTCGAAGTAGTATACCCGGACCATTGGTCTCTGATTTGAAGCGCAACGTAATTATTGGATTTCCAGCCAGAGAAAGCGGGATTTATGATATTCGAATTCGCTGAAAAAATACTGTATTGAGGACTTTGCTGAGCAAATGATGCGGGAGCGGTGAATAGCAAAAATGCCCCTACAGGTAGGAAAAAGCACCATTTCAATAGCCTCAATTTACGCGTCATTCGTTGGATGAAAAATAGGTAGGCTAAAAATAATAAA
Organism: Aquirufa sp.; assembly: GCA_040403415.1. Taxonomy (GTDB): domain Bacteria; phylum Bacteroidota; class Bacteroidia; order Cytophagales; family Spirosomataceae; genus Aquirufa. The sequence goes on from JBBAKU010000001.1 coordinate 561,205, forward strand.
AAAGCCTCAACGAAGGAGGCTTTTTACTTATTTATTTACTTGCTTGATATAATGCTCGAGAGCACCGGTCATCGATGGCGCATTGGGCATGGGTGCCTGAATGTCCACCACTAAGCCTGCATCTACCACTGCTTGTGCTGTGGTAGGACCAAAAGCGGCTAATCGTGTATTGTTTTGCTTGAAGTCAGGGAAATTTTGGAATAAAGACGTAATTCCTGATGGACTGAAGAAGGCAATCACATCGTAGAAAACTTCTTCTAAATCAGATAAATCAGCTGAAACTGTTTCATACATAACTGCTTCCGTTAATTGGAAGTCGTTTGTACCCATGTAGTCTGGAAGGTCTTTTTGGCGCTTATTCGAGCAAGGGAACAAGAATTTCTCTGTTTTGTGTTTCTTGATGATTTCCAAAAGGTCTAAGGCCGTTTTCGTCCCTGTAAATACTTTACGCTTACGGATGACGATGTATTTTTGAAGGTAATTCGCCGTTTGCTCTGTGATACAGAAGTATTTCATATCGGTAGGCACTTCGATTTTCGCCTCCTTGCACATACGGAAGAAGTGATCAATCGCGTGACGACTTGTGAAAATGATAGCCGTGTGTTGCAGGATTTCAATTTTTTGCTTTCTAAAATCCTTGTAGGCTATACCTTGTACTTCGATAAAAGGTCTAAAATCTACCTTAATATCGTATTTTTTTTCAATCTCAAAGTAAGGTGATTTTGCGTCTGCAGGGGCAGATTGCGTCACTAAAATACTCTTTACTTTCTTTAAACGACTCGTTTCTTCGGTTGCAGTTTTACTCATAATCATTCAATTTGGACCGGAAAAATACCAGCCTTAAAATTCAGAGTGCAAATATACGACATTTTTTGACACAAGATTATCCTGCCCTAAATGTTAACCTGGAAAAATTAATTCCCTGATACCAAACAAGATAATCTGTCCTTCGATCAGCACGAGGTAAGTAAATAAGAACAATTGATTGTAGGAAAAGCTCCGACGGAAGGATTGGAAAAAATAGATAAATCGAAGGATGAAATAGGCGTCTACAACATAACTGAAAATACGAAAATCAATCGTCGCAGCTGGTCCAAGGTAGACGGCATAGAAACTCAAAACAGCGAACAAGGCCAGAAAAAATTGTAGATTCGTTTGTAAGGATTTAAAGTAATGTACATTCGCTAAGCCTTTTAACTTGAATAAATCCGTAAAAAGGTAATACACAAAGTAGCGTGAAATAAAGAGGAGAAAGGAAAGACCTAATTTGGAAAAAATAAAGAGTAGACTAGGCCAAACTTTCACAAAATTCTCTGGGTTACTAAAAAATTCCTCCTTGATTCCCGTTTTCATTCCCGTCAAAAAGGCCAAACAGCTCGTCAACAAACTCAGCGTAAAAAGGACCAGCAAATTAGGCAGGGCAAACGGGCGCCTCATCCAAACCTCATCTTTCACTTCCCAACGAATCCAGTCAGAATACCGAAAAAAGGAGGAAAATACCCGCGGATAAGCCGCATACAGCAAGCCTAAGCAGCAAATAACGGTTAAAAAACTTAACAAGAAAAAATTCGAATGGACCGATCCATAACGTGTTTCCAAGGAGAAAAAATCCGCTTTTTCTTGTGCACTTACAGGCTCATCTCGTTCTATCAAAAAATCCCCGGGCAATCCTTCCAGACTTTCTGCGTAAACGGTTAAAATGACTTTATTCTGTAAACTATCTAGTGGTAAACGATAGGTCTCCCCTTTCTTCAAAGCCTTAAACAGGGTTCCTTGCAGAAAGAGGTGGTAATTTTCTTTGGGGTAAATGGCTAGATAGGCTTTGGGGAAATCCCCTGGATGCAATTCCAAAGACTTCGAATGGTACGTATAATGCTTCGAAGAGACGTAGGGCAAGAAACTTTTCCAGGCCTCCTGGTACACTAGCCAATCGCGCTCAAAGGAGTATACCTTCTTCCAAGCCGCCTGACTGTTGCCTGCTAGCAATACTAATGCCAATAAAAAAAATCTGCTCATCGTTTTCCGCAAAGGAATCAAATGAGCAGATTTTAAAAAGAAAGGAATCATTCCTTGAAATTAATTCAACTTATTTCGCAGCTAATGCTTTGATCATTGTTTCGCCAATATCAGCTGGAGAGTAAACCACGTGGATTCCACACTCTTGCATGATCTTCATCTTCGCTTCTGCCGTATCATCAGCACCACCGATGATCGCACCTGCGTGACCCATACGACGTCCTTTCGGAGCTGTTTGGCCAGCAATAAAACCAACCACTGGCTTGCGGTTTCCATCTGCTTTAATCCAACGAGCCGCTTCCGCTTCCATACCGCCACCGATCTCACCGATCATCACGATACCTTCTGTTTCTGGGTCGTTCATTAATAATTCAACTGCTTCTTTCGTTGTTGTCCCAATGATAGGGTCACCACCGATACCGATTGCCGTTGTTTGGCCTAAACCTGCTTTTGTTAATTGATCTACCGCTTCGTACGTCAAGGTTCCTGATTTAGAAACGATACCTACGCGCCCTTTTTGGAAGATAAAGCCTGGCATGATACCTACTTTACATTCATCAGCCGTCATAACGCCTGGGCAGTTAGGTCCGATTAAACGCGTCTCGAAGTTCGAGATATATTCTTTCGCCACGATCATATCTTTCGTAGGGATACCCTCCGTGATACAAATAATGACTTTAATTCCTGCATCCGCAGCTTCCATAATCGCATCCGCAGCAAATGCTGGTGGAACGAAAATGATCGATGTGTCAGCTCCTGTAGAAGCAACTGCATCTGCTACTGTATTAAAAATAGGACGATCTAAGTGCTTAGCGCCACCTTTTCCGGGTGTAACACCACCTACCACTTGGGTTCCGTAAGCGATCATTTGCTCCGCATGGAAAGACCCTTCAGTTCCGGTGAAACCTTGAACAATAATTTTTGAATTCTTATTTACTAAAACACTCATTTCGTAGGGGTTATAATAACGTAGGCGAAAAATTTTTCCAAAGGTACAAAATATTGATAAAAATTATCAAAATCCTGATTGATAGACGAAATAAAAATGCGAACAATTTTTTTTGCGTAAATTCGAACTTTGATGCCTTTCTTATGTTGAAGCACCTTCATATCCAAAACTACTCGTTGATCGAACAGCTCGACCTGCATTTGACAGGTGGATTGACTGTGATTACCGGGGAAACGGGTGCCGGAAAATCCATCTTATTAGGTGCCATATCCTTATTATTAGGCCAAAGAGCGGACGGAAAAAGCCTCTTTGATGCCACTAAAAAATGTATTATCGAGGGCCAATTTTCACTCGTGAATTTTCCGCATTTACAATCGGTTTTCGAAGAAGAGGAAATCGATTTCGAAGAGCCCTGCCTCATTCGCAGAGAAATCAACCCACAAGGAAAATCGCGCAGTTTCGTCAATGATACGCCTGTTACACTCGAAACCTTAAAGCGAATCGGCAATGAATTAGTCGATATTCACTCCCAGCAAGATACGTGGTGGATGTCCCATCCGGATTTTACGCTGGATATGGTGGACGCTTATGCGCAGAATGAGGGATTGAGAAAAGCGTGCATTTCAGCCTATTCCACCTGGTCATCCAGTGTTTCCGCTTTGCGGGCTTTAGAACAAGCATCGACGAAAGGGACCCAAGAATTAGATTTCATCCAATTTCAATTTGATGAATTAAGCAAGGCCCAGCTAAAAGAGGGCGAGTACGAAGTCTTAGACACCGCTGTCACAAAACTGCAAAATGCGGAACAAATCCAGGAAAAATTGGCCATTTTAGCGCAAGCCCTCAGTGTTTCTGAGGTTTCAGCCCTACATCAAAGCCGTATCGCCCTGCAACAAGCCACCGCGCTGAGCAAATGGGGTGAGAATTTTGCCGACTGGAAAACCCGCATCGAATCGATTTGGATCGAATTAAAGGACCTAGGCGCCGAAGTCGAAGGCGAGGCCGACGATTTCATATACAATCCTCTGGAATTAGAAGAAAAACAGAAACGATTAGACTTGCTCAATCGTTTATTGCAAAAATACCAAGCGTCCAACATTTCAGAATTAGTGACATTAGTGGATTCACTGGATTTGCGATTATCTCAATTTTCATCGATGGACACGTTAATAGCCGATGCGCGGGGACAGGTAGACGCCGATTTTCAGCTGGTTAACACCTCGGCTGCAGCCTTATCTTCCTCTCGTTCAGCGGTTTTGGAGGCTATTTCCGCTGCACTTGTCCTTTCACTTCAATCCTTAGGTATTCCGAATGCGAATTTGGCCTGGGAGATGACGGCCAAAGATGTGGCGGCGAATGGCTCGGACAGAATACAACTCCTGTTCTCCGCAAACAAAGGTTTAGCCCCTAAACCGTTTAAGCAAATCGCTTCTGGCGGTGAGATGAGTCGTTTAATGCTTTCCATCAAACACTTATTAGCGAAGAAAAGAGCCTTACCTACTTTAATTTTAGATGAGATTGACACGGGTGTTTCCGGAGAAATCGCGATAAAAATGGGCCAAATGCTCAGCCAAATGAGTCAAGGACACCAAATCATTGCCATCACCCACCTTCCCCAGATCGCGGCAGCCGGATCCAAACACTGGTTTGTCTACAAAAATCACGCAGGATCGAAAACTGTTTCGAACCTTCGCGAGTTAAGAGAAGAGGAACGCGTAGAAGAAATTGCTAAAATGATCGGAGGCCAACAGGGCTACCGTGATTTACTCGATAATGTTCGGAATTTAATCCAATCACACGAATGAAAAAATGGATCGCGTTCAGCCTTCTTTTAGTAGGTTGTGCTCAAGCAGAAGAAAAACTCAGCGAGGAATTACAAGCCAAAGTCCTAGGATTACACGAACTACTAATGCCCAAGACGGAGCAAATCGTTTCCCTGAAAACAAAATTAGACAGCCTTTCAACAGGCGCAGACTCCACGCATGTGCGCACGCTGATTCGTTCGTTAGACAAGGCAGATCAATCGATGATGGATTGGATGCACCAGTTCTCGATCGATAGTTTGAGCAAAATGGATGTAAATACCAAGGTGATTTACCTCAAGAACCAATACACTCAATTAACTGAGCTTCAAAAATTAACAGATTCTACTCTAGATGCGGCACAAAAATATCGTCCTTAGTATTGCGTTAGCTGTTGTGGTTTTCTCCTGTTCACAAGAGAAAAAATTGCCTTTTATGGGCCCTAAAACGATAAATGCAAAAGGCGACACGGTATACCACCAGATTCCAACGTTCCGGTTTTTGAACCAAGATTCAGTTATCGTAACAGAAAAAGACGTGGAAGGAAAAGTGTACGTGGCTGATTTTTTCTTCACCACTTGCCCTACCATTTGCCCTAAAATGAAAACGCAAATGTTGCGCATTTATGAGCGTTACAAAGAGCGTGACGAGGTTCGCATCATTTCACACAGCATTGACCCTGATTTCGACAATACCTCCGTTTTAAAGGATTATGCGACCCGCCTGCACATTGAAGCTCCTAAATGGAATTTATTGACGGGAGATAAAGCTGCGATTTATAAACTAGGCCAAAAAAGCTATATGGTCTCTGCGCAAGAAGACCCGAACGAAGCAGGCGGTTTCGTACATAGTGGCGCCTTTATTTTAGTAGACAAAAACAGACATGTTCGGGGCATTTATGATGGCACGGTGGAAACCGAGGTGAATCACTTGCTGGAGGATATGGAGGTGCTTTTAAAAGAATGACAAAAAGGAATGGTGAGTGGTAAATGGTGAATGGTAAATGATTTTTTATCCGCCATTCACCATTTACCATTTACCATTGAATACAGAATATGAAAAAACTAGCTCCAATACTCATCGCTTTTTTCTTTTTCTCTTGCCAAAGCAAAGAGGAAATCACCCAACAGCAATATGCCGTAGAGGGCATGGCTTTGTACAAGACACATTGTGAAAATTGCCACCAGGCGGATGGAGCGGGGTTGAGGGATTTGTATCCATCGATTCAAAAAACCCAATTAAGTCCAGAGGCTTTAGCTTGCTTGATACGAAATGGTAAAAAGGGAAATGGGTACATGCCCGCGAATGCGAAACTTCAAGCCTTGGATATCGCCGAACTAGTGACTTACATGCGGGAAAAATGGGGAAATAAAAAGCAAATCTATCCCGCAGACAGCGTGAAAATAGCACTGCAAAATTGCCGCTAATTCGTAGGCATACCTTCGACTGCTACGACTGAATTTCGGACTTTACGCAATGAATAAGAAGAGAAATCTTGGGCGGCATCGAGCCCTACCCCATTAACTAATTCTGTGCGTGTTCTTAATTGAACCGCCTTGTCTGTGAAGATTCGTTTTTCGACAGGCAACCAATTGAATTCATCCGTCTTTAATGTTTCTTCTTTTTCAATGTTGTGGATGACCACGTGGCCGATTAGTTTATAGGTGTTTTTTTGGCGATAGAAATGAGCTGAATCGCCACGCACTTCAGAGGTAATTTTTCCTGTTTTATCATAAAACCAAAGCTTCATCTCTTTGGGATAAATTCGATCTTCAGAAGCTAGCGTTAATTGTTCTTCCGTAACCATTCTAACTACTTTTCTGGCTGAATCAGAATACACCATATCGATACCAAACAATTCTGACTTAGGTCCGACATAGACCGCCTTCGAATCATCCGCTTTTTCACGACAGGAAAAAATAGTGCTAGTAATGAAGAGCAAAAAGAGTAAGCTCGAATTGCGCATTGGAGAAAATTAGTTGATTTTCTGCTTTTGGAACCAAAGATCGCTAAATGTCAATCCTAAAGTCAATCGGTGGTATTGCTCCTCCATCCCATTCTCAGTAATCAAACCACGACGACCCACTTGGTAAGCGACATTTAAGAAGGATAAATTCCGAAGTGGAAACGCGATACCCAAACTCAAATTCTTATCTACCGCATAATTTCCATTTCCTAAGAAATCATAAGGCGTTTTTTCATAGGAAGCCCCTAAACGATAAGTGGTACGCTTGATGTAACTAGAAACTGACTCCACATCTGGCGTGTATTCCCCCCCTACCGATACTTTATGAGAAGCATGCAAGGTAGCCGAGCGACCTAAATTATTATTTACTTTGCTCCAATCCGTGTAGGTATAATCCACTCCTAACATCCATTTAGCCGCTTTTTCGATGCTCACGCCAAAACGTTTCGCTACCGGAATTTGCTGAACAAATGCGGTCGATTTCTCTAAGGTATCTGCATTGATTACCGTGAGTCCTGAAAGATCCATGGTGGCAAATCGTTTCACTTGCTTTGCATTCAACGAGGAGTTTAAATCCAAGGTGGCTCCTAGATTCAAAAACAGATCAGGCTTCAACTTAGCTCTATAAGCAAAGCCAGCCTTGAATTGCACATCAGAATAAGAGGTCAAATCTTCTAATTGCACTTTATAATACTGCCCATCGGACATATTTTGCGTTGCCACATTGCGGTTCACTTGCCCAAACAAGTAATCCATTTGCAAGCCAACATACAATTCTTTGTAAACACGTACGCCATTAGAAATAGACACTTTACTCACGCCACCGCTACCCTTGTAGCTATAAATCAAACTATCCACGCCTAATAAATTCAATCGACGATAAGACCTTGTTTCGTATTCCACAGCAGAATGTGGGCGAATTCCCACTGACATGGTCCAGCGACTGGTGATAGGCAAAGTCAAATTCAAGGATTGGTAATTACCCCCAAAAACCTTCTGTTGTTGACGGTAATCTTGCAAAGTTTTATATTCTGTATTAACTCCTACTTCTAAATTAGTCCAACGATTACGGGCTAAAAGAGCTGGATTCACCACATTGGTATAGATTCCGTTGGAATTCGAAACGCCAATTCCACCCATCATCATATTCGTCACATTCTCCCCTTTTTGAATCTCCCCCATACCTAAATACGAATAAGGTGAATTCAAGATTGTTTGCGCGAAAACAGCAGGTGCTGTCGATAAAAACAAGACGATTAGTAGAGAACGAAGCGTTTTCAGAAGGGTTGTAGGCTGATTCAAAGAAATAAAATTCATAAAATTAAAATCCTCCCTTTTGGGAATACTAGTGTGTAAAGGTCGTAATTTTATTTCACATTCGACTAAGTTATTAGCTATATTTGAAGTCAAAAATAATATAGCATACGATGGGGGATTTAAAAAATGGCATCTACTTAGATAATTCGGCATGGGATTTACTCCTTTTCGGAGGGATCATTTTACTAGGTTTTATCTTAAGACGCTTCTTCTCAAACTCCTTTTCGAAAATCGTTTTCCGCTTTATTCCGGAAGAATCTATTTCCATTCAAGATTGCGTTCAACTCATTCGCAAACCATTTGAATTACTCATTTTTTGGATTTTCCTCTATTTTGCGTTCAAAAACCTACATGTTCCTAGCATTTGGAACCTGGAGCCTATCGAAAATTCGGGATTACTTTATTTTAGCAAAAAAGCCTTCGAATCAGCCGTTATTTTCACCATTACCTGGGTTATTGTTCGCTTAATGAAAGTCGTTATTCTGGTTGCGCAAGAAAAATGGAATGGCGCTGACCAAAAATCCAAACAACAATTCATTCCTTTTTTGAACGACCTTTCCATGGTCTTTATTATCACGGCTTCCGGATTTGTTTTCTTGGGTCGTATTTTCGAAGTAGACGTGGTGGCCTTGATTACGGGTCTGGGGATTGGGGGTTTAGCCCTCGCTTTAGCCGCACGCGAAACACTAGAAAACCTATTTGCCTCTTTCACCATTTTCTTAGATCTCCCTTTCGTCGTAGGCGATAGTATCCAAATTGGATCCATCAGCGGAGATATCGAAAAAATTGGCTTTAGAAGCACGCGCCTTCGCGGGGCAGACGGCAATTTAATTTTAGTACCAAACCGCCTCCTAACATCTCAATCCCTCGAAAACATGAGCGAGCGCGATTATAGACGGGCAAAATACACGATTCAATGTGAATTAAACACCAAGCCCGCTCAAATCGAAGCGGCCATTACAGCCATCGAGCAATTCATCTTAGAAGATCCCTTGTGCAAGAAAAAAGCACCGAAGGTGATTTTTGATGGTTTTGGAGCCTACTCCATTGATATTTCCGTTACCTATTTTGTCCAAACGAAGGACTTCGCTAAGTTTCAGGCAACAAAACAGGCCATTAATTTAGGGATATTGAAGGTGCTGGAGAAAGAGAAGGTGGTGATGGCTAGGTCTTAGCGGCCGGAGGAGAGTGGAGAGAGGAGAGTATAGATTAGAGAGTATAGATTAGAGATTTAAGTATAGAGATGACATTAAAAAAGGGAACCGAGGTTACCTTTTTTAATTATCGTATCGCTTCGCTCTACTCAGATTAGAGATTATAGAGAGGAGATTGGAAAAAATAAAATTCAAAAATCATTGCGCAGCACGATTTAGAATTTTGTTTTATCCAATCAACTCACGGAGATCCTTATCATGAATCATCTTCCTTTCATCCGCCATCAACAAGAAGCGCGTGTAGATCTTGTCTAATTCTGGTTTTTCGAAATCGAATCCTAATAATGTCAACCGGTGACGCAAGGCGGCACGGCCAGAACGAGAGGTTAATAAAATCGCAGACGAGGAAACACCTACATCTTCTGGATTCATGATCTCATAGTTTTGTGCGTGCTTCAAGAAACCATCTTGGTGGATTCCCGAGGAGTGCGCAAAAGCATTTGCTCCTACAACTGCCTTGTTAGGCTGCACGTGCATGCCCATTAAATTAGATACTAAGGTACTGGTAGGGTATAAATATTTGGGCTTAATTCCCGTTGTAAATCCTAAGTCTTTGTGCACGTTTAGAATCATCGCAATTTCTTCCAAAGACGTATTTCCAGCGCGCTCCCCTATACCGTTGATAGTTACTTCAACTTGACGAGCACCCGCTTGAATACCGGCGATGGTATTTGCGGTAGCAAGCCCTAAATCGTTGTGATTGTGCATGGAAATCGTGGCCTGGTGAATGTTATCCACGTTTTCGTATAGGTATTTGATGCGCTCATGCATGACGTGTGGCAATAAATAGCCCGTCGTATCTGGTAAGTTGACGACTGTTGCGCCGGCTTTGATTACTTCGCGTGTTAATTGTGCCAAAAAGGCTAAATCAGCCCGACCTGCGTCTTCAGCGAAGAACTCGACGTCTTCTACAAAGGATTTGGCATACTTCACAGCCCAAACGCCACGCTCGATAATTTCCTCGCGTGTCGAATTGAATTTATGCTTGATATGTACGTCTGAAGAACCAATTCCTGTATGAATACGAGGCTTGCGCGCCGTTTTCAAGGCAGCAACGGCTGCGTCGATATCCTCTTTTTTGGCACGAGTCAAGGCACAAATCGTGGGTTCCTTCACCGCGTCACAAATGGCCTGAACCGATGCGAAATCACCAGGAGAAGAGATCGGAAAACCGGCTTCGATGATATCTACACCCAGCAACTCGAGTTGTTTCGCCACTTCTACTTTTTCCTCTCGGTTTAATTGACAGCCGGGAACTTGTTCGCCGTCGCGTAAGGTAGTATCAAAAATTTGAATGCGGTTACTCATGTTTGAAGGGTTTTATTTCGTTGTGAAATTACGGCTAATTACCCTTGTATACAAGGAAATTAGAGATTAGAGAGTATAGAGCATAGATTAAAAATCTTAAAATTCAGGTATATAAGATTATAATACTATTAATAATCCTATATGTATGATTAAAAAAGACAATTAATCTAAAACGCGAAACTGCGCCAGAATATAAAATTTTGGATTTTTTTAAGCCGAGGCAAGGGATTTAATCTCTGGAAAGCGTTTGGGATCGAAATTTCCGCCAGAGATGACACAAACGACCGTTTTTCCTTTGATTTCGTCTGCCATTTCTTCGAGGCCGGCTACGCTCAAAGCTCCGGCTGGCTCTACGATCATACTGCCTAGGGCATAGAGTTCTAACATGGTTTGGCACAAATCCTTCTTCGAAACAGTCAACATGCGCGACAAGCCTTTTTGGCAGATAGCAAAGGTCTTCAAACCTACCTGCTTCACAGATGCCCCATCCACGAAGCGATCAATCTCCTCTAATATCACTACTTCCGAAGCCGCCAAACTCTGCAGCATCGATGGTGCACCCGCCGGCTCCACCCCTATCAAGGAGGTAGAAGTAGATAAAACCAAAGCAGCCCCAGCGGCTAATCCGCCTCCACCAATGGCCACAAACAAGAAATCAGGCACAACAGGCAAAGCTTGCAAAATCTCCAACGTGACCGTGGCTTGACCCGCAATGATGTCAAAATCATCAAAAGGGGGGATATAAATCGCGCCATTCGTCTCACAAAATTTACGTGAAGCCGTAAATGCCTCATCATAGGTCTCTCCTACCAGATAAATGCGCACTTTTTCTTTACCGAAAAAACGAACTGCCTCCACTTTTTGAAGCGGCGTGGACTTAGGCATGAAAATATGCGCTTGAATATTCAATAAAGCACAAGCAAAGGCTACACCCTGCGCATGGTTTCCTGCTGACGCAGCCACCACCCCTTTCGATCTTAACTCCGAGGGAATGTTGGAGATTTTGTGGTAGGCTCCCCTAATTTTATAGGAGCGAACGACCTGCAAATCTTCGCGTTTTAAATAGATTTTGGCCCCATAGCGCGCAGAAAGTGACGCCGAGAATTCTAAAGGTGTCTCAGAGATGACCCCTTTTAGCTGCTCCGCTACTTGTTTTATTTCTGTGACGCTAGGAACGTGTTTTAGTTTGTTGAATTCCATGCGCCCTAAAATTAACAAAAAAAGGGTAGACAATCGCTTGTCTACCCTTTTTCGAATACGATAAAAAACTAGTTGTTCTCTGGACGTAAGCTACGTACCGCAGCACCCGCTCTCCACATTTCCATATCTGCCATTTCTTTCAATTCAGCATCTAATTTCACGCGGTAATCCGGTTGAGAATTCAAGGTGATTGAACGCTCTGCTTCTGCTTGCGTTTTCACTGAGTTATATAATTGCTCGAATACAGGCTTAGTAGCGTCGCGGAAAGGCTTCCACCAATCCAATGCACCACGTTGCGCCGTAGTAGAACAGTTTGCATACATCCAGTCCATTCCATTCTCCGCTACTAATGGCATTAACGATTGCGTCAATTCCTCTACTGTTTCGTTGAACGCTTCTGATGGAGAGTGACCGTTCGCGCGTAATACGTCGTATTGTGCAGCGAAGATACCTTGGATAGCTCCCATTAGTGTTCCACGCTCACCTGTTAAGTCAGAAGTTACTTCTTTGTAGAAATCCGTTTCGAATAAATAGCCTGAACCCACACCGATAGCCATCGCGATACACTTCTCACGCGCTTTTCCTGTTGCATCTTGGTAAACAGCGAACGAAGAGTTCAAACCTTTACCAGCTACGAATAAACGACGCAATGAAGTACCTGAACCTTTAGGTGCAGCTAAGAATACGTCCACATCTGCTGGAGGAACGATTCCTGTTTTCTCTTTGTACGTGATACCAAAACCGTGAGAGAAATAAAGCGACTTGCCAGCCGTCAAATATTTCTTCACTGTAGGCCATAACTCGATTTGAGCGGCATCAGAAAGTAAGTAACAAATGATCGTTCCTTTTTCTAACGCTTCTTCGATTTCAAATAAAGTGACACCTGGAACCCAACCGTCAGCGACAGCTTTGTCATAGGTTTTACCTTTACGTTGACCTACGATTACATTTAGACCATTGTCTTTCATGTTTAACGCTTGTCCTGGACCTTGAACTCCATATCCGATCACGGCGATCGTTTGGTCTGCTAATACTTGTCTAGCTTTCTCTAATGGAAACTCTTCTCTTGTTACGATGTCTTCAACAACTCCACCGAAATTAATCTTTGCCATTTTTTTGTTATTTAATTTATATTCTTTGTTCGATTATACGATTTCCCAATTGCCTTCTTCTGGCAAAAACTCTACTAAGCCTTTCTCCGTTTTACCTACGGCAACCCGACCAGACTTAACGTACTCTAAAATTTCCCATTTTTTCAAATAGGTATAAAACTCTTGAATTTCCTCTTCCGATCCATTCTTTTCTACGACTACATAATCTAGTCCAAAGTGCACAATTTTCGCATTCCAATCTAAATTAATCGTCTTTACATCCACTGGAGTGCCTCCTAGCGGTGTGGCAATCTTAAATAGACCGATTTCGTTAAACACGATTTCGTCATCTAGGTAACCAAACACCGCGAGAACGTCCGTTACTTTACGGATTTGGCGAACTAATTTTTCAACGAATTCCCTGTTCTCCTGCTTAATCACAATCGTAAAACGAGATACGCCTTTACGCTCTGTCTCCGAAACCGTCAAACTCTCAATATTTACCCGGCGACGCGTAAAAATGATCGTGATTCGATTTAGTAAACCGACCGTGTTCATTGTAAAAATGGATATGGTATAATTCGTCAACATAGGATTATTCTAACCTGATACTTGTTACACAGCCACCCGCAGGTACCATGGGGAATACATTTTCCTCTTTTTCACAAACGATTTCTAACAGATACGGCTTATCTGAATTCAATAAAGTATCTAACGAATCACTTAACTCTGCCCGATCTGAAACGGTGTGACCCGCGATTCCAAATCCTTTCGCAATCGTAATGAAATCAGGGTTCTGCAATTCTACAAATGAATAACGATTCTCGAAGAACAATTGCTGCCACTGGCGCACCATGCCTAAGAAATTGTTATTCAAGATGATTATTTTCACCGGCAAACCGCTCTGCGCGATGGTACCTAGTTCTTGCAAGGTCATTTGGAAACCACCATCACCGATGACCGCTACTACTTCGCGTTCTGGTACCGCTACCTTCGCACCAAAAGCTGCAGGTAAAGCAAAGCCCATCGTTCCTGCGCCACCCGAAGTGACGATCGAATTGCGTTTTTTGAAACGGTAATAACGATTCGTGATCATTTGGTGTTGCCCCACGTCTGTTACGACGACGGCTTCCCCTTGGGTTTTATTCGACAAGAGATTTACGGCCTCACCCATTTTGATCTTATCCCCTTCGTGGAACAAGTCTTTCTTCGTGATTTTTTCGTATTCTTCGTCGTCGTATTTCTTGAATTCAGCTCTCCATTCGCTGTGGTCCGCCTTGTTCACTAAAGGCAATAAGGCCTGTAGTGCCGCCTTCGCATCCCCCACGACTGGAGCATCTGCCTTTACATTTTTATCTACTTCACTCGGGTCGATTTCGATGTGCACCACTTTCGCTTGCTTCGCGTAAGTCGCTAAATCCCCTGTGATACGGTCATCAAAACGCATCCCGATTGCGATTAATACATCGCAAGAGTTCGTCAATACGTTCGCACCATAATTTCCGTGCATACCCGGCCAGCCCACAAATAGCGGGTGATCTGCATCCATCGATGACATCCCTAATAGTGTTGTCGCTACCGGAATGCCCGTTTTATCCACGAAATCGTTTAATTCTTTCTCTGCTCCAGCGATTAACACACCGTGTCCCGCTAAAATATAAGGTTTCTTAGCACCATTAATCAATTTCGCTGCTGCCTCCACGTGTTCTGCCTTCGGCTCTACACGAGGTTTGTAGGAAATAATCGAGGTGCAAGGTTTGTATTCAAACGGCACAGTCATGATATCTGTCTGAGCCGTACGTGTAATATCAATTAAAACGGGGCCAGGGCGGCCAGTTTCTGCGATATAGAAAGCTTTCGCCATGATCTCAGGGATCTCATTCGCATCAACGACTTGGTAGTTCCACTTCGTCACAGGCATCGAGATACCGATCAAATCGCATTCTTGGAACGCGTCGGTTCCTAATAAATTTCCTTTTACTTGCCCTACAATACACACCAATGGAGTAGAATCGAGCATCGCATCTGCGATAGGTGTAATTAGGTTCGTAGCCCCAGGACCAGAAGTTACCATGCAAACTCCCGCTTTGTTTAGCATGCGAGCATAACCTTGAGCGGCATGTCCTGCACCTTGTTCGTGTCGAACTAAAATATGTTTTAAGCGATCTTGGTAATCATAAAGCGCATCATAGGTAGGCATAATGGCCCCACCAGGGTAACCAAAAATCGTGTCCACACCCTGCTCTACCAATGATTGCATGATAGCTTGAGCGCCAGACAAAAATTTCTTTTGGCCAGGTTGATTAGCTGCTTCGGTTTGAGTTTGGGTTTGTCCCATGGTTAACTATTATTCAAAAATTCTGTTTCAATGGTTTCAAAAGCTCAATTTAAGCCTTCTGGATAGATAAAAAAACAAATTTCTTATAAATCCGTCACACATCCCTGACTAGCAGAGGACACATTTTTAATGTATTTACGAAGAACACCTTGCTTAAACGGAGACTCAATAGGCTTCCAATTTTTCTTGCGTTCTGCTAATTCTTCCTCCGATACGTGCAATACCAAGGTATTGTTCACCGCATCAATCGTAATCTTGTCACCGTCTTTCACTAGGCCAATCGGACCACCTTCTTGCGCTTCTGGCGTCACGTGACCTACCACAAATCCGTGTGTACCACCAGAGAAACGACCATCCGTGATCATCGCTACCGAGTTTCCTAATCCTGCACCGATAACAGCTGAAGTAGGTTTTAACATTTCTGGCATCCCTGGACCACCTTTAGGTCCTTCATTTCTGATAACGATGACGTGACCCGCTTTGATCTCCCCTTTCGAGATATATTCGATGACCTCTTCTTCGCGCTCACAGACTTTAGCAATACCCTCAAAACGTTCGCCTTCCTTACCTGTAATCTTCGCCACGGCACCGCCTGGAGCTAAATTACCGTACAAGATCTGCAAGTGACCCGTAGGCTTTAACGGCTGCGTGATCGGATAAATAATTTTTTGTGTGTCAAAATTCAAGTCAGGAGCCTCCGCAAGGTTCTCCGCCATCGTCTTTCCTGTCACCGTCAAACACTCTCCGTGTAACAAGCCCACACTGTGTAAATATTTCAAAATCGCTGGCATTCCACCGATCGCTAATACATCTTCCATGTAGTATTTACCACTTGGTTTTAGATCTGCGATCAAAGGCGTGCGATCTGAAATAGCTTGGATATCTTCTAAGGTAAACGTGATTCCAGCCGCGTGTGCAATCGCTAAATAGTGAAGCACCGCGTTCGTAGAACCTCCTAAGGCCATCACCACCGTCATCGCATTCTCGAATGCCTTGCGCGTCATGATGTCACGTGTACAGATGTTTTTTTCTAATAAGACTTTCATCGCCGCACCTATTGCTAAGCACTCCTCTTTCTTACCTTCGTGTGTGGCTGGATACGTCGATGAATTAGGTAGTACTAAGCCCATCGCTTCCATCGAAGAAGCCATCGTATTCGCCGTGTACATACCGCCACAAGCACCTGCTCCCGGGATTGAATTGCGAATAACGCCTTCATAATCCTCGTCAGAGATGGTTCCTGCATATTTTTTCCCCAAAGCTTCGAATGCCGAAACGATGTCTAATTTTTCTCCTTTGTAAGAACCACTGCGAATCGTTCCGCCATACACCAGCATCCCTGGGCGATTCAAACGCGCCATCGCCATCATAGCGCCTGGCATATTCTTATCACAACCTACGACCGCGATGACGCCGTCATACCATTGTGCCCCTACCACATTTTCAATCGAATCTGCGATGATATCACGCGATGGCAACGAATAGCTCATCCCGTCATTTCCATTGGTCATTCCGTCTGAAACCCCGATTGTGTGGAAGATCAAACCGACCATCCCATTCTCTTGGATCCCTTTTTTCACGTGAACAGACAAGCCATTCAAGTGCATATTGCAGGTATTACCTTCGTAACCGGTACTTGCGATACCGATTTGGGCTTTGTTCATATCCTCTGATGTTAAGCCGATACCGTATAGCATCGCTTTCGCAGCGGGGTTAGATACTTCCTGAGTTAATGTCCGTGAATACTTATTTAATGACATAGGGTGTAAGAAATTTTTTCAAACGATAAATATACGCAATTCGATTTGTAGACGAGTAGTATATGCCAAAGAATCTTTGGCAATTATAGAAAAAGCAAAATTAATTATTTGTTTTCTCCTACCTGCTGTCTCCACATCGCAAAATACAATCCTTTGCTCGCCACTAAATCGTCGTGCGAGCCCTGTTCTACAATCTGTCCTTTCTCTAGCACATAGATCCGCGTTGCGTGCATCACCGTCGATAAACGGTGCGCAATTAAGATCGTAAGGTGCTCCGTATCAACGGATAAAGAACGAATGGTTTCAGAAATCTCTTCCTCTGTCAAAGAATCTAACGCCGAAGTCGCCTCATCAAAAACCAATAAATTAGGATCCCGCAACAAAGCGCGCGCGATACTTAAACGTTGCTTCTCGCCGCCGGACACTTTCACGCCACCCTCGCCTATCAAGGAATCCAATCCTTTGTCGGCTCTGGCTAGTAAAGTTTGGCAAGCTGCCTTTTCTAACACGGCCATACATTGTGCATCCGTGGCGTTCGGGTTAACGAACAACAAGTTTTCGCGAATGGAGCCCGAGAACAACTGCGTGTCTTGGGTGACGAAACCAATCTTCTTGCGCAACTCATCGAAATCAATCGCGTCACTTGGTTCGCCGTTGTAGTATACTTGTCCTTTTTTGGGACGATAAAGACCAACCAATAATTTTACTAATGTTGATTTACCTGCACCCGATGGCCCTACGAAAGCAATGGTCTCGCCGCCTTTAACGGAGAACGTGATTCCGTCCAACGCTTCTGTCGTAGCAGATTGGTGTTTGAATGAAACGTGATCGAACTTCAATTCCTGAATAGACGAAATCGCCTTCGGGTTTGCTGGTTTCTTCTCTGAAGGAATACTTAATACCTGCTCGAAATTCTGAAGCGAAACTTCTGCCTCGCGGTAGGTATTCACCACATTACCAATCTCTTGCAAGGGGTTAAAGAGGAAGAATGAATAGATATTCAACGAATAGAATTGACCGATCGTGATCTTTCCCTCGTAGATCAAGTAGATCAATACGACCACCATCAGCATACGCAACAAGTTCACGCAGGTTCCTTGAACAAAAGCCATCGAACGCACGTATCGCACTTTCTTTAATTCTAATTTCAGGATTTTCTCCGTCGTCGCATTTAAGTGTGCGATCTCTTGTTCTGCTAAACCCAATGATTTCACGAGCTCGATATTGCGCAAGGATTCTGTCGTAGATCCTGCTAGACCCGTCGATTCCTTTACGATTTCGATCTGAATCACTTTGATTTTCTTACTTAATACAGACGATACATAACCGATTAGTGGCCCTGTGATTAAGAAAAGGGGCATCACCATCCAATGCACCGAAAAGGCATAGACCGAGATGAAGATCAAAGCAATGATCGATTGGAATAAAATGTTAATTCCTAGGGTGATTAGCTTTTCAATGTCTGTGCGGACTTTTTGGAGTTTGCCCAGGGTCTCGCCTGATCTTTGGTCCTCAAACGTCTCATACGGTAATTCTAAAGAGTGGCGAATGCCGTCTGAATAGAGGTTTGCCCCTACTTTTTGGGTGACCGTATTGATGAAATAATCCTGAAAGTTTTTCGCTACCCGGCTCACGAAAGCCACGCCCACAGACGCTAAGGCCAAAGGCCAAATCGCCGCCACGAACTGGTCCATCGTGTGGGTATCCGAGCGGTACACCGCCGCCACATCGTCGATGATCTTCCTGAAAATGTAGGGATCCATCAAGGAAAATATCTGATTCGTCGCTGCCAAAGCCAAAGCTCCTAGCACACGCCACCGGTAAACCTGTAAATAATTCAGTAATAATTTCATGTATGTTGTTTAAAATCTACTTAGGGCCATTTCTGCGATGGTTTTTCCAATCGCTAAAGAGGACGTCGCCGCCGGGCTAGGCGCATTCAATACGTTGATGACTTTCGCGTCTTCCACGATCGAGAAATCATCTAATAAACCGCCGTTTCTATCGCAGGCTTGGGCTCTAACACCCGCGCCGCCTTCGACTAAATCGTTGATTTGAATCTCTGGAATTAAGACTTGTAAAGCTTTCGTAAAGGCCTCTTTTGAAAAACTGCGGTACATTTCGCCTAAACCGGTTTCCCAGTATTTGACGGCTACTTTTTGGAATCCTGGCCACGTTAAGGTATCCCAAAGTTCCTTCGCATTAATCCCTAATTTTTTGTAACCCTCTTTCTTAAAGGCTAAAACCGCATTCGGTCCTGCCTCCACACCACCTTTCATCATTCGGGTGAAGTGAACGCCCAAGAACGGAAAATTCGGATCTGGCACTGGATAAATCAGGTTCTTCACTAAGTATTCTTTGTCTTTTCTAAGCTTAAAGTATTCTCCACGGAACGGCACGATGCGCACGTCCAAGGGTTCTTTTTGGGTCATCTGCGCCACTTTATCCGAATAAAGTCCCGCACAGTTGATCACTAATTTTGCTTCGTACACTGACTTAGTCGTTTCCACAATAGAAAAGGTCAAGCCTTTTTTGATATCAATTACTTGCTCGCCTAAATGCATTTCGCAACCCTTGATTTGGGTTCCTACGGCTAATTTCGCAGCGACTGCTCGGTAATCCACGATACCCGTTTGAGGAACGAACATCCCTTCTACCCCCGTCACATGCGGCTCGTATTCGCGCATTTCTGCTAGGCTCAATTTTTTCAAACCATCCAAGCCATTTTGTTGACCTCTTTGGTATAAATTCTCTAATTGAACACGTTGATCCTGAGTCGTTGCGACCACGATTTTACCCGTTAATTCAAATGGAATGTTCTCTTTCGTGCAATAATCAATCAACTGATGGTAACCCTCAATGCAATTCTTTGCTTTCAAAGAACCCGGTTTGTAGTACAAGCCCGAGTGGATCACGCCGGAATTATTGCCTGTTTGGTGCATGGAGACCATGTTTTCCTTTTCGAACAAGGCGATATGAAGATCTGGGCGCGCTTCTAATAAGCGATGCGCCGTTGCGAGGCCCACGATGCCGCCGCCTACGATGATTACGTCTAATGCCATAAAATGAAATTTGAACAACAAATATACGGCTAAACGGTGGTAAAAAGAATTATTCGTAGCTTTGAAGAATGAATCCTCGGATCAAACATCTCTATCAGATTTCCAAAGCCCCTACACGCACCATTTTAGGTCTCATGTCGGGTACGTCCTTGGATGGTTTGGATTTAGCTTTGGTTCGCTTCACGGGTTTTGGGCTGGATACCAAGTACGAAATTTTGCACTACGACACCCGCCCCTATCCGGCAGACTTTAAGGAGTCTATTCGTTCGGTTTTTGCCAAAGAAACCATTCATTTCCCCACCCTTTCCACGCTTAACGCGCAAATTGGGCGTTTGCATACTTCGCTCATTTTAGAAGTATTAGCTGGCTGGGGTGTTTCACCGTCCGAGGTAGACGCAATTGCCTCCCACGGCCAAACCGTCATGCACCGACCTGATAGAACAGGCAAACTCCCGCATTCGACCTTGCAAATAGGCGACGGCGATCACATCGCCCAGTTAACGGGCATCATTACCCTTTCTGACTTCCGCCAAAAACATGTGGCAGCTGGTGGCGAGGGGGCTCCTTTGGCGATGTTTGGGGATTATTTCTTGTTCTCCAAGAAAGGCGAACATCGGATTTTATTAAACATAGGCGGCATCGGAAACTTCACCTATTTGCCTGCTTCGGGTGATCCAGCAGGCATTTTAGTGACAGATACCGGCCCTGGAAATACCTTGATTGACGCAGCGGTTCGCCGTTATTTCAACAAAGCCTACGACGAAGATGGTGCCCTTGCCCAATCTGGAAAAATCGATACTAGCATTTTAGCCGAACTGATGAGCTTGAGCTTTTTCAAGGATTCATTCCCTAAAAGCACCGGCCCCGAATACTTTAATTTAGACCTGGTTCACGCCTCCATCAGCCCTGCTGATTTAGTCGCGACTTTGACTGAATTTACTGCTCAAAGCATCGCCCTCGCCATGAAAACCTATATTCCATCTGGCATTGATGGTACCGTTTACGTCAGTGGTGGTGGCAGCAAAAACCCTGTGATTATGGCGCGCTTGGCTGAGCTTCTTCCTTTCCGCGTTTGCGAAAGTGATGAGCTAGGGATGCCATCTGCGGCGAAAGAGGCCGTTTTATTTGCTTTGTTAGCGAACGAGACCTTGGCAGATTCGCCTGGGGCGGAGAGATTGGGGGATTCGCCGTGGGTGAGTATGGGAAAAATATCGTTATGACGATATTTTTAGATTAGAGATTATAGAGTAGAGATTATAGATTAGAGATTATAGAGTAGAGAGTAGAGATAGTGTCCTGCGGACTAAGCCGCGCAGCGGCGACTCATTGACTAAGTTGCGAAGCAACGACTTTTAAGCTGCGAAGCAGCGCAAAACATGAAATACAAATTTACCGATTCCATCCTTTTCGAGGATGCTGATTTTATTGTGATTAATAAGCCCTCTGGCATTTCTACGCTGGATGAGCGGAAGGATGATTTAGCACCGGCCATCTTGCGTTTAGCGAAGGAATATTCGTCTGATGCGCAGGTGGGACACCGTTTGGACAAAGAAACATCAGGAGCTTTAGTGATCGCCAAAAATCCAGAGGCCTACCGCCACATCTCCATGCAATTCGAGCACCGCGAAACAGCGAAACGCTACCACGCGGTCGTGGAGGGGATGCAGGATTGGGATGGATTTTTAGTCAACTTGCCCATTTTGCCTTTGAAAGATGGAAAAGTGGTGATTGATCGGGCCAAAGGAAAGCACGCCGAAACCTGGTTCCGCACCCTGAAAGTGTTCCGAGGATATACCTTAGTCGAATGCATGCCCATCACAGGACGTATGCACCAAATCCGTATTCACCTGACCTGTCTCAAAGCGCCCATCGTTTCCGACGCGATGTACGGCGGCCCAGAAATTTACCTATCCGATCTAAAACGCAATTTCCATTTGAAAAAAGATACGGAAGAATTACCCGTTATGCGCCGCGTAGCCCTTCACGCCCACAGTTTGTCCTTCAACTTGATGAATGGAGACTCCATCACAGTCGAGGCTCCCTATCCAAAAGATTTCAATGTGCTGGTAAAGACTTTGGAGAAGTATTCGTAATTTTGCAACCCTGGCTTCGTAGTTCAATGGATAGAATGTAGGTTTCCGGTACCTAAGATGAAGGTTCGATTCCTTCCGAGGCTACAAACATCGGTTTCAAAAAGGATTTCATGTAAATGGAGTCCTTTTTTTATTTACCTTGCCTTCCACTAACCTAAGACATCATGAATCAAATCGACGCTAACTGGGTAGCCGCCCACACGAAACACCGCTTAACAAAAGGACACAAAAAAACATTTGGACACGTGCTCGTCATTGCGGGTAGTCCAGGAAAGGTGGGGTCCGGCATTCTTTGTGCTCGGGCAGCATTGCACGCGGGATGTGGTTTAGTGACCGCGATGATTCCTTCCGAAGGCGTTGCCGCTTTGCTCGCTGGGAATCCAGAAATTATGTACACCACTGGCTCTTTACGTGAATTGGATCTCAGTAGCTTTGATGCGATTGCAATCGGACCTGGAATTGGTTTTTCGGATGAAGCGGTGGACAATGTACGTTATTTATTGCAGACCTATCTGGGCCCATTAGTGGTTGATGCGGACGCATTAAGTATTTTGGGATTAAATCCTGACTTGTTGAATTTATTAAATGAGCGCCATATTTTGACTCCGCACATTGGGGAGTTTGCTCGTATCCAAAAGTTCTCCGGCAATTCTGATCAGCAAAGTTTTGCCTTCGCGCATGCACACAACACGAACCTTATTTTAAAATCCTCGCCTACCTTGGTTTCTTTGCCTTCTGGCCAGCAGTTTGTGAATACGACCGGCAACGATGGCATGGCCTCAGCGGGTTCTGGTGATGTCTTGACGGGTATCACGGCGGCACTTTGCGCGCAGGGTTATGAGAATGGTGATGCGGCTTGTTTAGCGGTGTATGTACATGGATTGGCGGCGGATATAGCTATCGAAACGCAATCGAAATCGAGTTTAGTGGCGTCGGATATTATTGACCATTTAGGAAAAACTCGACTCCTTGACTAAATCGCGTAGCGATGACTAAACGACGTAGTCGTGACTAAGTCACGCAGTGACGACACCGCCACCGGCGGACGACTAAACGACGTAGTCGTGACTAAGTCACGCAGTGACGACCCCGCCACCGGCGGACGACTAAGCTGCGAAGCAGCGACTACTTGTACACATCTTTGAAGTATACCACCTCCCCCTTCTCATCGAAGTCCACCAGGGAATACCAGATCACCAGGATGTATTCTTCTTTTGCTTTTAGGGCCAAAGGTTTCGGGTTTTTAATGTGGTGATTGAATTTCACGGTGTCCAGGGCGATGTGATTTTCGGCGAGCAGTAAGCGGGCGAGGTCTTTCGGTTTTTCTAAACGGATGCAGCCGTGGCTGAAAAAACGTTCTGGCGCGGCAAATAATTTCTTGGAATCCGTATCGTGTAAATAAAGGCTGAAGGGGTTGTTGAAATGGAATTTCAAGGCTCCGAGGGCATTGTTTTCTCCGCTGTTTTGGCGTAAAATATAGGGGAAATTATTCTTACTCAAACTAGACCAATCAATAGAATGCGCGTCCACTACGCGGTATTTGGCATCCAAAACCCGAATTTGATTATCGTCTAAAAACTGGTGGTTTTTCTGAATTTTAGGCAATAATTCGACCGTCGCCATGCGGCGAGTGATGAACCAATAGGGATTGATGGTTAATTGATCGACTTTGCTTAAAAGTGTCCGGGTCTGATTCGACTTTTTGCCTACGATTACCTTCATCTGCAAGGCCTGGTCAGCACCAGAATACACCCGCATCGTGGCAGAAGGAATGTTCACTAAAATCACTTTCCGGTCCTTGCGCAGGGCATCTAACCAAGTATAATTTTGAATTGTCTTTTGCAACAAAACGCGCTTGCCTGGATTTTTTTCTGAAGCTAATTGTATTTGCACTTTGCGCACTTCCCATCCAGCTTCGACAGAATCAAGCGTTAAAGAGAGCCCCTTGTAATGGAAATCAGGTTCCTGGGCGAAGGAAGAAAAAGTAACAAGCAGAAGTAGAACAAAAAGACGCATGGTCTAATTTACTCAATTAAAACCAGATGGTGTTGCCAACCTTTTAATCGAAGACTAGGTCGACCATCGATAATTGTCGGTTTCACGATTTCGCCGTCTAACACCCAGCGCTTGTAGAAACCAGTTTGGGGACTGAAATAAAGTGTCCAATTCTTCGCCTGACGTAAAATATAAGTGCTTTTTTTCGAGGCACGCTCATAAGAAATCGACAAAGAGTTATCCCCTATTTCCACTTTTTTAATCGATCCAGAACGCAGCGAATCTGGCCAAGACGGCTGCAAATAAATCTCTTTTTTATATGCCAAAGGCTGTATCCCGAAAAACTGTTGAATCACCGGCACTTCGAACGCATAACTATTCCAGGCCTGCGTCATCATTCCATAATCCGGGGAAACTTCATACATCGATCCGGGTAAGGCAAAAGAGAATGTACGTAACATCCGTTGGACTAACTCATAGGCCGGGTTAGGTTGTCCATACTTATTCTCTGAAATCGCTTGCACACCCGTGGGTAATGTCATGACGGTACCGGTGTAAGTGAATTCGGACTTACCTACTTTGGCAGCATACGATTCTGCTTTATCTGAATTCGCGGAACGATCAATTCCGGTCACATACATCCCAAATTTATTGCGGAACTTCTCTGCCGTTTTCAATGCTTCGGAGGCTTTTTCAGGATCAGCCAACCCCGTCTCCATCGGTGTATTTACCACCCAATTGTGGTGCAAGACAAAACCCCGTTTCGAGGTATCTGGGTTAGCCGCAATTTGCTTTTCCAAAGCCAGCAATTCCTCCACTGCCCAGTCATTTTTCAATCCACGAGCTCGTTCGATGGCGTCTTGCGTTAAGCGCAATGCCTGGTCCTTTGTTCCTCTAAAGTCCGCAAAAGATTTCGATGAAGGCACCCAGAAATCCTGGTTAATTTTCAATCGAATGGCTTCATACGTTGCGAAATAGTCACGGGCTAAATCCCCGCGACCTAAAACCTCCGCCATTTTCGAGGCATCTAAAAATGCCTTCGCAGAATAGGCCGCCACGTCGATCATCTCGGAATCCAAGCCATGAATTTCCATCATGCCGTTTCCGTCTGGAATCAAATTATGGTCTTTATCCTGCTGCATCAACCAATGGAGGCCTTTTTCCACTAAAGGGAAATACTTCGCTAAAAAGGCCTGGTCACCGGTCCAGCAATAAACTTTGTATATCAAGGAGGCAAACTGAGGTGTTTCATTGACATTCCCTGGATTGTAAACAGATCCGTTTGTGCTTACCTCGTGAACGATGCGACCGTTGCCATTCGTTTTTTCAGAGAGTTGAGCGATTAAATCGATGGTGCTATAAGCGACATCTTTTCTGCCGGAGGAGATTAAACCTTGCAAAGAATAGGTCATATCCCCGCCAAAAAACCAGGGATAATCTGGCATCCCCGCCGTGATTCCGCGACCGATTCCATCGACGTCATTGATTAACCAATCCGCATTGTATTTTAACCAGCGCATAGCTTTGGTTAAAACGGAATCTGAAAGCTGGATTTCCGAGCGCGAGGCTAATTTCTCGAAGCGTTCTTTTTTCGCTTGCGCATAGACGTATCCATTTGTAAGAACGGTGGCATTGGTGGCTAATGCCGCCTCCTTAGAAACAGATGAGCCACTGAAAACGAAGGCAAGGATTTGCTTGCCTTTAACTGGAATACTGAAAGAATAGGATGTTTTAGCAACTACCGTATTCGGTTTATTTCCTTTCTCTTGTTGCCGATCTGATGCCTGTAAAGAAGCACCCATTACAGCGAACCAATTGTTATTTTTATCTTTGGCAATCACCTGATCATCCTCAAAACTGACTAGATCTTGTGCATCCACCATCCCCGTTCTTTCCCCTATCCAAACCGGTCGAAGATTCGAAATGGCTTCCATCGAAAACTGAATTTGCTGCGACTGATTCGTCTTATTTTCGAATACATATTCCACATATACGGCAGCCTTTCCATCTGGTACAAATTGCATTTGACTTACCTCCATTTCAGTTCCTTCATAGCGATGTTCGTTCGCATAGGGATAATTGATAAATTTCATGGCGCGTTGTAAGGAAACCGTCTTTCCGCGAAGGGTATATGAGGCAGAAAAACCATCCCATAATTTGATCGGATGGGCCCATATTCCGCCCATCTCATCCTTTACATGCCAGCCCAAAGGCGGAAAAGTGCCGTCTTGATGCCCTACCATATACAGCTTATCGCCAGCCGTATTGTACGGCGTGTTCAGGTACTCCTGATGTCCTGTTATGGACTCCGAGGAGCGAACCAAAGGCGTAATGGACTTTTGCGCGAAGGCCGTAAAAGTCAGCAGTAGAAAGAGATAGCGCACTATAAAAAGGGCTTAGGATGAACTTCTTCGTGCGCCGTGTGATCTTGGTAAAACTGCGCGATGCGCAACAAAGTGCCTTCATCGTAAAGTTTTCCTACAAATGAAATTCCGGTAGGTAAGCCACTTTTCGCATCAAGACCCGTAGGTACGCAGACCACTGGGTGACCTGTTAAATTCGTGATGGCAGATTGATTACCGCCTCCGCGCGAGGGACAAATAATCGCATCGTATTGCGAAACGACTTCGTTCACTTTTTGCATTAACAAATAGCGATGACGTTGCGCGTTGATGTATTCCACTGCGGGTACAAAACGAGCCGTTCTGAATTGGTTGGGCCAGTCGTATTTGGTTTGGCGGGTGAGTTGATCGTCGATGTTTTTGCGCGTCATCTCGTCGAATTGTGCGGCACATTCCGCCCCAATCACGACGTCCATGATGTTAAAGGGATAGGCTTTTTCGTCTGGGAATTCGACTGGGATCAATTGAACTCCTTGCTTTTTCAGGTCTGCTAAGACCTTCCACTCGCTGCGAGTAGTGTCTTTGATTTTGTCAAAATAGTTTTTGGCATAGGCAATCTTCATCCCTTTCATCGGGCGATTTGCCTGGTAATTAAAGGGCATATTTACGGCTGCCAAATCCTTTCCATCCGTTCCGTGTAAGTAATGAAAGACGATCGCCGCATCATTTGCGGAGCGGCAAATAGGACCTACTTTGTCCAAGGAATAACTCAACGCCATCGCTCCTGAGCGAGAAATGCTCCCAAAGGTAGGACGCAAACCGGTCGCACCACAGGTAGTGGCGGGTGAAACGATGCTTCCCCAGGTTTCCGTTCCGATCGCAAAAGGAACTAAACCTGCCACCGTTGCTGAGGCAGATCCAGCAGAAGATCCGGAAGAACCATAGTTCAAATTCCACGGATTTTTTGTTCTACCGCCGTACCAATAATCGCCCATCGCCAAGGCGCCCAACGTAAATTTGGCGACTAAAACGGCGCCGGATTCTTTTAATTTGGCATATACATACGCATCTTCATCGATCACCTGATCCTTGTACGGAGCCGCACCCCAAGTCGTCTTCGTGCCTTTTACCGCAAACAAATCCTTCAAACCGTAGGGAATTCCGTGCAGCATACCACGGTATTTACCCACCGCAATTTCTTTGTCCGCCTGACGCGCCTGGGCAAAAGCTAAATCCTCTTGCATACTAATCACGCATTGCAACGTAGGACCGTGCGTCTTAATCCGCTCGATGAAAAATTGCGTTAATTCGACCGATGTAATTTGTTTCGTTTTGATGAGATGCGCGAGCTGATCGATGGAGTAAAAAGCTAAATCAGATTTTCTCGCCGGTAGCGTCGCGCGAACCGCTGGCCAAACCACCGGACGCTGAGTTTCATCAAATTTCATCCCTGGCAGTTTCGGATTTTGCCAAAGACTCAAAGGCACACTATTGTTCAACGAAAGCGCATGGATCGCCTTGTAATTCGCTAGGTTATCTACGACATCCGAATACAGTGTGTCTAATTCCTGCGTGGTGAATTGCAGATCAAAAAGTGCAGCCGCTCCGGAGAGATCCGATTTCGTCTGTGCAAAAAGGGGGCTAGCGAATAGCAGCAAAAAGGCGATTTTTTTCATGTTACTGTATCAATAGTTTAGATTTCGTATTATTTAATTGAATGAAATACAAGCCTTTAGTAAGGTTCTGAGTAGTCAAGCTGTATGTATTTTTGCCGGCGATTTGTGGCAGATTTTTCTGCAGCACTTCGCGCCCCATCGCGTCGACCAGCTTCAACGTAGTTTCTCCTAATGCGGCAGCGTCCCAATCTACTTGCACCATTTCTCGCGCTGGGTTGGGGTATACTTGCAAGGAAACAGATTCCGACTCCACTCCCATAATATTGAAATCAGGAGTTGACCAAGGAACTAGTCCTAGATTCGTCGTATTCCACGCCACATTCGTCAGCAAATGAAATTCCCCTGGCAATAAATTCATCTTCGCTTCTGCGTCTTTCACCTCAAAGGACTTGCCACTAAAATAGTCATACCAAACACCCGTTTTAGGGAAACTGGCAGAAATGACTTGTGAATTGACATCCGGATTAGCTAAAACTAACAAGTAGTCCGAGCCTTTCGTCAACAGATTCCGCTTTACCGCAGATAGAGAACCCACCGTGAAATCGATCGTCGTAAAAATAGGCTTAGTCGTTTTCAATGCCCCTAATTGTTGGTACACTTTCAACAATTTAGCCCGCTCTGAATCCTGAGCGTATGTCCATTTTAATGGTTTTGCACCGGTTCGTCCATTTTCATTAATCGTCACATCGTAGCCTAATTCACCAAACTGCCACAGCAACTTAGGTCCCGGAATCGTGAAGAAAGTGGCCGCCGCCATTTTCATTCGTTCCAATTTTTCTTGTGCGGTAAGGACTTTTTTGCCTCCATTCGCCACTTCTACCATTAATCGTTCCTCATCGTGCGACTCGATGTAGTTCATCACACTTGGATTAGTAAATCCGCGCATCTTATAAGAGGCTTGGCTAAAATCTTGGGTGTAGCCCTGCGCGATTCGCGTCATATCGTATTTGCTATTCCCCCACAACAACATGCCGTAATTACCTAATTCATTCTCCTCATTGTTTGCCGCGAAATGCTCTAACACCACATAAGCTGACGCATCGTAGGAACGAATTTTGTCATAGATTCTTTTCCAAATCTTCACGCGAGACGCGTCGTATTGTCCCCACAGATCGACATTAGAACCAGAGGGGGTTTGGGTGAAACCTTTGGACAAATCGAAACGATAGCCATCAATTTTATACTCTTCTAGCCAAAACTTCGTCACCACATCCACCAGCCATTGCGTATGCACGCTCTCGTGATTAAAATCAAAAAATACACTGTACGGGTGCGTCGCTGATGGATTAAAAAACGGACTCGTCGCCGTAGGTTTTGCCCCATCCCAATACATTTTCACGTAGGGATTCTCATAATCCGCCTGGTTCAACACGATGTCCATAATGACCGCAATCCCATTTTCGTGGCATTTATCAATCAAATATTTCAAGTCGTTCTTCGTGCCATAAGCCTTATCCGGCGCGGTATAAAAGATCGGATTATAGCCCCAAGAATCGTTCCCGGAGAACTCGGCCACCGGCATTAATTCCAGCGCATTAATCCCTAATTTCTTCAAATATCCTAACGAATCCGCCACGGTTTTATAGCGTCGATCCGCTACGAAATCACGTACTAATAACTCATAAACGTGCAAATTCGAAGACGCTGGACGCGTAAACGAAGTCGTCTTCCAAACGTAAGGCGTCGCACCTGATTCAAAAACCGATACAATTCCTTTCGCTCCGGTTGGATAGGTTTTCAGCGAAGGATAGGTTGTCGCCGGAATCGACCCGTCGTTCGAAGGATCTAAAATCTTCTCCGATAACGGATCCGCCACCGCTAATTTTCCATCCACCCAAAACTGGTAGGCCACTTCTTTCCCTGCCTCATGCACCCCTAAATCAATCCAATAGCGCAAGCCATCTGCTGTCCTTTTCATCAAGTACGCAGGCAATGCAGACCAGTTAGAAAATTCTCCAATCGCATAGACAAAAGAAGTCGACGGAGCATAAAAACAGAGCACCACCTTGCTGCCCACATAATTCACGCCATCCTTAATTCCAGCTGGCAAGGCCTCAGTAACCACGAGAGGTTTCGTTAAAATGCGTACTGAATCTTTTAACGTAACAGAACCTGAAGTTCCCTCTAAAATCAAGGTGTGCAACTTACCTTTTTCAGCACCTAAGGAGTACGTATAATTGATGGAATCGGACGACGCCGAGCTCGACAAAACCGTCCCAGCCGACTTCAAACTAATCGATGAAGTCGCGGAAAATTTCGCACGTACGTTAATGGAAGTTCCCGCCTCCGCTAAGGTAAAAGACTCCGTAGGAGAAAGCCATTTCAAGGCATAGGCACCGGCATATAGTTTCAGAATAAAATCCTCCGTCTGCGCTTTTCCATCACCGCTTTTTAATAACAAGCCCAGCTTAACGATGGGATTTCCAGCGGGTACGTTGAAATAGGTGCGCGGGTTTAATTTGATAGACCATTTGTCGTTACCTAAGGAAGTCAACTTTCCTTTGTCGAAGGGAGCGCTGAAGTTGGTTTGGCCAGCGGGCTGGTATTTAAACGCATCTCCGGGATCTGCATCTCCGGCTCCAGACCATAAATACACGTCACTCGTTTTCCCTAAAAGACCAGAAGCCCGCGAATCTTTCGCGAGCTTCAAATCAAAAATCAAGGTAATCTCTTTATCTCCCGTAGGGAAAATCTCTTCTGTCGTTACTTGCGCAAAGGCAGAAAAACTGAATAAAAGGAAGAATAAAATTCTCATCGGATTTCAAAAATTTGAGCTGATTTACCTGGAACGCTAAGTGTCTTACCGAAAACAACATCCGTCGATTCCAGCACATTATGCGCTTTTGCTCCAGCTGGCAAAATTTCCTCGTAGTGGCTTAAGTCGATGGCACGCGCATCTGCATTTTTGTTCAGAACCACCATGACTTTGGCCTTATCCGTATAACGGAAATAGACGTAAACGCCGTTTCCTACGCCTGAATTTTCTGGACCAAAATGCATCAACTTACCCTTGTGAATCGCCTCCGAACCTTTTCTCCAGGCCAAAATCGTCTTGAAGAAATCTTGCATCGCCTTCTCGTCAGCTGTCATATTTGCACCTGTAAACGCGTTCTTCACATCGCCAGCCCAACCACCTGGGAAGTCCCCACGAATCTCACCATGTTCAGATGATTTCGGATTTGACATCAAAATTTCCGTACCATAGAACACCTGCGGAATACCGCGCGTTGTGAAAATATAGGTCATCGCCATTTTCAACAATGCCTGATCATGCTTAACTTGGGTGTAGATACGAGACATGTCATGGTTATCCCCAAAAACAACCAAATTATCTGGATTCGCATAGACTAAGTCATTCGAAATAACGCTGTAGATTTTATTCAACCCTTTGCCCCAGTCCTTATCGTTTTCGTTCATCGCCTCTGAAATCGCATTTTGTAATGGGAAGTCCATCAAAGCCGGCAACGATGATTTATAGCCATCGCGGTTTACCTTTCCGCGCTGCCAATACGATGTGATGATTGGATTAGAAGACCATTCTTCGCCCACCATATTCAAATTCGGGTATTCATTTAAAACCGCATCAGACCACATCGTCGCGAATTCCTTGGTCGAATACGGGTAAGTATCGATGCGCAAACCACCTAAATGAGCGTATTCAATCCACCAAATCGTGTTTTGAATCAAGTAGTTTTGCATGAAGGTATTTTTCTGGTTCAAATCCGGCATCGCTGGCACGAACCAGCCTTCCGTCTGTAATTTAGCATCGTATTTCGATACGTGTGGATCCTGAACCGTTTCGCGGCGGTGTGTAGTGGAGGTAAATTTTCCACCAAAATTAATCCAATCCTTGAACGGCTTATCTTCCATCCACCAGTGGCCATTTCCACAGTGATTCAAAATAATATCTTTGATCAAATACATCCCATTCGCTTGGGTCTTCATTCCCAACTCGCGGTAGTCTTCATTCGTCCCAAAACGGCGATCAATCTTATAATGATCTGTAATCCCGTATCCATGGTAGCTTTCTAATGTTTGGTCATTTTCCACCTCCGGCATATTCCAGATAGCGGTAAAACCCATATTTTTAATGTAGTCCAAATGGTCCAAAATCCCGCGTAAATCCCCACCGTGGCGATCATACAAAGCGCCGCGATTTAAAGACATATCACGCATTCCCGCCACTTTATCATTTGCTGGATTACCGTTCGCAAAGCGATCTGGTGTGATTAAATAAATCACATCTTTGGTAGAGTATGACGGACGATTCGCTGAATTTTTCGCACGGGCTTCTAGGCTGTAATTGATTGTATGAATGACGGCACCATTCTTTTTGATGACCAAAGGATAGGTTCCCGCCTGCGCTCCTGCCTCCACGATTAAGTCCACAAATAAATAATTAGGACTATCGCCATTCGTTACTTTCTTAATACTCAAACCTTTCTTAGTAGAAGTAACCAATCCTCCACTCAGGTCTTTCCCTTTAATCAATAATTGTAAATTCGGGTTCTTCATCCCTACCCACCAGTTTAGTGGTTCGACGCGTAAATCTTGAGCAATAAGGGAGAAAGAGGCACAAAATAGGAAGCCTAGAAAAAGGACTTTTTTCATAAATGTAATTGATAGTGAATGATTGAATAGCTTTGTGAGCTGTGTTACGAAAATAGACAAAAATCGTGACTCAAAGGAATCATCCCGGAAGAATCCTATAAACAAGATTGACCGATAAGTAAAATATGCCCGATATATTTGGTAATATACCCGTAATTGGAGATATTTGCTAGGTAAATTAAGCCAAAAGCCCCCAAGAGTCGATTATTTAAATAATACAAATATAAATTTTAGCTTTTATGTGTGGAATCGTCGCGTACATCGGAAAACAGCCAGCATTTCCCGTTATTTTAAAGGGCCTGAAGCGCTTAGAATACCGTGGATATGATAGTTCAGGTATTGCATTATTCGGTGATATGGTGAACACATTCAAGAAAAAAGGCCGCGTAGCGGAGCTGGAAGCTTGGGATGAGGAAATCATCTCTGAAGCGACAGTGGGTATCGGTCACACGCGCTGGGCAACCCACGGTGAACCATCTGATGCGAATGCGCATCCGCATAGCTCGAATAGTGGTCGTTTGACTTTGGTACATAACGGTATCATCGAAAACTACGCGTCTTTAAAACAAGAATTAGTCCAAAAAGGTTACACATTCAAGAGCGAGACGGACACCGAGGTTTTGGTAAACTTCATCGAAGACATCCAAATCAACAACAATTCTTCTCTGGAAGAAGCCATGCGCATCGCGTTAAAACGCGTGGTGGGCGCTTACGTCATCATCGTGATGGAAGAAGGTTTCTCTAATCGCTTGATCGCAGCCCGCAAAGGTTCTCCTTTAGTGATTGGCGTAGGCGAAGGCGAGCATTTCTTAGCCTCAGATGCTTCCCCGATCATCGAATACACGAAGAAAGTAATCTACGTAAACGACTACGAATTAGCCATCATTACGCCGGATGAGATTATTCTCAAGAACTTAGGTAACGAGACTATTACACCGTATATCCAACAGTTAGACATGGAATTAGCCCAAATCGAAAAGGGCGGTTTCGACCATTTCATGTTGAAAGAAATTTTTGACCAACCAGGCAGTTTAACGGATTGTTTACGTGGCCGTTTGGATATGGAGAACTTGACCTTGACTTTGGCAGGTGTGGAAGAGCACATGTCCGTTTTCTCTCAAGCGAAACGCATCATCATCGTAGCTTGCGGAACGAGCTGGCACGCGGGTTTAGTCGCGGAATACATGATTGAAACCCTTTGCCGCATTCCGGTGGAGGTAGAATACGCGTCTGAATTCCGTTACAGAAATCCAGTTGTAGGCGAAGGCGATGTATTAATTGCTATTTCCCAAAGTGGGGAAACAGCCGACACCCTCGTCGCGATCGAAAAAGCGAAAGAAGCGGGTGCCTTTATTTTTGGGGTAGTAAACGCTGTAGGATCATCCATCGCCCGTTTATCTCACTCAGGTGCTTACACACATGCTGGACCTGAAATTGGCGTAGCGAGTACAAAAGCCTTCACCGCACAATTAACGGTGTTAGCTATGATGGCCATCAAAATTGGTCGTGAGAAGAAGACCGTTACTGAAGCAGAATACAATCGCTACCTAGCAGAATTAGCTTTAATCCCAGAAAAGGTAAAAGCGGTTTTAGAAACACACGAATCCATCAAAGAAGTGGCAAAGCATTACGCTGACGCGCGTGACTTCTTGTACTTAGGTCGTGGATACAATTTCCCAGTAGCCTTAGAGGGCGCCTTGAAATTAAAAGAGATTTCCTACATCCACGCGGAAGGTTACCCGGCAGCAGAAATGAAGCACGGCCCTATCGCTTTAGTGGACGAAAACTTACCCGTTTTATTCATCGCTACAAAAGATGCCTACTACGAAAAAATCGTCTCTAACATCCAAGAGATCAAAGCCCGCAAGGGAATGGTCATCGCGGTGATTTCTGAAGGGGACACTTTAATTCGCGGAATGGCGGATCACGTGATGGTGGTTCCTGAAGTAGACGAATTATTAGCACCGCTTGTTTCAGTAATACCTACGCAGATTCTTTCTTACTACATCGGTGTATTAAGAGGGTTGGATGTGGATAAGCCGAGGAATTTAGCGAAGAGTGTGACCGTGGAATAATCATGTCCGGATTTTGGCTTACATTAATAGGAATTAGTACGCTTAAAATGCCCTTATAGCACGGACAAAAATTTCTTTATTTAACTTATCGGAGGATAACTGTACTTCTTTTGCCTCATCTCTAAAATCGATAGCCCAAGCTTTTGTTCCGATTAACTCTTTTAAATCATCTGTTGAATCTTCAGTAGAACTCCAGTAGATCGAGTTCATTAAAAGTTGTTCCTTCAATTTTTCATATTCCTGTATCTGTAAGAAAAGCAGATTTAATTCGGATTTTGAGGGCAGATACCAATCACCGTATATCAAGCCATTTATATCTTCTGGATCAAGCATAACCGAATATTCATTGCATACTGATGCAGCTGTTGGCCCCTTTATAAATTGTCTTTGATTGGCAATGATTATAGTCGTATTTTTTATTCCTGCTCCTATGCCATCAGCTCTCGCAAAAGTAGGAATCGAATTTTCTCCTTCTCCATTTCCCCAATGAATACTTTCACCTAAATCTTTTGAACTTACAATTAAACCATGCTTCCCATTGTCATAAACAAAATAAACAATTCCTCCACCATATGGTTCTCCGACATAATGGTTGATTTCACTCACAGCTGCCCAACTGGCTGTGCGATCTCCATCTGTTTTTAGAAAAAAACCAGGGCTCCCTGCGTCAGTAGGATAAGTGATGGGACCAACAATTAATGTTCCTGTATTAACCGAAGTTGAATTTATTGATCCAGCTCTAAAACCACCACTAACATCTCTTTTTACGATTGTATTAGGCATATTGCTTGAAGTAGCGTCATTTACTAAAGAAGCTACCGTAGCAATATTGGATGATGAAACCCCTCCTACGAAATTTACTGTTGCAGCACCAGTCACATTGGTAGTTCCACTAAATGAACCACTTGTATAGGCTACATCACCTGTTGATGAAATGGTTCTGCCAGTAGTTAGTCCACTCGCTGTACCACTTAAGGTTCCTGTAAAGTTGGTGGATGTTACTGAGCTAAGTCCAGTTACACTTGTATAGGTGCCACCAAGGCTCATGGAAGTAGATCCTAATTTAATTGCACTATTAGCAAGTTGCCCGTTAGTGATTCCTGCAGTATTAGATAAATTACTTGATGTTATTCCGGAAGCTATTATGGTTCCACTTGATATAGATATACCTGATCCTGCTGTTAAAGCTACTTGCTTTGCATTAAAAGTTGCATAATCTGCACCCGTTAATAATCCCGTTAAAGAGCTGGTTGCACTTGGGATATTAATCGTATTTGTATTTGTAATTCTTCCTTTACTATCTACCGTAAAAGTTGGAATACTTGTTGATGTTCCATAAGTGCCACTCACTACTCCGCTGTTCGCAAGTGTTGCCACTCCAGATACATTGCCTGTGCCGTCGAACGCTGCACTAGTATAACTTACATCACCTGTTGATGATATGGTTCTACCAATTGTTAAAGCATTTGCATTAGATGCCGTCCCACTTAATGTTCCAGTAATGGTTCCGGTTGAAAAACCACCGCTACCATCTCTTTTAACTAGTGTGTTTGGTGTATTATTTGATGTAGCTGAATTTACCAAAGATGCTACCGCAGTAATCGTGGAAGAACTCACGCCCCCCACACTATTGACGGTGGGTAAGTTAGCCGTCCCACCTAAATCATTCGTTAATTTAAGGATCCCTTTCACACCTGATGTGGCATCTGATGCACCAGAGCTTCCTGCTAATGCGGTAGTAACAAAAGCGGTGGTAGCCAGTTGATTTGTATTAGTTCCTGCTATTGCGGTGGGTGCAGTAGGGGTGCCAGTTAATGAGGGTGACGCAGAAGTCGCACGAAGTAAAATATCAGCCGTATTAGTCGTAATACTTGAGGTATTCGAATTGATACCATTTGTTAAAACTAATTCGGCTGCAGTGGCCCTCGTTATCTCATCAGTTAAACTAACCGCACTAGCTTTCAAAGCTAAGGAAGCAGTCACATCTAAAGCATTTGCCTTCAGAGCTAATCCACGAACTGTAGGAGCTGAGGCCGTCCCTCCTAAATCGCCTGCTAATTGTATCTTGCCTTTCGTGATCGCATCTGCATCAGAGGTGGTACCCCCTCCCAATGCAGGTGTTGTCCAAGTTAAAGTTCCACTAGCAGTACTAGTTAAAACTTGGCCATTTGACCCAGCACTTACTAATCCAGTTCCACCGTTTGCCACAGAAATAGTACCAGAAATACTTCCCACATTAATGTTACTTACTGCATTAGCAACAAATGCCGTGGTTGCTAATTGTGTTGAATTGGTACCAATTAGTGCCGTAGGTGCTGAGGGAACACCTGTTAAACTTGGAGATTCGATTGGCGATTTTAAATTAATAGCCACCGAATTTGCGGTGATGCTTGCCGTATTAGCTTCGATTGAACTTGTAATACTGGTGATACTTAAGGTATTGAAATTGATTCCATTTGTTAAAACTAATTCGGCTGCGGTGGCTCTAGTGACCTCCGTATTTAAACTAGTTAAACTAGCTTTCAAAGCTAAGGAAGCAGTCACATCTGAAGCATTTGCCTTTAATGCTAATCCGGGAACGCTAGGAGCTGAGGCCGTCCCTGCTAAATCGCCTGCTAATTGTATCTTGCCTTTCGTGATCGTATCTGCATCAGATATGGATCCTGAGGAACCAGCGTTCATCGTATTTAATTTAGAATCTACATAACTTTTAATTTGTCCCGTATCAACTTTTGCTTCTAAACTAGCCATCACATCCGCAGAATTCGCCTTCAAATTAAGCGCAATTTGAACCGCATTGGAAATAGGCTTATTTGCATCAGAAGTATTATCCACTTTATCTAAATCTAAATTAGTGCGCGCATACTTAGCGGTAGTGGCCCCAGTACCTCCTGCGGAGATAGGAAGGATCCCTGAAAATTTCGCAGCCGTTTCTGCATAAAGCGAGTAAGGGACATAGGTAAGATTTTGGTCTGAAACTTTTGTGTAGGACACTCCCTGATTAAAACTAACATACACCTGCATACTTTTTTGTGTAGCATCCCAAATCAGTGAATTGAATGAGCTCGAAGCAACAGAACCAATTAGTAAATTAACCAAACCATACTCGTCGGTTTTGGTTGTTTGGACTTCTTCAAATTGCAAAGAAGTGCCTGAATAAATCTGAAATTTTAGCCAAACATTACCGATAAAAAGTGGCTGCCTAGAGATGTCCTGACCTGGGATTTCAACTTTAGCTGGATCAATTATAACAGCTTGGTAGGAGATACCTTTTTGTGAAAAGGTTTGATAAGAAACAAGAAATAAAATCAGAATGAAGAGGTACTTTTTCATAAATATTTATAACGAAAACGGGTCATACTGAAACTTGATTTTCAAGTTCGAGATAGATCAATTTTTTTTTCTGGATAATATACTTTTGGGTAACTCCCTAGGAGGGTAAAAACAATAGCGGAATAAATGAATTAGATATCCATCCGTATTATTTAGTAGATTAAAACTAGGTGACTAAATAGAGAGGTGTGAAAATTGCACTAAATACTTGCGATATTTTTTAGAATTAGTACAAAAAATGCGTTTATTGTTTATCTAACGGTATTTTTGTACTCTTTCAAACTCTTACCTGTTGCTTTTAAAAAGGCATTGTTGAAATTAGCCCGGCTAGAAAAACCGCATTTTAAGGATAAATTTTCAACTGTGAAATGGGACAGGTATCCGTTGTTAATATAATTGATAGCTAGCTGAATTCTTTTATTGTTTTTAAAATCGCTAAACGATTCATTCGCGATTTCTTTAAAATAATACGTTAAATGATAGGTGGGAATGTCTAAATCCTCTGACATTTTAGTCAGGCTATACCCTTTCTCTGCAATTTTTATGGCGATATTCTCTGATTCAATTTTAAGGATCAATTCATCTTTCCATTGTTCATCGAGGAGCGCATTCGGGGGACCATTTATCTTATACAACCGGGCGATTATGGAATCGTTCGAATAGTATCTGACATTGTTGAACCCATATAAAATATAGGGATTAATGAAGATTTGAAGGTTTAAAAATCCAATGATTAATCCTGCAAGGATGGAAATAGGATTTACCAGTTTAGCCTCGATGAAGTAGAGGCCATAAAACATATTCACCAAATTCAGCAGGTAAATGAGGCCAAAAGAAAACAGCAATAATTTTAACCAACTTTTTAAAATAACTTCTTGAAAAGGTGTTTTGGCCTTCCCATGATTTGAATTGTTTTTAATCACTAAACGAAGGCTGATGAAAACATAAATTAAAATATGGATTGGCCTAGCGAAAAAGAAGATCGCAGAGGTACCTAGTGCAAATTTTACAGTAAAAATAGAGGGAGGATTCATTCGAATGGATT
This sequence comes from Aquirufa sp., assembly GCA_040403415.1. GTDB lineage: Bacteria > Bacteroidota > Bacteroidia > Cytophagales > Spirosomataceae > Aquirufa. The sequence continues at coordinate 600,398 of JBBAKU010000001.1, forward strand.
GTACCATTCTAATTTTATCCACAAAGGACGTGCTGATGTAGGGGATTAAAAGGAGGAAGCATAGAATGATCGGCAGTAGGTGAACTAAATAAACAACGCGAAGGCGAAAGTCTGGGTTTAGTTTTGTTTTTACATAAAAATAGAGGCTAGGTCCTAAGAGAAAAGATACTGGTGCGGAATTCAAAAATAAGAGTGCCGCTATTTCTATACTGGCCCGGTTGACCGTTAATTGATGCGAAAATCCTTGAAAACCGTTTAAAAGAAATGCAACTCCTAAAAATACATTAGCTCGATTTTTTGAATTCGTGAAGAGTAACAGGCCAATAATTACATTTTGGAATAAAATAAAATCACCCATTGTTTTTCATTTTAGCTAGGAATGAATCAAATTTTTCAGGGGCATACTTGTCAAAAAGCTCCCTAAATTGGCTGGTATTGGTAAAACCATATTGCTTAATTAGACCACTTAAATTATATTTCTCGAAATCCCCTGGTTTTACTGAATCTAAAAAATGCAGAATACGCAACCGATTTTTCAATTGTGAGAAATTACTATTCAGTTCTATTTCTAGGTACTTTCTTACTTTATGAGGTGATGTCTGTAAGGAATCAGCAAGGGATTGAATCGAGAAACTAGTATCGACAAATTGTTTTTTTTCGCTTAGTTCAGTTAATAGTAAGCTAAATCTCTCCGAAAATCCCACTTCAAATTCGACTTCTTTTTGCTTTCTATTGATTAAGTTATTCTTTTTTTGTTCTTCACTCGATTTAAATTTAATCCCATACATCAGCGTGGGATATTGGTATAGTTTGATATTCAAGAAGAATAGGGTGAAGGAAACCGCATAGAAATAATAAGACTCGGGATTTGTTCCTAAGTAAAAGGAACGAACACCTATGACGACATTCATGAAAAACAGAATGGATAAAATGACGTAGAGGTAAGTTAACCAAGTAGTGATAGTATGGTAACCATCCAATTGCAGCTTACTAACTAAGCGTACCTTGTTATTTAAAAGATAAACAAAACACAAAACGAGGTAAAAAAGCATTTGAACTTCTCCCAGTAAATAATAGGAGGACAAACCCATAAAGAGCAATTTTATCTTAAAAGGAGAAAATATATCCACTAAGTACAATTCGTACAACTTGATTTTATCTGAAATCGAATAGAGGTAGAACGGTAGGAGGTTAATAAAAAATACGACAAATAGAACTAAATGCTTGAAATCTCGGGAGGATTGAAAGAGGATATTTTTGATTGCAAATCGAAAATAAAAGTAAATAAATGGACCTATCAAGAAGTTGAGAGGTAATAAGGTAGGAAAAATGAAAATGCCAAGTTCAGGCTTTAATAACTTAAGAATTTCGGGAGAAGCCATTCCCAGCGCACCTAGTACAAAAAATACGATCGATAAGTAGGCGTTTCCTTTCGTGAACTTACCATAGCCAAATAAAAGTAATATGGCATTAAATACGGTAAATAGGCTAGTAATTAGACCCAAGGTATAAATTTAGAACAGTAGTAATAATTGAAACAATTACGATGGCAATTTACCCGAAAAATCTTAAATCAATTCAACATTAACAAAGAAAAACTCTATTGTAGAGACAATATCCCCAACCTCTCCATCTGCCTATGCATCACCTTAAACCAGATAGGCGGAAACAAGGCTAGTAAAATCATCCCCGGATATCCCGTAGGCATCTGCGGAGCTTCCTCCATGTGACGCAGAATTTGGTATTTGCGCGAGGCTAAATAATGGTGATCGCTATGTCTGCTTAGTTCAAACAGCGTTAGACGTCCTAACAAGTGATTGCTGTTCCAGCTGTGCGCTGGTTTCACCCTTTCGTAGGTTGTCTTAGCAAAATCGCGCTGCAGCCCATAATGTTCGATGTAATTCACGGTTTCTAATAAGGCCGCGCCTATGAAGGCCGCGACTAAAAAGCACGCAGTAACGAATCCTCCAAAGAAGTAATAGATCAGACCGATCAGGGCAAATTGAATCAGCTGGAACAATGCCATTTCGTTAAAGATCGAACCTTTCGCCTCCGCGGTGGCAATCTGCCAGGCTTTCTTTTGGGTCCCTACAAAGGTCTGAATCCAAAACGCATACAAATGCTGCTTATAAAATGCAGTGCTCGGATCCTCCGGCGTCGCCACATGTTTGTGATGTCCTTTGTTATGCTCAATAAAGAAATGCATGTAGAGGCTAGTTAGTAAAAGGACTTTGGCAAGAAACTGTTCGAATTTATTCACCCGATGCCCTAATTCATGCGCGGCATTAATTCCAAAAGTCCCACATAATAAACCCATCGCCACCACACGCCCCGCAATATCCAAGAAAGTCAATGAAACATCCAGACTCGTTAAAAACAAATATAGCGCGCCTACTTGCAAGGGCACCGTTAACCATAACACATAATCAAAAATCGGATTTGATTTAGCCTCCGCTTCCTCCATATCCGATAGGTTTTCCTCGTCCGGCTTGATTACTAATTCCGCTATAGGAACTAAGAAAAATAAATAAAACAAGGGTCCCCAGCTATAGAATCCGGTTTTCGTGAAAGCTAGATAAGCTAACACATACAAGAAATAAGGGGTAAAGTAACGGATGGAACGAAGCATTAAAATAGGTTTATAGGTCAAATATAAAAAAAGTCAGGACCTTTCAGCCCTGACTTCTTCATTATTTTAATCCAAGCTATTAATAACCAGGATTTTGCTTTAAGGTAGCAGCACCATTCTTTTGAGAGTTTAAGATCTCGTCGTTAGGAAGAGGGAAATATTCATTGCGACCCGCTTTGAATGTTTTTCCGACTAAGTAACCACGCTTGTTATACGTACGTCCAGCCGCATCTGTACCATTGACAGACTCTTCTTTCAGGTACTTGTTCAAGTAAGGCTCTGCAATTCCCCAACGAACTAAGTCGAAGAAACGGTGACCTTCCATCGCGAACTCTAAACGGTTCTCCATACGAACAGCATTACGAGCATAATCCGCCCCTTTAGCTGCAAACGTACCAGCCGGATATGGATTCACCGCATAGGTAACCGAAGCATCTTGTACAGAACCTGTCTTAGCCCGGTTACGAATTAAGTTAACATAGGTTTCAGCAGAAGCTAAATTTCCTAATTCAACTTCACATTCCGCTAACCAAAGAATCACCGAAGACATCTTCAATAAACGGTAGTTGTTATTCACCGCACGCTTGTTAGTCGAGTGAGTCGAGCTACCTTCGTCTGCTAAATAATACATCCATTTTTTACCAATGTAAGGGCCTGAGTAGTTTTGGTTACGAATCCAATCGTATCCTGGCATCACACCCCAGTCTAAGAATTTAACTCCACGACGACCTACTGTCCAGTCTAAACGTGGATCTACTGGTACATCTTTCTTTAAATCGAAAGCTACGTTAGATTTTAAACCTTGGTCATTAGGAACGTCCACTGTATTGTACGTATCATCTGTACCGTCTGCTTTCGAACCGATTAATGGTAAACCATCTGCATCCGTTTTGAATGAGTTCACTAGGTTTTGAGATGGAAGGTAGAATCCGCAACATCCACGACCTGGTGAGTTCGCAGAGTAAGGCCAGTTTAAGTTATCCCCTGCATTACCATTATTTCCCGTAGAACCATCATTCACAGAGAATTCTACTTCGAAAATAGATTCTGCATTGTTGTTCGTAATATTACGGTAGTTGTCGTGGTAATTAGGCATTAATTTCTTGCCAGAGTTAGCATATACATCTAACAAAATAGTCTTAGCCTCAGCCCATTTCTTTTGGTAAATGTACGCCTTCGCTAAGTAGGTTAAAGCTGCCCACTTCGTGGCACGACCTTTTTGAGATTGTACGGCTGGTAAAACCTTCGATGCTTCTAGGAAATCTGCCTCGATGTTAGCCCAGATGTTTTTATCATTTGGAATCTTGGTCGAGTTAGGATCGTCTCTTTTATAGATCGTCTCATCGATATACGGAACATTGTTCCACATCTTTTTACCTTCGAAATGGTAGTGACCACGCAAGAAACGAGCTTCCGCTACTACTTGAGCTCTTTCCGCATCTGTCATATCCTTCACGTCGGTGCTTTTTGCTAACAAGATTGTCTCATTCGCACGCGCCACTCCATCATAAGTGTGTTGCCACTTACCTAAGAAATACGTGTTATCTGATAACCAGTTGAATTGCTCAATATACTCTTGCTCTGGCTGGTCACCAATATCCGTTCCTTTTACTGCATCTCCCGAGGTAATTCCTCCGAAAACGTAGTTTGAAATCGTAGACTGACGTCCCGTATTTCCTGCCCCTACCCCATCCATTAGGGAGTAAGTTCCAATTAACAAGGCATTCACCCCATTCTTGTTACTTAATGATGTCAAAGAAGCCGCACCTTGAGGCTCGATTTCAAAGAAATTATCTGTACAAGAAAAGTTGATACCGACGGTCGCTACTAAAGCGCTGATGATGATTAACTTTTTCATTTTTTATATCTGATTTTGTTCTAATTAAAATCCAACTCTTAGACCTACATTATATGATTTAGCCACTGGGAACCCACCTTCATCGATACCCATATGGATATCTTGGTTATCATTACCCGATGTTCTTAAGTTCACGTCTGGATCTAAACCTTTGTATTTCGTGAAGGTGAATAAGTTTTGACCCTGCACATAAATTTGCACACTGCTTAACTTAATCTTACCCAATAAATTCTTAGGTACCGTATACGTTAATTGGATATTCTTGATACGCATGTACGATCCATCTTCTACAAAGTAAGACGAGATTTGTTGCGATGTACCATCTTGAGAGTTCAAGCGAGGCAATAACGCGACGTCACCTTGCTTCTTCCAAGAGTTGTATAACATATCTTTCGAACGGTTACCTTGGAATGTATTGAAGTCAGTCCAGTATTTCTGGTAGTTAAACAATTCGTTTCCTTGAACACCTTGCGCAAACGCTGTTAACTCCCAGTTTTTGTATCCTAATGTAAGATTTAAACCATAAGAGAAATCAGGGTGAGGATTACCGATAATTGTTTTATCAGCGGCTGTAATCACACCGTCCCCATTTACGTCACGGAATTTAAATACTCCTGCTCGTGTATAGGTTCCAAATTTAGGGGCAGCTGCTGCCTCCGCATCATCCTTGATCACACCATCTACGATATAACCGTAGAAGCTAGCAATGGGTAATCCTGCTTTAGTAACAGAAATTGCAGGAAGACGGGTAGAGAATCCAAATACCGTCGCGTTAGGGTCATCATTTAATTTAACCACGTTGTTCTTGTATTGAGAATACATCGCTGAAACGCTATAGCGGAAATCGCCAATGCGATCACGGTATGTTACGTTCAAGTCAATACCCGTGTTATTCACTTCACCGATATTCACATAAGGAATCGTAGCAGAACCAGCCGTCTTAGGAATAGGCACTTGCGTTAACATATCTGATGTAGTACGTGTATACCAGTCAAAAGTAACATCTAATTTGCTGTTTAGGAACGTTCCATCAAAACCGATGTTTGTCGAAGTATTCGTTTCCCAACGACCCGCTGTATTACCAAATTGTGCAATGTCAAAACCTGCCGAAATAGCATTACCAGAACCACCAATATCGTACGCGTTGTTATCTGGATTTGGCGTAAATAAGGTATATGCATTGTACACGTTAGGAATTAACTGGTTACCCGTTTTACCCCAACCTCCACGTACTTTCAAATCGTTGATAAACGTCAAGTCTTTCATAAAGGCTAATTCCGTTAAGCGAGCACCCACAGAGAATGCAGGGAAAACTCCATAACGATAAGCGGAAGCGAAACGAGATGAACCGTCACGACGGATCGTAAAGTCAGCTAATAAGAAATCCTTGTAAGAGTAGTTCACTTTACCGAATTGTGAGAATAAAGCAGTGACTGACGCACCTGAACCTGCATTAGAAAGACCCGCCGCAGAACCATTATTTAAATAACGATAAGACGGATCATCAAAAGCGAAGTTAGAACGAGCCGCGTTGAAACCGAAACCATACGTAGAAACGGATTCCGTACCTACTAACACGTTCACTGTATGATCACCCAATGTCTTGTTGTAGTTCAAGGTATTGTACCAAGTAATCGCACGATCGTAGGAGTTAGATACCGTTAGTGAGTTCGCTGCGCGAGGCTCAGCCGCTTCAATATCGCGGTTTAAATACGCTGACTGGTTATAATTATTGTATTCAAAACCTAAACTAGTACGCGCTTTCAAATCTTTAATGATTTCTACTTCCGCAAACACGTTACCGAAGATATGAGAAGCTCTAACTGGGTTATCTTTCTCTCTCCATTGACGTGCTAGCGGGTTAGGTGCATTACCTAAGTTAGACCCACGAGAACCCGCAAAACCATTTAAGTCTGATGTATTCGTCCCACCTAAGCCCTTGGGACCGCCAGTGATATCAAATACGGGAATGATCGGCTGAATACGAATCGCAAACGATATTGGATTAGACTCATTGTTGTTTCCTGCAGGCACACCGATTCTTTCATCATAAGAAACCGTAAAGTTTTCCCCAAAAGTCAATTTACCTTTCTTGAATTCGGTATTTGCACGAACCGAGTAACGCTTATAACCTGTATATTTCAAGATACCTTGTTGATCAAAATAGCTACCTGAGATCGCATATTTACCATATTTAGAGCCACCTGTAGCGCCTAATTGGAAGTTAGAGATTTTAGCTGGGCCAAAAATCTCGTGTTGCCAATCCGTTCCCGCCTTATTTGCTTTTGTGATATTGAAAGCCGTTTTACCTAAAGCTGGATCGGCAATATCATTCGTATAGGTATAGTTTGAAGGAAGGTCACCATACACGTTTGGATAGATATAATCCGCAATCGTTTGAGATCCATCTGCTCCAAAACGGTATTGCGCTGATGGAGAAGTTCCTGCAGGTTTTCCCGCACCAATCTCCGATTCGTAGTAATATTGACCTAATTCTTTTGTGTTCAAAAGATCTAAAGTCTTACCTACATCTTGCATACCCGTATACATGTCAAAATTAATCTTAGGCTCGCCTTCGCCACCCCGTTTTGTCGTGATGATCACAACCCCATTCGCTGCACGCGCACCGTAGATAGACGCTGCAGACGCATCTTTCAATACCTGCATCGACTCGATGTCACTTGGGTTAATCTGGTTTAGGGTTCCTTGTGTAGGCACACCATCAATCACATACAGTGGAGAGTTATTGTTAATCGAACCAAAACCACGGATACGCACCATCGTTCCTCCACCAGGGGAGTTATCATTACCTACCGTCACACCGGCCGCACGACCTTGTAACATTTGAGTTAATGAAGCGGATGGAACCGCCGTCAATTCTTTCGCACCTACAACCGTTACCGCTCCCGTAATATCTTTTTTACGTTGAGACGCGTAACCAGTCACGATGACTTCGTTTAATTGACTTACATCGTCATCTAAGGTGATCGCTAGAGAACTTCTGTTTCCTACAGAAACACTTACGGATTTGAAACCCACTGAGGAAACGATTAAATCTGCATTACCTTTCACATTTAGGCTAAATGCACCATTCACATCCGTAGTGGTACCGGTCGTTGTACCTTTAATCACCACAGAAACTCCGGGAATCCCTCCGCCCTTGGCGTCTGAGACTGTTCCCGCAACTTTTCGGTCTTGACCGAATGCCACCCAGGATAAGGTGAGCATCAAGGCCAGTAGAAAGACCACTCTGCTTACGTAGAAATTGTTTTTCATATAAATAAAAGGTTTGAGTGAATAAGCCAATAACTGACAGGCAGTCACTAACTTGCAATGCTAAAATTTAGAAATAATTTTCCACACTACTACACAATGCTATATAATTTTTTCATTATTAAATTGTAATATTTATTTTACGGCTCAATATGGACATTTTAAACCTTTCGCGCCACTCACTCACTCTTTAATTAAAAAATAAAACCTTTTTCGGTTTTTGGGTGTTTGAAAGATATGCCTGAAAAAATTATTGAGGTCCGCCACCTATCTAAAAAGTTTGGTTCCTTCCAAGCCGTCTCAGACGTCAGTTTTTCTGTTTACAAAGGCGATGTGTTTGGTTTTTTAGGACCTAATGGCGCTGGTAAAAGCACCAGCATTCGCTGCTTGAATTCATTAATTAAACCGGACAGCGGGACGGTCGAGATTTTTGGCGAATCCATCACCACCCACAGGGAATCCATTTTAGGACGCATCGGGAGTATCATTGAAAAACCAGATTTCTATAAATATTTATCGGCTTACCGAAATTTGGAGATTTTCTCCCGCATCTCCGGAAAGCCTTCTAGCAAGCAAGAAATCTACAAAATGTTAGACTTCGTGGGTTTAGGCGGCCGTGAAAGAGATAAATTTGCAGGCTTCTCCCACGGGATGAAACAACGTTTAGGCATCGCCCAAACGCTCTTACACAATCCCGACCTCATCATTTTAGACGAACCCACCACGGGCTTAGATCCTCAAGGGATTATCGATATTCGAAACTTGATTTTGCGACTGAAAAATGAGCAAAATAAAACGGTGCTTTTGTCCTCTCATAATTTGGCAGAAATCGAACTGATTTGCAATCGAATGGTCATCATTAATAAAGGCCGGTCGATCGTGGAGGGAAATGTGAGTGATCTGATGAACGGCGAAAACCTTATTTTACGTCTGGAGGCAAGTCCGATGCCAGCCGCAAAAAATGTCTTATTAGCCTGGAAACCCACCCTTTTGTGGGATAATGTAGGAGACTCTTCTATTCAATTCCCGATAGAAAAATCGGAAATCCCCTATTTGACGAAACTTCTCGTTGAACAAAACATCGAAATATACAGTCTAGAGGCGAAACGTACGCTGGAGGATTATTTCATTAAAATCGTATCCCAATGATCCTTTTCAACAGCATTTATAACGAAATTATCAAGATTGCGCTGAAGCCCCGAAGCTATTTGGGGCTCGCGGCCATCACCGTTTTAGTGGGCGTCATCCAGTTTGCGTTGAAAGCAGATGGAATGTCCATCATCTCCTTTGTGACCGCTTCTTTCGAGCAGACTTTGACCTTTGAAGGCAACGTATTGAATGGAAATCTGGTCGCTTTCATCATTCTACAAATGTTATTAGTCCAAATTCCTCTCCTGGTCGCCTTAGTAACCGGCGATTTGGTCTCTGGAGAGGCGGCGATGGGCACCATTCGTATGCTGGCAACAAAACCCATTTCACGCGTTCAACTGCTATTATCCAAATTTATTGCCGGAGGCATCTATACCTTAATCGTCATTTTGTGGATGGGTGTGATGTCGGTGGTGGTCGGGAAATTACTTTTCGGAACGGGGGATATGATGGTGTTGAATTCAGATGGATTAGTGATTTTGCAGGAAGCAGATGTGAATTGGCGGTATTTGGGTGGATTTGCGGTGGCGTTTTTAGCGCTGTTTACGGTGAGTTCCTTGTCCATTTGTTTGTCTTGTTTTACGGACAATTCCATCGGACCTATCGTCGCGACGATGTCCGTTATCTTGCTGTTTACGATTATCGGAACCTTGGACGTGCGCGTTTTTGATCCGATTAAACCATATTTATTTACAACGCACATGGCTTCTTGGCGTTCATTCTTTGAAGACCCCTTGCCGCTTTCGGCGATATGGAGATCCGTAGGCGTTTTAGTGGCACACAATGTGGTGTTGATTTCCGTTTCGTTATATACGTTTCACCGCAAAGACATTCAATCATGATGCGCATCCTCTTATTATTACTCTCTTTTTCTGTTTTCGCACAAGATGCGAATAAGACGGTGGTGCAGGTTTTGGCCCGAATGAATAAGGTGCGTGATTACAAAGTCGATGCACAGATTAAATCCGACATTCCGCTAGTTAGAATTATGCCGGCGAAGGCGACGATTTATTTCAAGCAGCCGGAAAAATTCCGAATGATTACTAAAGGGATTGCAATTTTGCCCAAAAAAGGGTTCACCGACTTAACTGCCCTACTAAAGAACAAAGCGGCTTACAATGCTTTATTCACCGGTTTCGAGGTTATTGATGGCGTAAGAACAGAGTCAATTACTTTATTGCCCACGGACGATTCAGGCGAAATCGTGTTAGCGAAAATCTGGGTCGATCCTACCTTAGATTTGATTTTAAAATCCCAAATCACCTCTCGTAGCAACGGAACCGTACTTTCCACTTATGTATATGGTGCTGAAAAAGCTTTTGGCCTTCCATCCGAATTGAATATCACGGTCGACGTAAAAAAATTCAAGATCCCGAAAGGCGTCGTAGTCGATATCAACCGCACCGCGGTCGCACCGGTAAATACGCGCAAAACCGGCCAAATTCGCCTGTCTCTTACGAACTACGTCATTAACCAAGGAATAGAAGACAAAATCTTCAAGGAATAACACTCCTTCCTTGTACTATATTACCGGTAGCTTTCGTTCTTTTTTCGTAATTTAGATTTCTAAATCGAGTCGAAAATGAAACGAATCATAAGTTGGGTGCTTTTAAGCTTATCGCTTTCAGCCACTGCTCAAAACTGGCAGCTGACCGGATTCACAAAGGCTGACGCTGAAAATCCGATTCTCTCCCCCTCCCTTGAAGCGCGTTTCCTCGATCCCATCACCGGGAAAAAAGTAGGCTGGGAAAACAAAAACGTCTTAAATCCCACGGCCCTTGTTCGCGATGGCCTCGTTCATTTGCTTTATCGCGCACAAGATTCACTTGGAACTTCCCGCATTGGTTTAGCCACCAGCGCAGATGGCATCCATTTCAAAAAAAGCCAAGAACCCATTTTATTTCCGGCTACTGATGCCTTCCGTGGCTTTGAATGGCCAGGCGGCATCGAAGACCCTCGAATCGTGGAAACAGAGGATGGGGCTTATTTCCTCACCTACACTTCTTACGACGGCAAATACGCACGACTTTGTGGGGCGTTTTCAAAAGACTTACAAACCTGGGAGAAAATAGGACCTCTTTTTACATCTGAAAAATACCTGAATACCTGGTCAAAATCGGGGGCCCTAGTATCTGTTCAAAAAGGCGCTAGAATCGTGGCCAAAAAAATCAATGGACTCTATTATATGTATTTCGGCGACACCGACTTATTCTTAGCCACTTCGAAAGACTTACGTCATTGGGAAATCTTAGAAAATGCAGAAACGAATGTTCGCTTATCTGTTTTAAAACCACGCGCTGGCTATTTTGACAGCCGTTTAGTGGAACCTGGGCCTTACGCATTGCTACAAAAAGAAGGCATTTTGTTAATCTACAACAGCTCAAACGCGGCGAATTATAACGAGTCGCGCTTCCCTAAATTTACGTATGCGGCCGGACAGGTTTTATTCGATGCACAGAAACCGTATAAGGTGATTGCCAGGACAAACGAGCCATTTATTTGGCCTAACCAGCCCTATGAAAAACTGGGGGAGGTAAACGAAGTATGCTTTGTAGAGGGCCTGGTGCCCTTCAAAGAAAAATGGTTCCTCTATTATGGAACCGCAGACTCTAAAATCGCTGTTTCTATCAAAAAATGAGCTCATTAGGATTACATAGCGTCCACCACATCGCCATCATCTGCTCGGATTATGCGCGTTCTAAGGCTTTCTATACGGAGGATTTAGGACTTGAAATCATCCGAGAAGTGTACCGTGCGGAGCGCGATTCGTATAAATTGGATTTAGCGCTGAACGATCACTATGTGATTGAATTGTTCTCTTTCCCGAACCCGCCAGCTCGCCCTTCGAGGCCGGAAAGTTGTGGTTTGCGGCATTTGGCATTTCAAGTAAACAACCTGGACTTGACGGTGCAGGAATTGACCAAAAAAGGCATTACATCGGAGCCCATTCGCATCGATAAGTTCACCGGGAAGCGATTTACCTTTATCGCGGACCCGGATGATTTGCCCCTTGAATTTTATGAAATATGAATAGAATCGATAAAAAACCCCTTTCAAAACTCGGATTCGACTTTGTGACACCTGCCTATTTAGAAGAAGGCGCGGGCGAATTTGACCTTCGCAATGCCACGTTAGACCTTGCAGCTTACCGAGCTTTAGCACCGCGTGAAATTAGTATCCTAGAGGCGAATCTGAACGAAGCGGAGAATTGGAAGGATGTGTGGGTGAAAGAGGGTTTCAACCCCTATTTGGTGAAGAATTGCCGTTTTTTTGGCATTAACCGCATCGGTATTTTAGAAAGCTGCTACCTAGAATTTAAAAACCTACGTATGCCGGTAGGGCTTTATAATAGCACCTTGATTTCGTGCGATTTTGGCGATAACGTAGCGATCGACCGCGTGAATTTATTGTCTCATTACCAAATCGGAAACGAAGTAATGATCCTCCAAGTGAACGAATTAGCGACGACGGCGACGGCGAAATTTGGCAATGGTATCGTAAAGAAAGGCGAAGAAGAGCGCATCCGAATTTGGATGGAATTAGGCAATGAAAATGGAGGCCGCAAGGTGATTCCATTCGTGGGCATGAAACCGGCAGATGCTTTCTTATGGACCCAAGACCGCGATGACACTTTATTACAAGCGAAGTACAAAGAAATGACCATCCAAGAATTCTCATCTAAACGCGGATTCTACGGCCAAATCGGCGATCGCACCGTCATCAAAAACACGGGGATCATTAAAGACGTCAACATGGGTACCGATACCTATATCAAAGGCGCGAATAAATTAAAGAACTTAACCATCATCTCGAACGCAGAGGCCTCTACCCAAATAGGCGAAGGCTGCGAAATCGTGAACGGTATCATCCACGAAGGTTGCCGGATTTTCTATGGCGTAAAAGCCGTTCGTTTTATATTAGCGGCGCATTCGCAATTAAAATACGGCGCGCGTTTGATCAACTCATTCTTAGGAAGTAACTCGACTATCTCTTGTTGTGAAGTTTTAAATGCCCTCATTTTTCCGGCCCACGAGCAGCACCACAACAACTCGTTCTTGTGCGCAGCGATCGTTAAAGGCCAAAGCAATATGGCCGCTGGCGCCACCCTCGGTTCCAACCACAATTCACGTGGAGCGGACGGGGAATTGCAGGCGGGACGTGGTTTTTGGCCTGGCTTATCCGTGGCCCTAAAACACAACTCGAAGTTCGCCTCCTTTAACCTCATTTCGAAAGGAAATTACCCCGGCGAAATCCACAATCCACTACCCTTCTCTCTCATTGGAAACGATGATTCCGAAGGCGGATTATTAATCATCGCAGGCTACTGGTTCCAATACAACATGTATGCCCTAGCTCGTAATGCCTGGAAATTCGCAGCTAGAGATCAAAGAACCGACAAAGACATGTTGCTCGAGTTTGATTTCCTAGCGCCAGACACGGTTTCGGAAATCTTGCAAGGAATCAACTTATTAGAGAAATGGGTTTCTGATTCATTAGGCGGTGGAGATGGCAAAGCCTGGTTAAATGACCCAGCAAACGCTTCGAATCCGTTAGCCGTTTACGCGACAGGCATCGAGAACACGAAACGTAGAACGCGCATCGCTAAGGCTCATAAAGCCTACCAGATCTTCCATAATTTGTTATATTATCATGCGGCCAAAGAATGGTTAGCCACTTCCGAGCGCCACCCTACCGCTTCTCCATCGGCGCTTTTACAAGCGACCTTAAAAAATGCTACAGCCATTCAAGTTTGGGAAAATCTAGGTGGACAATTAATTCCATCCGGCGTCATACAGGAGATGAAAGAAAATGTCAAATCAGGCCAAATCACTCGCTGGAAACAGGTACACGAATTCTACGAAAAACAAGCGGCGCTGTACCCAGAGCAGAAATTCGAAAATGCCTTAAATGGTTTATTACAAATCAACCCTTCAGCGTTCGAAAATATTCCAGACTGGATTGATCGCGCCATAGCTACCGCTGATTTCTTAACGGCAGGTATCGAACGATCTCGTTCAAAAGACTATGAGGATCCGTTCCGCTTAGCCATGTTCGGAAACGCAGCAGAACTTGATGCGGTGATCGGTGATGTGAAAGAGAATGAGTTTATTCAGGAAGCAAAAATGCGCGCGATATCCTTTAGAGAAAAATTAGAAGGATTAAAGAATAAAGCATAGAGCACAAATAATAAACGATAGGATTAAAGCATAGAGCCTAAAGAATAAAGATGGAATCCCTTCCGGGGATATGTTTATGAAACATTTCTAAATACATAAAAAAGGGGACCGAGGTCCCCTTTTTTATTCAAACTTTGTGCTTTATTCTTTATGCTTTGTGCTTTAAAATCACTCTGCAAATTACGGTTTGTTAGAGTCAACAACCAATCGCTGCTCTCTATTCGCAATTTCCCAAGCCATGTAGAACACAAGGCGGCCTACTTTTTGGATTTGGTCAAATTCGATTTTATCTACCTCATCACCTGGCATGTGGTAATCGTCGTGCACTCCGTTAAAGAAGAATGCCACGGGGATACCGAATTTAGCAAAGTTATAGTGGTCCGAGCGGTAGTAGAAACGGTTCGGATCGTTCGGGTCATTAAAACGGAAGTCTAATTCTAAACCTACATGCTTCTTGTTTTGTTCGATTAACACCTCGCGTAATTGAGACGATAATTTATCAGAACCAATCTCATAGATGTAATCTGGCTTGCCTTTGTGCTCGTCATCATAACGACCAGTCATATCTGTGTTTAAATCTACGACTGTGTTCTTTAATGGGAATAAAGGGTGATTTGCATACCATTCAGAACCCAAAAGTCCTTTTTCCTCACCCGTTACCGTCATAAATAAGATACTACGACGTGGACGTTTTCCTTCTGCCGCTGCTTTACCGAAAGCCTCTGCTAATTCCATTACCGTCACGGTTCCAGAACCATCGTCGTTTGCGCCATTGTTGATTTGGCCATCGGCAGAAACACCGATGTGATCGTAGTGTGCTGTTAAAACAACCAATTCTTCTTTCTTATCTGTTCCTTCTAAGTAACCTACAACATTATAAGTATCAACTGGCTTCTCTGTTCTTTCGATGGTTACTTCGATAGGAGCTGCTTTGAATTTCGAGGCAACCGATTTTTTCTCAGACGCTAAAGAAGCCTTGTAAGCTAATAATTCCGCTTCGGTCGTGCCTAAGATTTCAGCAGCAGCCTCAGAAGAAATTAACAATACGGGAGCCTCGTTTGCAGCAGAAGCTGCATCAGCGAATGCCATACGCTCGTTTCCGAAACGCTTCATCATCACTTGACGTTGACGTACTTGGTTGCCAAAAGCTTTCGTATCGCGATCCGCGATCAAGATCAAACCTTTCGCTCCAGCCGCTTGTGCGCGCTTTAATTTTTCTTTCCAGCCATCGCCTTTTCCGAAAACAGATGGATCTTTTGAACCAGAAAGTACATAAAGACCAGCAGCGTCTTTCGCTTCGCCTTCGAAAGCTAATACGTATTTGCCTTTAGCATTTAATTTGTCAAAATCCGTGTAGCCACCTTGCTGTACTCCAAAGCCAGCAAATACAACCGGAAATTTCGAATTAGCCGAAACAGGCGCTAAGGCATTGGCCATCATTTCGCCTAGGTATTCGTATTTCTTTCCTTTGGCAGAAATAAAAACGTTAGACCATGCGCGGTTGACTAAGTCCACTTTTTGGAAATAAGAACCATTCACTGGCGCAATGCCTGATTTCTTAAATGAGTCTGCAATGTAGTTCGCGGCCACTTTTTGCTCTGGCGAACCTGTATTACGACCTTTCAAGCTATCTGAAGCGATAAAAGTCAAGTGTTTTTTCAGATCATCCGCGCGAATAGACAACGCGTAAGGAACTGGATCTCCCTGAGCAATAGCGCTCATCGGGATTAATTTAGTAGCTAAAAATAGCCCTAAAACGTAGATGTTAGTTTTTTTCATTTGTTGAAACAAAATTTAAGAAAGCGAAGTTAAGAATCTAAATATAAATCGCTAAAAAAAGATTAAATTTGTGGCGATTTTCTAATCCAAATTCTCAACATTCATGACCCCAAATTACACTTATCAGGAAGACTTTTCTTTACGTCATAACAATGCTGAAGCAGCTGATATAGCCGCCATGCTAAAAACCATTGGCGTAGACAGCTTAGAGACACTAATTCAACAAACTGTTCCTGAAAAAATTCGCTTAGCTCAAGGGCTTCGCTTGCCAGAACCGAAATCAGAATTCGCTTTCTTGCGTGATTTCAAAGCAGTAATGGGCCAAAACCAGATCTTCAAATCACACATCGGTTTAGGTTACTCGGACACGATTGTGCCGACGGTCATTTTGAGAAATATTTTAGAAAATCCTTCTTGGTACACGGCTTACACGCCATACCAGGCGGAAATCGCACAAGGTCGTTTGGAAATGTTGTTGAACTACCAAACGATGATCATCGACCTTACCGGCATGGAATTAGCCAACGCGTCCCTTTTAGATGAAGGAACAGCAGCAGCGGAAGCCATGACGATGTTATATGGACAACGTCCAGCAGAACGCAACAGCGCAGAAGCCTATTTTGTGTCTGACTTATGCTTACCACAAACTATCGACTTATTAAAAACGCGTGCAGAACCTATCGGGATCGAAATCGTGGTGGGCGACCACCGCACTTTCGACGTGACGGACGCGCGTTTCTATGGAATGATGTTACAATACCCAGCTTCAAATGGCGAGGTATTTGATTATAGCGCGTTAATCGCAGTAGCGAAAGAAAACGGCTTACAAGTCGTAGTCGCAGCGGATTTATTAGCCTTGACTTTATTAACGCCTCCAGGTGAAATGGGAGCCGATGCGGTCGTGGGTGTTTCCCAACGCTTCGGGGTACCGATGGGTTTTGGTGGTCCACACGCCGGCTTCTTCGCAACGAAAGAAAAATACAAGCGTAATATTCCGGGTCGTATCATCGGTGTTTCGGTGGATGCAGAAGGAAATCGTGCTTTACGTATGGCGCTTCAAACACGCGAGCAACACATTCGCCGCGAAAAAGCAACGTCTAACATCTGTACGGCGCAAGTATTGCTTTCCATCATGGCAGCTTCCTACGCGATCTACCACGGCCCTACAGGCTTGAAGAAAATCGCCGAAAAGGTCTACGGATTAACGGAATTATTAGCGGTTAACTTACGCAAACTAGGGTTTACCTTAGAAAACACAAACCACTTCGATACGCTAACGATTGAGACGGGAGCGCAAACCGCGGACTTGCGAGTTTTGGCAGAAAAAGCAGAACGCAACTTACGTTACACGGCGACTACGACGAGCATCTCTTTGGATGAGACGACGCAAGAAGCAGACGTAATCGAAATCATCTCGTTCTTCGAGACATTAAAAGGAGCGAAAACTTCAGAGAAAAACGTTACTTGGGCCATCCCAGCGGCATTAACGCGTACGTCTACGTTCTTAACGCATAGCGTTTTCAATAAATACCATTCCGAGCACGGGATGTTACGTTATTTGAAATCATTAGAGTCAAAAGATTTATCGATGGTTCATTCGATGATCTCGTTGGGTTCTTGTACCATGAAATTGAATGCGACGACGGAAATGATTCCGGTGACGTGGCCAGAATTAGGCAAGATTCACCCATTCGCGCCGGCTTCTCAAACAAAGGGTTATCAGCAAATGGTAACAGAACTGAACGATTGGTTAAGCGAGATCACCGGTTTTGCGAAAATGTCCATGCAACCGAACTCGGGAGCACAAGGCGAATACGCTGGTTTGATGACCATCCGTGCCTACCACGCCTCTCGCGGCGATCACCACCGTAACATTGCGATCATCCCGTCATCTGCACACGGAACGAACCCTGCTTCTGCTGTTATGGCGGGAATGAAGGTGATTGTTTCTCCTTGCGATGCGAGCGGAAATATTGATGTGGCTGATTTGAAGGCCAAAGCTTTGGAACACAAAGAAAATCTCTCTTGCCTAATGATCACCTACCCAAGTACCCACGGGGTATTCGAAGAGACCATCCAAGAGATTTGTGAAATCATCCACGAAAATGGCGGTCAAGTATATATGGACGGTGCTAATATGAATGCACAGGTAGGATTAACCTCCCCTGCGCGCATCGGAGCAGACGTTTGTCACTTGAACTTGCACAAAACTTTCTGTATCCCTCACGGAGGTGGTGGCCCAGGCATGGGACCTATTGGCGTAGCGCCACAGTTAGTTCCATTCTTACCAGGTCACGTACATGACGGAACTTCGGGTGCGGTTTCTGCGGCACCAGTAGGATCTGCGAGTATTTTGGCGATCTCTTATGCTTACATCGCGATGATGGGTGGTAAAGGCTTAACGACTGCGACAGAAATTGCGATCTTAAACGCAAACTACATCAAGGCTCGTTTGGAAAAAGAATTCCCTATCCTCTACACCGGTTCACAAGGACGTTGCGCACACGAGATGATCGTGGATTGCCGTCCATTCAAACTTTCAGCAGGCGTAGAAGCAGAAGATATCGCGAAGCGTCTAATGGATTATGGTTTCCACGCACCTACCCTTTCATTCCCGGTGGCTGGAACATTAATGATCGAGCCTACGGAGTCTGAGAACAAAGACGAGTTAGATCGTTTCTGCGATGCGCTTTTGAGCATTCGTGCTGAGATTCGCGAGATCGAAGAAGGCAAAGCGGACAAAGCAAATAACGTATTAAAGCACGCGCCTCATACACAATCAGCTGTTTTATTAGGCGATTGGGATCGTCCTTACTCACGCGAGAAAGCCGTATTCCCACTGGCGTATGTGAAGGCGAACAAGTTTTGGCCTACGGTTTCTCGCATCGACTCCGCTTATGGAGATCGCAACTTGGTTTGCGCTTGCGAGCCGATGGAGAGTTATATGTAAAATTACGTTACTCGTTACATGGAAGGCGGTCCCTAGGGATCGCCTTTTTTTGTGCAAATAAAATTTAGTATGCTTGCATAACATAATTCCTTTTATTTATATTTACGCATCGAGATTTAAAAACGTAGATATGAATCGTGCCATTAAAAAAGTAGCCATTTTAGGCTCAGGAATTATGGGCTCTAGAATAGCCTGTCATTTCGCAAATATTGGGGTTCAGGTCCTTTTATTGGACATTGCACCACAGACTTTGAGCCCAGAGGAAGAGGCCAAAGGTCTTCGTTTAGAACACCCTTCGGTACGCAACCGAATCGTTAACGCCGCATTTCAACAAACTATAAAAGCAAAGCCCGCATCGCTCTACGCAGCTGGCTTTGCAAATAACATCAAGCTAGGCAGCTTCGATGACAACCTTTCGGAAATCAGTTCAGCGGACTGGATCATGGAGGTAGTCGTAGAAAACCTAGCTATCAAACAATCGCTCTACGAAAAGGTAGAGAAGTTCCGCACGCCGGGCACCTTAGTCACTTCGAATACATCGGGTATTCCGATTCATTTGATGTCAGAAGGCAGAAGTGAAGATTTCCAAAAACATTTCTGCGGAACCCACTTCTTCAACCCTCCTCGCTACCTACGTTTATTCGAAGTGATTCCAGGTCCTAAAACGGACAAAGCGATAATCGAATTCTTGTTAGGCTACGGCGAAACGCAATTAGGCAAAACGGCCGTTCTATGCAAAGACACCCCGGCATTTATCGCGAACCGCATCGGCGTTTATTCGATGATGCAGACGATGAAAGTCGTGGAGGAATTAGGTTTGACGGTAGAGCAGGTCGACAAATTGACGTCCAAAGTCGTAGGTCGTCCTAAGTCAGGCACCTTCCGTCTTTCGGATGTCGTTGGTTTAGACACGACGGTTCACGTAGCGAACAATTTGAAAGCAGCGCTCGTAAACGACGAAAGCAAAGATATTTTCAACCTACCGGTGATGTTACAGCGTTTGATGGAAAACAAATGGCTGGGCGATAAAACGGGTCAAGGATTTTACAAGAAAACCAAAGACGAAAAAGGCAAAACGGTCATCCTGAGCCTGGACCTACATACGTTTGAATACCGCGCGGCGGAAAGAGTCAACTTTGAAACATTGGATCGCTCGAAAGCGATCGATAACCTAGCCGATCGCTTCGCGCTTTTATTAGCGGGAAAAGATGTAGCCGGCGAATTCTACCGCAAAACCATCTTAGATGGTTTCCGTTATGCGTCGAATCGCATTCCAGAAATCGCGGATGATCTAGTCAAAATTGACCAAGCGATTTGTGCGGGTTTTGGCTGGGAGATGGGTATTTTCGAAACCTGGGATGCCATCGGTGTCGTAAATGGAATCGAATTAATGAAAGCCGAGGGTCTTGCACCGGCAGCTTGGGTAACGGAAATGGTGGCAGCAGGCCATACTTCTTTCTACAAAGTAGAGGGCGGTAAGCGTTTGTTCTACGACATTGCGACTAAAAAATACCAAGCAATCGCAGGAGCAGAGAAGCAAATCAATTTGCAGATCTTAAAACCTACGAAGACAGTTGCGTCGAACGACGATATGCACATCATGGATTTAGGCGATGGCATTTTGGGATTAGAATTCCACTCGAAAATGAACACGATGGGCCAAGGGGTGCTGGAAGGCATTCAAGAGGCAATCGCAACGGCGGAAAAAGATTTCCAAGGTTTAGTGATCGGAAATGAGTCGAACGAGGCATTCTCTGCCGGCGCGAATTTAGGGATGTTGTTTATGTTCGCAATGGAACAGAAATTCGACGACATCAACAACATGATCGCGACGTTCCAAGAAACGATGATGCGCGTACGCTACTCGGGCATTCCGGTAGTCGTTGCACCGCATACGTTGGCGCTGGGTGGTGGTTGCGAAATCAACTTACACGCAGATAAGATTGTCGCTCATGCAGAATTATATATGGGTTTAGTCGAAGTGGGAGTCGGTTTGATTCCTGCAGGTGGTGGAACGAAAGAGATGGCGTTGCGGATGGGCGATGCCCGTCGCGCAGGCGATGTGGAGTTGAACCGTTTGCAAGAGGCCTTTATGAATATCGCAACGGCGCGCGTGAGTACTTCGGCGCACGAGGCGAGAGAAATGAATTATTTACGTGCTCAGGATCGCATCGTGCTGAATCGAAACCAAGTGATATCGGAGGCGAAAAGAGAGGCTTTGGCCTTAGCAGACGCAGGATATGTCCAAAAAGCGAGACGCAACGATGTCTGGGTGGAGGGAAAACAAGGTTTGGCCCTATTCAAAGCAGGTATCCAAGGCATGTTAATGGGACGTTACATCTCAGAACACGACGCCTTAATTGCGAATAAATTAGCTTACGCGATCTGCGGCGGCGATTTAGACGCTCCGCAAGTCGTGAGCGAAACGTATTTACTCGACCTAGAAAGAGAGGCTTTCCTTTCACTATGTGGCGAGAAAAAGACCATGGACAGAATCCAAAGTTTATTAGGTGGCGGTAAACCACTCAGAAATTAAATCGTACGAAGATGAATGCATATATCATAGCAGGTTACCGCACAGCAGTTGCAAAAGCCAAAAGAGGAGGTTTCAGAACGATGCGTCCAGATGATTTAGCGGCGGAAGTCATTAAACATCTCATGAAGCAAGTGCCTAATTTAGATCCGGCACGTGTAGACGATTTGATCGTGGGCAACGCCATTCCCGAAGCCGAGCAAGGGATGCAAATGGCGCGCTACATTTCCCTATTATCACTACCTAAAAACGTCCCCGGTTTCATCATCAACCGTTATTGCGGTTCTGGTTTAGAAGCGATTGCTTTGGCCTCCGCTAAAGTGGCTTCTGGCATGGCCGATTGCGTTATTGCAGGAGGAACGGAATCGATGACGATGTTACCGATGATGGGACACAAAACGGTCTTGAACTACGGAATCGCGAACGAACATCCGGATTATTACATCGGAATGGGTCTGACGGCAGAGGAAGTAAGTAAGAAATACAACGTGACACGCGACGAGCAAGATGCGTTCTCTTTTGCTTCTCATATGAAAGCATTAGAAGCACAAAAAGCCGGGAAATTCACCTCACAAATCGTTCCTGTTGAAGTAACGGAGAATTATTTCGATGCCAAATCAGGTAAGAAACAATCCCGCAGCTGGACCGTGTCACAAGACGAGGGTCCACGTGCAGATACAACCATCGAAGCTTTAGGTAAGTTAAAACCGGCATTCGCGATGGGCGGAACAGTTACCGCGGGTAATGCGTCCCAAACTTCCGATGGAGCAGCGTTCGTTTTAGTCGTTTCTGAGAAATTAGTCAAAGAACTACATTTAGAGCCTATCGCTCGCATGGTTTCCTACGCGACAGCGGGTGTGGAACCAAGTTTGATGGGAATTGGTCCAGTAGAGGCGATTCCAATTGCCTTGAAAAAAGCGGGTTTAACACTGAAAGATATTCAACAAATTGAATTGAACGAGGCGTTTGCGGCACAGTCTTTGGCTGTCATGAAAACCCTCGATATCGATCCAAACATCGTGAATGTGAACGGAGGAGCCATTGCTTTAGGCCACCCACTGGGCTGTTCTGGTGCTAAATTGTCTATTCAATTATTCAATGAAATGCGTCTGCGCAACCAAAAATACGGTATGGTCACGGCCTGCGTAGGTGGCGGTCAAGGGGTAGCGGGAATTTACGAATTGCTATGACCCCACAAGAGTATATTGAGTTAGAGTCTGATTTTGGAGCACATAATTACCATCCACTGCCGGTCGTTTTAGAACGCGGTGAGGGGGTGCATGTGTATGATGTAACGGGAAAAAAGTACCTGGATTTTCTATCTGCCTACAGTGCGGTAAATCAAGGGCATTGCCATCCCCGTTTGGTCAAAGCCATTTCAGAACAGGCTTCGCGTTTAACACTCAGCTCCCGCGCTTTTCATACGAATCTTTTAGGTTCGACGGAGAAGAAATTAGCGGAGAAGTTTGGCTACCAAAAAGTCCTATTGATGAATACGGGCGTGGAGGCAGGCGAATCTGCCATCAAATTAGCGCGTAAATGGGCTTATGAGGTGAAAGGCGTTCCGGCGAATCAAGCGGAAATAATATTTGCAGAAGGGAATTTTTGGGGGAGAACAATTGCGGCGGTTTCATCATCGAATGATCCATCGTCCTATCACAACTTCGGACCTTTTGTTCCAGGTTTCAGTCGGATTCCCTACAATGATTTAGCCGCTTTAGAAGAGAAGTTACAAAACCCGAACGTGGCAGCTTTCATGGTGGAGCCCATTCAGGGCGAAGCTGGGGTCGTTATTCCGTCTCCGGGTTATTTGAAAAAAGCGGCCGCTTTATGCAAAAAACACCGCGTCCTTTTCATCGCTGATGAGATTCAAACCGGCTTAGGACGCACTGGAGCCTGGTTAGCCTGCCACCACGAATTAGTGCATCCGGATATTTTATTGTTAGGCAAAGCGCTTTCGGGCGGATTTATGCCGGTCTCCGCGGTTCTTTGTAATGATGAGATTATGCTCACCATCAAACCGGGTGAACACGGTTCGACCTATGGTGGAAATCCATTAGCCTGCGCAGTCACGAACGTGGCCCTCGATATCATCGAAGATGAGGATTTAGTCGAAAATGCGACTATTAGAGGACAGCAATTACTGACATTCCTAGAAAGTCTACGCGATAAAACCGCCTTAATTAAATCCGTGAGAGGAAAAGGCCTATTGTGTGCCATCGAAATCGACACCGACGAAGATAGCCACGTGGCTTGGGAAATCTGTTTAGATCTGATGAAAAAGGGATTGCTAGCTAAACCGACCCACGGCAATAAAATCCGTTTAGCTCCTCCCCTCACCATTACGGGTGCGGAGATGGATCAAGCTTGCAGTATCATCGATAAAGTTTTTCTGGGCTATTAAGCGATTGTCTGCCAGTGCGTTCATCGGGCTTCCGTGCCCAATGAACCAAACTGGCTGTATGTTTGACATGATACTATCTATTCCTTTAGCGATTCCTTTTTATCTGTTCATGGACACTAAGAACTCTTCGTTGTTCCTCGTACCTTTCATTTGCTGTTGCAAGAATTCCATCGCCTCTACCGAATTCATGTCGGACATGTGCTTGCGCAAGATCCAAACACGTTGTAGCACCGCTGGATCCATCAATAGATCCTCGCGACGCGTTCCAGAAGCCGTCACATCGATCGATGGATAGATTCGACGGTTCGCTAACTTGCGATCTAATTGTAATTCCATGTTACCCGTTCCTTTGAATTCCTCAAAGATAACTTCGTCCATTTTCGATCCCGTTTCGATCAAGGCTGTTGCGATGATGGTTAAAGATCCGCCATTTTCGACGTTACGAGCCGCTCCGAAGAAACGCTTCGGTTTGTGTAGCGCATTCGCATCCACACCACCGGATAAAATCTTACCGGAAGATGGAACCACCGTATTGTAGGCACGTGCAAGACGTGTGATGGAATCTAATAGGATAACAACATCGTGGCCGCATTCCACCATTCTTTTGGCCTTCTCTAAAACCAAATTAGCCACTTTCACATGACGCTCTGCTTGCTCATCGAAAGTAGATGAAATGACTTCTGCACGCACGGAACGCTGCATATCCGTTACCTCCTCCGGACGCTCATCTATCAATAAGATGATCAAATACACTTCTGGGTGGTTGCGGGAAATGGCGTTTGCAATGTCTTTTAAAAGAACCGTTTTACCCGTTTTAGGCTGGGCAACGATCATACCCCTTTGGCCCTTACCGATAGGGGCGAACAAGTCCAAAATACGCGTCGAATAATTATCCGGCGTCGAAGACAAGTTCAATTTCTCCTCTGGGAACAAAGGCGTTAAATATTCAAAATTGATTCGGTCCCGAATCTCATCCGTCGTTTTACCGTTTACGGACTCAATTTTCAACAAGGCGAAATATTTCTCCCCCTCTTTAGGCGGACGAATCTTTCCCAAAATCGTATCTCCCGTCTTCAAACCAAACATTTTGATTTGTGATGGCGACACATAAATATCATCTGGAGAAGCCAAATAATTGTAATCAGACGAACGCATAAATCCGTATCCGCCCTCTTGCATAATTTCTAACACCCCCTCGTTTTCGATCAAACCATCTAATTCCTTGATGACTTGGTTGTAATTCGAACGTGGTTTGTGGTGGTGAACGGGTGCAGGTGCTTCTTCTTTAGGTAATTTATCCACATCGACAGGCGCATCCGTAGGAGAAACCTCATCTTTGGTATTTTCTGTGCTGGTAATGAAGGAAGTATCGACTAAGAATTCTTCAGGGGCTGCTACTTCTTTGTATTCGATAGGTGCCTCCGCTTCAGGTGATGCTTCAGTCTGGTTTCCCATCGGTAACAAAGGTGCTTCTTCGTTGCTCTTCTTAATTCGTTGACGCTTAGGTCGTTCGCTTGATGATGAATCTTCTTCTTGTGCTTTTTTTACTCTTTTGATAGGCTTATCTTCCATAAAGGGGGAATGATTAATTAAGATTGACAACAGACAGTTTTGTCAGAATGTGTGTCAAATGAGAAAATTAGGGGACGTTTACTCGTTGAATTGTCAGAATCGACATGCAATACTACGGTATTCGCGGGGAATTGTCAAGGTTTTAGGCCAAAATTTGGGCTTCAAAATCAATTAAATGATAAAATACACGTCCACAGCGATTATTTCGTAGTTTTGCAGCACAAGAATCTATGGAAAACATTCAGCAGCAGCTTATTGACCTTTTGGAATCCCGTCGTAAAGAGGGCTTATTCAGGCAATTATCCGTACTAGATGGCCGAACGGATTTCTGCTCAAACGATTACCTGGGTTTAGCAGCGGATCCGGTGCTCGCAGCATCCATCGCACACGATTTTGAGGCTTTGCCCGTAGAATCACGCAAAAATGGCGCCACTGGTTCTCGACTCATATCGGGACACTCAACTTTAATCGAACAATTCGAAAAAGAATGCGCCACTTTTCACGGATCAGAAGCCGCCTTGCTTTTTAGTTCAGGCTACGACGCAAACATCGGTTTGATCTCCTCTCTACCACAAGAAGGCGACGTCATTTTCTGCGATAAACTATTACACGCGAGTTTAATTGATGGTTTACGTCTTTCCAAAGCCGAACGTCGCATCTTCAAGCACAATAACTTGGATGACTTAGTTCATCTTTTAGATCAATACCCCGCCGAAACACGCAAGTGGATTGTCGTGGAATCGGTTTATTCGATGGATGGCGATGTGGCTCCATTGCGTGCTTTGGTCGAATTAAAAAATAAATACCAGGCCGAACTCATCGTGGATGAGGCGCATTCTGGAGGAGTTTATGGTCGTGAAGGGCAAGGATTGGTGTATGAATTGGGGCTTATTGAGGAAGTTTTTGCTCGGGTAATTACTTTCGGAAAAGCCTGGGGAAATGCAGGAGCGGTGGTCTTAGGGTCTTTGGCCCTCAAAGAATACCTCGTGAATTTCGCTAGACCCTTCATCTATTCCACGGCACCCACTCCGGCTCACGTTTCAGCGCTATTAAGCACCTTGCACTATTTGCCTTCCCAAAACGAAGCCAGAAAAAAACTGCAAGAAAACATCGCTTTCTTCCGCGCCAACTGCCATTCTGACGCCTGGGGCGATAGCCAAACAGCCATCCAAACCTACTTCGTGACAGGAAACGAAGCCGTGCGGGCCAAAGCAGCCTCCGCCAACGAATTCGCCATCAAACCTATCGTTTTCCCTACGGTAGCAAAAGGCAAAGAACGTATTCGAATCACGTTAAGCGCAATCCACACAAAGGAACAAATAGAATCACTAATAAAAACACTGGAATGAAACAGTTTATCGTCGCCGGAATCGGCACTGAAATCGGAAAAACAGTCGCATCAGCCATCTTAACGGCTGGCTTAAAAGCTGACTATTGGAAACCCGTTCAATCTGGGGATATAGCGACGGGAGATGCCTTTTGGATTCGTAATTGGGTTCCATCGGCCACCGTTCATCCGTCCACTTATGCCTTATCTCAACCACTTTCTCCGCATTCAGCAGCAGAAATTGATGGAATTACGATCACCCTGGAGCGTTTTAAAATTCCCACTGATAAAACCATAATCGTCGAATTAGCCGGAGGAATTATGGTGCCATTAAATGATAAGCAGACGAATCTAGACCTCATCAAACACCTGAATTTACCGGTCATTTTAGTGAGTAAAAACTATTTAGGCAGCATTAATCATACGATTTTAAGTTACGAGATTTTAAAACAACAGGGAATTCCAATGGCTGGAATCGTGTTCAATGGACCCGAAAATCCATCCGGCGAAAAGTTTATTTTGAATCACACCGGTTTGCCGCTTATTTTGCGCGTGAATCAGGAATCAGAAATCAATGAAGCGATTATCGCTTCGTATGCAAATAAAATCCATGTCTAATTCAAATTTGTCTTCTCGGGATGCGGCGGTTGTTTGGCACCCCTTCACGCAACACCAGATCGAACCTATTTCGATTCCCATTACGAGCGGGAAAGGTGCCCACCTATTTGACACGGAGGGTAAAAAATACATCGATGCGATTTCGTCTTGGTGGGTGAATACGCATGGTCACGGGCATCCGTATTTAGCCCAAAAAGTATACGAACAAGCTCTCCTGCTCGAACAAGTCATCTTCGCGGGCTTTACTCACGAACCGGCCGTTCGACTTTCAGAACGCTTATTGAGCCATTTGCCCCCTAATTTCGAACGGGTTTTCTTTTCAGACAATGGTTCCACAGCCGTGGAGGTTGCCATCAAAATGGCCTTGCAATTCTTCCACAACCAAGGAAATACGAAGCGTAGAAAAATACTCGCATTCGCGGATGCTTACCATGGGGATACCTTTGGGGCAATGAGTTTAGGGGCGCCAAGTTCTTTCAATGACCCCTTTCAGGATATGCTTTTCGAAGTGGAATTCCTTCCAAGTCCTCAAGACGCTGAAGCTTGCCTTACAGCGATGTCTTCTTTAAACGCAGATGACTATGCCGCTTTCATCTTCGAACCCTTAATTCAAGGGGCGGGAGGAATGAAAATGTACGAGGCATCTACCTTGGATTTATTGATCCGGATGGCACATGAGAAGGGAATGTTCTGTATTGCAGATGAAATCATGACCGGATTTGGTCGTACAGGAAAATGGTTTGCTATGGATTATTTGGAGGAAAAACCGGACATCGTTTGTTTCTCCAAAGGCCTAACAGGCGGTATGATGGCTATGGGTTTAACCCTTTGCAGTGAAATTATTTTTCAGTCATTCCTATCGGATGATCGCCGAAAAATGATGTTCCATTCACATTCTTTTACGGCAAATCCATTAGCCTGCGCTGCAGCAAATGCGAGTATGGATTTAATGGAAAAAGAAGAAACCTGGACGTCTATTGCGCGTGTAGAATCTCGTCATCGTGCTTTCGCTGCCACGCTGGAAAATCATTCTATTCTAAAAAATGTACGAATTTACGGCACGATTCTAGCCATGGAAGTGGAAACGGGAGAAACGGATGGCTATTTACACTCCATCCGGGATGATATTTACCGCTACTTCTTAGAGCAAGGGATTTTGATGCGCCCCCTTGGCAATACCATCTATACCCTCGCCCCTTATTGTATCGAGGACGAGGATCTAGCGTATATCTACGAGAAAATTACGGCTTTTGCGCAGGAACTAATTTAGTCGACTGCCAAGAAACCATTTGCCAACGCTTATCCGCATAAACAAAAACATCTGTGAAGCGTAAGCGAATCGTAGTCTGAACGCCATCTGCTGCTTGCTGCAAAATGGATACGATTCCGGTATTAATTCCCGTCTTCCCATAAACACGATGCTGCATTTCCTCTGGAGTTATCGTTACATAACTCGATTTTCCCGATGCGATGGAGGCGATATACGTATCTTTTGAATCTTGCATTCCACTTGAGTGGAAATACACTAAATCGGGATGTAAAACAGCTTGCAATCCGGGGATATCTTTGGCCACCATCACCTTAAACCGGTTTAATTCCGCTTCTTTCAGGGATTCTTCGTTTTGACCGAAGCCGATCATGGGTGCCAAAAAACAAAGTAGCATCAATACTTTTTTCATTTTCTTTTTATTTTAAAACGCTTTCGCGCGGTTTATTTACTCAAAATTAAATCAGCTGCCTTCTCCGCAATCATCACCACCGCGGAATTCGTATTCCCCGAAATCACATCGGGCATGATCGACGCATCCACCACTCGCAATCCTTGCACACCTCTCACGCGTAAAGTCGCAGGGTCACATACTGCCTCCGCATCTGTTCCCATCTTGCAGGTTCCCACTGGATGGTACACGCATTCTGTGGCTTGCTCAATATGTTTTTCGATAAGTTCTTCGCTCCAAGGTCCTGATGGATAATTCAATTCCGATCCTTTTCTTAATCCGTCAAACGCTGTAGACAACACGATATCTCGTGCAATGCGCACTCCGCGCTTCAAGGTTTCGAGGTCTTCTTTCTCAGACAAATAACGTGGATCGATTACCGGTGCCTCATGAAAGGCTGAAGAACGCAGGCTAACCGTCCCTCGACTTTTGGGCTTTAACAAGGTAGGCAGAATGGTAAATCCATCGCTCAACGGCATTTTACTATAATCGTACATATCAGCAGCCCACGCAGAAGAGAAATGAAACTGTAAATCCGGCACATCCGATTGATTCACCGAATCGTAGAAAGCCGCGGCCTCTAAAGGACTTGAAGCCAGTGGTCCTTGTTTCTTAAACGTATAATCCAAGTAGTTTTTCACCCCCAAAGCCACATTATACGACTGCCCCTTCGTACTAGCTTGCGCATTCATATTCACAAACAAGTGATCGGATAAATTCTTCCCCACCCCTTTCAGATCTAGGCGAGAGTCGATTCCGTGCGCGCGTAATTCAGCCGCATCGCCGATGCCGGATAATTGCAAGATTTGCGGACTTTGGAATGCTCCTGCAGATAAAATCACTTCGGAGGCTTCGAATTCGATGGGCTTCTTCGAACCTAGTTTATAGCCTTTCAACCCGGTTACCTTTTCTCCTTGCATCACGAGTTCTGCGACCTGGAAAGAGGTTTGAATATGTAAATTCTTTCTTGAAAGTGCCGGTTGAATAAAAGCTTTCGCTCCGGATGCCCTTTCTCCATCTTGTATATTGAACTGAAATAAACCGGCTCCTACTTGCTTCGCCCCATTGAAATCGGGATTTGCGGGAATTCCCACCATGGCACAGCCTTCGATAAAAGCATCCCCAAAAACCGTCAAATATCGATTCTTCGCCACGCGGTGCAAACCACCGCTACCGTGGTATTCGTTCTGAAAATCTTCGTTATCCTCTGACTTCTTGAAATAAGGTAGCACATCCTGGTAGGACCAACCGTCACAACCCCAAGCCGCCCATTGATCATAATCCGCTTTATTTCCGCGAATGTAGGCCATGCAATTAATGGCAGAACTGCCGCCCACGGTTTTTCCCCGAGGCTGGTAAATCCGGCGACCTCCCAAATGCGGCTGTGGTTCCGTGAAAAAATTCCAGTTCAAATAAGTGTGATTTAACAATGCATAAGCCGAAGGCATGGCAATGCGCGGATCTCTGAAATCTCCGCCTGCTTCAATCAAAAGCACTTGGTGTAGGGGATTATCCGATAAACGATGTGCTAAAACGCAACCCGCTGTACCCGCACCCACGATGATGTAATCAAATTTCATAGAATAAGTCTACCATTTTCTCTTTGAATATCCCTATTTTTGGCCAATAAACAACGAGCTGTGAGCAATTTTTCTGTCTACTTTTTTTTAGGCCTTGGACATATCCTGAATTGGGCTGCCCTAGACCATCTTTTGTTTATTCTCTCACTGACTTGCGTTTACGTGGTGACAGATTATAAAAAATTGCTTTGGCTGGTTACGGCTTTTACGCTGGGGCATTCGATTACCTTAGCTTTAGCGACTTTACACTTGATCCAGGTCAATGTCACCTGGGTTGAATTTTTAATCCCTTGTACGATTTTAGTCGCTTCCATTAGTAATCTGATTCAGACAGAGCAACGCTACAAGTATGGTGTAGTTGCCTTCTTTGGACTAATCCATGGCCTAGGTTTCTCGAATTATTTACAAAGTTTGCTGGGTGCCGAAAGTTCCCTATTTACGCCTTTATTATCCTTCAATATCGGCCTAGAAATAGGCCAATTAGTCGTAGTCGCTTTCATACTTGCCACTTCCATCCTGTCGCTTTATGTGCTTAAATGGAAGCAAACGACCTACATCCAAGTCATTTCAGGCATCACCATCGGATTAGTGTTGCCCATGATCCTGGAACGTTGGCCATAATCGCTGGCCATAAAAAAAGCCCCGACTTTCATCGAGGCTTTTTCCTGCAATTTCAACAGACTAAAAGTCTTCATCTAACGAGAATGACATAGATTCCTTATCAGACATAACACCTGATTTTTGGTATTCTGCCACCCGCTTCTCGAAGAAATTTGTTTTTCCTTGTAACGAGATCATCTCCATAAAGTCGAATGGATTCGTTGCATTGTAATGCTTTTTGCATCCTAAAGAAACCAATAAACGGTCTGCCACGAAATCGATGTATTGACACATCATCTCCGCGTTCATACCGATCAATGAAACGGGTAATGCCACCGTTACGAATTCTTTTTCGATCTCTACTGCCTCTAGAATAATTTCATAGATACGCTCTTGAGGTAATTTATTATTGATGTGATCTGCGTACAATAAACACGCGAAATCACAGTGTAAACCTTCGTCACGCGAGATCAATTCGTTCGAGAACGATAAACCAGGCATTAAACCGCGTTTCTTTAACCAGAAAATAGAGCAGAATGAACCAGAGAAGAAAATACCCTCTACTGCTGCAAACGAAATTAAACGCTCTACAAAATTGTCTGATTCGATCCATTTCAAAGCCCAATCCGCCTTTTTCTTGACGCAATCGATTGTCTCAATCGCACGTAAAAGGTGATCTTTTTCTCTAGGATCACTGATATACGAATCAATTAAAAGGGAATAGGTTTCTGAGTGAATGTTTTCCATCATGATTTGGAAACCATAGAAACATTTCGCCTCTGCGTATTGGACTTCTTTCAAGAAGTTATTCGCTAAATTTTCATTTACGATACCATCCGATGCAGCAAAGAATGCCAAAACGTGTGAAACGAAGTGACGCTCGCCATCGTTCATCTTTTTCCAATCCGCTAAATCTTGAGATAAATCGATCTCTTCAGCTGTCCAGAAAGACGCTTCCGCCTTCTTATAAAATTGCCAAATATCATCGTGCTTAATCGGAAAAAGCACAAAACGGTTGGGATCCTCAACCAATAAGGGTTCTACTGCTATCGTTGACATAAAAATTTAAATTGAACTCGAAATTAAGAAATTCTCATTAATATACAAGACCAATAATAGGCCTAAATTGTTTTAAATTTTAAAAGAAAAATCCGCCAATTTGGACAACTAGCGCTGAGCCATACGGAGAGCGCCCTGCCGTGTAATTTAGGTCATACATGACATTAAAATTCAGCCCGATTTTAGAACCAATCCCCACTCCTACCAAGACTGGATTAGAATAAGAGATTCCAGTGTTGTTAGAAAGATTGTTGTAATTTTCGACTTGTCCGGTTAAATAAGCTTGTCCTATCACTTGACTCAAAGCAGGAACTTGTTGGCGAATAAAGATTTTTTGACCTAAAAGATTACTCGAATAGGTGCCTAAAGAGCCATAATTCGCCGAATAGTATTGGTACGTTAGCCCAAAACCCAAGATTGAATTATTCGTCAGCGAATAACCCACCATAGGCGAAACCCCGATACTAGTGGGATTTCCAAAACTCAATCCGCTAATGCCTCCACCAAAATTCAAGCGTTGGCGAAAAGGCAAATCACGCACGTCTTTTTCCACGTCCAGATCTCCCTCTGCTCCCTCCTCTTTAATGACCACCGGTTCTTGCGCTATGGCATCCGAAACTCCGACGAAAGTCAGGAGTGAAAAGAATAAAAGTAGTTTTTTCATTTGGCTTAAATTGATTACCAAAATTAAAGGATATTTTTGTAAAATGAACTCCCCACAGGCTAAGCATAACATCGAAAATTGTGATCCGAAAACGCACATCATCATTAAAGGTGCCCGCGTGCACAATTTGAAAGGAGTGGATGTGGCGATTCCACGCAATGAACTCGTCGTTATCACGGGTTTGTCGGGTTCGGGGAAGTCGTCTTTGGCCTTTGATACCTTGTTTGCAGAGGGCCAAAGAATGTACGTGGAAAGTCTAAACAGCTACGCACGCCAATTCTTGGGGAGAATGGAAAAGCCAGCGGTGGATTATATCAAAGGCGTTTCGCCGGCGATTGCCATCGAGCAAAAGGTCAACACAAAGAACCCACGTTCTACTGTGGGGACAACGACAGAAATTTACGATTATTTAAAATTACTTTTTGCCCGCATCGGCCGCACCATTTCTCCGGTTTCAGAACAGGAAGTGCGCAAAGATTCAGTCTCCCATATCGTGGATTTTATTGCCCAAAACGATGGCAAGAAAGTCCTGATTCTAGCTCCACTCGTTCACCACGAGGACAGAAGCCTAGAAAACGAGTGTCAATTACTCATCCAGAAAGGCTATTCCCGTCTAAAATTCCAAGAGGAAATTATTGCATTAGAGGAATTAGTGGAGGATCCTGCTCATTTACAAAAGCTCGCGAAAAAACCGGCCGAGATCGCGATTTTGATCGACCGTTTGGTCTCAAAGAAAGACGATGAAGAAACACAATTCCGTGTAGGCGATTCCGTCCAGACGGCTTATTTCGAAGGAGAAGGCGTATGCTGGATAGAAATCGAGGGTCGGAAGCGGGATGTCTTCTCGAATAAATTCGAATTAGATGGGATGGTTTTTGAGGAGCCCAGTTTAAACTTGTTCTCTTTCAATAATCCCTACGGCGCTTGCCGCAATTGTGAGGGATACGGAAAAGTCCTGGGCTTAGACCCGGATTTGGTTTTTCCAGATCACGATTTATCCATCTATGAGGGAGCGATTGCACCTTGGCGAAGCGAGCGAATGAGCGAGTGGCTAAGTCCATTACTTCGCAACGGGGTTCAATTCGATTTCCCTATTCACCGTCCCTACAAGGACTTAAGTGTGTCGGAGAAAAAGTTATTGTGGACTGGAAATAAGTATTTTGCTGGACTGACACAGTTTTTTGATCACCTCGAAAAAGAGACCTATAAAATCCAATACCGGGTGATGCTATCGCGTTACCGCGGCAAAACGAATTGTCCGGAATGCCACGGTTCGCGTCTGAGAATGGATGCGGGTTATGTGAAGATTGCAGGAACGTCTTTAGTCGATTTGGTGCTTTGGCCCCTATCGAAAACGAAAGCTTTCTTCGAAAATCTTGCTTTAAACGAACACGACCAGCAAGTTTCCAGACGTATTTTAATCGAGATTAACAACCGCTTGGAATATATGGACCGGGTGGGTTTAGGGTATTTAACCTTAAACCGTTTGAGCTCCACCTTATCTGGTGGAGAATTTCAACGCATTAAATTAGCCACTTCCCTGGGCAGCGCCCTAGTAGGTTCGATGTATATTTTAGATGAACCGAGCATCGGTTTGCATCCTCGGGATACAGAGCGACTGATTTCGGTGTTAGAGATGTTGAAAAACATGGGAAACACAGTCATCGTCGTGGAACACGAAGAAGAAGTGATGCGTGCCGCGGACCAAATCATCGACATAGGCCCTGAAGCAGGTCGTCACGGAGGGAATTTGATCTTTCAGGGGAATTTGACAGAGGCTTTGGCGGACAAAACCACGGATAGCCATACCTTGCGTTTCCTCAGTGGCCAAGACCGCATTGAAGTGCCGTATTTCAGACGCAAGCCTTTGGCCCAAATCGAAATCACAGGTGCTTCAGAGAATAATTTAAAGAATGTGGACGTCGCGATTCCTTTAGGCATTATGACTGTCGTGACGGGCGTCAGTGGCTCTGGAAAATCAACGTTGATAAGGAAAATTTTGTACCCTGCCATGCTTCGTTTATTGCAGCAAGGCACCGAAGAAACGGGGAAATTCCGCGAGATAAAGGGAAGCACAAATAAAATTGCGAGCATCGAAATGGTGGATCAGCAGCCGATTGGAAAATCGTCTCGTTCCAATCCCGTGACCTATATTAAGGCCTATGATGCGATCAGAGCCTTGTATTCCGAATTACCAGTGGCTAAAGCCCGCGGCTATAAACCCGCACATTTCTCCTTTAACGTAGAAGGCGGACGCTGTGAGGCGTGCCAAGGCGAGGGAGAAATCACCATCGAAATGCAATTCATGGCGGACATTAAGCTGCCCTGCGAATCTTGCGGTGGATCCCGCTTTAAGCAGGAAATTTTGGACGTCAAATTCCAGGATAAAAATATCTCCGAAATCCTCGATTTAACCGTCGAAGAAGCCGTGGAATTCTTCCGCGAGAAACAACCACGCATTGCCGATAAAATCGACCCACTCTTCCAAGTAGGCTTGGGCTATATCAAATTAGGGCAATCTTCGAACTCGCTTTCCGGCGGTGAGGCACAGCGCGTGAAATTAGCCAGCTTTTTAGGCAAAGGGAATCCGAACAAAGGCAAGACCTTATTTATTTTTGACGAACCTACCACAGGTCTTCACTTCCACGATATCAAAAAGCTCCTAAAAGCTATGAACGATTTAGTAGAACAAGGGGATTCGGTGGTGATCATCGAGCACAATATGGAGGTGATTAAATGCGCTGACCACATCATTGATTTAGGTCCGGAGGGAGGCGAAAATGGGGGCTATATTACTTTCCAAGGCACACCAGAGGAGATGAAAGGCCTGAAAAACAACCCAACCGCTCATTATTTAAGCCAAAAACTGTAATTTTAGCTATGTCATCGTTCGCAAACATCACTCAGCTTGCAGAAAAAATCCAGTCCATCACGGCCGGATTACACCTGGCGATCCCTGAATTGATCGTGGCGGGAACGATCCTATTTAGTCTGTTGATTGAATTATTTTTACACGGTAAAACAGAAAAATTTAGCACGTCTTGGCGCTATTTCACCTGCCAAATCCCCCTTTTGCTTGCCTTATCCCTCAGCTTTCAACGATCTGAATTAGGCCTGACGGGCTCCTTCGCGACTGGCTTATTCGAAGTGAATGTAGGATCGAATGCCGTCAATACGTTGATTTTAGGGATTGGATTTTTGCTCATTTTGATGAACCAAATCCACAAAAAATCCCTCACCTTCGAAGAACTGACCGGTTTCCTTTCCATTTTATTAGGTGCCTTATTGAGCAGTGTAAGTTCAAATGCCCTCAGTTTATTCTTGTCGATTGAATTTATGTCGATGGGGACTTATGTGTTAGTAAGCCTTCGAAAAGAGTCCTCTCGGGCTAGTTTACCTTATGTTTTATTCGGTTTAGGATCTTCAGCGCTGTTTATCTACGGAATTTCACTTCTGTATGGCCTAACAGGTACTTTGGATTTTATAAGTGTGGATTTCTCGCGAGGTATTTCGGTAGCGAATCCCTATTTGCGTGGTTTTGCTTTGGGACTTTTTGCCGTAGGATTATTGTTCAAAATGTCTTGGGCGCCTTTTCATCCCTGGAATCCAGACGTCATGGAAAATTTACCAGCTGCCTGGATGACCTGGATTTCGACTGCACCTAAGCTGGCGATTGCTTTCGTGGGCGTGCGTTTATTACCTTCTTTACCGGTTTCTTTTGTGAATGAATTAGCGACTCTAGCGATCTTGACACTGGTAGTAGGTAATATAGGAGCTTTAGGCCAAAACAAGACCAAACGTCTCCTCGCCTATTCTAGCATCGCGCACGGCGGTTTTTTAGCGATGGCTTGGTTCTTCCAACCGATTCAGGCATTGGATGCGATACTATTTTATGGTTTCTTGTATAGCATCGCCAGCCTATTGGTTTTTTATCTAATCGATGAGGTCGGTGCAGACGAAGTAAAGTCTTTTGCTGGGCTGGGTACTGAGAAACCCTTGCCTTCCTTTTTCCTGTTAACCGGACTAATCGCTTTAGTGGGATTACCACCCGCAGGAACCTTTATTGCGAAGACGACCTACTTCAGTTTATTGTGGTCAAACTACGAAACTACTTCGTCTATTGGGCTACTCGTTTTACTCATTGTCGCCATTTTAGTGACCGCCATTTCACTCTTTTATTATTTGAAAATTCCCTTCCAATTGTATTTCAAAAAATCGACTGAAAAAACCCGTTTGTGGGCGGATTTGACTTCCCTTGAAATCTACTCTTACGGATTTTTAACCGCGATTTTGATCGCATCTCTCTTATTCCCAGCGGTCTTGACAAACCTTTGGAAATAGTCGATAAAAAAATAAAAAAATCAGCTTATTGGTCATTTATTTTGGCTAATTTTGGGCTTGATTTTCAAAATAGCCCCACGTTTCCATGTCTGATTCTATTAAGCACGAATGCGGAATTGCCCTCATCCGCCTACGAAAGCCTTTTCAGCACTACCTAGACAAATACAAAACACCTACTTACGGACTGAGCAAACTTTATCTGATGATGGAGAAGCAAGTCAACAGAGGACAAGATGGAGCCGGGGTGGCGAATATCAAAATCAACGTAAAACCAGGGCATCGTTACATTTCCAGATACCGTTCGGTAGAGCCACAAGCGGTGGCAGATATTTTTGGAAAAATCAATAAGAAATTCGCAAAAGCACATAAACTAGCTAAATCAGTCAAGCGCGAGACCGGTATTGATGCCGTTCATGACGCCGATTGGTGGCAAGAAAATGTGGCTTTCACAGGTGAAGTACTTTTAGGCCACTTACGTTACGGAACGCACGGTCAAAACGAGATCGAAAACTGCCACCCCATGTTGCGTCAAAACAACTGGAGAAGCCGTAACCTCGTGATGGCAGGTAATTTCAATATGACGAATGTGGACGATTTATTCGATAAATTAGTTTCCCTAGGTCAGCACCCGAAAGAAAAAGTGGATACCGTTACCGTGATGGAAAAGATCGGTCACTTTTTGGATGAAGAGAATCAACGCCAATTTGGCAAATACAAAGACCAATACGAGAACCCCGAATTATCCGACATAATTGCCCAAGAAATTGACTTAAAACGCGTTTTAGAGCGTTCTTGCAAAGATTTTGACGGTGGATACGCGATGGTGGGAATGACTGGATATGGTGCTTCTTTTGTGGCGCGTGACCCAGCGGGTATTCGCCCTGCCTTCTATTATGTGGATGAAGAAGTGGCTGTTGTGGCTTCTGAAAAACAAGCCATCAAGACGTCTTTTAACTGCGCCTACGATCAAATTAAGGAGATTACTCCAGGCCACGCCCTGATCATCGACATCGAAGGCAATGTAAATGAAGTACCGTTCATCGACCGTTTAGAGCAAAAATCGTGTTCATTCGAACGCATCTATTTCTCTCGCGGTTCAGATCCAGATATCTACCATGAGCGTAAGAAATTAGGCCAATTATTGATCCCTCAAATTTTAGAGGAGGTACATCACGACCTGAAAAATACGGTATTCTCTTACATTCCGAACACGGCAGAAACAGCATTCCTAGGCATGATTGATGGTCTTGAAGATCATTTGGCCAAAGAACGTAAGAATGCCATCATGGAAGGCATCCTTTTCGAACAAGAACTCGAAGAATTATTAACCTTCCGCCCACGTGTCGAGAAATTAATCTCGAAGGACGTGAAAGTGCGTACCTTCATCACCTCGGATGCACAACGCGACGATATGGTGGCGCACGTTTATGACACGACGTACGAGGTAATCCATAAAGAAGTAGATTCAGTGGTCATTATCGATGATTCCATCGTTCGTGGAACCACTTTAGAGAAAAGTATCCTGAAATTATTGGATAAATTATCCCCTAAGAAAATCGTTATCGTTTCTTCCGCTCCTCAAATTCGCTACCCAGATTGCTACGGTATCGATATGTCGAAAATGAAGGAATTCGTTGCTTTCCGTGCGGCTTTAGCCCTTTTAAAGGAACGCGGCTTAGAAAATATCTTAGACGAAGTGAATTTACGTTGTTTGAACGCCTTGGAAAATGGAACTGCAGCGGAAGAAAACTTCGTGAAAGCGATTTATGCGCCGTTTACAGACGAAGAAATATCGAATAAAATCGCTGAAATTGTGCGTCCAAAAGGCCTAAAAGCAGAACTTTCGATTGTCTATCAAACCGTAGCGAATTTGAATGTAGCCTGCCCAGATCATTTAGGCGATTGGTATTTCACCGGAAACTTCCCGACACCGGGAGGTAATCAAGTGGTGAATAAATCATTCGTTAACTTTATGAAGGGTATCGAAGTTCGCGCTTATTAATATACGACGACGACCGCTCCGCGTTTTTCCTGCACTCCCTTTTCTGGATAATCGATCGCTTGGTAGCGTATGATGTAGGCGTAGGTTTCTTGAGGAACTTTGGCCCCATTATACATACCATCCCAGGTAAAAGTAGGCCCTTTCGTGCTATAAAGCTGCTCACCCCAACGGTTGTAAATCTCTAAAGAAATCACCTGCGTTCTCGATTTAGGATAAGCAGGACTTGTTTCATTCCAATTATAAGACGGCTCAAAAATATCATTGTGGCCATCTCCGTTAGGTGTGAATACGGTAGGTGCGATCAACACCGCATCACACTTATCTTCAATTTTCACACTATCTTTTAGTTCACAGCCATCGCTATCCCGCAAGGTAAACGAGTAAAGTCCACTACGATTAATCTGTAGGTCTTTCGAATTCCAACCCGAAACAATTCCCGGATTAGCCTGCCAAGAAACCTGCAAATTAGCAGGAGAAGGAACTAAGGACACTAAATAAGGTTGTATTGGTTTATCATTGCAAATAATTCCATCGGCCTTTTTCACAGCTAACGGATTGGTCGTAAAATTCACCTGCGTTTCCTTTTTAATAGAGCAACCAGAGGCATCCTCTTTAATTTCCAGCGAATATTTTCCGCTCGGTTTGGGCACTGTAATAAAGCGTGTCGACTCTCCCGTACTCCAAGCATAGGTGAAAGAAGCGACCGAAGGTATGGCTGTAGGACCTATCAACGCATCTTCCTTGCAAATTAAGGTATACGTAGCAGGTAGTACAAAAGGATCCAATAACTCCACGTGATAGGCGGAAGCATCCAGCATATAATTCGTCAAACACGCATTAGAAATCGCCACGGTTACTACATAATCTCCAGCCTTCTTGAAATCATAGGTCATTTCTGTTCCCGAATACGAATACAACAAGGTTCCAGCCGGATTCAAAGGAACGAGTAGCCCGTCTGCATTGCGCGTCGGATCCAGCGTACTTTGGTAAATCTTCCAGTCCAAACGATCATTTTTAATCGGGTCACACAGATCTTGACTTACCTTAAAATGATACGTGGTTCCGTCGCAACTTTGTTGAATACTGGGTGTAGAATTAGGTTTGGGTGTTAATACAATCGATAGAGGCAGACCTAAACCACTGGTAGTTCCACTGGCTAAACTCAATCCATTACGTACAAAAGAGGCTCTAACCGTCCGAGTTGAATCTTTCAGTGAAATATCCGGATTGACAATTTTTCCTAGACTCGAACTTCCCTGAAACGCCACATAAATAATCGAGCCACTCGAAGGGTCACCCTGAAGAGCTCCTATTTTACCTGATCCAGACCACAAAAGACTCTTTGACCTTTGCATGGCACTCGAATCTTTCGAAGCAATCGAATATTGCCAAATCTGGGCATTAGGCCCCACATTTGTTGAAGCATACACTATTTTACCGTCAGCCGAAAACTCCACTCCGTAGGGACTACTCGCTAACGGAATTCGATACCGAAAAGTAGTTTTCCCAGTAGCCACATCAAAATCATAGATATCGACTTGATTCGAAGGCGGACTAACGTAGGCGATGGCTAACACTTTGCCATCTCGAGAAAAATGGGAGGACGCCGTCAGACCCTTTACAGGAGTTTTTGCACTCGATTCAATAGGAGCAGAAATGCCCGCTTTAGACACTTTAAACGTTCTTAAAATGGTGGAATCTATGTCTTGGGTTTGCAACCAATAATAATCCCCACCACTGACTGCCACCCCAAATCGCTCTGCAGACGGCGCCGGACTCAGGAATTGATTTTTGATGGAGACCCCACCCTTACCCCCATTCAGCTTCCGATCGTAAATACTGTAATACACCTGATTCTCTCCAGCTGCATTCTTGCGCATAGTAAAGATGTAGTATTCAGCCTGACAGCCTTTGCACGTCGTTTTAGGCAAAATGGCCACCCCTTGAATCTGTGTGGTATCACCGTTAAGTCCTTGCGCTACTAAGGAATTATCCTTCGCATAGACCCTAGAACCATTGGTATAAAATATCAAATCATTATTCTCATCCGTCATTTTAGCCACTCCCTCCGGCGTTCTCATAGGCCCTCTAGCTGCGGTAGGCGTGGACGATCCACCCGTAAATTTTAAGGAAACGTTAGTGCCAAAATTCCAGCCATCCTCTCCCCCTGCTTTCGGTGGCTCCCCGCAGATCTTCACTTCCATTTTTGCCTCTGCTGCACATCCAGAACTTAAATCAGTCACGATTACCGAGTAGCACCCAGATTCCGAGACGCGAATAGTGTCCGTCGACTGACCTTTCGGAAACCAAGAAACCCCCACCGGAAAGGCCGGTTTGGAAACAGACCCAAACGCATTCAACACCACAGGATCCCCTTTGCAAATCATCAAGGTGGTATCATTCGCATCTTTACCCAAAATAAAATCAGGCAAGGCCCCTATTTTTACGTCCTGAGGGCCATAAACGGTAGTAACTCCGCCAGATATGACTTGCAGAGACACTTTTTTAACACCCGGATTACAATATTGATAGACTCCTGTTCTTGCATTAGAGGTCGCGCCGGCTTCACCAAAATCCCATGAATAGATCGCTGTAGATGGATAATGATCGCGAATCTCAAAAACTGTTCCAGCTGGTGCATCCGTACAATTATTGCATTGATTGATACAATTG
This sequence comes from Aquirufa sp., assembly GCA_040403415.1. GTDB lineage: Bacteria > Bacteroidota > Bacteroidia > Cytophagales > Spirosomataceae > Aquirufa. The sequence goes on from JBBAKU010000001.1 coordinate 642,304, forward strand.
TTTCTCACCTCAATCGTTCTGGGAACTTGAGCAAATGCCGACAGGGATAAGAAGAGAAATAATACGGTCCGGTACATGGTGTTTTAATCAACCACAAAATAAGTCAATAAATTGGTTATTGCGTTGCATGAATGTAAATTGCTGAGCTATGTGGACTCGATTATCGTATTTAACCAGTTTATTGATTTTGCTGAGCACGTTTTCGCTCTCTGCACAAGATCCGCAGCTGTCCCAAAACCTAGCGAATCCCTTACTCAATTCCCCAGCCTTCGCCGGCTTGCAAGATCAAAACAAGGTCTATTTAACACATCGAAACCAATGGCCGAATCAATCTGCTAATTACCAGTATTCTGCCGCAGCAATAGAAGTCAGCTTGGGAAAAATCAACAGTGGCATCGGACTACTTTTCTCGTCCGACAAGCAATTTTCTAGTCTACAAACGAACTCTATTGGCCTTCAATATGCTTATCACGCAAATCTAAATGAGAGTACCTTGCTTTCCATGGGAATTCAAGGTTCGGGCGTTTTCCGTAGTTTAGATTATAGCCATTTAACCTACGGAGATCAATTAGGCCAATTTTTAGTGAACGGCACCTTAGGAAATACCGTTGACCCTACGGCCATTTCCTTTGTTAACCGAGTGAGCTATGTGGATATTTCAGCCGGTTTATTGCTAAACCATTCCGATTACTGGCTGGGCGTATCGGCACATCATTTAAACCGGCCAAATCAATCCCTCATCCGCTCTAGCGATGATCTTATGGCTCCCAAATACGCCCTGATGGCAGGACTAAGTCTTCCACTCTCCGAGGGAAAAAGCCTAAAGCCGGCCCTTTACCTAAAGAATCAAGGCGTCTTTAGTCAATTAGACTTGGGCACCTACCTACAAATAGAACCCTTGGTCATTGGTTTTTGGTACCGCGGATTACCATTAAATAAAAATTCTAGTGAATCCACATCAAGTCGAGAATCCCTCATCGGACTCATCGGGATTCAAAACAACCGTTTCTCCCTAGGCTATTCTTATGATTTTACGGTCTCTGGCTTGGGAGTAGGATCCGGAGGGGCGCACGAATTGAGCTTCTCCTATGTGTTAAACTGGGATTTTGGCCAAAGAAAATCCTTCCAGCGCTACCGCCAAAGCTTTGCTTGTCCGAAGTTTTAACAGCATAGAGTATAGAGTATAGAGTATAGAGCATAGAGTATAGAGTATAGAGTATAGAGTTGGAATCCCCTGCGGGGATACGTTCAGAAATGTTTTATTGCTATTGTTATAAATACAAAAAAGGGAGCAAATGCTCCCTTTTTTGACTTATTTTCAGATAGACACTGAAATGAGATTTCAAATCGTAGAAAATATGCCGAAGGCCATTTTCTGATTTGAAAGCTTATTTCAGCGTTCTTTTTACTTCTTTCATTTCGTAGCACTCTAACATATCGCCTACTTCTAAATCGTTGAAGTTCTTGACAGATAGACCACACTCGTAACCGAATTTAACTTCTGCTACATCGTCTTTAAAACGTTTCAAGGCAGAGATTTCTCCATCATGTACTACCACGAAGTCACGGATGACACGAATCTTGTGTGCACGTTTCACCGTACCATCTAATACGTAGCAACCAGCTACTGTACCGATTTTGGTAATCTTAAACACGTCACGAATTTCGATGTTCGAAGTAATTACCTCCTCGAATGAAGGAGCTAATAAACCTTCCATCGCTGCCTTAATTTCATCGATCGCCTGGTAGATGATCGAGTAGTTACGGATTTCAATTTGTTCTGTATCAGCTAAACGACGCGCGTTTTGTGATGGACGAACTTGGAACGCGATGATAACCGCATCAGAAGTAGACGCTAAAGCCACATCGGATTCAGAAACCTGACCTACACCTCTGTGAATGATACGTACTTGAACCTCTTCCGTCGATAACTTCATCAAGGAATCCGAAAGTGCCTCTACTGAACCATCCACGTCACCTTTCACGATCACGTTCAATTCACGGAAAGTACCGATAGCCTTACGACGGCCAATCTCCTCTAATGTGATATGCTTACGGGTACGTAAGGTTTGCTCACGTAGAATTTGCTCCCGCTTGTTCGCAATCTCACGTGCCTCACGCTCGTTTTCTAGGCAAAGTAATTTATCTCCCGCTTGTGGCGCTCCGTTTAAGCCTAATACTTGAACTGGAGTAGATGGACCCGCCTTTTTGATTTTATTACCGTGGTGGTCAAACATCGCTTTCACACGACCGTAATTATCACCCGCTAACATCATATCACCCACGTTTAATGTACCCGCTTGAACTAACAAGGTAGTTACATAACCACGTCCTTTATCTAATTCAGCCTCGATAACAGAACCTACCGCTTTCTTCTTAGGGTTAGCCGTTAATTCAAGCATCTCAGCTTCTAATAATACTTTTTCTAATAAATCGTCGATACCTTGACCAGACTTAGACGAGATTTCTTGGCATTGGTATTTACCACCCCAATCCTCTACAAGCATATTCATGGCCGCTAACTCCTCGCGTACTTTGTCTGAATTTGCACCGTCTTTATCAATCTTCGAGAAAGCAAAAACGATCGGAACACCTGCTACCATGGAGTGGTTGATGGCCTCTTTTGTTTGAGGCATCACAGAGTCGTCCGCTGCGATAACGATGATTACGATATCGGTTACTTTCGCACCACGGGCACGCATCGCCGTAAAGGCTTCGTGACCTGGGGTATCTAGGAAGGTAACTTTCTTGCCTGATTTCGTTTCTACTGAGTAAGCACCGATGTGCTGGGTGATACCACCCGCTTCACCTGCCGCTACTTTAGCACGACGAATATAATCTAGTAAGGAAGTTTTACCGTGATCGACGTGACCCATAATCGTAACGATAGGCGCACGAGGCACTAAATCTTCTGGAGAATCCTCCACTTCCACTTCCACTACATCGATTTCCTCTTCTGCGGAAACGAAGCTCACTTCAAAACCAAATTCATCCGCGATCACCGTAATGGCTTCCGCATCCAAACGTTGGTTAATCGAAACGAACATACCTAAGCTCATACAAGCCGAGATTACCTCGTTCACAGAAGTGTCCATTAGGGAAGCTAAATCCGATGCAGAAATGAATTCCGTCACCTTCAATACTTTTGCTTCCTCATCTTCGGCCATCATACGTGCCTCTTCTGCCTCCGCACGACCCTTACGCTTCTCCCGACGCTTATCAGCCCCGAAACTTTGCTTATTCGTCGCACCTTGCAAGCGAGCCATCGTGGCTTTGATTTGCTCTTGGATGTCTTTATCTGACAATTCTCCTTTCGGTGCTGGTTTAGCACCTGGAGCTGGTTTCTTATTGAAATCCTTTTTATCACCTGGGCGTCCGCCTGTTCCAGGAACAGATGGAGCTGGTTTTTTCTCCTCCTTGATGATACGCTTGCGCTTGTGTTTCGCGTTATTTCCGCGATCACCTGCTGCAGGCAATTCTATTTTACCTAAAACGGTTAATCCTTTTAGGGTCTCGCCTTTGGCCTCAATTAATTGAATGTCTGCTACCTCAGCAACAGGAGGAGCCACGGGTGCTACTGGCACCACTGGTACTGGCGCTGGAGTCGGAGCCGGCTTTTCAGCCACTGGCTCGGGCTTAGGTGCTGGAGTAGGTGCAGGAGCCGGAGCAGGTGCTGGTTCTGGAGCCTTCTCAGCCTTAGGAGCTACTGGATTCCCTTTTTTATCCAATTCGATTTTACCCAAAATCTTCAATCCCATCTGCTTCTCTTCGACTGGAGCCTCCGCTACAGGAGCTGGTGCTTCTGGCGCTTTAGGAGCCTCCACTACGGGAGCTGGCTTTTCCACCACTGGCTCTGGAGCAGGTGCTGGTGTAGGCGCAGGTGCAGGTGCTGCAACAACGACCGGTTCTGGTGCTGGAGCTGGCTTAGGAACCTCTACAGAGGATTCCAAAATATGGTTTGCACCATATTCCTTTGCTAACAAAGTCAACTGCTCAAAGTTCAGTTTGGCGTTGGGGTTATTGTCAATTTTGTGACCTTTCGCAGAGAGAAACTGTAGGATCGTAGACGTTCCCACGTTTATTTGCTTTGCTACAAGGCTCAACCGCATTGTTTTTTCTTCTGCCATAAAAATTACAAAAAACTAAATTCTTTTTATTTAAATAAACTACTCAAACTCAGAACGCAATACCGCTAGGATCTCATCGATCGTACCTTCTTCTAATTCCGTTCTACGCTCTAACTCTTCTTTAGATAGCGCCAAAACTTGTTTCGCCGTATCTAATCCGATTTTATGAAGCTCATCTAAAATCCAAGCCTCAATCTCGTTAGAGAATTCTGTCAATTCCACATCCTCATCATCTAGCTCATCCTTAGGTACATCACGGAATACATCGATTTCGTAACCTACTAATTTACCAGCTAATTTGATGTTTTGACCTCCACGACCAATCGCCATGGAAACCTGATCTGAATTTAAATACACCGAAATGCGGCGACGCTCTTTGTCAATCGCCATCGAATTCAACTTCGCTGGGCTTAACGTACGCGCTACTAATAATTCTAAATTATCCGTGAAGTTAATCACGTCAATATTTTCGTTTTGTAATTCACGAACGATACCGTGAATACGAGAACCTTTCATACCTACGCAAGCACCTACTGGATCGATACGGTCATCGAATGACTCCACCGCCACTTTGGCACGCTCACCTGGTTCACGAACAATCTTACGAATCGTAATCGTACCATCGTAGATCTCAGGAATTTCTTGTTCGAATAAACGCTCTAAGAATACCGGAGAAACACGAGATAAAATGATACGCGGTGTACCATTTGCCATTTCCACTTTGTGAATGATAGCCTTGATCGTCTCCCCTTTCTTGAAACGATCCTTCGAGATCATCTCTGTCTTAGGCAAGACTAATTCGTTATCATCGCTATCTAATAAGATTAATTCGCGACCTAAGATTTGGTATACCTCTGAAGTCACTAATTCACCTACTAAGTCTTTGTATTTTTCGTACAAGCCTTCTTTTTCAATATCCTTGATCTTTTGAATCAATGTTTGACGAGCGGTTTGAACAACACGACGACCGAAATCCTCTAATTTCACTAGCTCAGCTACCTCTTCACCGATTTCGAAATCGGGCTCGATTAACTTCGCTTCGCTCAAAGGTATTTTATCGAAATCCCAAATATCCTCTGAGTTATCGTCTACGATCTCGCGGCTGCGCCACATCTCTAAGTCGCCGCTTTCGGCATTGATAATGACATTAAAATTTTCGTCTGCCCCGAATTTCTTGCGAATCATCGTACGAAAAACCTCTTCCAAAACCGCGATCATCGTCGGCTTGTCAATGTTTTTCTCCCGAGCAAAGTCTGAAAATGACGAAATTAATTCAACACTGTTCATTGCTATCTCTTCTTTGTTTATTGAAATGACACTTGTACTTTTATTTTATCTACCTCTGCTAACGGAAACCAAGTGGCCTCTTTCGCAACGATTTTTCTATGCTTGACGGTCTTTTCTGTTAAGATTTCCACCGCTTCATCTGTATTAGCAACTAACGTTCCCTCTAGGTTTTCTGCGTCTTTATTTTTCATCCAAACCTTCACCTTACGGCCTAAGTTCTTCTGAAATTGCCATCCTTGGCTTAATGGAAAGTCCAAACCCGGAGAAGACACTTCTAAATTATACGCTTCTTCAATCAGCACGCCCTCTTCAATGAAGTGAGCTAATTTACGGCTCATTAAAGCACATTGATCAATGGTTACGCCTTCGAGCGTATCCACGAGAATCGTAACTAAGGTTCTTTTAGCACCCTGAGACACAGAAAAATCCACTAGTAGCAATGGGCCTTCGCCGATATACTCCAATGTCCAATCTTTCAGTTTACTCGTTAAATCCATCTTCCTTCTGGGCTATGAAAACAAAAAGAGGGATTAAAACCCCTCTTCTTTTCCTTAATTCTCCACAAAGATACGCATAAACTTGGTAAAAACAAGCATTTGACGCAGCATAGAAACACGGAGGTAAATGACATTGCGATTTTTTTCGTTATTTGCAGGTTCAAATCACCTCGAATGAAATTAGCGTCGCTCTTCCTATTATTTAGTATACACTGCTTCGCTGGCGACCGTCTACCTGTACCTCCTGAATCCCCTATTCGACTGTTTTTTATTCAAAGAAGCACGAATATTAACGTAGCGGTGTATGATGCCAATTTAATAGGAGGAAAATTGAATGCCAAAGATCCCGTACGCACCTATTGGTATAAATTCAACGAAAAGCGGCCTATCGAAGAATTAACGACCATCCAACGCACCCTCGCCTACGGACTCTACACCAGTGCCGTTCCAGGAACCCAGAATACGTATGAGGGTCATTTTTTGGCCTACAGAAAACGTAAGTTTATGGTCAAACAAGAGGCAAATGGCTCCCCTATCGCGCTCTTCCCCATCAATGGCAAGATGCAAATCCTGAAGCGCGTGTATGTCAAAGTAGACGAAACTAAATTTATCACAACGGTGGAGTACATTGAACTTTTCGGGAAAGATCCGCTGACGGGGAAGGATGTGTATGAAAAATTCAAGCCATAGAGTAGAGAGTATAGATTATAGAATAGAGATAAAAATCTCAAAATCTTATCTCTATTCTATAATCTATACTCTCTTCTCTATTATCTCTACTCTACAAATTTCCCACTAGGGAAATTTGCCCGTTCCTCGGTTGCCCACTATACCCCGTAATCTCCGTTATTTCTTGATTCAGCGCATTTTTTAACAAGGCTGATATCTTCCATTTGGAATTGAGTTGGTAATGAACCGAAATGTCCGTCCATACATAGGCTGACATGGGATTCGGTTGAACGGAATAGGTGGACTCGTCGTAGAAGTAGTCCGTTCTTTGGCCTACCAATTGATTGGATAATCCAACCGACCATTTATTCGTCAGTTTTGCTTGCAAATAAAGATTCCAAGCATTCGTTGGGCGGCGAATCAAGGATGAATAAGTCGAATCACGATCTGTCATTTCTCCTTTCAAATACGTATAATTGAAATCCGCTTGAAATTTCGAAGTTTGATAACTGATCTCGAATTCTATTCCGCGGGTATGCTGCTGGGAGATGTTTTGGTATTTGCCAAAAGGCTCAACATCCATAGACTGAAAAACAATTCCTTGATTCACTTGATTTTCAAAGGCAACTACGCGAAGCTTCCACGATTTCATCTTTTTTTCTGCCCCAAATTCGATTGTTTTCCCTTGCTCCGGCTGTAAATCCAAGTTGCCATAAGGAGACGCTAATTGATAGATCGAAGGCGTTTTGAAACTGGTGTAATAATTTCCAAAAAGCTTCGCCGTCTGCGAAATAGCCCAATACGGATTCAGATGATAGGTAAAATAGTTTCCAAAAGTCGACTGCGCATTCCATCGCGCCCCCACCTCGTAACCGAATTTACCCCAACTCTGCTGCCAGGTCACATAAGTTCCCACAATCTGCTGTGTCTTTTGTTTCTCTGATAAATCAGGCGACGCATAAGGACCATAGTCGCTAATCGAAAAATCGCTTTGCTCCGTTTTTTGGCGTCTATATTCAGAACCAAGCAATAAAGTGGTATTTTCCTTTACAGGAATCTTCACAAAAGCCTCCAATCCTTGGTTCAAACCTGCATAACTGGATAGGCTAAACTTTGACCAAGCATTCGCTGCGACATCCGTAGAATCGTTGCGAAACTCCCGGTGAATCAAATCCTGGAAGGCGCGAACTGTCCAATTTTTTACCTGGTATTGTGCTCTAAACGAATGACTTACAGCCTTCGAGGTATAATCCCAATCATCCACATAGGGACCATTATCTAGATTTCCTTGGTACAGCTGTGATGAATAAGAGAAATCTAGGTTACCTAATTTACCCATATCACGCCCCCATTTCAAACCCCAGCTTTGCTGCTTAAATCCATCGGCCTCCGCTTTTCCTTGGGCGATTTTAGCCGAAGAAAAACCGTCCGTCGCGTAATTTTGGGCGTGCAATTGAATACTATTGTTTCCTTGTCTCGTAGACCATGCTATTTGTTCCTGGTGAGTTCCCAGGCCTCCGCCTTGCAAAACAACCTGAACACCTTTCGCGTTTTTCTTCGTTACTAAATTGATCACGGCCGCCATCGCATCCGAGCCATAGAGCGTAGATTGGCCTCCTTTTAGGATTTCGATTCGTTCGATGTTTGCCAAAGAAATCAAGTTCCAATCCATCACCGACGAAATATGCGATGGATCATTCAGCGGAAAACCATCCACTAACAAGAGCACGTGACCCGTATTTGCCCCTCTCACATAAATTTCCTGATTCGTCCCCGGCGCGCTGCGCGCGCCTACTACCGCGACACCTACACTTTGCTGAAGTAATTCACCTAGACTTTTCCCCTGGTTGGCCTGGATCATTTCGGCCGAAATGACCGAAACCACTTTCCCCGAGCGAGCTAGTTTTTCTGGGTACTTGGGAGCGGAGATGGTGACCTCACTCAAGGTAGAATCCCTTTCGAGAGTAGAGAGAGGAGAGTATAGAGTAGAGATGGTAGATTGTAGAGAGGAGATTTTTTCCTGACTACTGCCCACTGTCCATTGTCCACTGCTAAATGGTGAATGGTAAATGGTGGATGAACCCTCCCGGCTATCGACTATTGACTCCCGACTATCGACTATTGACTCCCGGCTATCGACTGCCGCGGAGCGGCTACTAGCGACCGCCGCAAAGCAGCTTGCCGCAACTAAAACTACGTTTAACATGTTTTTTTGCCCATCTGGGCCTGTGAAATAAAAAGGTAATCGAACGCTCGACCTCGGATCATCCTCCGTAACGCAAGGTCAAGAATAGGGAAAGGCAGGTCTCCTGACTCATTTCCTTTGCTTTTCGGCCTTCCCAGCGACGCCAGTGACCCTAGATTGAAAAGCTTTTTGAAAATTTACAGTTGCGGGGACAGCTTTGGATTTACACCAAATTCCCTATTAATCAACGCCGTTCGAAGCGGCGCAGAACCTTTCGCTGACACAAAGGTAGTTCAATTTCTATTTTATCAATTTGTTGGGCCAAAGATTCGAAATATATTCTCCTATTTTGTAAAAAGAAACCAAGAAATAATCAGACAAAATGGACTTAAAAATACGCTGCCGCTGGTGTGGTTCAGATGAATTATACCAAACCTACCACGACCTCGAATGGGGTAATCCGGAACACCGCGATGAAGCGCTTTTTGAGCTCCTTATCCTAGAGGGCTTCCAAGCCGGCCTCTCCTGGATTACCATTTTGAAGCGACGCGAAGCCTTCCGAGAAGCCTTCGCGCAATTCGACTACCACGCCTTAGCGAATTGGTCGAATGCACAATTAGAAGCCCAAATGCAAAACGAGCAAATCATCCGAAATCGTCTAAAAATCAGCGCCGTTCGAACGAATGCGCAGGCTTTTATTAAAATTCAGGAAAAATTTGGTAGCTTTAACCAATATATTTGGGAGTTTGTGGGCCATACGCCTATCCTAAACCACTTTGCCCATCACGGAGAATTACCCGCTAGCACAGAAACTTCTGTCCTTTTGAGCAAATCTCTAAAGAAGAATGGATTCCGATTTGTCGGCCCTACCATTTGTTATGCGTTGATGCAGGCCGCTGGATTAGTGAACGATCATACCACCGAATGCTTTCGCCATCCTAATAATAGCTAAATGAACAAACGGATAGTCATTATCCCCACCTACAACGAGATTGAAAACATCGAAGCCATCCTTTTGAAGGTCTTGAGCCTAGACCCTGTTTTCGATGTCTTAATTGTGGATGATGGTTCTCCAGATGGAACAGCCCAGCAAGTAAAACGCCTCCAACAGGCAAATGAAGGACGCATTCACTTGCTAGAAAGAAAAGGCAAATTAGGACTAGGCACCGCCTACATTGAGGGATTCAAAATCGCCCTCGCGAAAGGCTACGACTTCATCTTTGAGATGGATGCGGACTTCTCCCACAATCCAGATGATTTAATTCGCCTGTTCAAAGCCTGCGCCACTCCAGCCGAATTAAAAGAAGAAAACTTGCCGGAAGAAGAAGCTGGAAACGGAGACATGTCTATCGGATCTCGCTACATCAATGGCGTGAATGTGGTCAACTGGCCCATGAGCCGCGTATTGATGTCCTATTTCGCAGGATTTTACGTTCGATTTATCACGGGAATGAAAGTACAAGACGCAACTGCAGGATTCGTTTGCTACCGCAGAAATACCTTGGAAACTTTGCCTTTGGACCAAATCAAATTCATCGGATACGCCTTCCAAGTGGAGATGAAATTCACTACCTGGAAATACGGTTTCAAACTGGTAGAAGTGCCTATCATCTTTACAGATCGGACCAAAGGAACGAGTAAGATGTCTGCGAATATTTTTAAGGAAGCCATTTTTGGAGTGATCCAAATGAAAGTCAATAGTTTGTTCAAGCGTTACCAAGCCTAACATGAGCTATACGGTTTTAAAATCCATCCACATCATCTTCGTTATCAGCTGGTTCGCTGGTCTATTCTACCTTCCCCGCTTATTGGTCTACCACGCGGAAGCACAAGACAAGGAAGAACCCGAAAAAGGCATTTTATCGAAGCAGTTTGAGAAGATGGAGAAAATTCTCTTCAATGCCATTATGATTCCGGCTATGTTCTTGACTTGGATCACGGGCTTGTCCTTGATTTACGTAGCTTGGTTGAGCAGTTTTGGATCTCAAGGCTGGTTGCATTTGAAATTAGGATTCGTGGTAGCCATCACGATTTATCATTTTGTGTGTAGACACCTAATTCTTCAATTCAGAAAAGGGAATTTCATCCTTTCGGGAACACAATTAAGGCTTTACAATGAAATTGCGACGATTCTTTTAGTCGCGGTGGTTTTCCTAGTGGTGGCTAAAAATACACTTGACTGGATGTATGGATTGGGAGGATTTGTCCTTTTCGCCATAGTGATCATGGCGGCGGTAACGATCGTTAAGAAAATTAGAAACAAGGCTTAATTAGGACATTGAACGATCCAAATCGCGCTTCACATCTTTCTCTTTAATATCATCTCGCTTATCAAAGGTCTTCTTACCCTTCGATAGAGCGATATTTAATTTCGCATAGCCTTTGTCAGAAATGAATAGACGCGTAGGAATAATGGTCAAACCCACGTTCTTCAACTCCTTCTGTAATTTACCTAACTCACGCTTAGACAATAACAATTTACGATCGCGCAAGGGATCGTGGTTGTAATGCGTTCCTTCGTCGTAGGCGGAAATGTGCATATTGCGCACAAATAATTCATCCTGAAAAAAGACACAATAGGCATCCGTCAAATTGGCCTTCCCTTGGCGAATCGATTTAATCTCCGTTCCCGTCAATACCAGGCCAGCCGTGAAGGTATCTATGAATGCATATTCAAAGGAAGCCCTACGGTTCTTGATTTCGACAGTCTTTTGGATTTTTTCTTTTGCCATGGGAATAAAAAAAGCCACACAGCTGAATACTGCGTGGCTCCATTTAACTTTGCGCTACTATTTATCTTCTTTCTTTTCGCCTTTCGTGTCAGCGTACTCTTTGTTCAAACCTTCGATGATTTTTTGAGTTACATCTACAGAAGGATCAGCAAATAAAATTCCGCCACCCACTTTAGAATAACCTAAAACAAATTCATATTTGTTTGCTTTGTTCGTCTTCGAGATGTAGTCACGAATATTATTGTACAACTGCTCGTTTTTCTTCGCTTGCTCTTGACCTAACTCTGCTTGCTTTTGTTGAGAATATTGTTGCAATTGAGCGCCTTTCTTCTTCAACATCATATCAGCTGCTTGCAACTCTGCCTGAGTCATGGCTGAAGCACGTTGTTGAATGGCTTGTAATTCTGCTTGAAGTGATTGCTCTTTTTGACCTAAATCAACTTGTAAACGGTAGCCTTTATTCTCAAACTCTTTTTGAGCGTCTTTGTAAAACTGGTAATTCGTTAATAACGAATCTGAATTTACGAATACGATACGTTTTCCATCAGCTGTCGAAGCTCCTAAGCCTGTAGACGAGCTACCTGAATTTTGGTAAAATAAAAAAGCAATTGCGATGGTTAAAACGCCCAACCAAGCGTATGGTAAATTTTTCACGTGTTTAAATTTATTTATTGGATTGTCGGCAAATATACAAGGTCTGTATCGTTTGTCCTAAAAATTTATTATTTCTGTCTTAATCTGGCTCCAGCCCAGGTCCAAATGCCACTAAATAAGCCTCCTAGCACACCAGTAAGAACAAATAAAGCAAACACATTCCCTTTTAAAGGAAAAACTTGAGCCATGCGACTAGGTAGCGTACTAGGGTGCTGTATATCAAGCCATAAGGCCGATACTACCCATAAAACAAAACCTGCTAGAAATCCGGTTAAAAAACTCGATTTCAAAGGCATATTCAACACAAAGGCTACTAGCCCAAAAGCCACGCCCATCGCATACCAAGGCAGGTAAATCCCCACCAAAGCACCAATAACGACTAAAATGATACTATAGATTAAATGCTTCATAGCTTATTTCGATAAAGTGATTTTCTTACGTAAACGATTCGATTTTTGATCCGGTGATTCGAGGTATAAGAGTGGCTTAAGCTCTCCTTTGGCCCAGGTGTCAATCAAATCATCGTAATGGCTGCTCCCCGGATTACCCGACTGACCACCAGGATAAACGCCATAGGCTCTAGGTTTTCCCTCTTTCGAAAGCTCCACCACTAAACGCCAGGAAGGCCCAGTCTTCGTCGTAGACGCATTCACGATGGTTCCACCCCCACCGATCGGGATATTTAAACGAGACAAGGCATCCATACCAGGAATCAAGTGACGAACCCCTGTTTGCTTGTGTTTGTACCAAGCCCATTCTGGCCCCTGTGGTCCGTGTTGTTTCACCAAGGTGTCCACGTTCGCTCGTAATGACTTCATCACGATATCTGACATCGACTCTTTAGCAGGCGTCTTTGTATCATCCCACCAGCGAGCTGTTGGCTCTGACTTGATCATTTGAATGGTGCGATCCATCGATGGACGGCTCATAGGTACTTTTTCATCGGCTGAGAATTCATCATCCCAAAGACAGTTCTGCAAAGTCACCACCCAGTTTTCAAAAATAGTAGCCCCCACTGACTCTGGACTATTCACTAAATTCCAAGATTTCAAGGCAGCGATGGCTTTCGATTGAGCCGCGTTCGGTGATTTCACCTGAGCGAAAAGCAAAGGCAATAATTCGCGAGCACGGATGTTGAAGTTGTCGTTTTGGAGACCTCGTAAGGAATCCATCGTGATTTTCTCCATCACCGCCAGACGCTCGTTAATGCGACGACCACGCTCTGATGGCGCATATTGCCAGCCTAAATAATACGGATAAGAAGGATCTGTTGAGAATTGATTCGCCGAACTTACGAAACCACGAACCGGGTTCTTTACGTGCGGATTGTGAGCCTGAGGGATAAATCCTTGCCAATCAGCCGCCGCATCCGTTCCATCTAATAAATACTTTCCTTGCAATTTCGACTTCAACGGAAACTTACCGTTCACCCATAAAGCGATATCGCCTTCATTACTAGCAAACACGAAGTTTTGAGCTGGTGCAGAATAGAAAGTCAAAGCCTTTTTGTAGTCCTCGTAATTTTTCGCGCGGTTCAACTGGTAGAACGTCGTTAATTCTTGTGATTTCTCGTGGGCAATCCAACGTAAAGCGTGGCCTACCGGAATGTTCGAACGGAACGGTTTTTCGTGCGATAAATACACAACCGGACCGTGGTGTGTGAAGAAGATCGTATCGACCATATCTTTCTTTCCTTTGATCTTAAAGGTTTCGATGCGCATGGTCGTTTTCTTCCATTTTCCATCGTGCCAATATTCCTGCTTAGAGGCGTCTTTGAACTTCACTTGGTACCAGTCCAAAACGTCAGAACCTACGTTCGTGACACCCCAAGCCACATTTTTATTGAATCCAATGATGACGTTAGGCGTTCCTGGCATCGTCGAACCATACACGTTGACGCCTGGAGCGACTAATTGCATTTGGTACCAAATCGAAGGCAATGACAAGGTCAAGTGTGGGTCGTTCGCTAAAATAGGTAAACCTGACACTGTTTTGTTTCCTGAAACGGCCCAGTTATTCGAACCAATGTTTGGATCCTTTTCAGGCGTAGACATCGAACTGCCTAAACCTGTAAAGTCTGCGGGTGCTGCAGGAATAGGTACCGGTTTGAAATCGACTGGTGATCCCACGGGAATGATCGGACTCTCTTGGAAAGGATAATTAGGAAAAAGATCTTCTGCTACCTCGCGGCCGTATTTGCGCAAGATGTTCGTCATCTTCAAATCGTCCGTTCCAGAGGCTAAGACAAAGGACATATTCTTCAAGAACAAGGCGCTCTTAATTGGAGTCCAGGGTTCAGGTCTGTAGTTTAACAATTTGTATTCCAAAGGTAATTCACGATCTGATAAAGAACCAATGTAGGCATTAACCCCTGCAGAATACGCTTCCAAAGCTGTTTTAGAGGCTACATCCTCCTTCATACCTTCAAAGGATTTCTCCGCACCATAGACCGAACCCATTCTACGTTGGAACTGATCGGATGCGATCCCCTTTTCCCCTACGATCTCAGAAATGCGACCACCAGCGAAGTGTGTTTGAAATTCCATTTGCCACAAACGGTCTTTGGCCGTCAAATAACCTTGCGCCAAAAATAAGTCATGGTCATCCTGTGCAAAAACGTGCGGCACTCCCATTTCATCGTATACGACTTGAACGGGTTGATGCAGTCCAGCGATTTGCAAAGTTTCTTCTGTGGGTTCTCCAGATTCTGGACTTTCGGCATTCATCCAAAAGCCGTGAAAGGGACTAAATAATTTTCCGATGGGAGGAATAGTTCCCCAGCTTTGGTTCATCGCATAGGTTAAAAACAGGGCGATTACCAAAGGAAAAGCAGATTTAATGATTTTCATTGATGAAATAGGGGTAGATAAATGAAATATCCGAAGATTTTTTTCTATTTTAGAAAGACAATTTTACAAAATTGTTCCATTACGCCCAAATAAATTATCTTTAAAGCTATATGAAAAGACGCACCTTCCTTCAAACCTCCGCCCTACTGGGCGCCAGCCTAGGCGCAACGGCCCAAGCAAAAACTTCCGAACCGCTCATTATTGCGACTTGGAAAAACGAAAAAGCGACCATCGCGGGTTGGAATAAATTGATGGAAACGGGCAAAGCGCTCGATGGCGTCGAAGCCGGTGCACGAATTCCTGAAGCAGATCCAAATGACACTTCTGTAGGTTACGGTGGTTATCCAGACCGCGATGGCCATGTGACCTTGGATGCCTGCATCATGGACCATTTGGGAAATGCCGGATCAGTCACCTTTTTAGAAGGGATTATGCACCCCATTTCGGTGGCTAGAGCCGTGATGGAAAAAACACCTCACGTCATGTTATCAGGCGCTGGGGCTTTAAAATTCGCCTTAGACCAAGGATTTAAAGTGGAAAATCTGTTAACAGAAACCTCTAAAAAGGCTTGGGAAGAGTGGAAAAAAGAATCCAAGTACGAACCTGTCATTAATATTGAAAGACACGACACCATCGGTTTATTGGGCATCGGAAAAGCAGGAGAAATTGCTGGCGCTTGTACAACGAGCGGATTGGCTTTCAAAATGCATGGACGTGTAGGCGACTCCCCCATCATCGGTGGAGCTGTTTTTTGTGACGATGAGGTAGGTGGTGCTTGTGCGACGGGATTAGGGGAATTTGTGATGAAGACGTTGGGATCCTTCCTAATCGTAGAATTAATGAGACAGGGAATGTCCCCTCAAAAGGCCTGTGAAGAGGCTGTGATGCGGATTGTGAAACGCTATAAATACAAGGAATTCCAAATCGGGTATTTGGCCCTCAATAAAAAAGGAGAATATGGCGCTTATGCCATCCAAAAAGGATTTAATTACACCATCACTAAAAACGGGAAAACGCAAGTTATTGAGAGCGCGTCCTACATGTAATTTTTATGGCAGCAGAGAAGAAGAAATATTTATTTGAGATTGCGTGGGAAACCTGTAATCAAGTAGGCGGAATTTACACGGTAATTAGGACCAAAGTCCCTTCCATGGTCGAAAAATGGGGCGATGATTATGCCTTATTAGGGCCCTATTTTCCTCAAACTGCCTCCGCAGAATTTGAGCCCATTCCAGTTACCGATGAAACGCCACTGGGTCGTGCGATTATTAGCTTGCGCCAAAAAGGTTTAGGCATTCATTATGGTTACTGGTTAATTACGGGAAAGCCTAAAATTGTCCTTTTTGAACTGGATTCGTTGATGCCGGAGGTGGATGCTATCAAAGGTCTCATTTGGGAAAATCACAAAATTTCGACCTTAGGGGTGGAGGATTTAGTGAACCAAACGATTGTTTTTGGAGAGATGATTCGCCGCTTGTTAACCGAAGTGGCCGAAGAAAATAAGAATAAAACGCAACTGGTGGCGCATTTTCACGAGTGGATGGCGTCCACTGGCTTGCCAGATTTGAAGAAAGACAAGGTTAAAATATCGACCGTTTTCACCACACACGCGACGATGCTGGGCCGCTATTTAGCGGGCAATGTGCCTAACTTCTACGACGTCATTGAAAACTTTGACTGGTACAAAGAGGCAAAGCATTATGGCATCGAGGCACAAGCTTGTTTCGAGCGCGCCGCTGCTCAAAAAGCCGATGTTTTAACCACAGTCAGTGATATTACCGCCAAAGAATGCCAGTATTTCTTAGGCCGTATTCCGGAATTAATTTTGCCAAACGGCTTAAACATTCAACGTTTTGCCGCTTTGCACGAACACCAGAACTTGCACTCGAAATACAAAGAGAGCATTTCGAACTTCGTGATGGGGCACTTCTTCCAAAGCCAGCCTTTTGACTTAGATCAAACCTTATACCTATTTACTTCCGGACGTTTCGAGTATTCGAATAAGGGATACGATATTACGTTAGATGCGTTGGCTATTTTGAATCGCAAAATGAAAGAGGCGGGTTCGAAGAAAACGGTGGTGATGTTCTTCGTTACCAAGCAACCCTACCATTCCATCGATCCAGAGGTCTTGCATTCTCGTGCAGTATTAGATGAAATCAGGGAGAACTGCCACGCGATCGAGAAAGAAGTAGGCGAACATTTATTTAAGGCCTCCGCATCTTCGAGCGATCTGCAGATGCCGGATTTAAATGCATTTGTCGATGAATATTGGCGGATGCGTTTGCGTAGAACCGTGCAAACTTGGAAGACGAATGCGCGACCTAAAGTGGTGACGCACTTGCTAAAACAAGAAGACGATATCATCCGAAATTTACACCGGACAAATCTATTGAATAACCCAGACGACAAAGTCAAAGTGGTCTACCACCCGGACTTCATCGTTTCTACGAACCCACTTTTCGGATTAGACTATGGCCAATTCGTTCGCGGTTGCCATTTGGGCGTTTTCCCAAGCTACTACGAGCCATGGGGTTATACACCGCTGGAATGTATGGCGCGCGGAGTACCTACGGTGACGTCGGATCTTTCGGGTTTTGGCGATTATATGATGCAGATTATGCGCGATTACGAACAATGGGGCGTGAGCGTGGTGAATCGCAAGACGCAATCGTACCAAGAATCGGCCGAGCAATTAGCGAATCTGTTATTCAAATTCGTTCAGCAATCCCAGCGTGATCGCATCACCCAGCGTAATCGCGTGGAAAGTATTGCGGATACGTTCGATTGGTCGAACCTGCGCTCGTATTATGACACGGCGCACGAACTGGCGATCATTAAAAAGAAGAGATAGTTACAAATGCTTCAAGGCCTCGCGTTTACTCAGCGGGGCCAACGCATTGTTCTCGACAAAATCCAATACCCATTCCGCATCTGTTCGCGCATATTGGCGAAGTGCCCAGCCGATGGCTTTTTGAATAAAAAATTCCTTGGAAGAACTCAGTGCTTGAATGGTTTTCGCCATCAAAACAGTATCTGTTTTGTCTTTATAACATAAAGAGAAAACTAAGCATACGCGCTGCAACCAGAAGTTCCCAGAATTCATCCAGCGCTGAATCCAGAAATCGCGCTCCGCTGGAAATTGCAGAAAATAAGGACCCAGGATCTTAGGCCCTAAATTATCTACCACATCCCACCATGACTCCTCGCCTATCCATTGCTCGCATAAGGCAGGCACGCGGTTATCCCAGGATTTTTTAGCCTTTATCACATATTCCATCGCCACATATTGAAATTCGCGTTCTCGCATTACAAATAATGCCGTCGAAACCTCACACCAATCTTCAGATGAACCGTATTGCTTGTAAAGAGCTTTGAAAACCTCGTGACGCTCTGGTTTTTTCACCCCCAGAAAAGGGTATTTTTCACGCATGTAGTTGCGCATCCAAAACGCATTGTCAGCATCCGCTAGATCAAGTAAGGCTTCTGTTATCGTTTTAACAAAGGGCTTCATTGATTCGTAAAATAGAGTTTACCTTGCATTCCTCCATCCTCTATAGCCCACTTAGAAGCATCAAAAGGCTTGTAGCGGATATCCACAAAATTGATTTCATAGAAGTTCTTCCAAACCACTCCTTGCTGATCCATCTTCCGGATTCGATTCGCGGCATTCGAAACCACCTCGATTTCCACTTGATTTTGCTCCTGCAAGATTCCAGCTGGAATGGCGAGCTGGAAAGGAAGAGACCAGATCATCCCGATGTCTTTCCCATTGATTCGCACTTTTGCCATATCGCGCAATTCAGATAAATGAAGCACTTTCGCGTTAGCGATTTGATCGACTGATAAGGTCAGATCGAAAGTATAACGTGCAGATGGAGTGGCGGCCAGCGATGTATCTAGCGAGGTGTAATAGTTGAAATCTGGCAAAGCTATCGATTTAGAATCTAGCTGAACGCGCAGATTGGTAGGTTCAATTTCTGTTCTGACTTTAAGAACCGCCGGAATCACTAAGAAGGAAATTTTAGCTACAGGCTGAATGATCACACTTTGACCAGGTGCTAAAGATAGCCAGACATCCGAACCTTTTTTTCCAAACGATTTCGCATCCGTTAAAGGATCCCAAATCTCCACATTACCCGATAATTTCTTCAAGGAAATACTTCCTTCTGTGAATCGAGCGTTCAAATTAGTCACGAAATAGGCGGCGCCCTTCGGAGTCTTCTTTCGAATAAAAGATAATCCCTTCGAAGCCATCGGTTCTACCGAAACGCCCAAACGAGCGAGCTGATCTGTCGGGTCTGAAAGCACACGCATTAATAAAGCATTTCGGGCAGCCTCCCAACGTTCTTTGGCCTCTTTCGTCTGGTGAAACGTATTTAAATGAAGGGGTAAATGTTCAAGGAAATAAACGGGATAACCTTGTTTCACCCATTTCGCCAAACGCTCCAAGGTTTCCACCGAAATATAATGCGCCGCCGGAATTAACAAAACTTTGTAATTCCCACCCGACTTCGTTTTAAAGGTTTTCGTAGGTGTCAATTCCAAATCGGCTAATAATTCATCCGAGATATAATCCACCGAAAAACCTTTGTCTTGCAACAATCCTGCCCACTGCCCAAAAGACGTATTCTTCAACCATTCCCGGCTATTCGCGTGCAATTCCAGCGTATGCAATTTGCCTGAACCATTATTTTTATGCCAAACATCCTCCATAGGGAAATACAATAAGGCGTCGCTATCCGTCGGATTCGCTTGCAGCATTGTTTGCACATTTTCAATGTATTTATTCAGCGCCCTCATCGCCTCCCAAAAGTGACTTTGGGGATTAAAGTTCGTACTCGCATAAAACAACCAACCCGGCCACGCAACTTCTGGCGGAGAATAGGTCGCCCCATGGAAGAAGACATGATTTACCCCACCCACGAAAACCTGGTCTAATACCGGTTTCACCTGCGCGATAGAAACCTTGAAGTGATTGCCTAAC
The DNA here is from genome assembly GCA_040403415.1 of Aquirufa sp. Lineage (GTDB taxonomy): Bacteria > Bacteroidota > Bacteroidia > Cytophagales > Spirosomataceae > Aquirufa. The sequence continues at coordinate 662,291 of JBBAKU010000001.1, forward strand.
CACGTCGCCGTTTCCGCCGAAACCAATTTCTTCCCTGTCAAATTCGCTGCCGAGCTCGCCAGCTTTAACGCCCGAATATCCGGAATCCCAAATGTGGTGGAATCATATTCTGGATCCACACGATAGCCCGGAATGTTAAAGGGTTTCGAACCAAAAAACTCCGCCTCCGGAATATCCGCCGCCGCATAAATATCTAACAAATTACCAGGTGAACCGTGGGCCTGATTTCGAGAGTTATAGCCCATCGAATTAATCCAATGATCAAATGGCAACACAAAGTTGTGCTGTAACAAAGTCGACATGGTCCGGTGGTAATCCGCAAAAATTTGATTTTCTTCCTCTGATTCCGCCTTCTTCTTAGACAGCACATCGAAATGCTTACGCAGGTCATACCCATTTAATCGCTGAAAAGCGGGGAATAAATCCGGTGTATAATTCGACCCATAAGCCTCGTATGAGTCATTATAGATGGCTCGCAATGGCGAATGGGATTTCTTTAAAAGGGGAACAAAGGTGTGACTGTATTTGGCAAAGGCCTTCATGTCGAAGTGGTCGAGGACGAGTCCTTCTCCGCCGGGAGCGGCGCGTTTAACTTTTTGGCCCGTTAATCCTGTTGTAAATACGCCATCGACGAATTGGTATTTTTTCGCCGCCTCTTTCTCTGTGATCGTGGGTCCGCCTAAAGGCCAACCCGTTCCCATCGTCATATCGATTCCGAGGCCTAAACGCTTCGCCTCCTTTAATGTAAAGAAGAATTTCGCTTGCCATCCGGGACTTAAATACTGTTGAAATAAAGCTTCTGAGCCCTTCGCACCGTAGATGGGAATGATATGAAGACCGCCAAAACCAGCTTTGGCAAAATGCTCCAGATTATGTGTGATTCCTTTTTCTGTTACCGCGCTCCCCGGCCACCACCAATACGCCCAGGGTTTAGCGGTAGAAAAAACAGCAGGATCAGATGACCCTGCTGTCGCTATAAATCTAGAGGTAAGGAACAAGAGGAGAAAAATAATTCTTTTCATACCTCGAATTACGTATTTTTAAACAAAACGGCCTAACAAATTCTCTAAGTATTCTTGCTTGCCGGAGATCTGAGCAGGTTCCCCTACCTCAATCGCGATTTTGTATAAATCTTCTAATTTCAATTTACCCGCTGCATAATCCGCTCCTTTACCCGAGTTGAAACTTGCATAACGCTCCGCTTTCAAACGATCCATCTCACCATGTTTCGCGATTTTCTCAGCGATCAATAATGAACGAGCAATCGTATCCATACCACCGATGTGTGCATAGAATAAATCAGCCATATCCGTAGAATTACGACGACGTTTCGCGTCAAAGTTAATTCCACCACCGGCTAATCCGCCTTGCTTCAAGATGATTGACATCGCCTCCGCCCATTCGTAAATGTCCGTCGGGAATTGATCCGTATCCCAGCCGTTTTGCGTATCTCCGCGGTTTGCATCGATAGACGCTAACATACCTGCGTCAGAAGCCACTTGGCATTCGTGTGCAAAGGTGTGTCCAGCTAAAGTGGCGTGGTTTACTTCTAGGTTTAGGCCAAATTCCGATAATAAATCGAACTCGCGTAAGAAACCAATCACCGTTGCCGCATCGTAATCGTATTGGTGTTTCGTAGGCTCACAAGGCTTAGGTTCGATGAAGAACTTACCTTTGAAACCATTGCGACGCGCATATTCCACACACGTATGTAACATGCGAGCGAAATTTTCGCGCTCGCGTTTCATATCGGTATTTAATAGGCTCATATACCCTTCGCGACCTCCCCAGAACACATAGCCTTCGCCTCCTAAGGTAATCGTTGCATCAATAGCGCCTTTTAATTGCGCACCTGCGTGAGCCACTACTTCAAAGTTCGGGTTCGTAGAAGCACCGTTCATGTAGCGCTCGTTCGAGAACAAGTTCGCTGTTCCCCACAAAAGCTTCACGCCGCTTTCTGCTTGTTTTTTGGCAAAAATATCTGTGATGAATTTCACACGATCGCCAAATTCTTTGGGATCATTATGACCATCAATCGCATCCACATCATGGAAACAATAGTAGGGTGCACCCATCTTCGTGATGAATTCGAATGCTGCATCGGCTTTATCCGCAGCACGCTGACGCGCGTCTGAAGCTACATCCCAAGGGTAGTGGTGTGTTCCTGGTCCAAAAGGATCCGCTCCATCTCCGCAAAACGAATGCCAATACGCAATCGCAAAACGAAGGTGTTCCTTCATGCTCTTACCGGCAACGATGCGATTCTCATCGTAGTAACGAAATGCGAAGGGATTGTCTGATTCTGCACCTTCAAATTTGATTTGACCGATGCCTTTGAAATATTCTTTTTGACCAATGATTACACTCATAATATATAATGCTTAATGTTGTTTCTTCTTAAAGTCTCAAAACTACATATTATACCTAGTATATACAAATATATTTTAGCACAGATTAGCACAGCTACGATTGTAAATAAATTTTCCTATTTTGCACGAAATAGCCTTTTTCAACATGCTTAAAAAACTACTGACGCTAGTCGCGCTAACAATCTTCTTGTTACCCGCGAAAGCCCAAACCTCTTTTAACGCAAATAACCGATTCGAACAACTAGAATCGACTTTGCCTACGCCTAATTCCTACCGGACCGCAAGTGGTTCTCCGGGCAAGGATTATTGGCAGCAACGTGCGGACTATGACATCAAAGTAGAACTAGATGACATCAATCGCAAAATCATTGGATCAGAGACGATCACTTATTACAACAATTCTCCGGATGATTTACCGTATTTATGGATTCAATTAGACCAAAATCTATTTGAGAAAAATGCCCCTGGCAAAACTACTAAGACGGGTGAAATCAAAAATGGTATTAGCGCTGGTGCTTTTCAGGAATTAACAGACCCGAAAGATTACGGTTATAAAATCACAGCTGTGAAAGATGCTAAAGGAAACCCATTGCGTCATACAATCAACCAAACAATGATGCGCATTGACTTACCCACTCCGTTGAAATCGGGTGCGTCTTTGAGCTTTGGCATAGATTGGAATTATTTAATCACGGCTTATTATGGTCGTTCAGGCTATGAAATTTTAGGAAAAGAGAATATCGCGAATTACTTTATCGCACACTGGTTTCCCCGTTTAGCGGTATACAATGACGTATATGGCTGGCAGCACAAGCAGTTCATGGGACAAGGTGAATTCACGTTGAATTTTGGAAATTATAAAGTAGCGATCACGGCACCTAACGATATCGTAGTAGGTGCAGGTGGCGAATTATTAAACCCTAATCAAGTAATGACTGCGACGCAATTAAAGCGTTGGGAGCAAGCAAAAACGGCGACTCGTCCGGTGGAGATTGTGACACAAGACGAAGCGATCAAAGCGGAGAAAAGCGTTCCAACAGGAAAAAAGACGTGGGTATTCAAAGCAGATAATGTACGTGACTTCGCTTTCACGGCATCGCGTAAATTTATTTGGGATGCGATGCAAGTAGAAGTAGAAGGTAAGAAAGTGTGGGCGATGTCGTATTATTCGAAAGAGGGAAATCCACTTTGGGGAAAATATTCGACGATGGTCGTGGCGCATACGCTTCGTTCGTATTCGAAAAGAACAGTGGCTTATCCGTACCCAGTAGCGATTTCTTGCCACGCGACAGCGGGTGGTGGAATGGAGTATCCGATGATTTCATTTAATGGCGGTCGTCCAGAAGCAGATGGAACGTATACGGAGAACGTGAAAAATGGGATGATTGGGGTGATTATCCACGAAGTGGGTCACAACTTCTTTCCGATGATTATTAATTCGGATGAGCGCCAGTGGTCTTGGATGGATGAGGGTTTAAACACCTTCTGCCAATACTTAGCGGAGCAAGAGTGGGATCGCAACTTCCCGGCGCGTCGTGGTGAGGCGCAATCGATCGTTCCGTATATGCGTTTAGATTCGAAGAACCAGGTGCCTATCATGGCGAACTCGGAGAATATCATGGATTTTGGCAATAATGCCTATGCCAAACCGGCTACGGCCTTGAATATCCTGCGTGAAACCGTCATGGGTCGTGAATTATTTGATTATGCATTCAAAGAATATGCGCGTCGTTGGGCGTTCAAACAACCGTATCCAGCTGATTTCTTCCGCACTTTAGAAGATGCGTCTGGCGTGGATTTGGATTGGTTCTGGAGAGGTTGGTTCTACGGAACAGAGCCGGTGAATCAGTCGATTGAGACCGTGGAATGGTTTGGGATTGACACGCAAGATCCAGCGATTAAAAAGGCGGGAGAAAAAGCGGTAGCAGAAGCAAAAGGCAAAACGATGTCAGCGATTCGCAACAAAACTGATATCAAACGTACGGTAGTTGAAGAAAATCCAGATATGACCGATTTCTACAATACCTACGATCGTTTCGCTCCTACGGAAGCAGACAAGAAAAAATACCAAGACTATATGGCGTCATTGAATGACGACGAGAAAAAATTGGTTTCAGAAGGCAAAAACTTCTATGTGGTGAACTTCAAAAACAAAGGCGGTTTGCCGATGCCCGTGATTGTTCGCTTGAACTATGAAGATGGTACTGAAGAGGTATTGCGCTTCCCGGCGGAGGTTTGGCGTTTGAACGATGTGACGGCGAAGAAAATCATCCCCACATCTAAGAAAGTCGTGAAGTGGACACTAGATCCATTCTACGAAATCGCTGATATCGATACGGAAGACAACGCTTTCCCTCGTGAACCCGCTCAACCTACGAAGGTGCAGTTATTCAAGATGCAGGGTAGAACGTATAGCGGAGGACAAAATCCCATGCAAGAAGCACAAAATGCTAAAAAGGCGGGTGCCGTCACCGGATCTAAGAATTAAATTAAAAAGCCCCGATTGCTCGGGGCTTTTTTTTTATTCCTGGTCGATCAGGTTTAATTTCGATAAATCTAATTCCGTCCGCTGGTTCCGACTGAAATACATGGGCAAGAATTTAAACCCGAACTTAAAGTCCTTGATCGCATAGGACACACGAGCCACCACGACGCTGGAATAGACCTCATCGAAGCCGGTCAAGTAGGCGGAAATTTCGGGTTGGAGATTGACGATTTCTTTTTGGGACAAATTAAAAAAAGGGGAGTCTTCATCGATCGGGTGAACCACCGTCCAGTTTAAAACCAAACTATCTACGTGACTCCGTTCTAATTTTAAGTTAAAGAATTGGTAACCCTCGTTCTTCGTTACGATTCGAGCATTCAACTTCACTTCTGCATTCGTTAATAAGTGATCGTCTTTGTAGCATACCAATCGAAACATAAAAGCCTTCCCTTGGCGGTAATTCGAAAAAACCAAGCTATCTGAAAAACGAATAAAGGACTTAGGCCGTGAAAAACGACCGTACAAAAGTCCGGCCGCGATGGCGAATGAAAGGAATCCAATCAAGGATTCAATGGCTGCAATCCAGTTTGTAATTTCACCCACCGGATTCACCCGACCATACCCTACCGTCGTAAAGGTTTGCGTAGAAAAGAAAAACAATTCCTTAACTCTACCCCAAAAACGCACTTTCTCAACTCCTTCTAATCCAGCTGGTCCCGCTAGCCAGTACAAGACAGTAAAAAAGCAGTTAATTAAGAAATAGAAAATAAAGATAATCGCCAAAAAGCGCCAACGCGGCATCGTCAGCATACTCTGGTAACCGCTGGCCCGATCCCTTACGCTAATCCCAATTCGCTTGATATTAAAACTCCCATCCTTGTTGACCATTCGGCCACCCATGTCCGAGGTTTTCTCTCCAAAGCCGGTATCTTGATTTACATTTTCTACCATTGTCGTATTTTATACAAACCACAATTTAAGAGATGCGATCACTAAAACCAAAGCCAAAATCCATTTCACCTTCGTATTCGAGGCAATAGCTGCACCCCAACGGGCTCCTAAAAAACCTCCTACTAGGGAAGCAATTAGCCAGTACAACATTTGCGATTGATCAATCGGAATCCAGGTTTTTAAACCAGCTAATCCGGAAACCGAGTTCACGAAAATAAACAAAGCAGAAACCGCCGCCGCTTCTTTCAATGAAGCCCAGCGGAAAAGTAGCAAGAGTGGACTCAGGATGATTCCTCCTCCAATGCCAATCATTCCGGAAAGTAAACCTATAAAAGCTCCAGTGAAAACACCTATGACAGCAGGCAAACTCTTGCGAGAGCCTTCTTTCATCGAAACCACCATTCGAATCACCGCTAAAAAAAGACAGGCCCCTAAAATCTGCTTATACGTCGAATCTGTTAATGGTATTCGTGCGCCTAGAAAAGCTGCTGGAATGGAACCGAGCGCAAAAGGCCAAAACAAATTCCATTTAAAATAACCTTGGCGGTAAAAAGCAATGAATGACATCAGCGAAACGCCTAGATTTAACAAAAGCGCGGTTTGCTTCATCACGGGGGGAGCTATGGCAAAGAGGGCCATGACGGCTAAGTAGCCACTCGCGCCACCGTGTCCTACGGAAGCGTATAGAAAGGCCATAATGGCTAATAAGGCGATTAATTCCACGTTATTTACGCAGGGCTAATTGAAAATAAATAAACATCTTTTCCCAGTCTGCCACGCGAATACGCTCCTCTTTGATGCGAGAGGCAGGCAAGGATTTGATCTTTTCAAAAAGGCGAATATAGTATTCATAGGCTAACAAACAGCCTTTGCGAGCGACGGTAGGCAAGCGATGAATTCCGCGCAAACCGGCATCGAAATCTAATTGAATATCCGCTTCTATTTCTTTTTTCTCTGCGTCCGTAAAAGTTGTAAAATCGATTCCCGGGAAATAAACCCGCCCGCGTTCGTCGTAATCGGAGCGAATGTCGCGGAGGAAGTTGATTTTTTGGAAAGCGGAACCCAAAGCACACGCATCTGCTTTCAAAAATTCGTATTCTGCTGGATCTCCTTCGCAGAAAACACGCAAGCACATTAAGCCCACCACCTCAGCTGAACCGTAAATATATTGCTTATACTCCTCCGGATTATAATCCCGTTTGGTCAAATCCAATTCCATCGAATACAAGAACGCGTCGATTAATTCGCGTTCCATCCCAAACTTATTCACTGCCCACTGAAAGGAATGCAGAATAGGATTTAAGCTAATTTTCTCTTCAATCGCACGGTAAGTATCCTCGCGAAAACGTTGCAATAACGTCGCTTTGTCTTGATCGTGAAACGTATCCACAATCTCGTCTGCTAAGCGCACAAAGCCATAGATGGCATAAATCGGATCGTGCACTTTTTCATCCAATGTTCGAATTCCTAACGAAAAAGACGTCGAATAAGCCTTCGTCAGCAGCTTACTAGAAGCCAAGGAAACTTGTAAATATAAATCCATTGTTACGCATTTAATTCTTTATCAACCTCGGTCGCCACCACAATTCCTGAAATCAAAGATGGCGGCACGCCTGGGCCTGGAACCGTTAATTGACCCGTATAATATAAATTATTCAGGTGTTTATTTTTCAAGGTAGGCTTCAAAATTGCCGTCTGCAGTAGCGTGTTCGCTAAGCCATAGGCATTACCTTTATAGGCATGGTAATCTGATTTAAAATCCCGGTGCGCATAGGAGCGCTTATATACGATGGAATCGCGAATGGAGACGCCGCAATGCGCTTCTAAACGATCCATTAATTGTTCAAAATACTTTTCTCTTCCTTCTTCGGTATCTTCCAAATCAGGTGCTACCGGAATCAATAAAAACACATTTTCACATCCTTCAGGAGCCACAGATGGATCGGTTACCGAAGGTGCCGAGGCATAGAATAAGGGATCAGAAGGCCAGGCCGGATCCGTATAAATTTCGTGCGAATGCACGGTAAAATCACGGTCAAAAAACAAGTTATGGTGCTTTAAATTAGGCAGACGTTTCGAAATTCCTAAATAAAATAAGAGCGATGAAGGCGCCATTACGCGCTTATCCCAATACGCTTCATCGTAATTACGTAAGCCATCTCCTAACAACTCTTCCACGTGGTGGTAATCAGCACCTGCCACGAAAGCATCCGCTTCTTGCAATCCGGCAGCTGTTTTAACACCTGTCACTTTTCCATTGACGATTTCAAATCCTTGCACTTCTGCGTTATACGTAATCTTTACCCCTTTTTCCTCTGCAAGGGCCACCATCCCTTTGACGATGTGGTGCATCCCTCCCATTGGATACCAGGTCCCTAATTTGATTTCCGCATAATTCATCAGCGAATACATCGCAGGGGTATTTTCAGAAATCGCACCTAAAAATAAGATGGGAAATTCCATCAATTTCAACAAAGTAGGCGACGTAAAGAACTTGCGAATGTGTTTATAAAACGAAGAAAAGACGTCGATGCGAATCGCGTCGATCAGTAATTTAAGACTTAAAAATTCAGTGATTTTTCGAGAAGGCTTCCAAACAAAATCCTGAATTCCTACTTTGTATTTATAGGCTGCCTGCTCCATAAAGGCATCTAATTGTGCGGCTGCACCGGATTCGTAAGACTCGAATAAGTTTTTCAGATCAGCATAATTCGCAGGCAAATCAATTGTTTCTGTCTCCGATAAAATCACCGAATACGAAGGATCTAAGCGAACTAAATCGTAATAATCTGAGGGCTTTTTCCCGAAACGCTTAAAATAGGTTTCAAAAATATCTGGCATCCAATACCAGGAAGGACCCATATCAAAGGTGAATCCATTCGATTGGAAAACGCGCGCACGACCACCCGCGTGATCGTTCTTTTCTAAAATTTGGACCTCATATCCTTTACTTGCTAATTCCGTTGCGGCTGATAGCCCTGAAAAACCTGCCCCTATGACGATAACCTTCTTCATAATTCTTCTAATTTAACAAATATACCGATCTTTCTTTTGGCCCAAAGCCTAAAAAGAAAAAGTCAGATAAAATCTGACTTTTTAACTTCCTTCTGTTAACCAAAAAACTAATCAAAACCTATTTAAAACTTTAAGCGTACATATGGAGATGATTTTTCAAATCCCGTCTCGCCATGAATATTCTATTTTTTACAGTACCGATCGGCAAATCCAATTCCTCTGCAATCTCGTGGTATTTAAAACCTTCGAAATACATCATGAACGGGACCCGGTACATCGAATCAATTTTAGATAAAGCAGATTGAATATCTTCACTGATAAAGGAACTCACTGCTTTGTTTTCCTGCAACGATTCCATCGAGTTGATGTAGTGTAAATTATCTGTCGTATCGATAAACGTATTGCGACGCACCATCCGTTGGTATTGCGTGATGAAGGTGTTCTTCATAATCGTAAATAACCAAGCCTTCAAATTTGTTCCGTCTTGGTATTTGTCGCGATTCGTGAAGGCCTTGACTAACGTATCTTGAACTAAATCGTTCGCATCATCTCCGTCTTTCGTCAAACGTAATGCGAAAGGACGCAAAAACTTGGAAAAAGTGCCAATTTGGTAGGTAAACTCAAGAGCTGTCATATCGATGTCTGTTTTGTTCAACAAATTTATAAAAAGATTAAACAAAACAAACAGTTTGTTTAAAAAAAATTAAAAAAGATTAAACAAAATTTTGTGGACCGGATTCGCTCGTTCATCGACACAGGTAGTCGTTTAATCGTTAACCTGAAAGAAGATTCGCTTAAAACCGGGTTTTAGCCTATCTTTAGACCCTATTATTACTATGAAATACCTTTTTCTCCTTCTCGCTCTTTATTCGTTTACGGGCTTAGCGCAAACGAATTGCCACTGCACCTTAAAGGGTTTCGTGGCCTCGAAAGAGAACAAGGAAAAAGTTCCTGGCGCCTATGTTTACTTGAAAGGAACAACGAAAGCGACCGTTTCAGATGCGAAAGGGCAATTCATCCTAAGCGATCTTTGTCCCGGAAAATACACCTTAGTTTGTCAAATGGCGAGTTTCGATCCCATCGAAACCAGTATTAACCTGGCGGATGAAAAAGAAACAGATTTTCTATTAAGTACACATGACGAACATTTGCAAGAGGTTTTTGTCCAAGGAAGAAAACAAGAAATCACGTCACAGTTAAAATCTGAATTAAGTACGGAAGAGCGTTCTCAGAAAGATGGATTATCATTAGGGGAAATGCTGAAGGGCTTAACAGGGGTCCAAAGCTTACAAACAGGCAGTTCCGTTTCGAAACCCGTTATTCACGGTTTGCATTCCAGTCGCGTCATTATTTTAAATCAAGGAGTAAGGCAAGAGGGCCAAAACTGGGGCAGCGAACACGCTCCCGAAATCGACCCTTTCGTTTCTAAAAACATTCAAGTCATCAAAGGGCCAGGCGGCCTGCGCTACGGTGGCGATGCCATAGGGGGAATCGTCATGCTAGAACCGAACGCACTTCCGGACAGTTCTGCAATTCACGGATCCATCCAAAGTATCTATTTCAGCAACGGTAGACAAGGGGTCCTTTCGGGTTTATTGGAAGGCGGAATTACACGGCACAAAGGCTGGGGATGGCGCATACAAGGCACCTTGAAAGATGGCGGCAACATACAAACGGCACAGTATTACCTGAGCAATACCGGTGTAAAAGAGGAAAATGTGTCGATGGCGCTGGGCTATAAGTCTACTCAATGGGGAGCCGATTTATTCTACAGCCGTTTCCACACAGTCATTGGCATTTATGAAGGGTCCCACATCGGAAATATCGCAGATCTGGAGCGTTCAATAGCCTCACCTCAGCCGCTTACGGCCTTTAGACCTACTGAATTTACCCGTAAGATCGATCGCCCTAACCAGGATGTTTGGCATGATTTGGCCAAAGTCAAAGCCTTTTATCACCTCCCTACGCAAGCTACCTTGCGCGCCACTGTGGCCGCACAATCGGATGAGCGTTGGGAATTAGATGTGTTAAGGGCAGGAAAAAACATCAATACGCTCCGCTTTAATTTAGATACCTATAGTGGTGAAATCGTATACGATGAGACGAATTCGAATAAGCTATGGAAAGGACAAGCAGGTTTTACCTTCCTAGATCAAGGCAATATAACTTCGGGTCAAAAAGTCCAAAATCCTACGTTGACCACAAGTCTACTTCCTAACTATTCCCTACAAAACGCCGGTGTTTTTGCCATCGAAAGGCGAGTTACAGAACGATGGGAATTCGAGGCTGGGGTTCGGTATGATGTAAAAGAAATCGAGACACATCGGCCCAAGGCTAATTTCTCCCCCACCATCTTACGCAACAAAAACCTCTTTTCAGGCATGTCTGGAAGCCTCGGATTTACCTACCATTGGAATGCCATCACCGAGTCGCAATTCACCCTTTCGCGAGCCTTCCGGGCACCTGGTGCGAATGAATTGTTCTCGAACGGCGTTCACCACGGGGCTGGGGCTTACGAAATAGGCGACCCTAACTTAAAGGGAGAAACAGGTACGAATGTCAGCTTTTCAACGAATTTCAAACCGGAGCGTTGGGATATTGAACTCGCATTGTATTCGAATCACATTCACAACTTCATTTATTTGAGACCTGAAGTGGTCAATGGAACTGCCGTCTATGCGACTACGGTCAGAGGTGTCTTCCCTATTTTCACGTATCAACAAATCGACGCGCGTTTCCAAGGGATTGATTTCCAAGCGAGCTATTTACTCAGCTCGCGTTTATCCGTGCAACAGAAGACGAGTATTGTCCGCGCAATGGACACCCAAAACGATCAATACCTGGTCAATATTCCAGCGGATCGCTTTGAATATAACCTGCGCTATGCCTTTTCTGGCAAACACTACCTGAGCACTGGAATCACCCAAGTTTCACGACAGAATCGGGTGGAAAAAGGATCCGATTATGCGGCACCGCCGGCAGGCTATTTTTTAATGAATGTAAATTGGGGAATCAGTATTCGACGATTGGAGTTGAATCTCCGCGTTTCGAATGCTTTAAACGCCGCCTATCGCGATTACCTTAATCGTTTCCGCTATTACGCAGATGATCAAGGTCGAAATATCAGCCTAAAAGTAGCGTATTCGATTTAGCGACGAAGCCAGGATTCGGGGTTTTGGCGTACCGTATTTTTCCAAACTTGGAAATTAATCTCTGCCGTTCCATCTTCATCTGAGGCCACAGAACCGATACGTTGACCCGTTTTTACCCGCGTTCCTACACTCACTGAAACATTTGCCAGCTTACTGTATACGGTAAAATAGTCCCCGTGTTGAATCGCCACCACCATATTGATACCTGGAATATTCACAACCGATTGCACTACTCCATCGTACACAGAATGTACAGGTGAACCTGGAGAGGTCTGAATATCAATCCCATTATTATTAATCATCACACCCTTTAACAAAGGGTGTTTATGCACGCCAAAATGATCCGAAATAAATCCTGAAGGCACCGGGAACGGCATCCGACCACGCAAGGCAGCGAAAGAACTAGCAACTTTGGCCTCGTCTGCATTCATATAATAGGTATTACTTTCCATTTTCTTCTCCTCTACCGGAGCTGGAACTGGTTCGGCCTTGGACTTCTTTGCCTCCGCTATGGCGGCCTTTTTCTCCTCTTTAGGTGTCTCTTTTTTCTCCGTTTCTCTCTCCGCTAAAATTTTCGTCGTCTCCCCTTTCTTCAATTCAGGCAACGCAGGCTTCACCACGTCCACTTTTTTCACCTGGCGGGCCTGGCGAAGTCTGCGCTCCCGCTCGATACTTTTTTGGATCTCTCGCTGCACGATACCTGCAATCAAATTATCCAATTTACGTACGGACAATTTCTTCTTCTCTAACTCAATCTTTAATTTTTTCTCTTGTTGTGTTAAAACCGTCACCACTTGGTCTTCCTTCGTTTTCAAGACCTCTAATTTCTTTTTCTCCCCCTCCTTTTCGACAATCACTTTTTTCTCTTCCTGTTTCTTAAAGACCACTTTCTGCTCTTTCGTCATCAAATCTTGTCGCGTCTTAAAAATCAAATCCGCTTGCTTTTTGCGGTTTGTAGCATAGTGGCGTAAGTAATCAAAGCGGCGCACGAATTCTCCTATATCATTCGACAATAACAAGAAACTCATCTTATTGTAAACGGAAGATGTTTTCTGTGCTTCATAAAGCATTAGCGCATATTGCTTCTTAAGTCGCTCTAATTTTGCCTTCAGCACATCACCTTCGTTCCGCAATTTTTGCGCTTCCTCGGCTAAGATTTGTTGATTTTGCTCTAAAACCGTGATCTGCTTTTTCTGTACCCCTATCTGCTCTTTTAGGACATTAAGCTTCCCAATCGACGCATTTTTCTTTTTAGAAGTACGGGAGATAATCGAATTAAGCTCCTTGATTTTAGATAAATTATCTTTCTTCTGCTGCTCTAAAGCGGCTTTTTTGTCAGACTGCGCGAAGGAAGCGCTCGCAAAAAGGAGCGCGAATAGAAGGAGAAAGTATTTCAATGCTTTAATAGTTTGGCTGGCACTTTAAAAGGAAATTCCAAAGGCGTATCTAATAACTCTACTTTGGAATATTTAATGGTAATTAAGGTCTGATTGAATTGATTTTCTTTGTTTTTCACATCGAGGATAATCGAACTCGAAAAGGGAAAAATCGCCGAATTTAAATTCGCAAAATCCTCGTAATCTAAGGTTAACTTGTTCGATGAGGGTAAATCACTCACGGATAATTTCTTCAACTTTCGATTCGGTCCCACCCAATTATTGACCTCCACGTGCCCCTCTTGCTGTTTTATCAAGAAGTTTTCATTCTCACGAACCACGCGGCGCGTATTGTTTTTCTTGTAAGGTTGGTTCCCCACGATCATGTTTTGGATCAAATCATAGCTCACTTTAAAGCCCAAACTCGTGCTCAAACTATCGTAGGTCAGATTCGTATATTCGTTATTAATCTTGTGGTAGAATTGGACCCGATCTTTCGTGAACAAAACCGCTGCCCCAGAAATCATCGAAACAGAGATATTCGCCCAGATGATGCTATCTTTTTTCATCCGAATATCCACAATGTAATTATCCGTGTTCGAGCGCGTTTTCCACATCACTTTCGATTTCGCCTTTAAATAGGTAAAATTCAAATCATCGGAAGTGGGAAATTGATCCACTGCTTCTACCGGTACGACTACCGCCGCAACGGGAGTAGAATCCACCTGAATGCTGTCAGCCTTAGGCGTCTGAATCGTCGCTACCGTCGCCTTGGGAACACAGGCACCTAGAAGAAAAAGGAAAACAAGACTGAAAAGAATCCGCATAAGGAGGAATTTTGGTAACAAAAATAGCTCAATTTTCGGGAATTTGACGCAATCGAATCTTTTTATCTACAGATTCGCGAGCCGGATCTAAGCGAAGCGCTTCTTTCCAAGCGTCGAGTGCTTTATCGACTAATTGCAAGCGAAAAAGTACGTCGCCATAATGTTCCCACAAGGTGGCAGAGGCATTTTCCTTGTCTTTTAGAGCGGCTTCCATCGCAATGCGCGCCTCTGGAAAGCGTTTCAGTTCGAATAACACCCAAGCGCGAGTATCTAAAAAGGTGCCATTTTTCGGGTGATCTGCCACTAAGCGGGCAGAAAGGGTATCTGCTAGGGCTAATTTTTCTTTACGGATCGACAAGAAATAACTGTAATTGTTCAGCACGTGATCATCCTTCGGATTCGCCACTAAGGCTTTTTCAAATGCCTCATCTGAAGCGGAATTATTTCCTAAAGCCTGGTAGGCATCCCCTAAAATCGGATAACACCATGGGGCCATGCGCGGATAATTATCCAGCGCTTCTAGGACATGTTCCACCACCGCCTCTTTTCGATTTAATTCCCAATCTAATTGAATGATGCGCACCCAGAGTTCTTCTTGAACGGGCCCTAAATTCGCTGCTTTTAGATAATAGGCATTTTTGTCAGCCAGCTCCTTAGCCTCATCCCCTTTTGACAAAAAAACAAATTGCTTCACCCGAATCATATCCGGCTCATTGTCGAAACGGTGATCGTCGTAGGCTAAGAGATTCTCGAAACAGGCCAAAGCCTTTTTGTATTCCTTGTTCGCTAAGAGTAGGTCTCCATATAAAAGACCATAATCGAAGGAATAGGGCGATAATAGGTGTGCTTTCTCCGCGTTTGTTCTTGCTGAGGTGAGTTGTTTGTCTGCGAGGTAGCTTTTGGCTAAATAATAAAAGACCGCCGGCTCCTGCGTCTGTACTTTAGCGAGTTTCTCGAAAACCAAGATCGCCTCGCCAAAATCCTCTTTCATGTACGAGCGCATCCCGTCCACCATGAGTTCTTCAGACTGCGCAGCCACAGAAAAAAACCCACCTAAAAGTAAAATCAAATAAGTGAGTTTTCGCATCCTATTTTTACGCTACCGTGACATTCACAAAAAGACTCGATTCATCGAAGGTAATTTCACTAGAAGCCGAATCTACCCATTCTAAACTCAGCGCCTGCACTTCCTGAGAAATATAGGCCTTAAATTCAGTCAAGCTGGCTGTCCATTCTTCGTCCGAATGTTGCACTTGGATATGTATTTTGTCCGTCACATCGAAACCAGAATCTTTACGCAAGTTTTGGATACGGTTCACGAATTCACGTGCGTTCCCCTCGCGCACTAATTCCGGCGTTAAGGTATTGTCTAACGCAATCGTCAATCCACCCTCACTTGCCGTCAAATAACCCGGCATATCTTCTGTCAAGATTTCAATATCGGCTAAAGCAATCTCAAAACCTTGAATCTTCGCAGATCCCGCTGACTCGATTGCCGCTAAATCCTCGGAAGACATACCTGTGATGGCCTCCGCGACCACTTTCATATCTTTCCCGAACTTAGGGCCTAAAGCCTTGAAATTAGGCTTCACTTTCTTGTTCAATACCCCAGACGCGTCATTCAAATAATTAACCTCCTTCACGTTTACCTCTGATTTAATCAGATCCTCTACGCGACGAATTTGGTCTCTCACGGACTCTTGTAGTACGGGCACTAAAACTTGCGCTAAAGGCTGACGCACTTTCAAACGGTGCACCTTGCGAATCGAGTGAACCAGCGAGCAAATACCTTGGGCTAATTCCATCGACGTTTCTAAAGCTGGGTTTTGTAAGCTCGGATTTACCTTCGCGAAATGCGTCAAGTGAACCGATTCTTTGCCCGTCAAATTCTTGTACAACCACTCCCCGTAGAACGGCGCGATCGGCGACATTAATTGCGCCACCGTCTCTAAACAATGGTATAAAGTCTCGTAAGCCGCTTGTTTGTCCGCGTTGATCGCCTGATTAGCCGTCTCCGGATTCCAGAAGCGTCGGCGTGACAAACGAACATACCAGTTAGACAAGTGATCACAGACGAAATCTTGGATCGCGCGACCCGCCTTCGTCGGCTCATAGCTTTCGAAAGCCTCATCGACCTCCGCGATCAAATTCATTAATTTAGATAGAATCCAACGGTCTAATTCCGTTAAATCCTCCTCTTTAATGCCTGCTGGAACGAATCCGTCTAGATTCGCATACATCGCGAAGAAATTATAGGTATTTGTCAGTGTGCCAAAGAACTTGTTGCGCACCTCCGTAATCCCAGCTAAATCAAATTTCAAATTATCCCAAGGCTGCGCATTCGTAATCATATACCAACGCGTCGGATCTGCTCCGTAGGCTTTCAAGGTCTCGAATGGATCGATGGCGTTGCCTAGGCGTTTGGACATCTTGTTTCCATTTTTGTCCAACACTAATCCCGTCGAAACGACATTCTTGAACGCCACCGAATCTTCCACCATGCACGAAATCGCGTGCAATGTAAAGAACCAACCACGTGTCTGATCCACCCCTTCCGAGATGAAATCCGCTGGATAACTCTGCTTAAAAATAGCTTGATTTTCGAATGGATAATGCCACTGCGCAAACGGCATCGCACCTGAATCGAACCAAACGTCAATCAAATCCAATTCCCTTGTCAATACATTTCCTGTCGCAGAAAGCAAGAATACCTCATCCACAAATGGACGGTGTAAATCTGCTTCTCCAGCCGCTAAAGCCTTTAAAAACGCTGCGTTACCTGCTGATTGCGTCGAGGTTAAAGTCCCTGAAGCCTGCGCCTTTTCTATCTCCGTTTTCAATTGCTCTAACGAACCGATGCAGATTTCCTCTGCACCATCTTCCGTCCGCCAAATAGGCAACGGCGTTCCCCAATAGCGAGAACGAGACAAATTCCAGTCCACTAAATTCTCTAACCAGTTCCCGAAACGACCCGTTCCAGTCGACTCTGGTTTCCACTGAATCGTCTTGTTCAAGGCGATTAATTTATCTTTTACTGCCGTCGTCTTGATGAACCAAGAATCCAATGGATAATACAAGACCGGCTTGTCCGTTCTCCAGCAATGTGGATACGGGTGATCAAATTTCTGTACGTTAAATGCTTTATTTTCCGTCTTTAGCTGAATCGCAATGCGCTCATCCACAGACAAATACTTATCACGTCCTTGTTTCACGCGCTCTGCCTCTTTCTCTTCGTCCGTTAAGTAAGCTTCTTTTACGGGTTCCAAAGCATAGTCGGTCACCTGCGCCACAAAACGGCCTTGGCGATTGACTAATGGCACTTCTTTGCCGTTTTCGTCGGTAATTAAAAGTGCTGGAATGTTGTTTTGGGCAGCTACTCTAAAGTCATCTGCTCCAAAAGTCGGTGCGGTATGCACCATACCCGTTCCATCTTCTGTGGTCACAAAGTCCCCTAAAATTACGCGGAACGCGGGCGCCGAAGGCTGTACATACGGCATTAATTGCTCGTATTCCACACCTTCTAAATCCGATCCTTTGCAAGTCGCAACAATCTCAAAAGGAATCGCTTGTGGCTTTTTCTCTGCCGCTTCGTAGGCCGCAAAGTCGCCATTTTCAGCAGCTGCTTGGAAGTAGTTTTTAACTAAGTCTTTGGCCAAAACCACATAAACCGGCATGTAGGTGTACGGGTTAAAGGTCTTCACCAATACATACGTAATATTCTTTCCAGCCGTCAAAGCGGTGTTCGATGGCAAGGTCCAAGGCGTGGTCGTCCAAGCCAATAAATAGACCGGCACATCGCCTGAAGCCTTGAATAAAAATTCCGATTTCGCGTTCTTAATCGCCTTAAATTGCGCGGTCAAAGACGTATCCTTCACATCGCGGTAGCAACCCGGCTGATTCAACTCGTGGGACGAAAGACCCGTTCCCGCCGCTGGCGAATACGGTTGAATCGTGTAGCCTTTGTACAATAAACCTTGATCGTATAAACGCTTCAATAAGTTCCAAACGCTCTCAATATAGTTCGCCTGGTAAGTCACATAAGGGTTTTCTAAATCAACCCAGTAACCCATTTTCTCCGTCAAACTATTCCATTGATCCGTGAATTTCATCACCGTCTCACGGCACTTTTTATTGTATTCTTCGACTGAAATACTCTTGCCAATATCCTCTTTCGTAATGCCTAATTCTTTCTCTACCTGCAATTCCACAGGCAAACCGTGTGTATCCCAGCCCCCTTTACGCTTTACCTGCTTCCCTTTTAGGGTTTGGTACCGGCAAAAAATATCCTTAATCGCCCGCGCCATCACGTGGTGAATCCCCGGCGTTCCGTTCGCAGAAGGAGGTCCTTCAAAAAACGTAAACGTAGGCTGTCCCTCTCTAGTGGAGATGGATTTTTCAAAGATGTTATTCGTGTTCCAGAAATCTAGAATTTCATCTGCCAAAGCGGCGTAATCTAAATTTTTGTATTCCTTAAAGCTCACAGACGTGTGGGGTTAAAATGAAAAAATTGGCAAAATTGAGGCAAAAATACAAAATTATACGGAACATCTCACGTGAAGATTTGTATTCCGAACGCAATTAACTAGGTTTGAATATGAAGAAGGCCGAGATTCGAAAAATAGTGTTGGCGCAGCGCACACAACTAGCGGAAAAAGAATTCCTCGAGCGATCCCAGCGGGTCATCGAATTCTTGACCCCTTTCTTAACACCCGGCAAAACTATCGCCAGCTTCAAAGCCATCCCCCATCGGAATGAGATTAGTTTAGATTCACTCGAAGTAGACTTTGCTTTTCCGCGCGTTACTTCAGCTGCGGAAGGCACGATGGAAATGGCGTTTTCGAAAATGTTCGTTAACTCGGACTGGGGTATTCCGGAACCTGTAGGAGGCACCGTGGTAAAACCGACCGATTTCGATATTGTGTTAATCCCACTTTTAGCGTTCGACAAAAACGGGCAACGCGTAGGGTATGGCAAAGGCTTTTATGATCGTTACCTAGCAGCATGTAGACCCGATTGCCTGAAAATAGGCATCAGTCTTTTCGATCCAGTTGACTTTATCGAGCAGGTCGAAAGCCATGATATACCCTTGGACATCGCCATTTGCCCGGCGAAATTGTATGATTTTCGCTAATTTTCCTTTCGATTCCCCATTTTAAGCCCTAATTTTGTGGGCTAAATTCCAAGCTTTACTTTGAAAATCAGGACTTTAATTTTCTTTTTACTACTGGCCGCTGGCGGCGCTGTGGCGCAGGAAAAGAAATTGCTGCCGATTGAAGAAGTGCAAGGGGTTTGGACGAGAAGATTTATGTATGACAGGCAGTTAGTTGATCATCCTTTGGCCTTACAAATACCATTAATGGAGGCCAGAGACCCGGAAGTCAACGTCGAATTCTTGAAATTCAAACGTCAACGTAAACTTTCTAGCTGGTTAGCCGGTTTCTCTACTGTGTTCGCTTTTTCTACCTATTTGAGTAAAGGAAGCATATCAGAGGGCTTTTACTGGTCAGCGGTGGGAGGCGTAGCGTTAGCAAACGTCTACATCGGAGCTGTTAGCAATCGACACTTCAACAAAGCGTTAAAACGATACAATGAATTAAGTAAGGCTCAAATGGGCTTAAAATTAAGCTCGTCGGGGCAAACAGGAGTATCAGTAGGAATCACATATCCATTATAAAACAAATAGAATGAAAGTTGCAGTTGTAGGCGCCACTGGACTAGTAGGCGGAGAAATTTTGAAAGTATTAGCGGAAAGAAATTTTCCTGTTACGGAGTTAATCCCGGTAGCATCCGAGCGTTCGATCGGTAAAAAGGTGAATTTTAAGGGCCAAGACTTCACGGTGGTAGGTTACGAAACAGCGATTTCGATGAAACCAAACGTGGCAATTTTCTCTGCAGGTGGAAGTAGTTCATTAGAAATGGCTCCCCAATTTGCAGCGGCCGGCATCACCGTAGTAGACAACTCTTCCGCTTGGCGTATGGACCCTACTAAGAAATTAGTCGTTCCAGAAATCAATGCGAGCACCTTAACTCCAGCAGATAAAATCATTGCAAACCCGAATTGCTCGACCATCCAAATGGTTGTCGTGTTAAATCCCTTGCACAAAAAATACAAAATCAAGCGTGTGGTCGTTTCCACTTACCAATCCGTAACAGGAACGGGTAAAGCAGCGGTCGATCAATTATTCGATGAGCGCGCTGGAAAGACAGATTACGCGAAAGTATATCCGTACAAAATCGACTTAAACGTTCTTCCTCAAATCGACGTGTTCTTAGAAAATGGCTACACGAAAGAGGAGATGAAGATGATTTTAGAGACGAAAAAAATCATGATGGACGACTCCATCAAGGTAACAGCCACAACGGTTCGTATTCCTACCATCGGAGGACACTCCGAAGCGGTGAACATCGAGTTCGAAAACGATTTCGATTTAGCGGAAGTTCGTGCGATCTTAGAAAAAGAAGACGGAATCATCGTTCAAGACGATCCGAAGAACTTAGTGTATCCAATGCCAATCACGGCACACGGAAAAGATGAAGTTTTCGTAGGACGTATTCGCCGCGATGAATCTCAAAAGAATTCCTTGAATCTTTGGATCGTTGCTGATAACTTGCGTAAAGGAGCGGCTACAAACGCGGTTCAGATCGCCGAATACTTAGCGGCACACCATTTGATCTAATGACTAGACTCAGTGTCAATATTAATAAAATTGCCACCTTGCGTAACTCGCGAGGTGGAAATAACCCGGATCTGATCCAGGTGGCGTTGGACTGCGAACGTTTTGGCGCACAGGGCATTACGGTGCACCCGCGTCCAGACGAACGCCATATTCGCTACTCGGATGTGTATGCCTTGAAAGAAGCGGTGACGACGGAGTTTAATATCGAAGGAAATCCGCTAGAAGCCTCTTTTGTGGAATTGGTCTTAGCGGTTAATCCGGAGCAAGTGACCTTAGTGCCTGATGCTTTAGGCCAAATCACCTCCAACCACGGCTGGGACACCATCGAGCACCAAGAGTTATTGAAGCGACTGATTGCTCCCTTTAAAGAAGCCGGCATCCGCACCTCCATTTTCGTGGACCCGGTCTTAGAAATGGTCGAGGCCGCTGCCACAACGGGCACGGATCGCATCGAATTGTATACGGAACCTTATGCGAATGATTTCCCTACCAATCCGACGCAAGCTGTTGCTTCTTACCGAAAAGCAGCCTTTAGGGCCCATCAGTTAGGATTAGGCATTAATGCCGGACACGATTTAAGCTTAGAAAATTTAGCCTTTTTCCAGGCAAACGTCAATCCTCTGGACGAAGTATCCATCGGACACGCACTCATTTGCGATGCTTTGTATTACGGCTTAGAGAACACGATTCAACTCTACCGCAGACAATTGAAATAAAAAAAGGGCTTCGTTACAGAACGAAGCCCTTTTTTTATGTTGTTAATAATTACTCTACCGCACCCGTCAGCACTACTGCGCCACCTGCCACAGATAATTTAATCGACTGAACTTTTCCAGCTGCACGACCAAAAGTAATCTCCGCCTCATAACCTTGCAAAGTCGTAGCAAACGTATCTGGCGTAGATGCCGGTGTTAAAACCGCTCCTTCAGCTGGATTTGCATCAGATGAGATCATCAATTTACCGTCTTTAGAAACGACAATCATTTTCTTCACATATTCGTTATCAGCCATTTTGAAAGTCGCAGCATATTCAGATGCGCCAGCTGCTGCTGTTGCTGCTGCTTTCACGCCCTCTAATGTTTGACCTTGTGCTTCAATTTTTAATTTAGTCACCGCACCACCTACACGTGTAAAAGAGATATCGCCACCCATTCCGCCTAAAACAAAAGCATCTGGCTTAGAACCAGCCGTTAATTCTGTATCTGGAAAACCTTCTGCTGACATGATTAATTTACCGTCTTTGTCTGCTAATTTCAAGACTTTCACGTAAGGATTATCGCTCATCGTGTATTCACCAGCATAATCAGCGGCTTTTTGAGCATTGGAAACGAAGGCCAAACAAGTCAGGGCCAAAGCTGACACAATAGAACGTAGATTTTTCATTTTTTCTTTAAAGTTTAGGAGTTCAAAATTAAGGATTTAAATGAGCTTCCAAATTTTGTCACTCAATTTTATTCAAAATCGATTAAAATTTTGGATGTAAAAAAGATTTCTATCATATTGCGTCACAATCAATTCGCCCAATTAACCCCTACTGCATGAGATAAACCTCTACATTAACCATTTTACTTTTTTATGAGCAAAATACCCGTTAATGATGCAGCGTTAATTTCTGCCTACATACAAGGTGATTCTAAGGCATTCGAAACGCTACTAAATCGTAGTAAATCAAAAGTATACACGACTATTTATTTAATTGTAAAGGACCGCTACATCGCGGAAGACCTTTTACAAGAAACCTACATCAAAGCTTTGGACGTCATCAACCAAGGCAAGTATAACGAAGAGGGGAAATTCCTTCCCTGGATCGTCCGTATCGCTCACAATATGGCCATCGATCACTTCCGTAAAGAGAAACGCTATCCTAAAATTGTGTTAGACGATGGCTCGCCGCTGTGGAACAGTTTTCAATTTGCAGAAGAAAGTTCGGAGGACAAACAATTAAAAGAAGATATGATCGTTAATATCAGGGACTTGATAAAAAAACTTCCTAATGAGCAGCGCGAAGTGCTCGTGATGCGCCATTATGAAGAATTGAGCTTCCAAGAAATCGCCACATTAACCAATGTAAGTATCAATACCGCATTAGGGCGTATGCGTTACGCCTTGATTAACCTTCGTAAAATGTTAGACAAACAAGAGTTAGCCTATGACAAAAAGCTTTACCCCGAATGACCTGATTAAACACCTTTATGAGCCTGAAATAGGGTTCCAGCAAACATTAAATGAAGACGAGAAGCAAGAGCTTGCTCGTTTAAAACAGGTCCAAAATTGGCTGAATTCGGCTTATACTGAGCCCTCCGAAAGGAGTCTCGAGAAAATCCTCGAGCACGCACGCACTACTAAAAAGCCCCTAGCGCACTAGGGGCTTTTTTATTCGAAAAATCTGGCTAATTTTAGTAAAAATATACACCAATGGAAGCATCAAAAGTGGACCTGTTTATAATGACGTATGCGAAGAGTTTCGATGCGCATCATTTGTCATTCATCAGAGAAAAATTACTTGCCTTAGATGATTCCACGTGGGGCATGTTACTGAACGTCAATATTAAAGACCCAATTCTTAGCCTAATCGTATCCATTTTAGGTGGCCATTTTGGGATTGATCGGTTTTTAATCGGTGATACGGGTCTAGGAATTGCTAAACTGCTTACCTGTGGTGGATTGGGCATGTGGACGGTCATCGATTGGTTTTTGATTATGGATGCCACGCGCGATCGAAATTTCAAACGGATGCAACCTTACCTTGCCTAATGAGCCGCAATAAGCTCTATTTTACGATACTGTTCGCTTCTAGTGTCGGTTTTTTATACCTATGGACAGGATTTGGCTTTTCCTGTTTCTTCAAAACCCTCACCGGCATTCCCTGTCCCGCCTGCGGAACGACGCGCTTTATTCGAGGAGATTTTAGCCATGGAAATCCGCTTGGAATTATCGTAGGGGCAACCATGTTATTACCCATTCTTATCATTTTTGACCTATTTACACGTGGTGATCGCGTATTTCGGATGTATCTTTGGGTGGAAAAACAGTGTCGCAGGCCTATGGTTGCCGTTTTTCTGATAGGATTAGTGGTTTTGAATTGGATTTGGACAATATCTAAAGGTTTATAATGGTAAAGAAGGAACGATTTAAAGCATTTGTGGAGCATTTTTCCACGCGATTTCCCGAAGCGGAAACGGAGTTGCATTATTCGAACCCCTTCGAATTATTAGTGGCTGTCGTTTTATCCGCCCAATGCACGGACAAACGCATTAACCAAGTCACTCCTGCCCTTTTCAAGCGTTTCCCTGACGCTAAATCTCTCGCAGATTCGAACGTAGAAGAGATTTTCTCCTACATCCGCTCCGTTTCTTATCCGAATAATAAAGCCAAACACCTCCTAGGTTTAGGCCAAAAAATCACCGACCAATTCGCCGGAGAAGTGCCTGAAACGATGGAAGACTTGCAAAGTTTACCTGGCGTAGGCAGAAAAACGGCGAACGTTATTGCCTCCGTCATTTACAACCAGCCTGCGATGGCGGTGGACACCCACGTTTTTCGGGTATCTCAACGACTAGGACTGGTTCCTAAGACAGCGAATACCCCATTGAAAGTAGAGATGGCCTTGATTAAAAACCTACCTGACGAAGTGATAGCGACGGCACACCACTGGTTGATTTTGCATGGTCGCTATGTTTGTTTAGCCAGAACGCCTCAGTGTGCGAAATGTGACATCACCCATTTCTGTGCCTTTTACGAGAAAAACCAGAAGAAATGAGCGCTGTCGAAATTTTAGCCATCATAGCTTCTTTAGGTGGCGTTCTTCTCAGCATGGCGAAGAAAAGCCTCGCATGGTTATGCAACATCATTGCCTCAGGTCTTTACGGGTACGTTTTTTATAAAAATGGCCTGTATTCCGACATGGAATTGCAAGGCTTCTTTATTCTGATGGCCGCTTATGGCTGGTGGAATTGGTCGAGATCTGAGCCAGATTGGGTGCCTGAAAAATCAAACCTTCAAGCCTTATTGATAGGAGTAGCGATGGCATTGCTCTTCGGTGCAGGATCTGGCTTTTTACATCAGCAGTATTTGACCTCCGTCAGTTTTCCGTTTCTAGACGCTACGCTAACTGGCATGAGTATTTTGGGTACTTGGCTGGCAACGCGACGTAAAATAGAAAACTGGATTGTCTGGGTCGGAGTGGACATCGTCTACGTGGGAATATACCTAAACAAAGGCTTATATGGGACGGCTGCGCTCTATGGAGTATTTATTGTTTTGGCCCTAAAAGGCTATATCGACTGGCTTAAGCCCCTGAAAGACAGGGACTAAAAATTTGTCAGAGATTTTATGCGTTAAATTACCTTATTCCAATCGAGCTAATTATATTTGTGTAAAGGTAAATAGACTACAATTTAGATAGATTTATGGCAAACGAAGAAAAACAAAGATACTCTGCCGAAGAATTAAAAGAGTTTGAAGCAATTATCCGTGTTAAATTAGAAGATACAAACGCTGAATTAAAATATTTAAGAGAGGCGCTAAATAGGAAAAATGACACAGGCACTGACGCTACATCTGGGAACTCGAAAGTGATGGAAGATGGGGCGGAAACAGCTGAAAAGGAAAATTTAAATCAATTAGCTGTTCGTCAAATGAAGTTCGCTAAGAACCTAGAAAATGCCTTAATGCGCATTAAGAATGGGACTTACGGCGTTTGTATTGATTCAGGTAAATTAATTTCCAAAGAACGTTTGCGGTTAGTACCGCATACACAGCACTCGATTGAAGCGAAGTTAAAGCAAAAATAAACCATGGGTTTTTTCGAAAATAACCGCCTAGTAGAATTAATAACAGATTATCTCAAAACCCAATTTGAGATAATCAAGTTAGATATTCAGGAAAAACTAGAAGAAATCTTTATCCGGATTTTCAAACTTTTCCTCGTGGCCGCTGGTTTCGCAATTACCCTATTTTTCCTTCTTTTAGGAGGATCCGAGTGGATTAACCAAGTTTTAGAGAGCCGTTTTATCGGTTATTTCATTATGGCTGGTATCATTGGCCTAGCTAGCATCTTTCTTTTCCTATCCCTAAAACCGAGCAAAAATGAGTCAGAATAAAGAAAAGAGAGCGGAATTAGAAAGCCAAGCGGCTGAGATTCAAGAGCAATTAACGGAGACGGTGACTGAATACAAAAAAGTAGGGAATCAAATGCTAATTGCTGGAGGCATCGTTGCAGGTGGCTATTTACTTTATTCCATGTTCTCTGGCTCGAAGAAGAAAAGCTCCTTCGTGAGCGATGCCATTAAATCATACGCTCTAGCCGTCGCTCTTTCGTATGCGAAGGATTTACTAGTAGATTACCTGGCGTCATTGGAAGCAGAAACCGAAACTGCGGTAGCTGAATCGACAGACAAAGACTAGTGACTCCCGACTAGCGACTTAATTCTCCATCAAATACGCCTTAATAAACTCGTTGATCTCCCCGTCTAAGACCGCATCGGTATTCGATGTTTGGTGATTCGTGCGGTGATCTTTCACGCGGCGATCGTCTAATACATAGGAACGAATCTGCGAACCCCACTCAATTTTCTTCTTACCTGCTTCCACTTCGGCGCGCGCAGCGTTGCGTTTATCAATTTCGATTTGGTATAATTTGGACTTCAAAAGGCGCAATGCCACTTCTTTGTTCATTAATTGTGAACGTTCTTGCTGGCAAGCGATGATGATTCCAGAAGGCTTGTGGGTCAAACGAACAGCGGTTTCGACTTTGTTGACGTTTTGGCCACCTGCCCCACCGGAACGGAACGTATCCCAATCGATATCCGCTGGATTAATCTCAATTTCGATCGTATCATCCGCCAAAGGACAGATGTATACCGACGCAAATGACGTGTGACGTCGCGCATTCGAGTCAAATGGAGAAATACGCACTAAGCGGTGTACCCCATTTTCAGATTTTAAATTACCGTAGGCAAATTCACCATCTACTTCGATGGTTACGGATTTGATTCCCGCTACGTCCCCTGGATTTTCATCCACTAAACGCACCTTGAAGCCGTTCTTTTCTGCCCACATATGGTACATACGCAATAACATGGCTGCCCAGTCTTGGGATTCGGTTCCACCAGCACCCGCATTGATTTCTAACACGGCGCTCATATTGTCGCCTTCGTCAGACATCATTTTGCGGAATTCCAAAGCCTCCAGGTTTGCCTCCAGCTTTTCGCCTTCCGCATCCACTTCCGCCTCGGTAGCTTCACCCATTTCGTAAAATTCCCAGATGGTTTCTAAATCACCTTGCGCGTTCGCGAGTTTATCGAACCCATCCGTCCAAAACTTCAGCCCACGCATCTCGCGCATCGTGCCTTCGGCTTTGTCAGGATTGTTCCAAAATTCGGGATCCAAGGTGACCGTCTCTAGTTCAGAGATTAAATATTTCTTGTGATCGTAGTCAAAGATACCTCCTTAAAGCCTCTATTCTGGCTTTCAGGTCATTGAACCTGTCTCTAGTCATGTGTTTTTCTACTTAATAAAGTGCAAATATACCCGATTTTGTGCTAAATTGCGGCCTCATTCATTTAAATCAAGCAATAAAATGGCGCAACAATACGATTTGATCGTGGTAGGCTCAGGCCCAGGGGGTTATGTAGCAGCTATCCGAGCTTCTCAATTAGGTTTAAAATGTGCAATTGTGGAGAAAGAATCCTTAGGTGGTATTTGCCTAAACTGGGGATGTATTCCTACCAAAGCCCTGTTGAAATCTGCCCAAGTTTTCGAATACATCAAGCACGCGGCTGATTACGGAATTACCGTAAAAGGTGCTGAAGCTGATTTCTCTGCGGTTATTTCCCGTTCTCGTGGCGTGGCGGATAGCATGAGCAAAGGCGTTCAGTTTTTGATGAAGAAAAACAAGATTGACGTGATTATGGGTTTTGGAAAAATCCAACCTGGTAAGAAAGTCGAAGTAACAGACGCAGACGGAAAGAAAACCGTTTACGAAGGAAAAAATATCATGATCGCGACGGGTGCTCGTGCTCGTGCATTGCCTAATGTGCCTATTGATGACGAAAAGGTGATCGAATACCGCAAGGCGATGAGCTTAGAGAAACGTCCAGATTCGATGGTCGTAATCGGCTCTGGTGCGATCGGTGTTGAATTTGCGTATGTATACGCGGCGATGGGAACGAAAGTAACGATCGTAGAATTTATGCCAAACATCGTTCCTGTAGAGGACGAAGATGTTTCCAAAGAATTAGCGAAGCAATACAAGAAAATGGGTATCGACATCTTGACGTCTTCGAGCGTGGAGTCAGTGGATACGAAAGGAAAAGGCTGCAAAGTGAGCATCAAAACGCCAACGGGTAACCAAGAAATCCAATGTGATATCGTTCTTTCTGCGGCGGGTGTGATCTGTAACTTAGAGAACATCGGTTTAGAAGAGGTGGGTATTATTGTAGACAAAGGTCGTATTCCGGTGAATGCGTGGTACGAGACGAATATTCCTGGTTATTTCGCGATTGGCGATGTGACTCCGGGTCCGGCTTTGGCACACGTTGCCTCAGCTGAAGCGATTATTTGTGCAGAGAAAATGGCGGGCCACAAGACAGAGGCTTTGGACTACACAAACATCCCAGGCTGTACGTATTGCAACCCAGAAATTTCTTCCGTAGGTATGACCGAGAAGAAAGCCAAAGAAGCAGGTTACGATATCAAAGTGGGTAAATTCCCCTTCGTGGCTTCTGGAAAAGCTACGGCTGCCGGCGCTCGTGATGGTTTCGTAAAAGTTATTTATGACGCCAAATACGGTGAATTATTAGGCGCTCACATGATCGGTTACAATGTAACGGAATTAATCGCTGAAGCGGTGGTGGTTCGCAAGTTAGAAAGCACAGCTTACGAGATTATGAAAACGGTTCACCCGCATCCGACGATGTCAGAAGCCTTCAAAGGCGCGACAGAAGCGGCTTATGGAGAGGCAGTGGATTTGTAATCTTCAGAAATGTATGAGTCGTCCTAAAATAGGTTGACAGTTTTAGATTGATTTTAAGGGGTCGTAG
>JBBAKU010000002.1:0-26954 GCA_040403415.1 Aquirufa sp.
ATCTAGAAACCTTTTGTTCCTAGCGATTGGGAGTGCAAAGATGTAGGATTATTTTATATTCTACAAACCTGCGCACTAAATTTTTTATTTTTTTTTGTGGATAACTCTAATCCTAGACTATTTAAAGGATAAAATGTAATTTTTTTGCTTTCCGTTTCCGATTAAAAGGAATTGACCTTTGATTTTATCGAAATGAAGGGGAGAAGCAGGGTCAGTAATTTTTACTTTATTGACACTGATGGCGTTTCCTTGGATGGCTTTTCTGGCTTCTCCTTTAGAAGAACAAATGTGATTTTCTGTTCCTACGCTAATCAAGTCGGTGAGGTTTTGGCATTCAGCTAGTAAATTGGCTGAAACTTCATAAACTGGTAATTGTGCAATTAAGGCATCAGAGGCATTACTCAATAATTCTACAGCATCCTTTGAGAAGAGTAGGGATGAAGCTTCAATCACTAAAGCACATACGTCTGCGCCGTGCACGCGCGTCGTTACCTCTTCTGCAACGGCCTTTTGCAAAATACGCAAGTGGGGCGCTTCTGCGTGGGCAAGCTCCATTTCTTCGATTTGGTCCTTCGTATATAAAGTGAATACGCGGATCAGGCGAGGGACGTCTGCGTCTGCGGCATTTAGCCAAAACTGGTAGAATGCGAATGGAGATGTTTTCGATGCATCTAGCCAAACATTACCCGATTCAGACTTGCCAAACTTAGTGCCATCTGCTTTTGTTACTAAAGGAGTCGTTAGCGCAAAAGCGGCACGTTCCGTCGCATCTTCATCGTGTCCTTCTTTTCGGCGGATAATTTCTGTACCTGTGGTAATATTACCCCACTGATCAGAACCACCCATTTGAAGGCGTACATTTTTGTGCTTATATAAATGGTAAAAATCGTAGCCTTGTAGTAATTGGTAAGAGAACTCAGTGAAAGAAATACCGGTTTCTAGGCGTTTCTTCACCGAATCTTTGGACATCATATAATTAACGGTTAAGAATTTGCCTGCCTCACGTAGGAAACCTAGGAAGCTGAATTCTTTGAACCAATCGTAATTATTAACCACCTCAGCGGAATTAGCTCCAGAATGGAATTCCAAGAATTTCTCCAGTTGTGCTTGAATACCTACTTGATTTTCGCGTAATGTTTCTTCTGAAAGAAAATCGCGTTCGGCTGATTTTCCCGATGGATCGCCTATCATACCGGTTGCACCACCTACTAAAGCAATGGGCTTATGACCAGACAATTGAAAATGCTTTAAAAGCATGATCGCCGCTAAATTTCCGATGTGAAGACTCGGTGCAGTAGGATCGAAACCGATATAGGCCACCGTCATTTCTTTGGCAAGCTGATCCTCTAAACCCGGAATCATATCGTGTAACATCCCTCTCCAACGTAATTCTTCAATGAAATTTGTCATAATAATTTCTTTTTTGCAAAAGTACTAAATATCCTTCTTTTTAAATAATAGGGATGAATCCCCATAGCTGAGAAAGCGGTAATCGTTTGCCAAAGCCGTGTCATACACCTGCTTCCAATTATGCCCGATTAACGCTGAGATTAATACTAATAAAGTAGATTTAGGCTGGTGGAAATTCGTCACAAGACCATCACAGAAATGCAAGGTGTAGCCTGGCATGATCAGAATTTCGGTTTCAGCGACCCAGTGGGCTAGATTTTGGGATTCTATATAATGTAAAACAGCTTCAAGTGAGTCCTTGTTACTTATAGGAGAGCGTGCTTCATATGCGAATTCTTTGGGGATGATTAAAACCCCCTTTTCAATCGGTTTCTTTTCAAGTAGCCAAACCCCGCTCCAATACAAACTTTCTAAAGCACGTAAAGCCGTCGTTCCTACTGGGATGTAAGGTCCTTGATGCGATAAAAGCGTTTTTATTAATTCTGGGGTGAAAACCAGTTGTTCTCGGTGCATGGGGTGCTTGCTCACATCGTCATCCTTCACGGGCAAGAAGGTGCCTGCGCCCACATGCAGGGTGAGGTAGGTTTTTTGAATGCCACGTCGATCTATCTCGGCTAAAACCTCTTCAGAGAAATGCAAGCTAGCAGTAGGAGCCGCCACTGCGCCTAATTTCTCCGAGAATAAGGTTTGGTAGCGATCACTATCACTTAATTCCGTATCCCGCTCCATATAAGGGGGAAGTGGGATTTTGCCGATTTCGTCAAGAATTTCGGCAAAACTTTGGTCTGTATTCCAGTCGATCCGAATGTGATTCTTATCCCGATTTACCCAATGAAAGGATAATTCCCCTCTTGTTAAAACATCCTCCTCTTTCCAGCGCTTTTTATTCCCTACTAAACATTCCCAGCCAATTGATCCCTTGCTTTCCATCAATTGCTCCGTGGGAGCAGCATCTGAAATAGGGTGTAATAGAAAAAGTTCAATCGCCACGCCATTTTCCTTGAATAAAGGAATGCGGGCTGGAATGACTTTAGTATTATTAAAAATCAATAAGGAGTTTTCGGGTAGGTGATGAGCCAGATCTCGAAAAGAGTGATGTTTGATTTTGCCTTCTTGGTATATTAAAAGCTTCGAATCATGGCGATTAGCTAGAGGAAATTGAGCAATTTTCGATTCAGGTAAAGGGTAATCAAAGGCCTGAATGGGAATATTCGGCATTTGAATACTCATAGTTCCGGTTCAAATTTAGGGCTAGCATACAGTCGAACAGGCAGGTAGATCAACCACACTAACAAGAAAACAACGCCTAGGGAAGGAATGTAACTGTAATCCGTTTGGTAGGTTCTTTCGTCGTTCAGCATTAATAAAGCCCTCATGACCAAGATTAAATAGGTATTAATGAGTGCTGGGAAAAAATGTAGCCAGTTTACAAACGTGTTTTTAATCGTTTCATTTCCTTTTTCTACAAAAACAGGTAGGATTTGCCCCCATTTTTCTGTTGGAATTTTATCGATGGCTTTGATCAATAATAAGGTTAAGACGTTTAACAAAGTGATCATTCCAGCCACTAGGTAGAAGACTTCTTCTTTCGGTAAAAATCCATCTCCACGTCCCGTTTCTCCAAAATGCACCGCCGTAGGATCCGGAAGGCCTCGGTATATGAATAATAAGGAGATGCCGAACGCCACCATGGACAAAATTCGCCAAACTCGAGATGCAAAATGGTCTATCGACATAGTTGATTAAAATGTCTGCAAAATTAGTTTTGAAAATCATACCGACCTAATCTTTATTTCTATTATTTTTGTAGATAACCCTGATATAATGGCAATCTATACAAAGAATGGTGATGGTGGATTTACGCGCTTAGCGGATGGAAAGGGTGTGTCGAAATCCAATGTTCGCATGGATGCGATTGGAGATATCGATGAATTGAATTGCCACATTGGTGCTTTGGTTTGTCAAATCGAAGGTCCCCTGGCTGAAAAGTTACAATCCATCCAATCGAGTTTATTCGTATTAGGTGCTCATGTAGCAAGCGATTCCAAGGAATATTTAGGTAATATGAAGCTCATCTCTTTACATGACATCGTAGCCACAGAGGAAATGATTGATGAAATTGATGGGAAAATAGCACCGATGCGCTTCTTTATTCTACCGGGAGGACATCCCACCATCGCTGCCGCCCAAATTACCCGTACTGTTTGCCGACGCGCAGAACGCAGTTTGATTCGTTGGGTGCAGGAAGAAGAAAAAGAAGATTATGCGACTTCGATCGCCTACTTGAATAGATTATCAGATTACTTATTTATGATGTGCCGTTATTTGCACCATTCGTTGGATATCCCTGAGATTCCATGGAATTCCGGCAAGTAGAAACAAAAACTTATGCAAATTACCATTCAAAAAACGCCTGCATCTCGCTTAAGCGAGGTTGATTTTGACCATTTGGCTTTTGGCCGCAGTTTCGCTGATCACATGCTCGTCGCAGAATATGCGGATGGAGCTTGGAAATCCGTCCAAATTCAGCCTTATGGCCCATTATCTTATCAGCCAGCGATGATGTCCATTCATTATGGTCAGGCCATTTTTGAAGGTATGAAGGCTTATCGTTCTAAGAAGGGGGAGGTTTTAGTATTTCGTCCAGAGGAGAACATGAAGCGTTTCAATAAATCTGCGCTACGTATGTGTATGCCAGAGGTGCCTGAAGAAATTTTCTTGGGAGGTTTGAATCAATTGATACAATTAGATAATGCGTGGGTTCCAGAAAAAGAGGGTTGCTCTTTGTATATACGTCCATTCATGTTTGCAACGGATGAATATGTAGGTGTGTCTCCTTCAACTACCTATAAGTTTATTATTTTTAATTGCCCGGTCGGTTCCTATTACACTAAGCCTTTGCGCGTTCGTGTAGAGACAGAATTTATCCGTGCTGCGAAAGGTGGGGTAGGTTTTGCGAAGAATGCGGGTAATTACGGTGGATCTTTGTATCCGACGGTTCAAGCCAATAAGGATGGGTATGATCAAATTATTTGGACGGATGCAGCCACACATCAATATGTGGAAGAAGCAGGAACTATGAATTTGATGTTTATTATTAATGGTGCATTAGTGACGGCTCCTACGGGAGACACGATCTTAGACGGTGTGACGCGTAAATCGGTCATTCAGATTGCCAAAGATTGGGGGGTAGAAGTCCAAGAGCGCCTTTTATCCGTGAAGGAATTAGTAGAAGGAATTAGCTCGGGAGCAGTGACAGAAGCCTTTGGAGCAGGTACAGCAGCCGTTATTGCGCCTATTCAGACCATTGGTTTTGAAGGGAAGGATTACGAACTCCCTGCGCGCAAAGACACGGATTTTTCTGCTAAAGTATTCAACGAAATCTCCCAAATTCGATTAGGTGAAATCACAGATACACGTGGCTGGATTTATAAAATTTAATGAACGGCTTGAAAATTAAGCTTAATGCCCGGATCCTTTGGAGTACTTACGTTCTCTAATTCGATTCGGGTATTTTTGTTTTTAGTCCAAAGGATGATTTTGCCTTTAACTTCGGATGGACCAAATTTGGCATCTAAAAAACGCTTCCAATGGTCAATCAGCGGTTGAACGTCCGCTCCAGCCTCGACAAAAATATCGAAGTCGATTTCCTGAAGTTTATCCTGATCGTTAGGGATGTAGGTGATATCGCTAAAGTTTAAATCGGTATCATCGAAATAGAGGGTGTACGATTTGCCTTTCTCTGGTTGAGATTCCGCTGCTTCAAGTGTGTCTTTTAGGGTGGAAAAATCTTGTCCCCAGGTGGCATTTCGAATCACTTGATTAGGGCTTAGGCTCAGTTTCTGCACCCAATCTCCACTATCTTCCCAGGCCGCGGTGATAGCTTCTTGCTGTCCGCTCTCTTTATTTTCGCTCTGTTTCTCTTGATTACAAGAAGTGAAAAAAAATATTACGGCTATTAAGGGAACGATTAGTTTATTTAACGGGTTCTTCATACAATTGCAGGTAGAGCGACAGTTTTTTATTTGTCAAAAATAAATGAATTTCGCCATTGATAATAAAAAATGTTATTTTTGGAAAAATTATGACGTAAAAGACCCTTGGTCTCGAAGATATATAAGATTATTAGTGGTTAGGTATTTTTAAAATGAGCCGGTTCTTGACCGGCTTTTTTTTTCGCTAAAATTCCCGACCAATACTCACCACAAGCCCTGATTTGCCGCTATTTAATACAGGCACGCCCAGTTTGCAGACAAAATTGTAATAGGTGACAATGTCGAAACCAAGGCCCATTCCATAAATCCAGCGATTCGAAAAGCGACTCGAAGTTAATTCAGGATGCGCCTGGTAAACGTAAGCAAAATCAAAAAATACCGTGGGGTAAATCGAGATAGGCATTTGATTAAATTGCTTGTACGGAATGAATTTTAAAGGGATGATTTTATTAAATAATTGGTATTTAAAGGTATTTTTAGATAGCAAATAGTTCGTGCCATCGATCACATTCAGCTCATAGCCGCGCACGTTATCATTCCCATATCCAAGTGCTTGGATATTTGCATAGGGGATGTTTTTGTTTTCTTGGGTTACTTTGGCTTTCCACTGAGTGGTAAGAAAGAAATTAGTCCCTAAATCGAAAAAATAGGCGATAGACGCTTTCAGATCCCAATAATTCAAAGCGTCTTGTGCTAAAATTCCATAATAATTGTAGGCAAAATCGAGCTTTTTGCCCCGTAAAGGATACGGAGCATAATCCCTGAAATCATAGGAATAGGCATAGGTCAATTGCAAGAAGTTTTGCTCGTTCGACCCTTTGTAATAGTAATTCGGGTTTAATTGGCGAATCGTATCTGCCACGACCGAATGGCTGTAGCGTATTTCAGCGAAATGAAAATCGTAAAACTTGAGTCTTTTGCGTAGGCTCAAAGCGCCGCTCCAACGTTCACGTAGGATTTTGTCGCTACTCAGGTTATTCAAGGTGTCGTTTATGGTTCGAAAAGCAAGGTTTTTATTCGTGGTATAGGTGAGGGAGGCTCCTAAACCAAGCGTTTTTTTGCGATCAATGTAGGGGTTTGAATAACCTAATTCTAAGCGTTGGGTATAACCCGTTTCGGCTTTGAGGCTGAGCTTTTCATTTCTACCCATAAAGTTGTTGTGGATGAAATGGGCCCCGTAAATGGTACGTTCCATCGAATGCCCTCGGGACCACCAATCGTTGAGGTTTCGGTCCGCTAATTGGAAAATGGGGTAACCTAATAAGTACCATTGCTCTAGGAATTCATAGGTGATAGTGATGTGCTCCGGCTTGTTTTGGTGGTAATCCCCTTTCACCCAAATGAACAGATTCGTATTGTTTAATTTACGGCGGTTGAATTCTAGGCGCGTGTCTATTTCGGACACTTGAAGTGTGTCGCCAGAACCCAAGTCTAATTCCCGACGCAAGATGTTATCGCGAGTTTTATCATTGCCTTTGAAGATGACGCTATCTACAATGACGTTCTGAGCCTGAGCTGCTTCTTGGAAAAAAAAGCAGACGGTTAGCAGTAGGTATAGGCGGTAATAGTTCACCTCGCAAGGTAAATACTTTAATCCATTAGTTCATATATAATCGTCTCGGGATGAGCATACCAGCTATCAAAATTTGCTTGGTATCTTTTCTCGATGGCAGGTCGTTTTATCTTCATGGTAGGCGTTAGGCATTCGTTTTCGATGGTCCAATCCTCTTTCACTACCACGATTTTTTTCAAATGTTCATAATTTTTTAACAAAGGATTAATTTCTGTGCGAAGTCTATGGAAAGCGTCTTGAATTTCAGCCTGCTCCATTGATTTCCCCAAAGCACTTAAAACCACCAAAACAATCGGTTGAGGTAAATTAACGCCAACCACACATACTTGTTCGATCAATTCGTGCGTATTTAACTTGTTTTCAATAGGAGCTGGGGCTACGTAATGGCCTTTGGCTGTTTTGAAATTATCCTTTACTCGGCCAATAATCGAGATAAATCCTTCAGAATCCAATTTGCCTTGATCTCCTGTTTTCAGCCAGCCATCTTCTGTAAATAATTCCTGAGTTAATACAGGCTCCTTATAATATCCAGTTGAATTATAGGGAGCTCGCATTTGGATTTCTTGCGTTTCAGGGTCGATGCGGGTTTCACAATCTGCGTGAACTCTGCCTACGGAGCCCAGTTTTATTTGGTTGCGTGGCATAACAGCGTTTAGCCCCATGTTTTCGGTCATTCCATAGGCTTCTTGAATGAAGAGGCCAAGTTTTTGGAACCAAATCATCAGCTCAGCTGAGATAGGTGCCGCTCCCGTAACGGCTAGGGTAGTTTGGTCTAATCCGAGACCCTTTTGAATCTTTTTCTGAATCAGCGTTTTTAAAATCGGGACGCTTAAAAGTAAATTGAGTTTCTTTTGGCCTCCTATCTTCTGCAAGATACCCTCCTGGAATTTTGCCCAAATCCGGGGTACAGCCAAAAAATGGGTCGGTCGGGCACTCGCTAGATTTTTCGCAAAGGTGTCCAGGTTTTCGACAAAATAAATGGTTCCACCTGCCGCTGTAGCCGCAAACTCGACAAAATTTCGTTCTGCAATATGGCAAAGTGGTAAATAGGAGATGAACCGCGTAGTAGGTTGGTCAAGTAAGGCGATTTCGCGTGCCATATTAATGCCCGCTTCAATGCCGCCATAGGTAATCATGACGCCCTTAGGCATTCCAGTGGTTCCTGAGGTATACACGATGGTGGCGATGTCCGCTGGTTTGGGTTGCGGAAGCGTTTGGATTTCTGCCGTATTTTCCAAAATGTCCGCCCATTGAATGCCGGATTTTTCCGAACTCTCTGGCGTATGAATGAGTAAGATATGTTCTGGAATTCCGTCTTTTATTTTCTGCCAATGATCTAATTTACCCACTATCAAAATTTGGCAATCGGAATGAACCAACACTTGATTTAATTGATCTTTCGTTAATGTGGCATAAAAGGGTACTGAGATTCCTCCTGCAGCGGCAACGGCTAAGTCTGCCATCATCCAATGGGCCGAATTCTTTGAGAGAATTCCCACATTTTTCTGTCCTTCTTTTAGGTTATTTTGAATGAATTGGGCGATTCGTTTTACTTCAGATGCTGCATCGGAATAGCTGTAGTCAATGTATTGATCGCCAATTGGTTGGCGTAAATAAAGTCGGTTTGGTTGTTGCTTTGCCCAATGAAGAAAGTTCTCCAAATTGCTTTGGTAATGGGTGATCATGAATCGCGTTTTGAGGTAAATTAGGCAGGAAAAATAAAACTTATTTCCTTTAAATCATAGGACTCTACCGTGAATTCTTTTTCTAATTCTAATAAACCTTGTTCGTTTACGCGGATAATTTTGCCTTCAAATTGTTCATTTGTTGCCTCGTAAAGCGCCCATTGCGCGCGTCTGAATAAACGTTCATGGTAGATTTCGTCGATGGTAGAAAAAGCCTCGTTTGTGAACAATTCGTAAGATTCCTCGATGCCTTGCGAAAGGTAGGCGTAGATTTCAGTCAGCGCGATCTCTTGATTGAGCTGTAGGTAGGAGCGAAGGGAAGTGCCTCGGATATTTTCAAATTGTTTTTGATTGATGTTGAGTCCGATTCCAATAATGGAGAAACTCCATTGCCCAGCTTGGAAATTGTTTTCGATTAAAATGCCCCCCATTTTCACCCCATCTAAGTAAATGTCGTTTGGCCATTTGATTTCGAAATTAAAATTCTCGCCTTGTGTGGCCCGAGACCACGCTTCTAATCCAGCCAAAATTCCATTCGCAATGGCTTTGCTCAAGTAAAACTGCTTATCTAGTAAGCGGTGGGGTGGCCGTAATAAAAGGGAGAAGGTTAGGTTTTGATTAGGTTCGGCATTCCAGGTGTTCCCTCTTTGGCCTCTGCCTGCTGTTTGATGTCCAGCAATCCAAGCAAATCCCTCCGGTAAATCTTCGTTTAATGCCTCTGAGAAGGCCAGCGAATTAGTCGATGGACAAATGTCTAGATATTTACTGTTTTTGCCGACGAAGCGGGTAGGAGCGTGGTAATTGTTCAATTATTATTTGTAATTTTAGGGTTACAAGAACAAATTTAGATTTTTATTCGTTATTGGTTTCTTGTTACACAAATTAATACAGAAAAAACATTTATGAGTAAAACTCTTAAGAAAGCCGCGAAGCAAGTCGACGCGTCTGAGGAAATAGTGAGCTGGGTGGTGAAAGGCATGCAGGACAAAAAAGCACAAGAAATTACGGTGCTAGATTTACGTAAAGTAGATAATGCGTTCACAGACTTTTTTGTGATTTGTTCCGGTACATCAGATACCCAAATCGATGCAATCGCTGATTCAGTGGACAAGGAAGTGTGGGAGGCAGGAAAAATTCACGTACACGCGGTAGAAGGTAAAGCGAATCGCGAATGGATTTTGATGGACTATTACGATGTCATCGTACACGTATTTTTGAAAGAAAAACGTTCTTTCTTTAAGTTAGAGGAATTGTGGGGAGATGCTAAATTTACGGTCATCCCGGATTAATATTATTTTAGATTTATAGAACCTTTGCACCTATCGAGGTGTTTAATGCCCAACAATAAAAATCAAAATGGCGAAACAAGGGAACAATTTTAAAAATGCAAAGCGCTCTGGCTTACAACCAAGAATGCCTAAAAAACCAGTAGGAGGATTCCAAAGCTGGATGGTCGTAGGTCTAGTGATCGCCGTGATCAGTCTATTTTTCTTTTCAAAGGAAACTACTTTGCAGCCCATTACTATTAAGCAATTTGAATCCATGTTGATTCAGAAAGAGGTAGAAAAGGTGGTCATTGTCAATGATAAAATTGTCGAGGTAAGCCTTAAGTCCACATTCATTCCGAAGTATTTCAAGAAAAGCACGTCGCAGAAATTAGTTCCTTCGGCTCAAGTTCCACACTTTGAATTTGAGATTAATTCGAAAGAAAGCTTCGAGCGTTTTTTAGAAGATCGCCAAAAAACCTTCCCGCGTAATGAACAGATTATGGCTTCTCCAGAGACGAGAACGGGTCCTTTGGACTGGTTAGGTACTTGGGGATTCTTTATTTTAATGGGACTAAGTTTCTATTTCTTATTCTTCCGAATGGGAGGAGGAGCTGGCGGTGGTGGCCAAATTTTCAATATTGGTCGTTCTCGCGCTACTTTGATCGAAGGTGAGTCTAAAGTGAAGATTACTTTTAATGACGTAGCCGGTTTAGATGAGGCAAAAGAAGAGATTCAAGAGATTGTTGAGTTCTTAAAATTCCCTAAAAAGTTCACAGATTTAGGGGGTAAAATTCCGAAAGGAGCCTTATTAGTAGGCCCTCCAGGTACAGGTAAAACCTTACTTGCGAAAGCAGTGGCAGGGGAAGCAGGCGTTCCATTTTTCTCCTTATCAGGTTCTGATTTCGTAGAAATGTTTGTGGGTGTAGGTGCAGCTCGTGTACGTGATTTGTTCAAGCAGGCGAAGGAAAAAGCGCCTTGTATTATCTTTATTGATGAGATTGATGCGGTGGGTCGTTCGCGTGGACGTGGCTCTATGCCAGGTGGTAATGATGAACGTGAAAACACCTTGAACTCACTTTTAGTGGAGATGGATGGTTTTGCGACAGATTCAGGAATCATCATTATGGCGGCTACAAACCGTCCAGATGTATTAGATCCAGCCTTATTGCGCCCAGGTCGTTTCGATCGCCAAATCTCGATTGATAAACCCGATATCATTGGGCGTGAAGCTATTTTCAAGGTGCACCTAAAGCCATTGAAATTAGCGGCTGATACAGACCCGAAAGAATTAGCGGCTCAGACTCCTGGTTTTGCAGGTGCTGAGATTGCCAATGTATGTAATGAAGCAGCCTTGATCGCGGCACGTCGTTCCAAGACAGCGGTAGATATGAATGACTTCCAAGAGGCGATGGATCGCGTGATTGGTGGTTTAGAGAAGAAAAACAAGTTAATCTCTCCAGAAGAGAAGAAAATTGTGGCATTCCACGAAGCAGGCCACGCGATCGCAGGCTGGTTCTTAGAACACGCAAACCCACTAGTGAAAGTATCCATCGTGCCACGTGGTGTTGCTGCGTTAGGTTACGCACAATACTTGCCTAAAGAGCAATTCTTGTACCGTACGGAGCAATTGATGGATGAGATGTGTGTGACTTTAGGTGGTCGTGCGGCGGAGGAAATTGTCTTCGGAAAGATTTCTACGGGTGCACAAAACGACTTAGAGCGTATTACGAAATTAGCCTATTCGATGGTGACCATTTATGGTATGAACGAAAAATTAGGCAATATCTCTTATTACGATTCTAAAGGATCGGAGTATCAATTTAACAAGCCTTATTCAGAGACCACTGCGCGTGAAATTGATGAGGAGGTTCGTAAAATCATTAAAGAGGCTTACGATCGCACGAAGAAATTGTTGAAATCGAAGCAAGATAAATTGACCATTTTAGCGGAGCAATTACTGCAGAAAGAGGTGTTATTCCAAAGCGATTTAGAGGCGCTAGTAGGTCCTCGTCCTTTCGAGCAATTAACCTCTTACCAAGAGTTTATCAAGGGTGAGACCGAGAAGAAACGCAAGGTGGCGAAAGATGAGCGTGATTTAGCTGAAGAGAAAAAGAATGCCCCTAAGAAAGCACCAGTGGCTAAAAAGGTAGAGGTGGTAGGGAAAGCGCCAGCTAAAAAGCCTGCCGCTAAAAAGGCTCCAGCTAAAAAGCCGACATCTGCTAAAGACGTGGCCGCTAAGCCGAGAGCAAGAAAGCCTAAATCAACAGGTACTGATAGTTAATTAATTGGGGCGCCTAACAATCGCCCCATTTTTTTGATATGATTCACATTAATCTGACATCTGGGAAAAAAGTGTATTTCGCCTCTGATTTTCATTTGGGTTTTCCTGATGAAAAGACATCAAGAGAACGAGAGAAAGCCTTGGTTTCTTGGTTAGATCAGGTTCAGTCTGATGCCCAAGATTTATTTTTGTTGGGTGATTTATTTGATTTTTGGTTCGAATATAAAACGGCAGTTCCGCGCGGTTTTGTTCGCTTTTTAGGCAAATTGTCATCCCTTGCTGATCAAGGAATTGCTATTCATATTTTTGTGGGAAATCACGATTTATGGATGTGGGATTATCTAGAGAGGGAACTAGGCGCTAAGATTTACCGCGAACCTAGTGATGTGAAGATCACCTCAGCGTACGCTTCATTTCAATTGCACATTGGTCACGGCGATGGTTTAGGTCCAGGAGATACAG
This sequence comes from Aquirufa sp., assembly GCA_040403415.1. Classification (GTDB taxonomy): domain Bacteria; phylum Bacteroidota; class Bacteroidia; order Cytophagales; family Spirosomataceae; genus Aquirufa. The sequence goes on from JBBAKU010000002.1 coordinate 12,675, forward strand.
GTTACAAGATTTTGAAGAAAGTATTCACAAATCGAATAGCACAATGGCTTTTTGGTTTCTTACATCCCAATGTAGGGATCAGTTTGGCGAATTTTTGGTCATCTACTCGTAAGGAAAGTACGATGACGAAAGGCGAGCAAGCCTTTGATCCGGAGACAGATTACATTTTATCTTATGTACGTGAAACAGCTAGATTGAATTCCTCTGTAGAAGCCTTCGTTTTTGGTCATCGACACCATCCTATTGCTTATCCGCTCCATTCTGGGGCGACTTATTACAATCTAGGGGATTGGTTTAATCCTCAATTCAAGAATGCTTATTATCTCCAAATTGATGAAAATAAAATCAACTTTATTCATTTTAACGCTTCTAGCGTTTAATACGTTAGCACAACAATCGACTGAACAATGGCGTCCTGCCATCCACTTTACTCCCAAGAAAAATTGGACAAATGACCCCAATGGTTTAATCTACATCAACGGCAATTACCACCTGTTTTTCCAGCATAACCCACAAGGGAACGAATGGGGGAACATGAGTTGGGGACATGCGAAAAGCAAAGATTTGCTGCATTGGGAAGAGTTGCCTGTGGCCATTCCTCATGGAAAGGAATATATTTTTTCTGGTTGTGTGGTCTATGATAAGGATCATGTATCAGGCTTAGGAGATCCGAATAAGCCTTTATTAATTGCTATTTACACGGCTGATTACCCTAATACGTTACAAGAACAGCATTTAGCCTTTTCGAATGATGAAGGATTGACTTGGTCAAAATATGCGCAAAATCCGGTTTTAAGCAATAATCTAAAGGACTTTAGAGATCCGAATATTATCTACCATGAACCATCAAAGCAATTTGTGATGACGGTCGTAAAACCTTGGGAATACATGGCACAGTTTTATGGCTCTAAAGATCTGATTCATTGGAATTTGTTGAGTGAGTTTGGGCCTCAGGGTGATGTAGATATGATTTGGGAATGTCCTTCCTTGTTAGAATTACCAGTCGGAAACTCAAAAGAAACGAAGTGGGTCTTAGCTTTATCAAGCCAAGGACCTTACAAGAAGACAGTGGGAATGCAGTATTTTGTGGGAAATTTTGATGGTAAGACCTTTACGAATGATGCCCCGAAAGAGCAGGTGAATTATGTCGATTATGGTCGTGATTTTTATGCGGCGATTCCTTTTTATAATACAGTAAATAAAGAAGCTTTTTGGTTAGGTTGGATGTTGAGTTGGTCTTATGGTAAGGAACAGCCTACTTTTCCTTGGAAAGGTCAAATGTCCCTTGCCAGAACACTTTCATTAGTACATACTTCGCAAGGTTTAAAATTAAGACAAGTGTTGAAGCCTGATTTGACGAAACAAAAACCGAGCTATGAAGCGAAAAATTTGGTTCTCAAAGGCAGCAAAACCTTATCTGGCATGAAGTTTCTTCAGGATAAAACGTATGTGATTAAACTTAAAGTGGATGCTACTAATGCGAAGCAATGGGGGATTGAACTAGGAGATGAGGCGAAGGAGAATCCAGAATTAACACGTATCGGTTTCGATGAAAAAAGTCAAGATTGGTATATTGACCGGCGATTAAGTGGCCAAATTCTTGCTCCTGGCTTTGATATGATTCAATCAGCTCCGTTTATTCCTGGCGAAGACAAAGTCATGCAATTAGTGGTAGATCGTTCTACGTTGGAATTATTAGCTCAAGATGGGGTAGTTGCCATCAGTTCCTTGCGCTTTCCGAAGAAAAAAGAATCGGTTCGAATAGTGTCCTTGGGAGGGGAGCTCAGGATAAAGGAATTGCGTATTTGGGAGGTTAAATAGGGATTTTTTACTATCTTCGAGTGCTAAAATTTTAACTAAAAAATCAATGTCGCAATTTCACACACGCTTAGAGGTCATGACTGAATTGGCCAAAAACATGGACTCTTATGTGAAGGATTATTTAATCCCGATCGAGACAAATTGGCAGCCAGCTGACATGTTACCTGATTCGACAAAGGATTCCTTCTTTTCGGATGTGAAAGCCTTGCAAGAGGCTGCGAATGAATTGCCTTATGATTATTGGGCTGTTTTAGTGGGAGATACGATTACAGAAGAGGCATTACCTACGTATGAGTCTTGGTTATTAGCGATGGATACCGTGAATCAGGTAGACCAAAACGATGGCTGGGCACGTTGGATTCGTACTTGGACCGCAGAAGAAAATCGCCATGGGAACCTTCTAGGCACCTATTTGTATTTATCTGGAAAGGTAGATATGAAAGCGGTGGCTGTTTCCACGCAATACTTAATTGCCGATGGGTTTGACATCGGAACATCGGCTGATCCGTATCGCAATTTCGTTTATACTTCGTTTCAAGAATTAGCAACTAATATTTCTCACCGTCGCACAGCTTCTTTAGCCAAGCAACACGGAAACTCTCTTTTATCTCGTATGTGTGCCCAAATTGCCGCAGATGAGTTACGTCACCACAAAGCCTATCGCTCTTTCGTTTCGGAGATCTTTACGTTAGATCCCAATGAAATGATGCTTGCTTTTGCGGATATGATGAAAAAGAAGATTGTGATGCCAGCTCATTTCTTGCGTGAGATTAATGGGGCGAAGAGCTCATTGTTTGAGCATTTCTCCGATGCGGCACAACGTTTAGGTGTTTATACCACGAACGATTATGTGACGATCATGAAGGGTTTAATTAGTGACTGGAATATTGAAAACATGACCGGATTGAATGAATCGGCTGAGAAAGCACGTGATTATGTGGCTACTTTGCCTGCTCGTTTAGAGAAATTAGCGGATCGAGTTAAGGTGCCAGAATTAGCGTATCCTTTCTCTTGGATTGCCTAATCTACTATGTCTAAGAAATTATCGATGAATGAGCTGAATAGGCTCGATGTCTCCACTTACAAAAGCACAGAAAAGTTTCCTTATGTGATCGTTTTAGATGATATCAGGAGCATGAATAACATTGGTTCTGCCTTCAGAACGGGGGATGCCTTTAAATGTGCGGCTATTCATTTGTGTGGTATCACCGCACAACCACCTCACCGGGAGATTTCCAAAACGGCCTTAGGAGCTGATGAATCTGTTGATTGGGTGTATTTTGAGGATGGTGCCGCGAGTCGCGAGGCATTGCGTAAGGAGGGATACCAAATCGTTTGTGTAGAACAGGTGCAAGGTTCCGTTTCATTAGAAAAATTCGAACCTAATGAGGGTCAAAAATATGCCTTTGTGTTTGGTAATGAAGTTTTTGGTGTCAATGATGCGTGGATTCAAGAAGCGGATTTTAGCTTGGAAATCCCTCAGTTTGGAACGAAGCATTCGTTGAATGTCTCGGTGAGTATGGGGGTGGTTATTTGGGATTTCGTGTCCAAAATCATCTCTTAATTTCACTTATCCTTTTTATTTTGCGTTCATCCTTTTGCCAGGATTTGAACGCATTTTTTGTTTAAATTAGTCTAGCTAATTTTACGCTATGATATTATCAATTCAGAATGTGGTGAAGCGTTACGCTGATCACACAGCCTTAGCCGGAGTGAGTTTGGAGATTCCGAAGGGCCAAATCTTTGGACTTTTAGGTCCTAATGGCGCCGGTAAAACCTCCCTTATTCGAATCATTAATCAAATCACGGCACCGGATGAGGGGCAGGTTTTGTTTGATGGTGAGCTTTTGCAGCCTAAACACGTAGAGCAAATCGGTTATTTGCCAGAAGAGCGCGGATTGTATAAGAAAATGAAGGTAGGTGATCAACTGATGTATTTAGCGCAATTAAAAGGCCTTACTAAGGTTGAGGCGCTAACTAGATTAAAGGATTGGTTTATTCGACTGGATATAAAGGATTGGTGGAACAAGCCGGTAGATGATTTGTCCAAAGGGATGCAGCAAAAGACTCAATTCATTGCGACAGTCGTGCACGAGCCTAAATTGTTGATTTTAGATGAGCCTTTCTCGGGTTTTGATCCGATTAATGCGAATATGCTGAAGGATGAGATATTAGGCTTAAAGGAACGCGGAACAACCATTTTGTTCTCTACTCACCGGATGGAATCTGTCGAGGAATTGTGCGATAGTATCGCCTTGATTAATCATTCCCAAGTTGTGTTAACCGGAGAGAAAGATGAGGTGAGAAATCGCTTTAAAAAACATGCCTACGAGGTGAGGTATTCAGGGGATTTAGGTGAATCTAAGGCCTATGAAATTATTTCCAAAGCGCCCGAAAACAACAGTGCAATCATCAAATTAGCACAGCCAGATCAGACGAATCAAGCGATAGCGTCCTTGATCAAGCAGGTTGATTTATTCGAATTCAAGGAGGTAATTCCCTCGTTTAATGACATATTTATTCAAGTAGTAGGCGAAACGAAATAAGCGATGAACAAGATATTATTAGTGATTCAGCGGGAGTATTTGACCCGCATTCAAAAGAAATCCTTCTGGATAGCCTCATTACTAGGCCCTATCCTAATTACAGCGATTTATGCGGTACCTATTTGGTTAGCCACGCAAGATAAAGAGGTGAAGCGAATCGAAATTTTAGACGAGAGTGGTTTGTTTCAAATGAGTGACTTAGTAGACAAGGAAGTCGAATTTAAACTCGTGAACAAGCCTGTTTCTGACTTGAAAGGTTCTTTTTCCAAAGAAGGTTACACCGCATTGGTTCACTTGCCTAAAGACCTGCTAACCCATTCAGAAGACATCAAAATCTATTCAGAGAAGAACTTAAGTCTTCCGTTGAAGTCTTCAATCGAGCGGGTTATCGAGAAAAAGGTACGCGCCATTTTAATGAAGGACGCGGGTATAGCGTCTGAGGTGTATGAAAAGACACAAATAGTGGTGGGGAGTGAGACCATCACCGTTTCAGAAAAGGGTGACGAGACAAGTTCTTCTTCGGGTGGTGCGATGATTTTAGCCGGAGTGATGGGAATGTTGCTTTACTTGACCTTATTATTATACGGATCTCAGGTGATGAATGGGGTGATTGAGGAGAAAAGTAGTCGGATAATTGAGGTAATCATATCCTCCATAAAGCCGTATCAGTTAATGTTAGGTAAGATTTTAGGTGTAGGAATGGTGGGTTTGACTCAGTTTTTATTGTGGATTGTGTTGACAATTGGCCTGTCACAAGCGGCCTCTACTTTCTATGCTGCGAGTCCTGTGAAACAGAAGGTAGAGCAAATTAAAAAAGTAGATCCTGAAGTGGCGAAGAAAATGGATGATGCTTCACCTATGGCAGAGGTTACGAAAGTGATTGAAAGTACGAATATCCCCCTAGTGGTAGGCGGGTTTTTATTCTATTTCTTGTTCGGTTATTTGCTGTATAGTTCCCTTTTTGCTGCCATTGGTAGTGCGGTGGAAAGCACGGCTGAAGCCCAGCAATTTACCTTTATTGTGATGCTTCCGATTATTTTAGCTTTCATAATGGCACAATTTACGATGCAGGATCCGGATAGTACGATGGCTTTTTGGGCTTCTATGATCCCTTTTACATCGCCTATTAATATGATGGTGCGCTTGCCTTATGGTGTTCCGATGTGGGAATTAGCCACATCTATGACGTTGTTAGTAGTAGGTTTCTTAGGGTGTAGCTGGATTTCGGCGCGTATTTACCGCGTGGGAATCTTGATGTACGGAAAGAAAATTACGGTCAAAGAGATGGCTAAATGGCTCTTTTACAAAGGTTAATTAAGTACTTAGCCAAGTATCTAATTCTTCAGGTTTGAACCCAGCAAAACATCTGTTATTCAAGACGAAAATGGGTCTCTTGATGGCAGATGTTTTTTCTTGTAAAAAGGTAAAAACTTCTAGGTTAGCTTTCTCAGAATCGCTTAACTGTCTGTAAGTGCTTCCTTGCTTATTTAATACCGTTTCTTCGCCTAATTGCTCGATGAAATAGCGTAATTGAGCTGCTTCGATACCACTTTTCTTGTAATTATGGAAGGTAAAGGGAATCCCTTTTTCGTTTAAATAGTCAAACGCTTTTTTCATCGTATTGCAGGCAGGAATTCCGTAAATTGTAAGCATCTTATGGATTTTGGTGGTATTTTTGTAGACTAAGACAAATTTAATACAAAACATCGTATGGAGTATAGAATTGAAAAAGATACTATGGGTAAGGTGCAAGTGCCTGCTCACGTTTATTGGGGCGCTCAAACGCAACGTTCGATTGAGAACTTTCCGATTGCACAGGATATTAATAAAATGCCGAAAGAGATCATTAGAGCCTTTGCTTATCTAAAGAAAGCAGCGGCGATCACGAACTTTGAGGCGGGCGTCTTAGAGGAGGCGAAAAAGGATTTGATTGGTCAAGTGTGTGATGAAATCTTGGGTGGACAATGGGCAGACCAGTTCCCTTTAGTGGTTTGGCAAACTGGTTCCGGTACTCAATCCAATATGAATTGTAATGAGGTGATCGCTTACCGTGCACACGTCTTACAAGGTGGAAACTTACTTGATGAGCAGAAATTCGTACACCCAAATGACGATGTAAATAAGTCGCAATCGTCGAACGATACGTTCCCTACGGCGATGCACATCGCGGCATATCAATCTCTAGTGGAGGTAACGATTCCAGGTATTACGAAGTTGAAAGATACCTTGGCTGCCAAAGCAAAAGCCTTCAAAAACGTGGTCAAAATCGGTCGTACACACTTTATGGATGCGACTCCTTTGACTTTAGGCCAAGAATTTTCTGGTTATGTGTCGCAATTAGATCATGGTTTACGTGCGATTAACAACAGCCTTGCACACCTTTCTGAGCTAGCTTTAGGAGGTACTGCGGTAGGAACGGGTATTAATACGCCAAAAGGTTATTCAGAGAACGTTGCGAAGCATATCGCTAATTTGACTGGATTACCATTTATTACAGCTGAGAACAAGTTTGAGGCATTGGCTGCACATGATGCGATTGTAGAGGCTCACGGAGCTTTAAAAACGGTTGCAGTGAGTTTAATGAAGATAGGTAACGACGTACGCATGCTATCCTCTGGTCCTCGTTCTGGAATTGGAGAGATTTATATCCCAGATAATGAGCCAGGTTCTTCTATTATGCCAGGTAAGGTGAATCCTACGCAATGCGAAGCGATGACAATGGTCGCAGCGCAGGTGATGGGAAATGACGTAGCCATCGGAATTGGTGGTTCAAATGGCCATTTCGAGCTAAACGTTTTCAAGCCAGTGATGATTTATAACTTCTTACATTCAGCTCGTTTAATTGGAGATGTGTGTGTGGCATTTAATGATAAATGTGCGGTAGGTATCGAACCACTTCACGATAACATTAAGAAGCACGTGAATAACTCCTTGATGTTAGTTACTGCTTTAAATACGAAGATCGGATACTATAAAGCAGCGGAGATTGCGCAGACTGCCCATAAAAATGGCTCTACATTAAAGGAAACGGCGATTTCTTTGGGTTATTTAACTGCCGAAGAGTTTGATGCTTGGGTAAAGCCTGAGAATATGGTAGGCGAGATCAATCTATAAGGAGATAAAAAATACGCGATTCTCGTCGCGAATGGACAAAAAAGGCCCATACGTAATGTATGAGCCTTTTTTTTATGGAATTACCTGGTCTTTATGCCATTTCTCTTAATTCGAGACTATAAAACTCGTTAGGGAAGGGGAAACTCGCTGCGATTTCTTCGGCCACTTCTAAATCAGGTAAAATCAATGTAACGATCTGAGAAATTTCTCCTCCATCTAATTGTTGGATCAGTCGGTTGTCTAATTTTCCGCTTTGATTCAATGCCTGTAATTCACCTGAAAATTTCTGGAAAAGCATGTCAGCATAAGTCGATTTTAAGCCTTTTAACCAAGTGCGAATTTGGTCTAATTCTGCCTCCGATGCTAAGCTAGATTCGCTGGAAATTCCGGCCATTGGACCTCGAATGATGAACACAAATCGCTTCATTATAAATTGTATTATTTTTATATGTTAGAATTCAGACTGAAATTTATCAAAAGGGTTTTCTTTCGGAATTTTAGGTACTGGATTCGATTTTTCTTTCGGTGCTGTCTTTGCTTTCGGTAGGAAAGGGGAGAGCCATTCGTCTAATTGACGTAGCGCATCCTTCTCTAAAGAGTAGTAAATAAAGACTCCGTTTCTGCGAGTACTTACTAATCCAGCATCCTTTAAAACAGATAAATGCCTGGAGATAGTAGGGGCGGCGTACTCAAATTGATCAAATATAGCCGTTGCAGGAAGCTCTCCTTCCTTTAATAGTTCGATGATTTTCCTTCTGGACTCATCCCCTAAAGCTTTTGCTATGTTCTCTACAGCCATGCTATTATTTGATATTTAGCTAAGTTAATATATTGATTTTAAATCTCCAAATCAGGTTATTGATAAGCTATTTAGCTGTCATACTAATTAATTAGCCGAATAAACAATTAATAATTAGCAATATTGTAAAATATTATATTTATATATAGCTGTATAGCTAAATATGTAGATTAGAAATTGTAGAGTAGAGATAAGAGATGGTTAATGGGCGCACTCCTTCGGACTAAGACGTAGTCGACTAAATCGCGTAGCGATGACTAAACTGCGAAGCAGTGACTAGATCGCGAAGCGATGACTAAACTTCGTAGCAGTGACTAAGTCGCGTAGCGATGACTAAACTGCGTTGCAGTGACTAGATCGCGAAGCGATGATTAGCCTGTCACATACACCCTCTTCACTCGCTCACTGATATTTGTCATCAGTTCGTAAGGGATGGTTTCTGCTTGTTTAGCTAATTCGTATAATGGTATTTTTCCGCCAAAGGCTATGGCGGTATCTTCGACAGAAATGTCTGGAAATTGACTAATATCGACCATGCACATGTCCATGCAAATAGATCCTACGGTTGGGCATAAGTGACCCTTTATTTCAAAGCTTCCTTTGCCCATTCCGAGGGCTCTAGAATAGCCGTCAGCATAGCCGATAGCGAGTGTTGCGATGCGGCCTGATCCGGTTAATTTACCTCGTCTTCCGTAGCCAATTGTCTCGTCCGGAGCGATGTTTTTGATCTGTGAAATGGACGTTTTAAGGGTTAATACGTTTTCGATCTTGTTTTTTACGTTCGGATTACCGGTAATTCCGTATAAACTGATGCCCAAACGGACCATATTGAGCCGTGCTGAAGGGTAACTTTGGATGGCAGCGGAGTTTGCGATGTGCTTGATGGTTTGGTAACCGAGGCTTTGTTCTATTTCTGCTGCTGCCAAATTAAATTTTTGTATTTGTTCTTCTGTGAAATCTGCGTGTTGTAGGCTATCTGCGGCTGCTAAATGGCTCAAGATGCTGGCAACCCATAAATGGGGCATTTGAGCTAAATTTTCGCTTAATTCAGCGATCTGAGACGCTTCGAAGCCTAAGCGTTTCATCCCTGTATCTAACTTGATATGTATTTTGATGTTTTTGCTTTGTTGCGTGCCGTATTCGTCGATGGCTTTGAGTAGTTCGAAACTGTATATTTCTGGTTCTAAACCATTTTCAGTGAGTTTATCGAATTCTTCAATTTGGGGATTCATGACCATGATGGGCACATAAATACCTTGTTTACGCAAGTAAACGCCTTCGTCTGTGTAGGCTACGGTGAGATAGTCAACTCCGCTGTTTTGAAGTAAGGAAGCTATTTCGATGGCACCGGTGCCGTAGGCAAAGGCTTTGACCATGACCATTAATTTGGTTTCTGGACCAATATCCTTTTTGAAGTAGGCTAGATTGTGTTGTAAAGCGTCTATGTTGACCTCTAATTGGGTCCGATGGGTCTTATTTTCTAAGGTATGTACTAGTTTCTCGAAATTGAATTTTCGCGCGCCTTTTAGTAAAATTTGACAGTTATTGATTGTGTTTAGATGGCCAGATGAAATGAGATCCTCCGTGTTTTGGAATACATCGATCTGGTCAAAAATGGCCTTATTCCTGCTAATTTGGTCACCTATTCCAATCATTCGATCGATTTTTTGATGTCGAACAAGGGCTGCAATAGTGCTATATAATTCAATCTCTGGGATGCCCGTTTCGAGGAAATCACTAAGGATTAAGACATTTTTCTTGTGTTTATTTTTCTTTAATAAGGGTAATGCAAGGCGAAGTCCATCTAGGTCATTGTTATAGGAATCATCTATTAAGGTATTTCCGCGCAAGCCTTCTTTCATTTCTAAGCGCATCGATACGGGTTTTAATGCCCGTGCTTTTAGGCTTAATGTATCGCGATTAAGGCCTAAAATGGAGGCCATAATGAGGCAATGGGTGCTGTTTTCGAGTGATGCTTCATCTTTAAAGTCGATGGAACTATCGATAAATGTTTCACTTTGAGCGGCTTTTATAACATTGATTTGGGTTGTTTTACCTTTTGTTTGCCAAAAAGTGAACAAGCCTTTTTCTGGGCTTATCGTATTCCATCCGATTAATTCACAAGAAGGGTTAATTTCCTGCATTATTTGTTTGATGGGGTCATCTTGTAGATTTGTGATGCGGTAGACGAGTTTTTTAGCTCTTTTAAAGAGTTGCAGTTTTTCTCTTAGCTTCTCTTCATCCGAATTAAAATTAGAGCCATGTGCCTCTCCAAAATGCGTAAAAATGCCATAGTCAGGATGCAACATGCTTTCGATTTTGTCCATTTCCCCTTTTTGGGAAATACCCGCCTCAAAAATACCTAAGTTGTGTTTCTCACTCATTCCCCAGAGGGATAAGGGAACACCGATTTGGGAATTAAAACTCTTAGGGCTTTTTACTACAGTAAACGTGTTTTGGCAGAGTGTGGCAAGCCATTCTTTACAGATAGTTTTACCATTCGAGCCAGTGATTCCAATAACTGGATATTGAAATTGTGCCCGGTGTTGCTGCGCGATCGCTTGCAAGGTGGTGATGCTGTTTTCAACGACGTATATGTTCGTTTGTTCCCATGCTACCGCCTTTTCTGTGATGGCTCCATGCCAGGCTGATTCTTCGACAATAAATTCCCGAACACCTTTAGCATACAACGATTCCACATATTGATGTCCATCATGGTGCAGTCCTTTCACCGCAAAAAAGGCGGTTTTAGCAGGCTCATAAATCTGGCGACTGTCTAAACTTAAGAAGGTGGCACGCAGATGGGCAGGGATTTTATGCTGAATCATACATCTAAAATACAAAAAGGCGAGGAAACATTCCTCGCCTTCGTGAAAATTATATACTCATTCGGTTTAAGCTTCTAATGCAGCTACACCCGGTAATGTTTTACCTTCCATGTATTCTAGTAATGCGCCACCGCCAGTAGAAACGTAGCTCACGCGATCTCCATAACCTGCGTTATTCACCGCAGAAGCAGAATCGCCACCTCCGATAAGAGAGAACGCTCCGTTTTCTTCCGTTGCTTTCACGACCGCATCCGCAATGGCGTTTGTACCAATTGCGAAATTTGAGAATTCAAATACGCCCATTGGGCCGTTCCAAAGGATTGTTTTTGATTTCGCGATCGTTTCTTGAAATAAAGCGATCGACTTAGGACCGATGTCTAAACCTTCCCAACCATCAGGAATCTCTCCGCGTTCTACTGTTTGACGGTTTGCGTTGTTATTGAAATCATCTGCACAAACGTTGTCAAGAGGCATAATTAAATTCACGCCTTTAGCTTTTGCTTTTTCGATCAATTGTTTCGCTAATTCCACTTTATCTGGCTCACAGATTGATTTACCAATCTTTCCGCCTTCTGCTAGAGAAAACGTGTAAGTCATTCCGCCACCGATAATCAAGTTATCTACTTTGTCCAACAGACGTTCGATAATCAAGATTTTATCAGAGATCTTCGATCCACCCATGATCGCCGTAAATGGACGCTCCGAGTATTCAAGAATCTTTTGTGCGTTATCTAATTCCGCTTGCATCACATATCCACTCACTTTATCAGTGAAGAATTGTCCAATCACAGCGGTAGAAGCGTGCGCACGGTGCGCGGTTCCGAATGCGTCGTTTACCCAAACATCACCCATTCGTGCTAGTTTTTTGGCAAAATCAACATCCCCTTTTTCTTCTTCTTTGTAGAAACGAAGGTTTTCTAGAAGCAAGATTTCGCCTGCTTTTAAACTGTTCGCTAATTCAACCGCTTCATCTGAGATGCAATCAGTGGCAAATTTTACTTTCACGCCAAAAACCAATGACAAAGGCGTCACCAAGTGTTTCAACGAATATTTTTCGGTAGGACCATCCTTAGGACGACCTAGGTGTGACATTAATACAACCGATCCACCGTCTTTCAAAATCTTTTGAATGGTAGGAATCGTTGCCTTGATTCGGGTATCATCTGTAATTTCGAAACGCTCATTCAATGGAACGTTGAAATCAACACGTACTAGCGCTTTTTTACCAGCAAAATTGAAATTAGCAACAGTTTGCATATTTTTGTTTTGATTTATGAATAAAAGGATAATCCCCTAAAAAGGTAGACAAAGATAAACAATAATGACGAATGATCGAAAAATTGAGGTAGAATTGTCTGCAACCTATTATTGGGATCATTTTAGCTATATTCTGCGCTATATCGACCGGCATTATCTGCCCCTTTTACAGGAAAAGGAAATAGCATTTTTAAAAGATTTTTCTGAACTGACTTTCGCCGCGCAATGCTTTTATTTGCGGTTAGCATCGCGTCGGTCGGCCTGTTTTCGGATAGAGAAGTTGAGCTATCCAGAAATAGGGGATTTAGCGACTCCGCTGCGTGTTTTGCGCACGACCGGTTTTCTAACCGATGTTTCGGATGGAGTAGAATCGATTTTTACGAAGCAAGAATGTGTTGCTTTGGCCAAAAAACAAGGCATCAAAATCCCTAGTTCAGCCTCTAAAGAAGAGGCTGCAGCGCTCGTTTCTTCGGCTGATTTAATTGCAGCTTTTTCTTCAGGGGTGGTTTCTCCCGAGAGAGTGGAGGTGTTTGCTTTCATCCAGTTCTTGTTTTTTGGGACTCGATCTCGTGATCTAACAGATTTCGTGGTGCGTGATTTAGGCCACCGTGCCTTTGTGGAAGTTCAGGAAGAGGACTTAAAGCCCTATTTTCAAACCAGAGAAGAAGCGGAACAAAAGTGGGCCATTTCGATGTGGAGAGAATGGTTTTATACGCAGGACTTAAGTACGGATGAGGTGCTGGCTTCTTGGCGAGTGCACCTGTTGCCATTGGCTTCTTCTTTGTTAGAGCCGTCGATTCGCGCATTTGAAAAGACCTGTTATGCCTTAGGGCGTTTGTTAGAGCGTGAAAAGGCTTATTTAGAGGCTTTGGAAGTATATGAGGTTTCCTTAACGGGTGCTTCTTTAGAGCGGCGAGTGCGGGTTTTGCAGAAAATGGGGGAGTTAGACGAAGCCATTGCTTGGGCCAGAGTGGGATTAGAGCTGTGTGTTTCGCCCACGGAGATTCATTTTTTCGAAGATTTTCTGGCCAAACAAGCTTCCAAAAAATCCATCAAACAGGTAACGGCTTCGCTGAAGCAGGCTGAATTAATTGAAATATCACCGGAATACATCGGTCAAGTGGAAGCCGGTGTGGTGGCCTATTTTCAGGCAGAAGGCTATTATGCGGCTTTTACCGAGAACCAGATTTGGCGTAATTTCTTGGGTCTTTTCGCTTGGGATTTGATTTTCGCGGATCGTAAAGAAGGTTTTCACCACCCTTTTCAATGGGCACCTAGCCACTATGGAAAAGAAAGTTTTGCAGGGGAATTGTCATTGGAATTGTTGCAAGATCGAGTCGGTTTATTAGCTCTTTTGCGCACGCGCGCTGAGGCAAATCAAGGTGCGATGAATCCTCTAGTCGATTGGTATTCCCTGGATTTTGATCTGATGGAACGGTTTTTGCAAGTGATGCCACCGGATGGATTGGCGGCAATTTGTCAATATCTATGGGAGCATTTAGGTACGCATGTGAAGGGTTTTCCTGATTTATTTATCCAAAAAGGCGATGAATTTGCCTTTGTCGAAGTGAAGTCTCCCAATGATCATTTATCGGCTATTCAGCATTTTTGGCACGATTTCATGAGAAGGAATGGGGTGAAGGTGAGGTTGGTGAGGTTGAAATATCTAGAGTAGAGATGGTGAATTATGGAATCGCCTCTGGCGATGGTATAGTGGTTTAGATTAGAGAGAATAGAGTATAGAGTAGAGATGGACGGATTAAAGCATAGAGCATAAAGCACAAAGAATAAACTTCGAATCGCCTCTGGCGATGGTATAGTAGTGCGGCCTCCGGCCTCTATTTCCTTCGGACTCATTCCCACCGGACTGTGTCTACTGCCGACTGTCCACTGCCCACTGACTAAGCGACATAGT
>JBBAKU010000002.1:27054-52918 GCA_040403415.1 Aquirufa sp.
CGCGACTAAGACGAAGTCGACTAAGCCGCAGGCGACTAGGCAGCGAAGCTGCGACAACTGTCCACTGCCCACTGACTAAGCGACATAGTCGCGACTAAGACGAAGTCGACTAAGCCGCAGGCGACTAGGCAGCGAAGCTGCGACTTTTTTAACAGAATTTATTTGAGCCTCGCTCAAATAAATTCTGTTAAAAAACTTGACATCACCTAAAAAATAAGATACGTTTATAACGAATCTAAAACGTTCTTTTTTCTGTCAGCTTTGCTAAGATTCCCAAAGCGTGTTTCATCCTTAAATTTTAAGCTTATGAAAGTGCAAGTTCACGCGATCCACTTTACTGCGGACCGCAAATTGGTAGAAAGCATTCAAGAAAAGTTAAACAAGTTAGATACCTTTTATGACCGAATAACCGGAGGCGAGGTGTTCCTGAAAGTGGCGAAAAGTCTAGGAAAGGTAAAGGAGAAAATGTTAGAAATTAAGATCACGGTCCCTGGGGCAGTGTTATTTGTCAAAGAAACAGCGAAATCATTTGAAGAGGCATTAGACTTAGCGTTGAATGCCATCGCAGAGCAGATTAAGCGATTTAAATCGAAAAACAATTCCGTAAAGGCGCTTCGTGCAGAGGATTTAGAGAGCGAGGAATTTTAGAAAAAATAAAGCTCTAAACTAAAAAAGGCGACCGAAGGTCGCCTTTTTTCATATCAAGGTAATTCAGATTAGATTCCGAATGCAGACTTCACCGCATCTACGTAGTCTAATTTTTCCCAAGTGAATAATTCCACTTCTTTGCTTACTTTTTGGCCGTTAGGACCAGTGAAGTGTTTCGTAACGATCTCGTTCTTACGTCCCATGTGTCCATAAGCAGCAGTTTCTGAATAGATTGGGTTACGTAATTTCAAACGTTGCTCGATGAAGTAAGGACGCATATCGAAGATAGCTTCTACTTTACGGGCGATTTCGCCGTCTGTCATATCTACTTTGGCAGTACCATACGTATCGATGAATAAACCACAAGGTTTAGCTACACCAATCGCGTAAGAAACTTGCACTAATACTTGGTCACATAAACCTGCAGCAACTAAGTTTTTCGCGATATGACGTGTTGCGTAGGCAGCTGAACGGTCTACTTTGGACGGATCCTTACCAGAGAATGCACCACCACCGTGAGCACCTTTTCCACCATAAGTATCTACGATGATCTTACGGCCTGTTAAACCCGTATCTCCGTGTGGACCACCGATCACGAATTTACCAGTTGGGTTAATGTGGTAGGTGATCGCATCGTTGAATAATGCTTGCAATTCAGGCTTCAATTTAGCCTTCACGCGAGGAATAACGATTTCAACGATGTCCTTGTTGATTTTTGCTAACATCTCTGCTTCTGATGCGAAATCATCGTGCTGAGTAGAAACAACGATCGTGTCGATGCGTTGAGGTACGTGATTATCGCTATATTCGATCGTTACCTGAGATTTTGCATCAGGACGAAGGTATCCGATTAACGAAGGCTCGTTATTGCGGATAGCGGAAAGTTCTTGTAAAATTTTGTGAGCTAAGTCTAAGGCCAAAGGCATGTAGTTGTCAGTCTCCTTCGTAGCGAAACCGAACATCATTCCTTGGTCACCTGCACCTTGCTCTTCTGGGTTCTTGCGATCCACCCCTTGGTTGATATCCGCTGATTGCTCGTGAATCGCTGATAAAATACCGCAAGAGTTTGCCTCAAACATATATTCTGACTTCGTGTAACCAATCTTGCGAATGACTTCACGAGTGATGGCTTGCACGTCTAAATACGTTGTTGTGTTCACCTCTCCAGCTAACACGACTTGACCTGTGGTTACAAGTGTTTCGCAAGCTACTTTAGAAGTGGGGTCAAAGGCCATGAAATGGTCAATTAACGCATCAGAGATTTGATCAGCTACTTTATCTGGGTGTCCTTCAGAAACCGATTCAGAGGTGAATAGATAAGCCATGGGCGAATATTATTTGTTTTGAGATTAAAATCTGGGCAAAAATACGATTATTCCAAGGAACCCGCAAGTTCCATTCATTTAATTTTTGACCGGTAAATAGTTTTCAGAGCCGCTCTAATAAATGGAAAAGTGGGCACCGACCACATCAATCGAAGATCTTCTTTCCAAGAAGTTTCTTCTTGTAAGAATTTCAATAACAAGCTAGGTTTATTGTTGTGAAAAAGGCTTTCAAAGACTTTAGAGCCAGCTATTTTTTTTTCGATGAGGACTTGCAGGAAGACTTCATCTAGCCAAATCTTCCAAGTACTAACAGGAATAACAACTGTGGCAGATGGGCCTTTTTCAAGCGCTGCTACGAGTTCTTTGCAGAATTTTTGGGTTCTGTAAAAGCTATAGCCGGTTGTGGATTTTACGAAGCCACCGCTAGTACCTATTTTTAGGTGTTTTTCGTATAAATTGGCCGGTTTATTCGGATTGTTACGCATGGGGATCACGCCACTTTCTTCTTCCTTTAACAAATAATCATCTGCTGTTAGCCCATAATAAGCAAAAAGATAGGATTTGATTTTGTCACGGTAATAATCAGGCTCTCGTAAGGTGCCAGAGAAAAAAGTGTATTCAAATAGGGCTTTGCGCGGGCTGGTAGGAAGCACATACATAAACTCACATTCCTTCCCAAAAGCCACCCGGAAGTCAAATAAGTGCGCCGCATCCGTTTCGAAGTTATTAAAATTGCATTCGACCACCCAGCCTAAAAAATGTTGCTTGAGGTGTTTAGGATTCGCATTATCACAAGGGAATGGGCTAAAGCTATCGATGATTTTTTCGGAAGCATAAAAGGTGCCTTCAGAGGTGCTAACACAAGATCCCAATCCTTGGTAGCTGATCGATTCAATTTCAGCCTGTAGGTAGTGGATGTTTGGGTGATTAATTAGTTCCGCCTCGATGTACGAAAACCATGCGTTGCCGTTGATCTTCCGATAGGAATAAGGCTCGATATCGATCTTTAAAGAGGACGGTCTCGCGCTGTGGAAATAGAGAGAATCCCAGGATTTTTCTGCCAAAGCATCAAATTCTGAGGGTTCATCCGACCAATAACAAAAGGTTTGTTCGTTTCGAACGCCCCGATCGATGATCAACACTCGCTTGTCGCTGAGACTACTTTGGCCTACATAATAAGCAAAAGATAGACCGGCCATTCCCCCTCCCGCCAGGATGTAATCGTATTCTCGATAGGCTGGGCCGGGTAATTGCATAAACTAGATGTGCTTTTCCGCGTGGTAACTCGAACGAACTAAGGCTCCGGATTCGACGTAAGCAAGTCCGCGTTTCAATCCTTCCTCCTTGTACATCGCAAAAGTGTCTGGGTGGATCCACTCGATGACCTCGTGGTGCATTTTCGTGGGTTGTAAATATTGTCCCAAAGTCAACACATCCAAGCCGTTCTCCACTAAATCATCCATCGCTTTCAACACTTCGTCTTGTGTTTCCCCAAGACCGAGCATGATTCCTGATTTGTTTCTTTTTCCAAACTCCTTGGTCCGCTTGATTTGTTCTAAACTCCGAACATATTTCGCTTGTGGACGAACGTATCGGTACAAACGCTCTACCGTTTCCATGTTGTGCGAAACAACTTCTTGGCCACCTTCAATCATTCGAATTAGGGCATCCCAATTGTTTTTAACGTCAGGAATCAAAGTTTCAATCGTTGTTGCAGGCGTTGTTTCTTTTACGGCGCGAACGGTTTGGTACCAAATTTCTGCGCCTCTATCTTTTAGTTCATCACGGTTCACCGAAGTTATTACCGCGTGTTTTACTTTCATCAGTTGAATAGCCTCTGCTACGCGACGCGGTTCGTCTTCGTCGTATTCGTTCGGACGGCCTGTAGCCACAGCACAAAAAGTGCAAGAGCGCGTGCAGACATTTCCTAAAATCATGAAAGTCGCGGTGCCCTCGCCCCAGCATTCCCCCATGTTCGGGCAATTGCCGGACTGGCAAATCGTGTGCAATTTGTATTCGTCTACGATTTTGCGCACGTTCGTATATTTTTCGCCGATCGGCAATTTAACGCGTAACCAATCTGGTTTGCGGGAATTGGCCGCAGGACTTACTTGAGGTAATTCAATCATCTTTTATCTATTTACTTTTTCCAAAGAAAAAGGTCACATAACCCGTCGTATAAACAGAGCGAGGGGCTGTTTGGTTTAAAATTTCAACTGGCTGGCTAAAATAATCCACAATAAAACCAGTTTCTACGGCCAGGTAATTTTGTTTCAAGGTCTCAAATTTAAACTCGAGAGCCGTTTTTAGGTGCCAGCCGGGTATAAATTTGGCTTGAGATAATCCAGAAAAGAAACTGCCTTCGCCACTGATAATGGATTTATTATAGCTATTGTCTAAGGCTTTTGCCATCGGTACACTCGTCGTCGCCGAGCGGCCTGAACTGACGTCAGTATAGACAATATCTACATAGTAGGGTTTCTGAATTCCAATGGTGGGACCCGTAGCAATTCGGCCGTTCAGGCTGGTTCCTCCATCACTGGCTTGTTTTAAAAGCGTCCATTGGCGACCGTATTCGGGTCGGAAGTTGATTAAATAGTTTAATTTTCCTTCCACATAGGTTTTGCCATTGTAGGAGAAGGGGGAGTCAAATTCGCGGTAATCTTTCGTATTGGTTAAGTCCAGGTTCACGAAAGATCGATTTTTGAAGGTTTTTAAGAAACTAAATCCACCTAAAATACCGGAGTTGGTATTCGTATTAATGCCAATACCCCAAGACGAAGATTGCGTTTGCGTTTCTTTTTTCTGGGGTGTTGCTGATTTTCTTTGGCCCATCATCAAAAACGGTACCCCTAAAATCACCCACAAGAAAAAAAATCTAGGCATTCAAGTACGGTTTAATTTCGTCCACGGAAATATCCCAATGCGTAGCTGAATAGGGGCAAGCGCCTTTATCGATCACTAGTACTTGAGGTGATTGGTGTTCTACGGCGAATTGTTCCGCAATTTGACCTGAAATAGGTCTATAGGCGATTAAATCCAAATAATAAGCGGGTGTATTTTCCGAATCCCAGGCTCTTTCAAAGCGATTTAAAGCCGTGGAGGAGATGGAGCAACGCGTACTGTGTTTGAAAATAACGACCGGTTTCTCCTGTGATGTTTCCACAATTTCTGCCAGTTGTTTCTCGTCTGTCAAGGGTATCCAATTCATATTCACCTGCCTTTTTCGTAATTTTAACAATTCAACATCAAATTTAGTAAAAAATGAGGGTTTGCCTCTATTCTTTTGTCTTGTTTTTATATCGGGGGCTGATTCGATTCGCGGCTTTGTTTCAATCAAAAGCTGCGTTGATGAATGAGGGTCAAAATCAGGTTTGGTCCGGTCTCGAGCAGCAGTTCAAAGCGAATGAAAAGCCTGTGGCTTGGTTTCACACCGCCTCGATGGGTGAATTTGAGCAGGGGAGACCCATCATTGAATCCTATAAAAAGGAAAATCCTACTCATTTTATTTTGGTTACCTTCTTCTCACCTTCCGGTTATGAAGTGCGAAAAAACTATGCTGGAGCGGATTATGTGAGTTATTTGCCTTTGGATGGTTATTTCAATAGTGCGCGTTTCCTGGATTTAGTGAAGCCATCGTTCGCAGTGTTTGTGAAATATGAATTTTGGCATTATTACCTGACTGGTTTAAAGAAACGGGGCGTTCCTACGATTTTAGTTTCTGCCATTTTTCGACCTAATCAAGTATTTTTTACTTGGTATGGTGGTTTTTACCGTCGCTTATTGGATTGTTTGACGCACCTTTTTGTACAAGACCAGTCATCAGCGGATTTGTTGCAGCGGTCTAATGTGACGGTGGCGGGGGATACGCGATTTGATCGTGTGCTGGATACGCTTCGTAATCCCGTTTCGTGGGATTTATTGACTGAATTTTTAGACAACAAAGAATTTATGGTGGTGGGTTCTGCGTGGCAGGCCGATATGGATGTATTGATTCCCCTCATCAATTCAAAGAAATTTCCGTTTAAATGGGTCATTGCGCCGCACGAAATTCATCCGGAGGAATTGAAAGCATGGGAAGAAAAGATTGAATTGCCGGTAACTTATTCCAAAGGCCCTGCGCGTGAAAAGGCCGAAGTGCTCTTTGTGAACGAGGTAGGACGTTTAGCAAATCTATACCGAGGGGCTTCGTTCGCTTACATTGGTGGTGCTTTTGGAGATGGTTTGCATAATACGTTGGAGGCGGCGGTCTTTGGACCGACGGTCTTCTTTGGCAATAAAAATTATTCCAAATTCAAGGAAGCGAGGGACCTGATCGAATTAGGATTGGCTTTTCCGGTGGCTTCTACAGAAGAATTAGATCAGGCCATGCGCGTGATATATGATGTGGACGATGTTTTTGTCAATAAACAAGTGCAATCTCGAGCTTTCGTTCAATTACAAGCAGGGGCAACGGAAAGAATCAATCAATTTGTGCGTAATTTAGCAATCGATGGAAGGAAGTAAAGGCTTAATTATGCGTTCAACCGGTTCTTGGTACGAAATTCGTTCCGAGTCAGGAAAGGTATTTAAAGGACGTTTGAAAGGTAAATTTAAGCTAAAAGGACCTAAAACCTCCAATCCCGTTACGGTGGGCGACCGCGTCATTTATGCGGTCGAAGACGAAGCTAATGAGACGGTTGTCATCGAAGAAATCATCCCGCGTACGAATTATATCATCCGAAAATCTGTCCATAAAACAGGGCAGGGTCAATTAATGGCCGCGAATGTAGATCAAGCCATCTTCGTGATGACCTTGAAATCCCCTAAGACTTCTTTAGGGTTTTTAGATCGTTTTTTAGTCACTGCCGAAGCTTTTCGAATCCCTGTTACCATCGTTTTCAACAAGATGGATTTATTGAATGAACAGGAAGAAGACCAAATCTTCGAATATGCCGCACTCTATCAAGAATTAGGCTACGGTATCTTGTTTACCTCTATTCCGCGTAGCCAAGGTGTCGATGAATTCAAGGCGATGTTTGCCGGAAAGGTGTCGCTTTTAGCAGGCCATTCAGGCGTAGGGAAATCCAGTTTATTGAATTTGGTTTCTCCGCATTTGAATATCAAAGTGAAGGAGATTTCTGATTTTGCCCAAAAAGGCGTCCACACCACCACCTATTCCACCATGTGGGAATTAGGGCCTGATACCTATTTGATCGATAGTCCCGGCATTAATGAATTAGGTGTGATGGAAATTGAGAAAGAAGAATTATCGCATTATTTCCCTGAAATGCGCGCGCTAATAGGTGAATGTAAATTCAACAATTGCTTGCATATTTCGGAGCCGTCATGTGCCGTTTTGAAGGCCTTTGAGGTGGGAGATATTGCACATAGTCGCTATTTGAGTTATTTGAGTATTTTTGAGAACAACGACAACCGTCGCTAAACCTATGGAAAAATCCTATGTATGGGGCATCGATTTAGGGGGAACCAAGATCGAATGCGCCGTATTGTCTGCCGCTGATTTAACGCAAGTCATAGCCCGCGAACGCATCGATACCGAAGCTTCGAAAGGCTATGATCACATCATCTCGCAAGTAGCCCGTTTAGTTTCCCGCGTCTCCGAACAGCTGGGTGTTGCACCTACGCGAATCGGTTTTGCCACTCCAGGCGTCTTGAATCCCGCTACCCAAACGATGAAAAACTGTAACACGACTTCTATGAACGGTCGTCCTATGGCAGCTGATTTAACTAAAGCCCTTGGGGTAGAAGTCCGGCTAGCAAATGATGCAAATTGCTTTGCGTTAGCAGAAACCCATTTGGGTGCCGTACAAGACGTGAATCCTAAAGCGGAAGTCGTTTTTGGGATCATTATGGGAACTGGTGTAGGTGGCGGATTAGTCGTACACGGTCAAGTGATTAATGGCTTACACGGCATTGGTGGCGAATGGGGACACAATATTTTGGAGGAAGGCGGCAAAGCGTGCTATTGCGGTAAATCGGGTTGCGTGGAACACGTCATCTCTGGTCCTGCCTTAGAGGAGTTTTATTTTTCTATTTCAGGCCAAAAATTCCGCATGCCAAAAATCCTACAAGCTCATCTAGCCGGAACAGATATTCACGCATCTGCCACTATTGAGCGAATGCTAGAGAATTTTGGTCGTGCTGTTTCCACTTTAATTAACGTCCTAGACCCTCAGGTCATCGTCATCGGTGGCGGTGTGGGAAATATCGATTTGCTGTATACAGAGGGAATCGAACGAATCAAAAAGTATATTTTCAATTCAGGAGAAGTCCTTACGCCTATCGTGAAGCCTAAGTTGGGTGATTCGGCAGGGGTTTTTGGTGCGGCGTTGTTGTTCCAGTAAGATCTGCTTGCGAAAACAATTTCAAAATTGGGCTGCGCCATAATTTTCGAAATTGTTTTCCCAACTCAGATCTACAGCAATCAAAACTTGCTCTTTATTTGAATAAGAATGCTTCATATAGAAATTCACAAAATTATGGCGCAGCCCAATTTTAGAATTTTTATATGAGGTATGCCAAATTTGAATGAAAAAATCAAATGGTATTATTTCTAAAATCCCTCAACTAAACCACCCTCAGCTAAAAATTTGCTTGCGAAAAGGAGTCGTCCTGCAGACTTAGTCATCGCTATGCGATTTAGTCGTCCTGCGGACTTGGTCGTTATTTGTGACTCATTGACTAAAACGAAGTTGACAAAGCTGCGAAGCAGCGACTAAGCCACGAAGTGGCGATCCAGCGACTAAGCCACGAAGTGGCGACCCAGCGACTAAGCCACGAAGTGGCGACCCAGCGACTAAGCCACGAAGTGGCGACCCAGCGGGCGCCGACTCGAAAAGCTATACTTTCAAGAATATTTTCTTCTTCCAAAACACCCAACACACCCCCCAGCAAACCAGCACGAAAGTGATCGCATATGCGAGTGAGCCATTGTATTTGCCAAAAATAGGTTCGAAAATATGCCAGTATAACCAATCGCTTGCTGACATGTCCTGGATTTGGAATTTGCCTAGTTGAATGGCAATGATTTCTGAAATTCCATAGGCAAGTATGGAGTTCGTACCGAAAACCAGGAAGAAAGTGTTTCCGAAGTGACGTTCTTTGGTTTCTATCCACCAATTTAAGAATCCTATCAAGATAAAGTCAATGCCGGCACAAAGAAGCACAAAGGAACTTGTCCACAGCTTTTTGTTGATGGGAAAGGCGTGATCCCAAATAACAGCCACCAAAACCAAAGCAGCTCCCCAGCCTAGAAGACCGAGTAAGGCGGACTTATTTTCTTTGGCCTGATTCTCTAAATACAAACTCACTTGATAGCCGAAAAGACAGGTTGAAATGGCTGGTAAAGTGCTCAGAAAACCCTCTGGGTCGAATGCGATATGAATACCATTCACTACATTTCCATGGTACAAATGCGATTCACCGAATAAAAATAAATCCAATTTTCTGACCGCATTTTCGCTGATGTCCATCCAAGATCCTGCATCGCCAAAAACATATAATATGCCCCAAAAGGAAAGTAGAATCCCGGCATTAATCCAAGTAAGCCATTTAGAAGGAACCTGTAACGTTAAAAAGGAAACGGCACAGTAGGACAGGGCGATACGTGGCAATACGTTTAGAAAACGTAGTTTTTCGAAAGAGAAATCGGTGAAGGGGAAATAGAAAACGAAGTAGTTAATTAGAAAAAGATAAAGCGTTCTCTTTAAAATTTTGTTTCGTACCGGCGGGGTTAATTCGTAATGGAATGCCTTGAAGGAAAAGCGCATGGCGACTCCCACCATGAAAAGGAAACTAGGGAAAACGAGGTCTGTGGGCGTAAATCCATTCCAGTGGGCATGCAATAAGGGCCCATAGGTGAAATCGCCGTTGCCATTATTATTGACTAGGATCATTGCCGCAAGGGTGATCCCTCTCAGGATATCAAGCGAAAGAAAGCGTGTTTTCATAGCAATAGGACAGGTTTGATGATTGAGGTTGATTCTGCGGTAAATCTAAAATAATATTTCCCGGAAACGAAAGGTCCGAGGTAAATTGTTGATTCTGATTGCGCTAGATAAAACGTGTGGACCACGATTCCGGAGCTATTCAGCATTTCCACTTGCGATGATTTGAATGGAATGGAAAAATGAAGGGCATCTCCTGGGTTAACGGGGTTGGGATAAATGCGGAAAGTAGGCTCCTCTGAATTGCCTAAAATGAGTTCCATTGCGGTGCTCGCTTTGTCAAAAGTAGGGATGCCAAAACCCAGCAACATATCCGTTCGAGAAAATTGCGATCCCGATTTTAGGATGGCATTTCGGATTTGTTGGGTTGTATGAGTGGGGAAGAATTGCATCAAACCTGCCGCGAGTCCCGCCACTAAGGGAGCAGAAAAGGACGTGCCGCTGGAAATTCCGATCGTACCATCGGTAAAACCCACGACGGTATTCGATCCCATGGCAACTACATCGGGTTTAATCCTTCCATCAAAACTGGGTCCCATTGAACTGAATGTCGATAATCCGCCTAATGCATTGACGGAACCTACAGTTAGTATGGAGTCCGCATCCGCCGGGGCAGTGATGTATTTCCAGGTATTTGCACCTTCATTTCCGGCACTGATGGTACATAAAATTCCTTTGCTCGTCGCCCAAGCTGCGGCTTTAGAAACGAGCGTCGATTTGCCGTCCATTTCTGAATAACTGTGATTATGTAAGGTGTTATCAAAGGTCGAATAGCCCAAAGAGGACGAAATAATATCGGTTCCTAAGCTATCGGCCCATTCTGCGCCTCTCAACCAGTTCGCTTCTTCGACGATTAATTCGTGTCCACTTTCTTCGGTTTGGGCCAAAGCAAAAGAGGCTTTATAGGCCGTTCCGATTAATTTGCCTGGTTCGTATCCAGCTATCGTAGAAAGGACGTTTGTTCCGTGGCCACCGCTGGTGTAAACAGAGGAAACGGAAGGGTCTGTGGTCAGCGTGGCGGCGATTCGTTTTTCGCTGAAAGTATTTTGAAGAAAGGTTAGGGTATTCGCGTTTTTAAATCCATCATCTAGCAAGGTAATAAGGACGCCATCACCGCGAATATTTTTTGCGTGCATCTGGTCGATGCCTAGTTGGTTGATTTGGGTGGATGAATTCCCGTATTCAGGACTAATCGCGGTGGATTGTGTCCCCGATTGAATTTGAAAGGCCGCACTTGAATCAGCAGGAAAATTCCAATAAAGGCCTTTAACGCAGCTTAGGGCAAGGGATTTCTTGAGCTCACTCGGTTTTTGGGAGATCAGGGCACCGTTTATCCATTTTAAGGGAAACAAAATGCGTGCCCCGGTAGTTTTTACTTGGTCTAAGTATGTGGTGCTTACCGGCAAATCTTGGGTTGAAACGGCGACGCGGTTTTTGCGGCGGCGTTCGAGGCTTTTGGAACTTAAAAAAGCGCCTGGATTGTTTATGGAATAGCTATTCGAAGCTTTGTCTTTAAAAAGAAGTAGGTAGCGGTAGGTCTGAGCCTGCATAGGAAGGCAAGCACTGAAAAGGAAGAGAAAGATTAACCGCTGAATCATACAGCAAATTAGTGAATTGTGCTTAAATTCGTTTCATGAAATTCTTTGCCAAAAGCTTCACGTCCTTATTAATAGCCGCCTGGATTCTTTTCGGGAGCTTAGGAATCTCGTGGACAGAAGCTACTTGCATTTATACTGGGGTAAAGAAAACATCAGTTACAAAAGCAGAATCCTGCTGCAAAAAAACAGTAGAAGCTCACATATCAAGGGCGAAATGCTGTTTGTTAGAGAAATACCAGGTGAAATTTAATTTTGATTTGACAAAAGGAAGTCAAGCACTGGTTTTTACTTTTCCTCCTGTTTGGAGCGCATCGACAGTAAAATCACCTGATTTTTATATCCAAGAGCTTGATTATTTTACGTACACCTCGAATGCCCCTCCACTCACTCGGCAGGCTCGCTTAGCCCAATTGCAGTCGTATTTGATTTGAAGAAATAGGGTAAAATCTATTTCTGTCATTTAAATCAAATCACCATGTATAAATTACTGTTTTTACTCAGTTTTTCGTTCCTTTTGCAGGCTCAAAAGGTCATCAAAAAGGATACTATCGAACGCGAGACGGAATTGAAAGAGTTTCGGATTGTAGCTAATCCAGGCCAAAAAGACGACAACGCCGTTCTCGCTACCGAGATAATGACAATCAAAACCTTGGGGAAAGCGGCTTGCTGCAATCTATCGGAGAGTTTTGAGACTAACGCCTCCGTTTCTGTAAATTACGCGGATGCGGTAACTGGATCCAAGCAAATCCAGATGCTGGGTTTATCTGGAAATTATGTTCAGACGAATGTGGAAAATATTCCATCGATCCGCGGACTGAAATCCACTTATGGATTGAATTATTTACCAGGAACCTGGATAAAATCGATTGATTTAGCCAAAGGGACCATCTCCGTTGTGAATGGCTATGAATCGATGACCGGCGCGATCAATGTCGAACTTGTAAAGCCTGATACCTCTGAAGTATATTATTTAAATACCTACACGAACTCGCAGGGGCGTTTTGAAGTCAATCAACAAGGTGCACATCGCTTTAATTCCCGTTTGTCTACTGGCTTATTTACACACTATTCTCAGCAGGCTGCTCGCCTGGATGGCAATGGGGACGGCTTTTTGGATTTGCCTTTATTTAATTTAATCAATGTCCTTAATCGCTGGAAATATGCCACCGATCGCTGGATGATTCAATGGGGGGCGAATTACTTATTTGAAGATCGTTTAGGGGGCCAAAAGTCGTTCACATCCAACTCAGATAGAACCTGGTATTATGGTTTTGGTAGTAAAACAGAGCGCTTGGAGACCTTTGCAAAGGTTGCGCGTTTGTACCCGGACAAGCCTTACCAAGGGTTGGCCTTGATTTTAAGCACGGCGAATCACGCAAATGACTCCTTTTTTGCCACGAAAAATTACCAGGGTCGCGAACAGAGCGTCTACGGTAATTTGATTTTTCAATCCATAATCGGGAATACAAATCACACCTGGAAAGCTGGAGCGAGTTTCTTACTAGATTCTTATCAGGAGTCCTACATTGATTCTGCTTACTCGCGCACGGAAATAGTGCCAGGTGTTTATGGGGAATACACTTGGACGATTCCGAATACTTTAACTGTTGTGTTAGGCCAAAGGGTCGACTTTCACAACCAGCTAGGCACTCAATGGGTGCCTCGTCTGCACCTGAAATGGGATGTTGCACCTGATTGGATCGTTCGTTTATCTGCCGGAAAGGGGTGGAGACGGGTGAATCCTTTGGCAGAAAATATGGGTTATTTGATTAATAACCGGGCTTTAAAATTAGTCGGAAACCTAAATCCGTTAGAAGTTTCATGGAATTACGGGATCACGTTAACGAAAAATATGAACATTGGTTCCCGTAAAGCTAATCTAGTTTTAGATGCTTTTCAGACCGATTTTACCCACCAATGGATGGTGGATATGGAGTCCGCGTCCAGTGTTCGATTTTATTCAAGTCCAGGGGTCTCGTATGCTACTAGCTTGCAAGCAGAATTTAATTACAGTCCCATGAAGCGATTTGAAATCAAAGCGGCCTACCGCTTCCAAGATGTGCAGGCAGATTATTTAACCGAAGCAGGGACGTTAAATCGACTTACAAAGCCCTTTTTAAACCGTGATCGAGTTTTGGTTAATTTGGCCTATGCGACGCCTTATGAAATTTGGAAGTATGACCTTACCTGGCAATGGAATGGTGGTAGAAGAATCCCTAATGCGACGGTAGGTCATTTACATACCGCATCATCGCCTGAAGTTCAGGCTCCTGCCTTCTCAACCGTAAATGCGCAAGTGACGCGTCAATTTAAAAAGTGGGAATTATACCTAGGTGTGGAAAATCTTTTTAATTTTACTCAAGCCAATCCGATCATGAGTGCGAAAGATCCATTTGCCTTGGGTTTTGATGCCTCGATGGTTTGGGGGCCGATAACCGGCACCATGGTTTATTCAGGAATCCGTTTTAAAATCAATTAATATGAAAAAGTACATCTTAGTTTCGACCCTAGTAATGGGCATGTTTGGGGCCTTTGCGTCCACTACTCAAGTTGATCAAAAAGCAGCCAAACAGAGCAAAAAAGAAGAATATGCGTGTCCTATGAAGTGCGAAGGCAAAAAGACTTATTCCAAGAAAGGTAAATGCCCAGCTTGCACAATGGATTTGAAAGTAGTTAAAAAATAAAGTCATGAAAAAGCTCCTATTTCTATTAATTTTGCCGTTTTTGGCGCTTGCTGGTCCCAAAGAGACAGTAAAGATTAAAACCTCCGCAATTTGCGAAATGTGCAAAGAGCGGATTGAAAAGAATTTAGCCTTGACGAAAGGTGTGGCTAAATCCGATTTAAATCTAGATGATAAGGTGATCACTGTCGAATACGACGCGGCTAAAATTGACGTGGCAGGAATCAGAAAAGCGATTTCGGAAACGGGATATGATGCGGATGAGGTGAAGGCGGTAGCAAAAGACTATGCTAAGTTGCCTAATTGCTGTAAGAAAAAAGACTAGATAAGAGATAAGAGAGTATAGATGAGCACTTTATCTCTACTCTATACTCTATTATCTCTACTCTATTTCTTCATACTCAGCGCAATCCTCTTCCTTACCTCATCCACCTCCGTCACTCGGACTTGCACTTTTTGGGCCACTTTCACCACTTCATTCGGGTCTTTCACGAACTTGTCCGCTAGCTGGCTGACATGCACTAATCCGTCTTGGTGAACACCGATATCTACAAAGGCGCCAAAATTCGTGATGTTCGTGACAATTCCCGGAAGCATCATTCCTACCCGAAGATCTTTGATGGAGTTCACGCCCTCTGTGAATTCGAAGGCTTCGAATTGCTCGCGTGGATCGCGTCCTGGCTTCGCTAATTCCTCCATAATATCCGTCAAGGTAGGCATACCTACTTCCGCATTCACGTATTGACTTAAGCGAATTTGCTTGCGTAAGGATTCGTTCGCTAATAGATCAGATACTTTGCAGTTCAAATCTTTCGCCATCTTCTCTACGATTTCGTAGCGTTCGGGGTGCACAGCGCTTGCGTCTAAGGGGTTTTTCGCGTTGCGAATACGCAAGAAAGCGGCGGCTTGTTCGAAAGCTTTTTCGCCTAAACGCGTGACCTTTTTCAATTCAGAGCGTTTTAAGAACGGGCCGTTTTTGGTGCGGTAATCGATGATATTTTGGGCTAATTGAGGTCCTAGGCCAGAAACGTAAGATAGAATCTGTTTAGAGGCCGTATTTAATTCCACACCTACCGAGTTTACGCACGAGATAACGGTGTCGTCGAGGGAGGCTTGTAATTTCTTTTGGTCTACATCGTGCTGGTATTGTCCCACACCGATGGATTTAGGATCGATTTTTACTAGTTCTGCCAAAGGATCCATCAATCGTCTACCAATCGAAACAGCCCCGCGAACCGTTACATCCTTATCCGGAAACTCGTCACGCGCGGCTTCGGAGGCCGAATAGATGGACGCACCACTTTCGTTCACCATGATGATGGTAATTCCCTCTAGCTTAAGTCCACGCACAAAGGATTCGGTCTCACGACCTGCTGTTCCGTTTCCGATGGCAATCGCTTGTACGTTGTATTGTTTCACCCAGGATTGGATGTTGTGAGCTGCCTCTGCGGCTTGTCCGGGTCCGGTATGCGGATAGACGGCGGTGTTTGCTAAAAGCGTTCCTTGTTCATCCAGGCAAACGACTTTGCAGCCTGTCCTGAAACCAGGATCGAGTGCTAAGACGCGTTTTTGGCCTAATGGTGCGGCTAATAACAGTTGTCTGATATTTTCTGCGAATACGCGAATAGCCTCTTCGTCTGCGCGTTTCTTCGCCTCAGCTCGCATCTCGGTTTCCATCGCTGGCATCAGCAAGCGCTTATAGCCATCTTGAATCGCTAATCCCACTTGTTTCGCGCAGGCGTTGGTTCCGGTCAGGAAGCGACGCTCTAATTTAGTTAAAACGTCCTCGTCTGGTCCTGTTAAGTTCAAGTTTAGAATCCCCTCGTTTTCACCTCTGAATAAGGCCAAAACCCGGTGAGACGGCGCTTGAGCCAAGGATTCCGACCAGTCGAAATAGTCTTTGTATTTAATACCCTCGTCTTTTTTGCCTTTTGCGACTGTCGATTTAACCGTCGTTTTGCGCGTAAATAGATTTCTTGCTTCCTCTCTCGCTTCAGCCGTTTCCATCATCTCCTCGGCTAAAATGTCCCGAGCGCCTGCAAGTGCTTCCTCTACATTGTCTAAGTATTCAGCCGCTAAGACCTCTGGATCTTTTAGACCTTGCAAGCGGATTTGGTTTGCGAGCTCTTGTAAGTCTTTTTCACGGGCCGCCATCGCGCGTGTTTTGCGCTTGGGTTTGTAGGGCAGGTAGATGTCCTCTAATTTGGCCAAAGTCTCAGCCCCTCTAACTGCCTTCTCTAATTCTGGCGTCAATTTATCCAGTTCTTTTAAGGACTTTAAGATGGCCTCGCGGCGTTTCTCTAATTCCACGTATTGGTCTCGTAAATCGCGAATCGCAGCCACTTGCACCTCATCTAAACTTCCGGTCGCTTCCTTGCGGTAGCGGGAAATAAAGGGAATCGTGGCGCCTTCGTCCAATAGGGCGATGGTTTTGCGAACTTGGTTTTCGGAAATGGAAAGGGAGGTGGCAATTTTAAGGATCATCTGTAGAGATGGTAAATGGTGAGTGGTAAATAAAAGTCGCCTACGGCTTAGTCGACTTCGTCTTAGTCGCCACTTCGTGACTTAGTCAATGTTGTAAAGATGATTTTTCTTCGACTCTTTGACTAAGCCGGATTTATCCGGCGACTTATTGACTCTTACTTTATACTTCCGGAAACGCATCGTGGAAATACCCCGCGAACTTCCAGATTTCTTGGATTTCAGAGCCCAAAATCGGGTAGGGGTCGTAAGTCTTGTTCGTGGAGTTCAGAATCAAGACTTTGCGTTCTGCGAGGTGGTTGATGACCTGCTTTAATACGACGCCATCCTCGCGGGTTACGACGATGCAGATGGTGCCGTCCTTGATTTGAGTCCAGTCTTCGACGTATTCAGCGAAGACTAATGAGCCCGGTTGTAGGGGCAACATCGATTCGCCTTTGATGGGGAAAACGCGGTATTTCTTGTCTTTAGGCAGGAAAGGCACTTGGAAGGTAGGGAGATCGCGGACGAAGTCGAGGTCGTCGTAAGAGGCGGTGTATCCTGCCAAAGCTTTGACCGGTACCATCTCGATATTCTCTTCATTGTTCGCGTCGACCGTCGTAGCTAAAATTCGTAGCTTAGGTTTGTTCGACAGGCCGGGGATTCTTTTGGACAAATCCTCTTTCAATAATTCATCCACTTCGACCTTGAAAAACTCCGCTAGGGAGATTAAATCCGCATATTTAGGCTCCGCTCTTCCGGACTCATACGAGCCCAAAGTCGGCTTCTTAATATTCAGTAATTCCGCCAGTTTTTCCTGCGACGTTTTCTCTGACATCTTGCTGCGTAAAAAACGTAAATTCTGACTAAAAAAAGTGCTCATGCGATTTGCTTATTAAAGGAAAATGAATAAAATTCGTATCTAAAATTTCTTCGTATACTTTTCGAAGTTACGAAAGGTATTCAAAATACCCAAATATCTACCAATTTTATGCAGGAGCGCGCGATTGTGCACATGGATTTAGACAGTTTCTTTGTCTCGGTAGAGCGACTCCGAGATACACGACTCGTGGGCCAGCCGGTTATTGTGGGCGGCGGCTCGGATCGGGGCGTGGTGGCGGCGTGTAGTTATGAGACGCGGGCTTTTGGGGTGCGCTCCGCGATGCCCATGAAGATGGCGCTGAAATTATGTCCGGATGCGATTGTGTTGCGAGGAGATTACGAGGCGTATGTGCAGCATTCGGAGATGGTGACCTCGCTGATTATGGAGCGGGCACCGCTAGTAGAGAAAGCCTCGATTGATGAGTTTTATTTAGATATGACGGGGATGGAGCGCTTTTTTGGTTCCTATGCCTTTGCACAGGATTTGCGGGATCGGATTAAAAAGCAGATTGGGTTGCAGATGTCGTTTGGTTTGTCGGTGAATAAGACGGTGTCCAAAGTCGCAACGAATCATGTCAAGCCCGCCGGGGAGTACCAGGTACCAGCGGGTCAGGAGAAAGCCTTTTTAGCGCCGATGACCGTGAACAAGATCCCGATGATCGGTGCCGTCACGGCCCAAACCCTGCGTAATATGGGCATCGTCCACGTAGGAACGCTTAGCCAAATGCCACAACGGGTGTTAGAGCGAACCTTTGGGAAGTCGGGGACGATGCTTTGGGAAAGAGCTAATGGCATCGATCTGCGTCCCGTAGTGCCTTATTCTGAGCAGAAGTCCTTGTCTAAGGAGATAACCTTTGAGCAAGATAGTACGGATGTAATTTTGTTACGACGGATCCTAGGGTCGCTGACTGAGCAGCTGAGCTATGATTTGCGCAAACTGGGGCAATGTACGTCTTGTATTACGGTGAAGGTGCGTTACTCGAATTTTGACACCCATACCCGTCAAATCAGTATCCCCGCTTCCGCCAGCGACCATCGTCTGATTCCGGCGGTCTACGAATTGTTCGAGAAGCTGTATGACCGCAGGCTGTTGATCCGACTGATCGGGGTGCGATTCTCCAAACTGTTGCAAGGGCAGGAGCAATTGAACCTGTTTGATGACGGGGCGAAGCTGGTGCCGCTGTACCAGGCGATGGATTCCCTGAAGAACCGCTACGGTGAGTTTTCCATCCTACGCGCGAGTGGATTGATGGGAAGTGCCGAAAGAAGAAATAGATTGCCTGCTGCTGGTGCGCCACACGCTGGTGCGACACTCGCTGGTGCGTCACACGCAAAAAACGACGAATAGATGTATTTGAACTGCCATTCCTACTACAGCTTGCGCTATGGTACGCTTTCGCCTGAGCAATTAGTTCAGGAGGCGAAGGCGCGCGGCATTACGTCGTTAGCCTTAACGGATATCCACCGGAGTTCCGGCGTCTTTGATTTCGTGCAGGCGTGTCAGCAGGAGGGGATTAAGCCTGTGGTGGGAATGGAGTTCGAGGCGGGTTATGTATGTTTAGCGCGTAATGAACGCGGTTTTGCACAGATTAATGATTTTGCGACGAAGTATTTAGTGTCCAAAGAGCCCTGGCCAGAACGACCTCCCGTTTCGGACGATGTGTGGACGATTTATCCGTTAGCCATGCGGAAAAAGATCAAGACGCTGGCTGGTCCGCGGGAGCGCTGGGGCGTGCGGGCGAGTGATCGAAATTTGCTTTGGAAAGAAAAAGACCTGCGTGATTTTGTCTGGTGTCAGCCTTTTACCTTTCTGGATCAGCGTGGATTTTCGATGCACCGATTGCTGCGGGCGATCGATTTGAATACCTTATTGAGCAAACTTTCACCCAAAGACCAGGCGCAGGCAGACGAACGTTTCTATACTCCCGCAGAAATTATGGCCTCTTGTGCGGATTACCCGCAACTGTTAGTGGAGGCGGATCAGATCTTAGCTGATTGCTCTTTTAGCTTTGATTTTAAAAAGCCGAAGAACCGTTCGCTATTTAGTTCTTCCAAAGAAGACGATTTAGCCCTCCTCACCAAGCTAGCTTACGAGGGTTTGCGGTATCGTTATCCGCGGGGGGATCGCGAGGCGAAGGCGCGGGTGGAGAAGGAATTGAAG
Source organism: Aquirufa sp. (assembly GCA_040403415.1). GTDB lineage: Bacteria > Bacteroidota > Bacteroidia > Cytophagales > Spirosomataceae > Aquirufa. Next base: position 46,759 of record JBBAKU010000002.1, read on the forward strand.
ATTATTCACGAGCTGGATTTCAATGCCTATTTCCTGATTACCTGGGATATCATTCGCTATGCGCGTTCTAGGGGCTATTTTCACGTGGGGCGTGGCTCCGGGGCGAATTCCATCGTGGCCTATTGCATCGGGATTACGGACGTGGATCCGGTCGAATTAGACCTCTATTTCGAGCGTTTTATCAATAAGCACCGGACGAGTCCGCCGGATTTTGACATAGATTTCTCTTGGGATGAACGGGATGACATCATCGATTACATCTTTAAGCGCTATGGAGCGAAGCACGTGTGTTTGTTGGCCACCTATGTCACGTTTCGGGACAAGTCGATTTACCGGGAGCTAGCGAAGGTTTTTGGTCTTCCCAAAGCCGAGATAGACGCCTGGCTCGATCCCGCGACCGCCATGCGGGAGGTGACATCCGAAATACAGGCGCTGATCGTCAAATACGGCCAGCTCCTGCTCGATTTCCCTAATTACCTCAGCATTCACGCGGGCGGCATCCTGATTTCGGATGCCCCTTTATCCGCTTATACGGCCCTAGAGGGAATGCCCAAAGGTTTCCCCATCTGCCAGTTCGATATGTACGTGGCGGAGGAGATTGGCTTTGCGAAGTTTGATATTTTGTCCCAAAGAGGCCTCGGCCACATCAAAGAGTCCGTCGACATCATCCGCGCAAACCGCGGTATCGACGTAGATGTCCACCGCGTGCAGGACTTTATGAAAGACGAAGGCGTACGCAAACAGTTGATGCGCCACGAGACGATGGGCTGCTTCTACATCGAATCGCCTGCGATGCGTTCGCTCTTAAAGAAGTTACGTTGCCAAGATTACATCACCCTAGTCGCCGCATCCTCCATTATTCGCCCCGGCGTCGCCTCATCCGGGATGATGAAGGCCTACATCGAGCGTTTTCACGCGCCGGATTCCTACGAACCCGTGCATCCGCTGATGGGGGAGCTGATGAAGGAAACCTATGGCGTGATGGTCTACCAAGAAGATGTGATCAAGGTGGCTCACTATTTTGCCGGACTGACTTTGGCGGAGGCCGATGTACTGCGCCGCGGGATGTCGGGTAAATACCGTTCTAGAGCTGAATTTGACCGCATTAGGCAGGCTTTTTTCGAGAATTGTGCTGCCAAAGGCTATCCAGAAGCCGTTTCACGCGAGGTGTGGAGGCAGATGGAAAGCTTTTCGGGCTATTCCTTTTCGAAGGCGCACTCGGCATCATTTGCGGTAGAAAGTTACCAAAGCCTCTATCTGAAGACCTATTATCCGCTGGAATTTATGGTGGCGGTGATTAATAATTTTGGGGGATTCTACCGGACTGAATTTTACGTACACGAGGCGAGACGCTGTGGCGCTGAGGTGGAGGCGCCGGAGATCAACGAGAGCGACTACCTAACCCGGATAGAAGGCAAGCGAATTTACTTAGGCTGGGTGCACATTAAAGGCCTGGAGAAGCGGGTCATCCAAGAAATACTCGAGGCGCGGAGGCAGTCTGGGCCTTTCCGTTCTTGGGAGGATTTTGTGCACCGCGTGTCCATCGGGCTAGAGCAATCGATTCTGTTGATTCGCATAGGTGCCTTTCGCAACCTAGGCCAGGCCAAAAAGCCCCTATTATGGGAGGCGCACGCCCGTTTTCAAGGCAAAGTCTCTACGGTGGTATCGATGGAGATGTTCGAGGAGCTTTCCCCTGACATCGGCGTTTTGCCGCCGCTTATCCACGAACCCGAGGAGGATGCTTTCGACCAATGGGAGATTCTTGGTTTTCCCCTCTGTTCGCCCTTTTTATTATTAGAGGAATTACCAGAGACCTTATTGAATGCGGATTTAGTATTGCCCAAAGGCGATATCATCGGCTATCTCGTCACCTTAAAGTCCACCCGAACGAAGCAAGGCGAACGAATGTATTTTGGCTACTTTGTGGACCTCCAAGGCGAATTCTTTGATACCGTTCATTTTCCTTCCGACTTAAAAAACTATTCTTTCCGCGGCAGTGGAATTTATTGGATGCAAGGAATGCCGATGGATGATTTTGGCCATCGAACCCTGCGCGTGCAGCAATTAAGAAAATTAGCGTGGCGGGTGGATCCGCGGTACGTCTAAAGCATAGAGCATAAAGCACAAAGAATAAAGTTCAGAGGTAGTCAAGAGGTCGCCGCAAGCGGCCTAGTCGTCACTTCGTGACTTAGTCAAAAAACTACTTTGAACTTTGCTCTTTGAACTTTGACTCCGGACTAAATCGCGAAGCGATGACTAAGACGAAGTCGACTAAGTCCGAAGGACGACTAAACGACGCAGTCGTGACTATGGCTAAGTCGACTAAGTCCGAAGGACGACTAAACGACACAGTCGTGACTGCTGCATAGCAGCGTAAACTTTTTTCCCTTATCTTGCGTTATGCTATAAATAAAAATCACATGAAAAAGATTCTAGGATTAGTACTCGTATTCATAAGCTTGCAGGCTTGTGGACAACAACCCAAACAAACGCCTACACAAACGATAGCAACTACAGCAACAAAGACGATGGAAAATTTGCCTAAGACAGAAGCCGAATGGAAGGCTAAATTGACAGAAGACGAATATTATATTTTACGCCAAAAAGGCACAGAACGCCCTTATACCGGCAAATTCTTGATGCACGCCGAGAAGGGAATGTATACGTGCAGAGGCTGCGGAGCCCCCCTTTTTAGCTCTGATTCTAAATTCGATTCGCATTGCGGCTGGCCTAGTTTTGACAAGGAAGTGAAAGCAGGTGTGATCAAAGAAACCGTAGACAATACCTTAGGCATGCGCCGCACAGAAATTACCTGTGCAAAATGCGGTGGCCATTTAGGCCACGTGTTTGACGATGGCCCTACGGATACAGGATTACGCTATTGCGTGAATTCGGTGTCGATAGGATTTGAAGCGGTGAAGAAATAGAGTGGATATAGGAGAGTATAGAGAAGAGATGGTAAGTGGTGAATGTTTACTCTATGCTCTCTACTCTATAATCTATACTCTCCACTCTATAATTACCTTCGGACTAAGTCCGAAGGACGACTAAACGACAAAGTCGTGACTAAATCGCGTAGCGATGACTTGGTCGCGCAGCGAACTGATTATATGTCCCCCATCATCCCTTATTTCCAGTCTATTTACCCTCTGAGCGCAGCTTCTCAAGAGGCATTGGCAGGTATTTGCCGGGAGATTAGTAGTGCTAAAAACCAGGATTTACAATCCATCGGCCAAACCTGCAAGACCCTTTATTTTTTGAAAAAGGGAATGGCTCGCATTTATTATGTCAAAGATGGAACGGATGTGACAGAGGGCTTTTATGGCGAATTTAACTTGATTGCCCGGGCTGAAAGCCTTTTTGCAGGTAAGCCTAGTCAAAAAGGCATACAGGTTTTGGAGGATTCGGAGCTTTGGTCCATTGATACGTCCGCTTTAACTTCGCTGTATGAAGAGCACCGTGATATCGAGCGATTGTTCTCGAAATTGTTTGAAAAGGCCTATGTGGAGACTATACAACGGATAGAAAATTTGCAGTTTCATGCAGCTGAGGAACGCTATCACTTATTACAGAAAGAGCAGCCTGAGGTATTAAAGAGGGCTCCATTGAAATTGATTGCTTCTTATCTGGGAATCACGCAGGTAAGTTTGAGTCGCATTCGCGCGAAGAAATCCTAATTTAACATTTGTTAAGTGCTTTTGGCGTTCAGCTGAGCACCTTTGTGTCTAATTTTACACAAATGGAAGTTCGGTTCGGATTGAAAGAGAATTGGCAGCAGTTCAGTTTGTTGGTTTTAGTGAATGCCTTTGTGGGTGGGATGGTCGGTTTAGAATGTTCTATATTGCCTCTCATTCGGCCATATTTTCCTTTATTGTCGTTTTTGGTATTGTCAAAGCCTTAACAAATTACTTCGCTGGTCATTTTGCGAATACATTGGGCCGCAGACGTTTGTTGATTTACGGTTGGCTTTTCGCGATTCCTATTCCCTTCTTACTCATGTGGGCGCCCTCTTGGAATTGGATTGTGGCCGCTAATGTACTTTTGGGAATTAATCAGGGCCTCGCTTGGTCTAGTACCGTGACTATGAAAATCGATCTAGTGGGAGATAAGCAGCGGGGTTTAGCCATGGGAATTAATGAATTCGCGGGGTATTTATCCGTCGGTTTGGTGGCGCTTTTAACAGCCTGGATAGCGAATGCGTATGGAATTAGGCCTTATCCCTTTTATGTAGGGATTGTATTTGTGTTTTTTGGCTTGTTGATTTCTTGGATTTGGGTGAAAGATACTCGGTCATTTGTCCAAAAAGCGGCCCAAGAAAGTTCCCTTCCTTTGCTTAAAAAACCCTTTTGGGATACTTCTTTATTGCATCGAAATTTAGGAGCTATCTCTCAAGCCGGTCTTGTCAATAATCTGAATGATGGGATGATTTGGGGGCTATTTCCCCTTTTATTAGCTAGCAAAGGTTTTGATTTAGGCCAAATATGGATTATAACGGCCATCTATCCCCTGGTTTGGGGCCTAGCGCAATTAGGGACAGGACGTTTATCTGATTTATTTTGCCAAAAAGATTTATTATTTATCGGCATGCTTCTTCAAGCCTCTGCCATATTAGGTCTTATTTGGGCTCAAACATTTGCGGCTTTTGCCATCCTATCTTTTGTGATAGGCGTAGGAACAGCGGTTGTCTATCCGACTTTTTTAGCGTCCATCGCTGAAAATACACACCCAGCTGATCGAGCCGCTAGTTTAGGCACTTTTCGCTTGTGGCGCGATTTAGGCTATGCCTTTGGAGCTATATTAACTGGAATTTTAGCGGACTATTTCGAACTAGAAGTGAGTGTAATCGTCATTGGATTATTGACACTAGTTTCCGCGGGGGTGATTAAGTGGAGAATGATTTGTTAAGGGTGATTCTTTTTTAAAATTGTGCTGCGCAATAATTTTCAAAAAAGAATCACCCTTAACAACTGAACAGGGAGGGAAGATGATAAATGGTAAGTGGTGAATGGTAAATGTTTCCGCCGGACTCTTTTACATTGAAAGATAGGATAATCTCTCTAATTATTGCGACAAGAAATTATTGCGTAGCACAATTTCCGTCGGAATGATTAGAGAGATTTATCTAACTCTTCTTTCCCAATCAATCCCACACTTGACCACGTCTTAACGCCATTCTTGTACATTTCTAGGTAGGGGATAGCTTCGATTTTCTTGGATTTTGCAAGTTCTTGGTTTTCGTCTACATCGATTTCAATCAGTTCGACTTTACCGTTTTGCGCTTTAACCCATTCTTTTAAGATGGGGCTTAATTGCTTGCAAGGTCCGCACCAAGTGGCATTGTAATCGACGATGACCATCGGTTTGCTTTTGATTTTTTCGGCAAAAGTAGCTTCTGTTAAACCGGCAGAACCTGCTTGTTTCGCTTCGCCGGTAGCGATGGGAAGATTAGCTGATTGCCAAGCTAACATTCCGCCTGTTAAATTGACGATGGATTTGAACCCCATTTCTTTTAGCATCCCTGCGGCTGAAGCAGATCTTGCACCGGAAAGGCAGTAGACGAAAACAGTTTTGTCTTTATCTAAGCCTGAGGCAATTTGTTGGAAAGCCGCTGAGCTCACATCTGCGTTCAGTGCACCTTCGATGTGGCCACCTTGGAATTCATCGGCTGTTCTGACATCTAAAATCTGCTGCGCACCAGATTCAGCCGTTAATGCTGTTTGGAATTCGGATGCACCTAAATCTTGTTGCCCTTCTTTTGGACCACATGAAAACAAAAGTCCAATGACTAAAAATGAATATAAAACGTTTCTCATTTTGAATGTTGTTTAATGATACCTTCCAAAGTACTCGCAGGAATTACCCCTGATTGACGCCAAACCGACTTGCCATCCTTAAATAGGATCATCGTAGGTACGGAACGGATTTGGAATTTATCTGCTAAGGTACGATTCTTGTCGACATCGATTTTAATGATTTTGGCAGAATTACCAATTTTAGCCTTTAATTGCTCTAAAATAGGCTTTAATTGCTTGCAGGGGCCACACCATTCAGCTGAAAAATCAACTAAAACGGGTTCTGGCGATTTCAAAAGTTCGGCGAATTTGCTCATAAGTATTCAGTATCTAGTAGTCAGTAATCCGTTGCTACGCGGCTAAGTCAT
>JBBAKU010000002.1:53018-209393 GCA_040403415.1 Aquirufa sp.
CGCTGCGCGATTTAGTCACGACTGCGTCGTTTAGTCATCGCTGCGCGATTTAGTCACGACTGCGTCGTTTAGTCATCGCTGCGCGATTTAGTCGATAGTCGCTAGTCAATAGTCCGGTGGAAATGAGTCCGAGGGAAACATTTACCATTTACCATCCACCATTTACCATCCACCATTCACCATCCACCATTCACAACCATCTCCTCTCTATACTCTCTTCTCTATACTCTATTATCTCAAGCTGCTCCACGGCCCTCCATTATACACCTGCGTATAACCGGCAGCTTGAAGTTGGCGACGTGCCATGCCACTGCGGCTTCCCGAGCGGCAACATGTGATAATAACCTGATCTTTCTTTAGTTTGTTCAAATTAGATCCTAAAGTTTGTAGTGGCAAGTTGATAGCTCCTTTAATGTGTCCATCTTTAAATTCAGTAGGAGTACGGACATCAACTAATGTCGCTCCATCCGCTAAAAGTGCCTTGAAGTCAACCTTTGGTCCAAATCCGAATAAATTTTTGAGTAATTCTAACATAATTTCTGTGTTTATATAGGCAAATATAGGTCGCTGAATTTTGCTTGAACGTGACATTTGTCCGCTCCTTATTTTTGACCCACTAATTGTACAACCTCTGCTAAACCCTGGTGAAGTGGCCCTTCATTCAATGAGCGTTGCTTCTCTTCGTTAATGATAATCTTTAAGCCAGGGAATTCTGCAGCAATGGTCGCAGAGGAAAATAACCAATCTATGTTTTTAGGTCCTCCAGAACTTAATCCCAGTTGGCGCTGATTGAATCCTTCCAATAAAAGTAAACCGCCAGGTTTAAGCCACGAAACACATTGCTTGTAAAAGTGTAATCGAGTCTCTAAGGGCAGATGGAAATAGGTTAAGGCAATGACGTCAAAAGATTCCAAAGGGAATTTTACCAATGTTGCATCTGCCACTTTATAGTGAATCCGTGTTTTTTCGGCTGAGGCTAATTTTTCCGCCTTTGCTTTTCCTTGTTCACTTAGGTCAAAAGCGTGGACTTCCCATCCTTTTTTGGCAGCAAAAACGGCATCTCTTCCTTCTCCAGCGCCTGGAAATAAAATGCGGCCCGCGGGTAGGGGTGTGATTTGCTCTTTCATAAAATCATTTGGATTTATTCCATATTGGTATTCGTCCGCTTGATAACGCTCGTTCCACATTGCTTTCATTTGTAAAATTTGTAGTTTAGTAAAAAAATATAATCATGAAAAAAACCTTACTGTTAACCTTATTTGTTGCTTTAATTTCTTTTGCAGCTAATGCTCAAACGCACAAAGTGGTCGTGCAATTAAATACATCAGATACCTTGGTTTGGCACGGAGCGTTAAAGAACATTTCAAATCTTCAAACCGCATTGGGACTTAACACGCAAATAGAGTTAGTCGCTCATGGTTCAGGTATCGGTATTTTAATTGATGGCAAAACGACGCAAAAAGCCAAAATTGCAGAATTAGCAGCTACGGGAGTTTTGTTCAAAGCCTGTGAAAATACGATTCGCGAACGCAAAATCGATCGCTCTACTATTTTAACACAAGCGGGCACCGTTCCCTCTGGTGTTGCCGAGGTCGTCCTCATGCAAGAGGCCGGCTGGGCCTATCTCAAATATTAAGTTGAAAGGCCGCCTTAACAGCGGCCTTTTTTCTTACATCTTTCCGGGTAAAATTTGATTCCAATACAAATAGGGAAGTAGGTATTTCTTCATTTGGTACATAGACCAGCGCTCTTTTGATTGATCCATCGGGAATGTTTCCATTGGGGTATTGTTGTAATGGAATTCGGCCAAAACTAATTTATCATACCCTGTAATAATTGGACAAGAGGAATAACCATCATAGGAGGCTGACATCGATTTGCCCTTCATTACAGCCAGTAAATTGCTTACTAAAACGGGCGCTTGCTTACGAATAGCAGCTCCAGTTCTAGAAACGGGTAATGCAGCAGCATCTCCGCAAGCGAAAATATTTTTGAATGTAGTGTGTTGTAAGGTGTGTTTTTCTACATCGATCCAGCCAGCAGCATTCGCTAAAGGACTCTTTTTAATGAAGTCCGGTGCCGATTGTGGAGGGGTTACGTGAATCATATCATATTCAACCCAGTATACTTGGCCCTTATTCGCTTCGCCTATTCCCACAAATTTCGCTTTTTTATTAGGTCCATCAATTTCATCAAGTTTAACAAAGAATTGCGTGTTTATACCGTATCGAGCAATGACCTTTTTTAAGGTATTTTCATATTTCTCTACGCCAAAAACGCGCGTACCTCCACTCCAAAATTCCACCTGGCTATCAATGCCCTGTTTTTTGAAATAATCAGCAGCTAAGTACATAATCTTTTGAGGAGCACCACCGCACTTAATGGGGGTGTGTGGATTGGTGAAAATTGCCTTGCCGCCTCTAGTCTTCTGAATACATTCCCAGGTGTAAGGGGCTGTTTCGAAACTATAATTAGAGCAAACCCCATTTTTACCTAGATTTTCTTTTAAGCCTTTTATCTCCTCCCAATTCAATTGTATCCCAGGAGCTGCCACTAAATAATCATAACCTAAATCGGTTCCATCAGCTAGGGTAACCGTATTCTCTTCCGGTTTAAAACCAGAAACCATCTGTTGAATCCAAGTGGCTCCGGCAGGGATGACCGATGATTCATCACGCTCCGTGTCTAGAATATTGAATTCTCCACCACCTACTAAGGTCCAAGCGGGTTGGTAATAATGTTTTTTTGCGCCATCAACGATTGCGATATCCAAAGACGAATCTTTACGTAATAACTGTGCTGCGATTGAAATGCCGGCATTTCCACCGCCTACGATGACAATTTGATATTGAGTTTTCATGGTTAACGATTTAAAGAATATGTTGTAATATTAGGGTACGTAATAAATAGATGTCGTGATAAATGTCACTTTAGACTTTTTTTTCTACTTGTAAATTGCGGTTCCATTAAATAGTAAAATTTTGAGCGCACCATTTCAGCCCCGTTACCAGATATTAACCACCTTTTTGTTCGGATTACTCCTATTTCTTTTTGGATTTTTAGGTTTTCGAACGTATCAAAATGTAGGGACAGCACAGTCTGATTCGACCCAGGTATATGCCGCACCTGATTCCAATTTCACGCATGTATGGACCGCACCCTCAGACTGGCGAATGATGTATTTACAGCCTGAAGAGAAAGAATTAGTGGTATATGGAAAAGAACTCATTGCCCACACGTCAGAATATTTGGGTCCCAAAGGTTCAGTAAAAGCCATTTCCAACGGGATGAATTGTCAAAACTGTCACTTAAATGCGGGCACCCAGCCTTGGGGAAATAACTACTTCGCCGTTCAATCGACTTACCCTAAGTTCAGAGCTCGGTCTGGAACGAAGGAAAACCAAATTAAACGTGTAAATGATTGTTTTGAGCGTAGTTTAAATGGCAAGGCCTTAGACTCTACGAGTCGGGAAATGCGCGCGATTTTGGCCTATATTAAATGGCTGGGTTCCGATGTCGAAAAGGGCAAGGTGCCCCAAGGCTCTGGTATATTTAAACTAAAGGGGATGAAAAGGGCCTGTGATCCAGTCAAAGGTGCAGAGGTTTATACCTCAAAATGCCAGTCGTGTCACCAAGCAGATGGAGGGGGCTTGTTAGCAGAAAATGGCAAATCTTACACTTATCCACCTTTGTGGGGTGCTCATAGCTATAATAATGGCGCAGGTTTATTCCGTATTTCGAATTTTGCAGGTTATGTGAAATACAATATGCCGCAAGGTACCACCTATGAAAAGCCGCAATTAACGGACGAAGAAGCTTGGGATGTCGCGGCATACGTGAATTCAATGCCTCGGCCGGCGAAAGATTTATCGAAGGATTGGCCTAAAATTTCAAAGAAACCTTTTGATCACCCTTTTGGGCCCTATGCAGATCCTTTCTCTGAAGAACAGCATAAGTATGGGCCATATAAGCCTATTAAGGTCTGGGCTGAAAAGCATCAATAGAAGGGCTAATCAACGTAGGTTTTTCTAATAACTGCTTTACAAGTGGCTATTTGTGTCGGATTTAATTGCCCAATTATTTTCAAGAGACGACTTCTGTCCACTGTTCTAATTTGATCTAATACAATCATACCTTTGGTTGAATTCATTTCCACAGCCACTCTCGTTGGATAATTCTTCGTATTCGTAGTCATTGGAGCAAGAACTATGGTATGTAAATGTCTATTCATTTCATCTGGCGAAATGATTACACAAGGCCTCGTTTTTTTTATTTCACTACCAATGGTCGGATCGAGATTTACTAATACGATAGCGTATTGTTTTAATTCCATTCATCTAAGGTTTCATTATCAAATACGTCATCAATCAATAATTGGTCATCCTTATCACTATGCATTTGACTAAAAGCCACATCCCAGTTCTTCCGCGGAGATTCTACAGGAAGGAGGATAATGCGGTCTTTTTCTAAAATGATCTTCACTTTATCGCTGATATTATATTGTTCCAAAATTGATTTGCTTAATCTGATCCCCTTTGAGTTGCCAATTTTAATGATAGCCACTTCCATAATTACAGAATTTAATGTAATTACAAAGTTATTACATTATTGTGTATGTGCTGCTATGTAATCGCAATTTAAATCTTAGTTTCTAGTTACCCTATCAGCTACTTGATAACCCACTTAAACAAAAAAGGATGCCGAACCTAAACGACACCCCCTTCTCTTTACTCTCTACTCTCTAATCTACTAATGCGGTAATTTATCCCTAAACTTCCCGTACACCCATGTCCCAGCAATAGAGCTCAAGATAACCACCGAAATAGCTAAGACTCCCGTTCCTAATTGAGCGAAAAGTGGGCCTGGGCAAGCGCCTGTTACTGCCCATCCTAATCCAAATATTAAGCCGCCGTAGATTTGGCCCATATTAAACTTCTTGTCTGTAAACGTAATTTCTTCTCCATGAATCGTCTTTACCTTGAATTTTTTTATCAAGAAAATGGAGATTGCACCCACGACCACCGCAGTGCCTATGACACCATACATATGGAAACTTTGGAGGCGGAACATTTCCTGAATGCGGAACCACGAGATGATTTCTGCTTTCACGAATACCACGCCAAACACGATTCCAACCGCTAAATATTTAAAATTATACCACCAAGGATGGCTCAAATTAGACTCGTTCAAACACATGGTGTCTAATGAACGTACTTCAAAATCAGTTTCTTTTTCTTGCGTATTCATCGGATTAAAGAGCTAAAATGTAAGGAAGAATTAAATTGGCCATCACAAATCCGCCTATCATAAAGCAGATTGTAGCCACTAGAGAGGGCCATTGTAGATCGCTTAGGCCCATAATAGCGTGGCCAGAGGTGCAACCACCCGCATAGCGAGTACCAAATCCCACGAGGAATCCTCCACCTACCATCATAACGAACCCACGTAATGTAAATACGTCATGAAGTTCGAATAATTGAACAGGAACCATGCCAGAAAGGTCAGTTATGCCATAACCGGCAAGTTCTTTGGCTAAATCTGGATGTATGATGATGGGAGCATCTGAGCCTAAAAAATGGGCAGCGATGAAGCCGCCGATGAAAATACCCCCGATGAAAAATAGATTCCAAGATTCTTTTTTCCAATCGTATTTGAAAAAGGGAATGTTGCTCGGAATACAGGCGGCACACATGTGACGCAGGTTGGCTGAAATGCCAAAGTGTTTGTTGCCTAACAAGAGTAGAGCAGGGACGATAAGTCCGATTAAAGCACCTGCAACATACCAGGGCCAAGGTTGTGTAATAGTTTCCATCATTTTCAGAAGGTATTTAATTGTTTTAATCAGTATTCAGTGGACAGTCGGCAGTAGTCAGTGGGCAGTCGATAGTCACTAGTCTCTAGTCGAGCGGAATCATTCACCTTTCACCACTTACCATTCACCATTTTTTACAATAGGGTTGATGGACAAACGTATTCAGTTAATTGGAATTTCTCCGATTCTTTAATGGCTTTGAAACCACCTTTTACATCGATTAAGTTATCGAATCCGCGGGCTCTTAAGGTTGAATTAAAAATCATAGAGCGGTATCCACTCGCACAATGTACGAAGTAGGTTTTGTCCTTGTTGATTTTTAACATACTGTCATTAATGAAGTCCAAAGGCGCATTTTCCACATCAATCACGTGCTCAGAAAGGTATTCGCTGTTCTTGCGAACGTCCAGAATTTCTCCTGCACCAGCATTCACACGCTTCAATAATTCAGCAGCATCAATTGATTCAATGCTATCGATTTCCATGCCGGATGCTTTCCATGACGCGAAACCACCTTTCAAGTAACCAATCGTGAAATCATAGCCTACGCGTGCAAGACGTGTGATTACCTCTTCTTCGCGGCCTTCGTCGGTCACTAATAAGATTTCCTGTTTGATATCTGGAATCATAGCACCTACCCAGGGAGCAAATGATCCGTCGATACCGATGTTAATTGAATTAGGTACAAATCCAGCTGCAAAAGTCTGTGGATCACGCGTATCTAAAATGAGTGCATTTATTTCGTTTGCTGCCGCTTCAAATCCTTCCGGACTTAAAGCATGTTGGCCACGTTCTAAGACTTTGTCAATGGAATCATATCCTTGGATATTCATTAATACGTTCAATGGGAAGTAAGCTGGGGGAGCTACTAAACCTGTTAAAACCTCTTTTGTAAAGGCTTCTTTAGTTAAAGCCGGGTTCAGTGCGTAGTTCGTTTTCTTTTGGTTGCCTAACGTATCTGTCGTCTCTTTGCTCATGTTTTTGCCGCAGGCAGAACCAGCTCCATGTGCAGGATATACAATGATGTCATCTGCTAAAGGCATGATTTTGTTGCGGAGGGAATCGTAGAGATGACCTGCTAAGATGTCTTGTGTTAGATCATCTGATACTTTTTGGGCCAAATCTGGACGACCCACATCCCCGATAAATAGCGTATCACCCGAGAACAGACTCGTAGCTTTGCCATTCTCATCGATTAATAAGAAACAGGTGGATTCCATCGTATGACCCGGGGTGTGGATCACGCGGATGGTTACATTGCCTAATTTGAATTCTTGGCCATCTGTCGCTGAAATGCAATCAAAAGCACAAGCGGCATTTGGGCCGTAAACGATGGGTGCACCTGTTTTAGCAGACAAATCAATATGGCCAGAAACGAAGTCTGCGTGGAAGTGTGTTTCGAAAACATACTTTATTTTAGCGCCATTACGTTCCGCTTTCTCGATATACGGCTGCACCTCGCGAAGTGGATCGATGATCGCAGCTTCTCCATTGCTTTCGATGTAATAAGCACCTTGCGCTAAACATCCCGTGTAAATTTGTTCTACTTTCATCATATTAATTCATTGGGAAGGCTACTTGTTGGATCAGAATGTACATTCCCATCACTAATACGAACCAGCCAAAACCTACTTTTAGTTTGTTTCCTTCTACTTTTTTACTCAAAATATCGCCGAAGAAAATCCCGACAATGGCTAAACCTGTCACGGTTAATAATAAGTTCCAGTCAATGACCGCGTGGCCAAGATCACCTGTGAAACCAATTAAGGACTTCGCTGCAATGATTAATAGGGAAGTCCCTACCGCCTGTTTCATAGATAATTTAGAGAGCATAACTAAGGCTGGGATGATTAAAAATCCGCCACCAGCGCCTACTAGGCCTGTTAAAGTTCCTACTACTGTCCCTTCCAGTAAAATTATGGGATAATTGAATACTTGCACCTCTTCTTTAGCAGTATCCACTTTATTCGTATCACCGCCATCTCGTATCATAGAAATAGAAGCGGCTACCATCAGAATTCCGAATAATACCATCATTAAGATGGACTTTGTCACAATGAAATCTCCTACGATAAATACATCAGAAGGTATTAAGGGAACAATGAATTTGCGGGTGGCATAAACAGCAGCAATCGAAGGTATTCCGAAAATGACGGCGGTTTTAAGGTTAATCAACCCTTGTCTGTATTTGGGAATAGCGCCTACAAAAGAACTTGCACCTACGATAAATAAGGAATAGGCGGTTGCTAAAATAGGATTCACCCCAAAAAGGTAAACTAGCACCGGTACTGTTAAAATGGATCCGCCACCCCCGATAAGTCCCAAAGAGACTCCGATAAGTAAGGAAGCTAGATATCCAATAATTTCCATGTGATGATTATTTTGTAGCACAAAGATCACATCTAAATTATGGATAATTCGTGATAATTATCACAACCTTAAATCCACAATCTCAATCTGGTTTTTATTGATTTTGATGAACCCTTTCTCAGCTAACTTTTTCATTAAGCGGGAAATGACTTCACGGGAAGAGTTTAGCTCTTGAGCGATATCAGTAAAAGAAGCCTTTAAAATGTTCGTTTTTAGGCTTTTTTGGTGTTGTTTTAAGTACCAAAGTAAGCGCTCATCCAGATTTCTAAAGGCGATTTGATCCAAAGTGTCCAATAATTCTTCGAAGCGAGAACGATAGGTCTCTAGCACGAATTGGTACCAAGATTTGTATTTAGCGCCCCATTCGTCCATTAATTCGGCTGGGATGGCGATGACTTCGGTATCGACGAGGGCTTTGGCCATAATCTGAGACGATAATTGCCTCGCTGCGCAAGTCATCGAAATGGCGCATGCTTCGCCTGGGTGAAGATTGTACATGAATACTTCGTTGCCCTCCTCGTCTTCGCGGAATACTTTGATGATTCCTTTCGTTACCAAGACAGCTGATCGAATGGATTGCCCTGTTTTCATCAAATAATCGTCCGTTTTGAATTTACGAACAACGCCTACTTGTTGAATCTTTTTGCTTAATTCAGGCTCAAACTGATTGAATAATTCCATTTTAGTAACTGATAACTGCTTGTTTTTCTCGGCTTTCGTAGGCTGCATCGATAACGCGCATACTCGCGATTCCATCTTCTCCGGGTACCGCTGGTGCCACTCCGGATCGCAAAGATTGAAAAACATTTTCATAGAATGCCATATACTCTCCTTTTTCAGAAGCAACGCGTTCAGGACTTTTTCCATCCACATGTAATAATCCGTATTCACTCGGTGCATCTACTCCCCAGTTTTCGCCCATTGGAACATGTCCTTTGTCTAAATCGACTTCTTGGCGGTCAGAACGGGTTTTGATGAAACTACCCTTTGTACCATGTAATTGGAAGGCAGGAATGGGTTCTTTGAAATAATAACCACTTTTTAATCGCACACGTAAGGCTGGATAATACAACAGAATCTCGAATAAGTCTATGACCTCCGTTCCCGGTCTAGTCTTGCGTAAATCCGCAAAAACGTGAGTTGGTTTTCCAAATAAGTGTAAAGCTTGATCGATTAAATGAGGCCCTAAATCGGTCACGATTCCAGCGCCTGGACCTGCATCTTCTTTATGTCGTTTAGGAGACATAAGGGGATTGTAGCGGTCAAAATGAAACTCTGCTTCCACAATATCGCCTAAAATACCTGATTTGTGAACCTTTTTCAAGGTTAGGAAATCGGAATCCCAGCGGCGGTTTTGGTAAACAAATATCTTTCTATTCACTTCTTTCGCTAACGATACGAGTATTTCTGCTTCGGCTGCGTTGCTTGTAAAAGCTTTCTCCACCACAATGTGCTTTCCTGCTTTTAAGGCGGCTGTAGCATATTCAAAATGGGAATAAATAGGAGTGTTAACGATGATTAACTCAATCGAAGAGTCGGTTAAAACGGCTTCCATCGAATCGTAGGAGGATGTTCCAGGGTAGGCATTCTCTATGGTTTTCTTGGAGCGTTCCCAAGATCCTCGTAAATTGAATCCAGGATGAAGTTGAATAAATGGGGCGTGAAAAACGCGGCCAGACATTCCAAAAGACAGTAAAGCGGTTTCGATCGGTTTCATAGAAGTAAAAATAAACAATTCAGACCTTTAAACATAAACGAATGAATATGAAAAAAATACTCGCTTTAAGCCTATTAAGTTTAACTGCACTGGGGCAGTCGAAGCCTTTGGTTTCGCATATGTTCACCGCAGATCCATCGGCACACCTATTTCAGGGTAAAATTTACATTTACCCTTCACATGACATCGATGCCGGAGTAAAGGAAGATGATTTAGGAAGTCACTTTGCGATGAATGATTACCATGTGTTATCTCAAAAGACTCCAGCTAGCCCGGTGGTAGACCACGGTGTCGCTTTAAAGCTGGAAGATGTGGCTTGGGCATCGAAGATGCTTTGGGCTCCGGATGCTGCTGAATCGAAAGGAACCTACTATTTGTATTTTCCTGCCAAAGATAAAGAGGGCATTTTTCGCATCGGAGTAGCTTCTTCGTCGAAACCGGAAGGACCTTTTAAAGCAGAAAAAGAGTACATGAAAGGTTCATTCAGTATCGATCCTTGTGTGTTTAAGGACAAAGATGGAACGTATTATCTGTATTTTGGCGGAATCTGGGGTGGTCAATTGCAACGCTGGAAGTCAGGAAGTTATGGGGCGACGGATGAGTCACAGCCAGCCAATGGTCAGCCTGCTTTGATGGCCAAAGTAGCCCGTTTAGATGCGGATATGAAGCAGATGGCTGAGGCGCCGCGTAATGTCCAGATTTTGGATGCGCAAGGCAAGATTTTATTGTCAGAAGATCACGATCGTCGTTTCTTCGAAGCTGCTTTCGTCCATCAATACCAAGGGAAATACTATTTTTCTTACTCGACAGGTGACACACATAACATTGCTTATGCGACAGGAACTAGTCCCTATGGACCATTTACCTACCAAGGTGTCATTTTAAAGCCCGTGAAAGGATGGACGAATCACCATTCGATTGTGGAACAAAATGGCAAATGGTATTTATACTACCACGATGTGGAAATCTCAGGCAAGACCCATTTAAGAAATATCAAAGTAACAGAGTTGAAATACCGACCGGATGGTAGTATTGAGACGATAGATGGGTATAAATAAAAAGAAAGGCCGCTCATTTATGTGAGCGGCCTTTTTAATTTAAGCTAGAATATTCTTGGCATATTCCACGCATTTTTTCACTTCGGCTACAGGCGTTGATACAGCTGGAACCTCGTATTCGAGTTCAATTGTCGCAGGGAATTTGTATTTATTTTTCTTTAACAAAGTTAAGACTTCTTTTAGCGGCGTATCGCCTTTGCCCCATTCGAGGTTACCCGCGCCATGTTCTTTCGATGTGCGGTCCTTGATGTGCATGCTGGTGATGCGGTCGTGTTTTGCTTCGATGAAGGCTATTAAAGAAGCAGTGTTGTGCGGAGCTCCCACGGCGATATAGTGACCACAATCTAGGTTGATGGAGTTGTATGGGTTTTGGGCCAAAGCCTCATCATACACCGTATCCTTCACCTGTAAGTGAGTGTGATAGCCGAAATAAACTTTGTGTTTCTCTCCCAAAGCTCCTAAACGCTGCGTCTGAGCGGATGACGTAGGCAACTCAACTGTAACCGATTTAGCGCCTAATACTTTGGCTGCTTTTAATGCCGATTCCACCTCTGCGTCTGAGTTTCTTTCACTAAAGGCATTGGGTTTGTAAGCATAGACAGAGATTCCTGCGTCATCTAACATTTTGCGTACTTCCTTGAATTTGTCCATCGAAACAGACTCACGCCAAGCGGCTACGTCTTTTTGGTATTGAGCCATCTGAGCTTTTTGCTCATCTGTTAATGTAGGACGAGGTTGACCTGGAGTCCAACGCATAGGTACTGGATTCACTGGACGGCCTGCATAATCCTCCACGGCATCTCCCATTAATTCAATGGCCGAAACACCTGAATCTACACAATATTGGATGATTTGTTTGATATCTCCCGGCATACCGCGGAAAGAATACGTAATCGTTCCTACTTGAACACCACCAAAAACCGAGTTAGGTTTAGCGAAACTAAAGGAGGAATTTGATGCCCACAAAAGGCCTAAAGAGGCTAATGAGCCAGCCGCCAAAAACTGACGACGTGATGGGTTGTTGTTATTTTTCATGTTGATATAGGTTTCTTGTTACATTTTACGAATATATCTTGTAAATCATATCCTTGAGGTCAAATTTTGCGACGAAATCCCGCTTATTTCCGTTGCGGGATCTTAATTTCATTTTGGGGTTCAAATGAATTGATTACGGATACTTGATCGCCTTTCAGCGTAATCGTCCAATGGTGCGGACTTTCGTAATACACCAAGGTGATCTCTAGCGTCTCCGCATCAATCCATCGATACGATCCAGCGTAATCAAATGGGGCTTTTTTCGCTAAATCGACTCTAGCAGCTCTCAGCATATAGGGACCAACTAAGTTTGACTTTCCCGTAGCCCAAGCACCTTGAGCCAGTTTAAATTCATGCTGTGTGGAATCTTTGGTTGTGATGGTTAACGTCCCTTTTGAGTCGATTTTGAACTGGCGGAAATCCAGCGGGTTAGTGCCTAATAAATAGCTTTTCGTAGGCAAAGCAGCTTGTAGGCTAGAAACCGGTGCTTTAATTTGCCTGCTAGCATTAAATGCGGCAAGCGCTTTTAACCCGGAAGGATTAGAAGGAAGGGCTTTCGCTTGAAAGGCTGGCAATAGGTTTTTCCAAACCTGGTTCAAATCATCAGGCAAATCCTGGGATTCTGATGTGATAATAAGCACTGCATCCTGCTCTGGCATCATCAAAATATACTGTCCATAGGCGCCGTCGCCTCTAAAAGCCCCCTGTCTAGAACGCCAAAACTGGTAGCCATAGCCTTGCAACCAATCCGCGTATTGTCCATTGGCCTTTTTATCTGCGCTTGCATCCGGTTCTTGATCGATGTGTTTGCTTGTGGCTTCCTCTACCCAAGTGGCTGGTAAAATTTGCTTGCCTTCGAATTTACCTTTGTTTAGATATAATAAGCCCAGTTTGGCCATATCCTCCGTCTTTACTCGAATGCCCCAGCCACCCACACTGATGCCTTTTTGGTCGGCTTCCCAGTCGATACCGCTGATGTGCAATGGATCTAATAGGCGAGGTTTTAAATAGTCTAACGTCGTCATTCCCGTCACCTTTTGAATAATCGCTGATAACATATACGTTGCCAAGGTATTGTATAAAAATTTAGTGCCGGGTTTATTCGCAATAGGGTAGTTCAAAAATCCGCGAACCCAATCGGGTGAAAAGACAATCACGCTTTTTAATGGCTCTTTTTCGTGGCCCACGGACATCGTTAAGAGATCCTGAACGCGTAGGTCCGCTAGAAAGGGTTTATCTTTCAAATCAGCATGTTCTGGGAAAAAAGAAAGGACTTTATCTTGTACCGTAAGTCGCTTTTCAGCCACGGCGAAACCGATGGCGGTGGAGGTCCAGCTTTTGGAAACACTATACATCGTATGTTTTTTATCGGCAGCAAAGGGCTTCCACCAAGCCTCAGAAATCACTTTTCCATGGCGTATCAGCATATACGAATGCAATTCGTGTTTATCTGCGGAATAGCCCTCGATGAATTTGATGATGGCTTCTGACGACACGCCTTCTGCTTCAGGCGTGCTGTGTGGTAGAGATTGGGCAAGGATTGTAAAACTACACAGGAACAAGAGTCCGGCGAGGAATGAGGCTTTTTTCATCGAATAGGTTTATTTTTGTTAAAAATAGGAAATATTCTTGGATAATTGCCTCGCTAAAATTTCGGACGTTTCGGTCTCCTTGGGAGCTAAACCTGTCGTCTCATCGATTTCTTTTCGGATTTTATCTGGCCAAAAAACGGCCATCGTAGGACCGATGGGATCAGGGAAGACTTCTTTGGCAAAAGCCTTAGCCGGACGATTGTTTAGAACGGGCGAGGTCTTTTTTTCTTCTCGAAATCCGGATAAAAGAGCCTATGTGATGCTCGTGGAGCAGCAACATCAGTTTAAAAACCGCAGTAACCTCTCAGAGTTTTATTTACAACAACGCTTTAATTCCTCTGATTGTGAGGATGCTTATACGGTGGAGGAGGAATTAGCTGGATTGGAATTAGGGGATTGGGTGTCGGTTTTTGAATTAGAAGGGCTAATGAAACGTCCTTTGATACAATTGTCTAATGGCGAGAACAAGCGATTGCAAATCGTTAAATCATTAGCTTATCAGCCAGATTGGTTGATTTTAGATAATCCCTATGTGGGTCTGGATGTAAAGGGTCGGGAAATTCTCACTAAAGGATTAGTATCGCTGGACTCGAAAGGCATACAATTCATTCTCGTTTCTTCGCCTGGCGATGTGCCTGATTTCATAAATCAGGTGGTTGAATTGCCATCAGTACAAGAATCGGCCATGAAACCAGCGCCTTTTCTAAGGCCATTAGACCCATTCGAAACAGCTGTAAAAATGGAAAAGGTGCAGATTAAATACGGAACGAAAACGATTTTAAGCGACTTCAGCTGGAAAGTAAATAGGGGAGAGCGTTGGGCGATCAAAGGTCCCAATGGAGCAGGGAAGTCAACGTTGATTAGTTTAATTACGGCGGATAATCCGCAGGCCTATTCGCAAGACATAACCTTGTTTGATCGGAAAAGAGGGACAGGGGAGAGTATTTGGGACATTAAACGCAAAATTGGGTATTTGAGTCCGGAGTTGCATTTGTATTTTAAGGAGGGTGGCTCTTGTTTTTCTATGGTGGCCTCTGGTTTGTTTGATACGCTTGGGTTGTTTAAGCGCTTATCGGACGAGCAAACGGCTCAAGTGAATCATTGGATGCTAGTAATGGGCATCGCTCATTTGAAAGAAAGATCCTTCTTGCAGATTTCTGGTGGGGAACAACGTATGGTCTTGATTACGCGTGCTTTGGTCAAGAATCCAGAACTCTTGATACTCGACGAGCCATGTCAAGGACTAGACCGTGTTCAAACAGAGCATCTAAAGTTGGTGCTTGATTATTTAGCGGAAAATTCTGAAATGACCTTACTTTACGTCAGTCACTATGACCGCGATATTCCGTCTTGTGTGAATCAGGTGTTGGAATTAAAACGGCTCTGAGATCGATTTGCTTGGATTTGAAAACCATTTAGGACCATCCGCCGTCATATAGGCACAATCCTCTAATCGTACCCCAAATTCCCCTGGAATCGCAATCGTCGGCTCAATACTGAAACACATGCCTATTTCAAGTGGTGCCTTATTTCCGCGCACCATATTACCCCATTCGTGACCACTCATTCCAATTCCGTGGCCAGTACGATGCGGAAGACCCGGTAGTTTATAATCTGGGCCAAAACCTGCGTCAATCAATACTTTCCGCGCGGCAAAATCTACGTTTTCAGCCGGTGCTCCTAATTTAGCCGCCTCAAAACCTGCTTGCTGTGCTTTTTTCTCTAAATCCCAGATCTGTTTTTGCTTCGCGCTAGGCTCTCCAAAAACAACGGTTCTCGTAATATCTGATTCATATCCTCCCACGCTGCAACCGCAATCTAACATCACGACATCGCCTGATTTCAAAATCTGTTTTCTCGAACTTCCATGTGGAAACGAAGTCGCTACCCCAAAAGTCACCGACGCAAAACCGTGCATCGCACCCTGGTCTGCGTGTGCTTGCGCAATCTTCTGGGAGATTTGGCGAGGTGTACAACCAATTGATAAAGCCGCTATTCCAGCCTGTATGGCCTTAACTGTCGCATCATTCGCTTTTTGCATCAAGGAAATCTCAGCGGAAGATTTAATGATACGGCATGGAATCGTAATGGGGTCCGCGCTCACGAATTGAAAATTAGCCTCTGATTTGCGTAATCCATCGAAGATGAAGAAACGACAGAATTCATCGATACCTATTTGGCCCTTCAGAATACCCATTTTCTTTAAGCTAGCAGTAGTTAAGGCAAAAGGATTCTCATCTTCCTCCCAGGTATGCACTTTCGTACCCGCTGGAGTCATTTCAAGAAACCGATCTTCCTCAAAAGCTGGGCAGATAAAAAATGGATCTCCTTTCACCGGAATAATGGCTAACATCGAGCGCTCTGAAGGATGCCAGCTGATGCCCGTGAAATAATTCATATTAATCCCTGCATCTAAAATAATGGCCTGAATTTGTTTCTCCGCCATCAATTTTTGCGCCTTAGCCACGCGCATCCTGCGTTCTTCAGAGCTAATGGGTGTAAATTCGATAGGCGCTAAAGCCGAAGAGGAGGAATTTAAAGAAAGGGTAGAAGCCAAAAGGCCCCCTTTAATGAAGTTTCTACGTTGCATTTCTAAATTTAAAATAAAACATTTACAATAGAAATTCTCCCGGGATGAATTAACTTTAAATTCAGAATTTACCTATGCGGCTACTTTTTATTCGTTTCTCGGCCATTGGCGACATCGTTTTAGCTTCCCCAGCCTTGCGCTGTGCGAAGCAGCAGATTCCCGGTGTGGAGATTCATTTCTTAACAAAGAAGTCGATGAAAGCCGTTTCAGAGGCGAATCCTTACGTGGACCAGTTCCATTATTTTGACAAAGATCTTTCCGCAACTATCCAAGAATTAAAGGCTTACAAGTTCGATTACATCATTGATTTGCATAAGAATCTGCGCAGTTTGCGGATTCGCCTAGCCTTAGGCGTTCCCTATTTTTCGTATGATAAGCTCAGTGTAGAGAAGTTTTTGTTGACCAAATTCCACCTCAATAAAATGGCCGATCGCCACATTTCCTTGCGCAGTGTGGATGCTCTAGCGCCATTAGGGGTTGTCTACGATGGAAAAGGTTTGGACTATTTTGTTCCCTCTGAGGTCAAGAAGCCCACTTTTTTCCCAGAAGGCTATGTGGCTTTAGTCATAGGTGCTTCGTATGCCACGAAGAAATTGCCATTAGAATCATTACAGACATTGTGTGCACAAATCCCGCATCCGATTGTATTAGTAGGTGGCAAGGAGGAGAAGGAAGATGGTGATGCCCTAGCTTTAGGGGACCCATCGCGAATTATAAATACCTGTGGTACTTATTCTTTACATGAATCTGCTTTGATGGTTGCCAAAGCCCGTGTCGTCATCTCGCACGATACTGGTATGTTATACATTGCTTGTGCCTTTGAAAAGAATGTCATTGCGATCTGGGGAGCCACTTCTCCTGCTTTACAGGTGGAACCATTGATGCCTGCGGATTCAAAAGCCCAGGTTTTTCAATCCATCGTCCCAGATCTAAGTTGCCAACCTTGTTCGAATTTTGGTACGAAGACTTGTCCTAAGGGGCATTTTGCGTGTATGAAAAAACAGGATTTACCGGAGATTGTGAGGCAGGTGGAGCAAATGTGGAATTAGGTATATTTCAGTCGTTTCAGACGTCCCTGGTAACTTTGATAATAGTTTTTTTGTACACTTTCTTCTAGAAAGGAGCGTCTAATCAACGTTTCAATAGCTGCCGAATTCGCAAGCATTTGTTCGAGAATTCGTTCTACCGGTTTTTCAGGTATGTTCGCCATTTTACTTAAATGAAGAAACTGATTCAATAATTTTCCCTGGTATTGCGCCTTCGGATATAAGCCTCCTTGTAAGGCAAAATCGCTATCTGCGATATGTAATTGAGAATTCAATAAATCATAGGCGGGGCTTAGAATGTAATCGCCATCCACTGTTTCTAGTAGGGAGAAATTCTTTAAATGGGCATCTCCATTCGAAAAAAGGTAATTAAACAAGATGATTTTAAATAGTTTAGGAGCCTCGGTGGCATAGGCAGGCACATATTGCTGCATGATTTGGAACAATTCGAGGTAATTTCCTTCGTATTTGTAATTCGCCCCGTGTGTTTGTGGTGTTCTATGTGCCAAAACCGCAAAGTCCTCTTTCCCTCGCTTCAGGCCTGTTTCATCTCGGTCAAATCGTTTCGTCAAATAGGCCATTTCCCCATTTTGGAAGAAAACAATCCCATTCTCTGCCGTATCTATTTGAAAAACCTGTTTTGCTATCTGCATCGTCAAATGCTCATTTGCAGGCATCAGATGCTTATTCTTGCCCAAAGTAGGAATCGGTTTTAGTAAATAATGACCACTTTCCCCGGGCTTTGCTAATCGAAGCTTATTCTTCTCCAGTGCGAATGAAAATTTCTCCTGTACTCCAGCAATTGACATAATCGTTCTATTCTCAAAGAAAATACCAGAAACCTCGTCTGAACTCGCCGGTGAATCATAGGGCAGCACGTGATGCACCTTATGATTCGAGAATAGTCGCTGAATCGCAGATCGGCAGTAACTGGAATGACCTTCAGCTAGTGTACTTGGGCAATAGGAAAGCAGAGGTATATTCACTTATCAGTCTATTTGTTCAATCGTTAGCGCACCTATTGTATCGAATTGAGCGGTATGTAATAGTATGCCAAAGTGATCTGACGGATCAATCTTCTTAAACTTGCAAACCGCTTGCTTATTTGCTCCCTCTGGTAACAAGTGAAAGAAAACTGGAAATAGGTGAGGGGACTTAAATTCCTTTTTTGACTTAGGCATGGTTAAGCTAATGGCCGGCTTTTTTTTATCCACTAGCCAAGTCTCTAAATACTGAAAATGAAAACTGCCATTATTCAATTGGCTCAAAGTTCCTGCAGGTTCAGTCTTATACAATATCGTCGCTGTCCTCATTTTCCGTCTCTAATTTTTTGATTGTTAATTGCATTTCAAGTCCCAATACATCAGCTAGTTTTTGAATCGTCTCCAAGGTAGGATTTCCTTTTCCGCTTTCAAATTGTTTGACCGTTCGTAGGCCTACACCGGACAGCATAGCAAGGGTCTCTTGGTTCACTTGGAGCGTAATTCGTCGCTTTTTTAGTGTTTCTATGATATCCTGTTGGTGCATTATATTGCTCTTTTGTTTGTAATTAATTGTTTTTGATGCCTGATTTAGACTGATTTGTGCAATATAGTGCACTTTTAGTTGTAATTGTGGATTTGTAAGAAAATAATCAGTTTACAGGGGAAATTATCAGAGGAGAGGGCAACAAAAAAGCCCGACATTGCTGTCGAGCTTCTTGAGCCTCCTATCGGGATCGAACCAATGACCTACTGATTACAAATCAGTTGCTCTACCAGCTGAGCTAAGGAGGCGCATTTCGGTTTACAAAAGTAGTGTTATTCTCCTAAATCGCAAAACCGAGTGTGAAAAAAATTAACTTTTTTTCAGTTTTTCTAATTCTTTTTCAGCGGCCTCAATTTTCTTTTCTACCTCCGCACGCAGTTTATCGCTGTTTTTAGACTTCGCGAAGAATTCTAAGTTATTGGTTAACACGGCAATATCATTTTCCAAGGCTTGGATTTTCTTGCGCGCATCTGGGGAAGCCGATTTTTTCTCTTCTCCTCCAGTATTTGCTTCAGATGCCAATGATTTTAATTCAAAACCCCACGCAGCCAGCTGCTCTTTAGGTTGTGTGCGTGCTAAATCGATTAAAGCATTCCACGTCGTGCGGAAGCTTTCTTGAATGGCTTTCACATTGTTGCGAGGTACGAAGCCGATGGCATCCCAAGCCGCTTTCTTTTCGCCCAAGGTAGCTAATAGGCTAGGATCTTTAAGCATGGCTTCCATCTCCTTTAAAATCGCTTGCTTCGCTTCTAAATTGCCTTCGAATTCCACATCCTTCGCATTCTTGCCCTTCTCACGAGTTAAATTGAAGTAGGCGTCACACGCAGCCTTGAATTTTGCGTAGATAGAATCCTTCTGCTTTTCTGGTACGTGACCGATCTCTTTCCACTTTTTTTGTGTTTCGATAACCATTTGGGTCACTTCAGGAGTGATGGTGCCAGTTTCTACGATACCGTTCACCTGGTCGATCAATAATTGCTTCGCTGCTAAGTTAGCCTTGCGCTCTGCATCGATCTTCGAGAAGAATTCGCTCTTATGTTTGAAGAAGGTTTTTAAGTCAGACCAAAAATTGTGACTCACTTCTTTTCCTCCATCACGAGGTAAACCACCCTTTAGATTATTCCATTGTTCTTGAAGTGCTAGTACTGCTTTAGAAGCTTGGTTCCATTCGCTGATGTTCGCGGCAGTGAAACTAGCATAATGCTTCATTAAGTCGCCGATTTCGCGTTTTACTTTGAGATTTTCTTCGAAAACTTGCTTTTGGGCATCATTGATGGCTCTTTTTTGTTCAAAAAGTACATCCAATGATTTCTTTACACGCGTCCAAAGTGACTCATTGTCATCTCTGTTCGCTGGTCCGATGTGCTTGTATTCTTCAAACAGCTCTTCCGCCTCTTTTAATAATTTCTGTAAAGCTCCGCCTTTTGAAATCTCTGCTGCTAAAGCTTCTAGTTTAGTGGCGATACCTTCTTTGGCCTGTAAATTCTTCTTGCGATCTAATTCTAATAGTTCGAAGAAAATGCTTCTATTGCTGTAGAAACGGTCCACTAAGGCATGATAGCTCTGCCAAAGCGTCTGATTCATCGGCCCCTGCACACTGCCTAACCCTTTCCACTCTTCTTGAATTTTCTTGAAGGCTTTAAAGCTTGCATTCACGTGCGCCGGATCTGAATTATCATCCGAATCCACTAAAGTTCTTAATTCATTGATTAAACGCGTTTTT
This sequence comes from Aquirufa sp., assembly GCA_040403415.1. Taxonomy (GTDB): domain Bacteria; phylum Bacteroidota; class Bacteroidia; order Cytophagales; family Spirosomataceae; genus Aquirufa. The sequence goes on from JBBAKU010000002.1 coordinate 73,489, forward strand.
CCTTCGAGTGCCTTCTCTCTTAATTTCTCCAAATTAGAGAAGAATGCCCCTCTTTCCGTACGGATAAAGGCTGAAATGGCGTCGATTTGTTGCGAGATTTCATCCCCTTTGAAAGAAAATCCTTCTTCGGAATCTTCGTTAGTAGACTTAAATGCAGCTAAAGCCTCAGCGCGTTCGCCTTGCTTGATCGCTTCCCAATCCGTTCTCACTTCCTTGGTTAATTCGTCTACTTTTTTGAAGTTCGCCGATGAGGCGCTTGCTTGAAGAATGGCTTTCAATTGCTCATAGAAGGCAAGAATGCTTTCTTTTGTTACTTTTGAAAGGTCTAAAACCGGAAATTCTACGGCCTTTTCTTCCACTACAGGAAAAACTACTTCCGCCGGAGCTGCCACCTCAGCCGGAGCTGCTGTTTCGACAATAGCTTTTGTCGGTGTTTCTTCTGGAGTAGGAGTGGTTTCCAATTCTTCTGCTGGATTGCTCTCTTCGGTGATCATAATCGTCGTTGTTTGCGTTTTAAGGTAAAAGTTTTTCAAAAATACGCTCCATCGATACAGCATAACCAATTTTCTCTTTTAGGTCTGCTATAGAAATGCGCTCTTGGGTCATCGTGTTGCGATCGCGAACGGTCACGGTGTTGTCTTCCATAGTTTGGTAATCAACCACCACACAATACGGTGTTCCAATTAAATCTTGACGGGTATAACGCTTGCCTATGGCGCCTCCATCGTCATATGTTGTATTAAAGGCAAATTTAATGCTGTTAACAATCTCTTGTGCTTTCTCAGCTAAACCATCCTTTTTCACTAAAGGAAGTACGGCTACTTTTACAGGAGCTAGAGCAGGATGGAAATTCAAGAAAACACGTTGTTTTTCTTGCTCTCCTTCGCCCACCGTCTCTTCTGTATAGGCATTGCAAAGAATCGCCAAGAATAAACGATCAGCCCCTACGGACGTTTCTACTACATAAGGTATGTAATTTTCGTTTATTTCTGGGTCAAAATACTGTTGTTTTTTTCTCGATAAATCCTGGTGCGCTTTCAAGTCGAAATCCGTTCTCGAGTGGATTCCTTCCATTTCTTTAAAGCCAAACGGGAATTTATACTCAATATCCAACGCCGCATTTGCGTAGTGCGCTAGTTTATCGTGATCATGAAATTTCAAGGAAGTAGCCGGAATTCCTAAGGCTAAGTGGAACTTCATACGTGTTTCTTTCCACTTCGCATACCATTCCATTTCCGTGCCAGGGCGAACGAAGAATTGCATCTCCATTTGTTCGAATTCCCGCATACGGAAGATGAAATTACGCGCAACGATCTCGTTACGGAAGGCTTTTCCGATTTGGGCAATGCCAAAAGGAACCTTCATACGGCCCGTCTTCTGCACGTTCAAGAAGTTCACAAAGATTCCCTGAGCCGTCTCTGGACGTAAATAAATTAAACTGGCATCCTCTGAAACAGCGCCTACTTGAGTAGAGAACATCAAGTTGAATTGACGAACCTCGGTCCAATTAGCTGTGTTCGAAACTGGACACTTGATATTTTCATCGATAATGATCTGGCGAACCCCTTCTAAATCCCCTGCATCTAAGCATTTCGCCATCTTTTGTAATAAAGCCTTCGCCTCTGCCTCTTTTCCCTCGTCCTCTAATTGAGCTGCTCTTTCTTCTAATAAAGTATCAGCCCGGTAACGTTTTTTGGAATCCTTGTTATCAATCATCGGATCGTTAAACGAATCCACGTGACCAGAAGCCTTCCAAGTCAATGGGTGCATAAAAATGGAAGCGTCAAGGCCGACCACGTTGTCATTCAACATCGTCATCGCCTTATACCAAACCGTTTTTAAGTTATTCTTTAACTCGACACCGTTTTGACCATAATCATATACCGCTTGCAAACCATCATAAATCTCCGAAGAAGGAAATACGAAACCATATTCTTTCGCGTGTGAAATAATATCCTTCAATGCCGAGGCGGTATCCTGTTTTTTATTTTCCATTAAATCAATTTTTTTCAATCGTATTAGATTGCAATTTACCGAAAAGAATCAAAGAATGAGGCTTGCAACGTGTTTTTTCTTAATTTTGCCTCGATTAACAAGGTAAAAACCAAGATATTGATGAAAAACGTTTCCTTCGCCTTAATTCAGCTATCCTGCAGCACAACTGTTTCAGAAAACTGGCAAAAAACGATTAGCTCGATTCGCGACGCCGCAGCCAAAGGCGCGCAAGTGATTTGCTTGCAGGAATTGTTCAAGTCGGTCTATTTCTGTTACGAAGAAAAGCAAGATTTCTTTGCTTTGGCAGAAGCGATCCCGGGACCATCGACGGATGAGTTAGGTGCTTTGGCAGCTGAATTAAACGTGGTTATCGTCGCCTCTCTTTTCGAAAAGCGGGCGGCAGGTCTTTACCATAACACTACGGCGGTCATCGATGCCGACGGTAAATACCTAGGTAAATACCGTAAAATGCATATTCCGGACGATCCAGGCTATTACGAAAAGTATTATTTCACGCCAGGCGATCTAGGATATCAGGTTTTTGAAACGAAGTTTGCCAAAATAGGGGTACTCATCTGCTGGGATCAATGGTATCCCGAGGCAGCTCGCTTAACGGCTTTGCAAGGTGCAGAAGTGTTAGTATACCCAACGGCTATCGGTTGGGATTTAGAAGAAAAAGACGGTGAAATTAACCGCGAACAATACCAAGCTTGGCAAACCATCCAACGTTCCCATTCGGTCGCTAACGGCGTTCCAGTCGTTTCCGTGAACCGCGTAGGAACCGAAAATGGCCAACAGTTTTGGGGAGGAAGCTTTGTATCTAACGCCTTTGGTCGTGTAATTTTCCAAGCCTCTCACGATCAAGAGGAAATTGCGTTAGTAGATGTGAACGTTGATTCCAGTGAATATTACCGTAGAACCTGGCCTTTCTTTAGAGATCGCAGGATTGATTCGTATGGTGGGATTACGGAGCGGTTTATTGATTAAAGTAATGGTAAATGGTGAATGGTAAGTGGTGAATGAAAAAACATTTACCATTCATCATTTACCATTCACCATTTATTAATGCGCTTCCAGCCAATTCTCACCCACGCCAATTCCCGTTTCCATCGCGACGCCTAAATCCATCGCTTCGCACATGATCTTATTGATTTGGGTTTTTAGGTAATCGACTTCGTCTTTGTGTGCATCGAACACGAGTTCGTCATGCACGGTTAAAATCATTTTCGATTTTAGGTTTTCTCTTTCGAGGAAATCCTGGATTTGAATCATCGCCACTTTAATCATATCGGCTGCTGAACCTTGGATTGGGGCGTTGATGGCATTGCGTTCTGCAAAACCACGCTCATTCATATTAGCTGATAAAATATCGCGTAGGTAGCGGCGGCGACCCAAAACAGTCTCGACGTAACCGTTTTCGCGGGCGTCGGCGATGCTTTGGTCCATAAAGGTCTTCACCTTAGGGAATTCAACGAAGTATTGATCGATGATTTCCTTCGCTTCCGTACGGGAAATGGCTAATTGGGCAGCTAGGCCGAAGGCCGAAACGCCGTAAATAATTCCAAAGTTCACCGTCTTTGCCTTGCGACGCATATCTGAGGTAACTTCTTCCAATGGGACATGGAAGACTTTCGCGGCGGTTGCCTTGTGAACATCTAGTCCGTTATTGAACGCATCGAGCATCGACTCATCCTTCGAGAAAGCGGCCATAATCCGTAATTCGATTTGCGAATAATCGGCGGATAAAATCAAGTGGTTTTCATCGCGCGGGATGAAGGCCTTGCGAATTTCACGTCCACGAACCGTACGGATCGGGATGTTTTGTAAGTTCGGGTCCTTCGAAGACAGACGACCTGTTGCCGTAACTGCTTGCATGAAGGAGGTGTGGATGCGACCTGTTTTGGGCGAAATAAGAGCCGGTAGGGCATCTACATAGGTTGATTTCAATTTCTGTAATTCGCGGAAGTCAAGAATTAAAGAGGCAATTTCGTGTTCTGCTTCTAGTTTAGACAAGACTTCTTCGCCAGTCATGTATTGACCAGTTTTAGTCTTTTTCGCTTTCGGATCTAGCTTCAGTTTTTCAAACAAAATCTCGCCTAATTGCTTAGGGGAGGCGATGTTGAATTCTTGGCCGGCCGTGGCGAATATCTTCTCTTGCACTGCTTTGGAATCTGCTTCCAAGGTCTTTGACATCTCTTGAAGGAAAGGCACGTCTAAATTCACACCTTCACACTCAATCGTGGACAGAACACGTGCTAACGGCATTTCTACCTGGTGAAGTAACTGAACGGCTTTCGGATTCGTCGTTAATTGTTTGTCTAAGAACGGCTTTAATTGAAGCGTGATATCTGCGTCTTCTGCCGCATATTCCTTGATCAAGTTTAGCTCCACCTCGCGCATGTTGCCTTGCTTGGCGCCTTTTTTACCAATCAAGTTTTCGATAGACATGGGCTCGTAGCTTAAATAGGCGAGGGCCAAAGCGTCCATCCCGTGGCGTTTCTCCGGTTCGATTAAGTAATGCGCCAGCATCGTGTCGTAAGTTGCCCCTTTTATTTCGATACCATAATTGCGCAAGACGCTCATGTCGTACTTGATATTTTGAGCGATTTTGATGGTTGACTCTTTGGCAAAAATAGCCTTAAACAAATCTGCTTGTGCCTGGCAAGCCTCCGGATCTTCTGGGAACGGCACATAAAAGGCCTCACCTTTACGGTAGGAGAAGGACATCCCCACTAAGGCCGCTTCGATCGCCACCAAACTCGTGGTCTCTGTGTCAAAACAGAAGGAATCCTGGCGATCCAAGAAGCTAATCAAGGATTTAATCGCGTTCTCGCCTTGCACTAGATGGTACTGGTGAGCGGTATTGCTGAGATTTGAATAGCTGGTCGTGATGACCTCTTCTTCCTCGGTATCAGTAGCAGCAGTGGCAGAAGGAGCAGGTGATCCAAACATATCCATCTGGTTCGCATCCACTTTAGGCGAGGCTTTGACTTTCGCCACGATTGGCTCGTCTTCACCCAAAATCCGCTTACGCAGCGTTCTGAATTCTAATTCTTCTAATAAAGGCTCTAAAAGCGCGCGGTTAGGCGGGGTTGCTTTTAATTTTTCCTCTTCGTATTCGACAGGCACTTCGAGCATAATACGGGCCAAGTGCTTCGATAAAATCCCTTGTTCACGGAAATTGATCAAGTTTTCTTGCAATTTGCCTTTCAGTTGATCGGTATTATCTAGTAAGTTTTCTAAAGAGCCAAACTGCTCGATGAGTTTTTGGGCCGTCTTTTCACCCACACCTGGAATACCCGGAATGTTATCCACCGCATCGCCCATCAAACCCAGCATATCGATTACTTGGTCGACATTAGCGATGTTCCAACGTTGGCAAACCTCCTTTGGCCCTAAAACCTCTACACCTTTGCCCATAAAGGCAGGTTTGTACATCTTGATGCGCTCCTCCACTAATTGCCCGTAATCCTTATCTGGGGTCATCATATAGACTTCGATATCCGGATTCGCCCGCACCGCTTTCTTCGCAATGGTTCCGATCACGTCATCCGCCTCATAACCATCTAATATTAGCAACGGAATATCCATCGCCTCCACTAAACGCTTAACATAAGGAATCGCAATCGTAATATCCTCTGGCTGTTCCTGGCGCTGCGCTTTGTAGGGCGTGTATTCAACGTGACGGAAGGTAGGTTTAGGTGTATCAAAAGCAACCCCTAAATAGTCTGGTTTTTCCTTGTTAATGACCTCTAGAATCGTATTTGCAAAGCCAAAAACGGCGGAGGTATTAATTCCCTTCGAAGAAATCCGAGGTGTTTTAGCAAAAGCAAAATGCGCGCGATAAATCAAAGCCATCGCGTCAAAAAGGAATAATTTTTTCATGTAATTCAGCTATATTTGGGGATAGAGATTGCCTTTGTAAAGATAACAAATATCATCGACTTATGAACTTAGCTGACCTGCGCCTAAACTACCAAAAAGGAGAATTGCACGAACAACACGTACACCCCAATCCATTCGATCAATTTGCTACCTGGTTTAAAGAAGCCCAGTCTGCGCAGATCACAGAGCCTAATGCCATGTTCTTAAGTACGGTAAGTGCATCCGGTCGTCCATCAGGTCGTATTGTTTTATTAAAAACGGTGGACCACGGATTTAGCTTTTTTACGAATTACGAATCACGCAAAGGCCAAGATTTAGCTTTTGCCTCCCAAGCTTCCATTACCTTTTTTTGGGTTGAATTAGAACGCCAAATCCGCATCGAAGGCCACGTCGAAAAACTCTCGGTAGAATTATCTACCGCGTATTTCCATTCCCGTCCACGCGAATCTCAATTAGGCGCTTGGGTATCGGAGCAAAGTGCCCGCGTAGATTCCCGCGAAGTCTTGCAAACAAGATATGCTGAATTAGCGGCTGAATACGAAGGCAAAACGATTCCTAAACCAGACCACTGGGGCGGTTATCGAATAGTTCCAGACTATTTTGAATTTTGGCAAGGCAGACCTTCGCGTTTGCACGACCGTGTAGTATATGATGCGCGGGAGAAAGGGGACTGGAAGTGTTATCGGGTAGCGCCTTAAAAGGGGCTTTAGCCGCTTTTAGAGTATAGATAGGAGAGTACAGATAGTAGATTAAAGAGCATAGATAGGAGAGTGTAGATTCATCAGAGAACCCATCTCTACTCTCTACTCTCTACTCTATTATCTCTAATCTAAAATTTTCTTCTCCAACGTCTTCTGACTCTGAAACCCCTCCCCATACTTCACCCCAATCTTGTGCCCCATCTCCATCGCGCGCGCTTGGATGAAATGTAAAAAGTCTGGGTTAGAGATATAGGAAGCCGGTTCAGCAGAATTAGGGTCAAAGAATTGACTCTTGAAAGCGCGGATAGCCGCTTCTTTCTGATCCCAGTGAGCTGTGATATCAATAACGAAATCAGGTTCTAAATAGCGGTCTTGAATGTAATGGTAGACTTGTTTAGGTCTCCAGGCAGGAAGGTCGCCTGTTTTGATTTGGCGCAAACCTGATAAAAAACAAGCATCAATCGCTAATTGTGCGCCCTTACCATGGTCTGGGTGACGATCCTCTAAAGCATTTGCAAGCACCACTTCTGGTTGGTATTTGCGAATGATTTCGATAAGTTTTATTTGGGTTTCTTCGTCGTTTCTAAAGAAGCCGTCGCGGATGCCTAGGTTTTCGCGGGCATGAATGCCTAAGATTTGAGTGGCATCAGCGGATTCTTGCAAACGTATTTCGGGTGTTCCTCGCGTGCCTAATTCACCTCGGGTGAAATCGACAATTCCTACTTTTTTGCCTGCAGCAATGTGGGAGAGGATGGTTCCAGCGCAGCTTAATTCAGCGTCGTCTGGATGTGCGGCCATTACGAGGATGTCTAATTTCATAGCGATTAATGGATGCGAATTCGGCGCCCAGCTCGGATCACCGAAGAGCTCTTCATTCCATTTAATTTCTTCAATTTAGCAATCGAAACACCAGTACGTCTAGCGATGGCACCTAGGGTGTCACCTTGACGCACTTTAGTCCAAGCCTTTGTTCTGGAACGCACTTTATCTCCTACCGCACCATATTCGTTTTTCAACGATAAGGAGCGAATGTCAAAAGAGCGTGCGGTAATAATAATGTGATCCGAAACGGGTTCAAAAGGACTGAAGTTGTAAACGTTCTTCGGGTTCATGGGATTACCTTCATAACGCGTCTCAAAATGCAAATGAGAGCCAGTGCTACGTCCTGTATTTCCGCCCACACCGATTTGATCTCCCGCCTTGACAATGGTCCCTGGCTCTAAACCTGGAGAGGCTAAGTGACCATACAATGTTTCAAAGCCATTATAGTGACGCACTAAGACGTAATTTCCATAACCCGAACGGTCGTAATGACTGACACGGACAATCCCATCAAATACCGAGAAGACAGGATAACCGGTCTCTAAGTCTAAATCCACACCGGCGTGTAGACGTCCCCAGCGTGGTCCAAATGGACTTGTCTGCTTTACTATCTCTAGAGGTGCTGCCCAGTTTCGTCCAGCTGCGGTGTTGTATAATTCGATGTCGACAGGCTCGTCAAATTCTTTAGCATCTATATCATAGGGGTCAATAATTTTTGTATCCCAAATCGCGAAATAAGACGCCACTGACACAAAATCCTCTGTACCTTCTGGTGCAGCCTCTTCTTCGATCTCTACGATCAGATTCTCGCCTTCGTCGATGGACGTGGTATCAAAATTACTGATACTCGCATTGACCATTTTGATGGGTTCGAACTTGCGTTCCTGTAATTCAGAACCAGCCGTGACCCCAACGGATTCCGTCTCATTTCTGAATTGCAGAGGGGGAAGTTCATCTAGTTCATCCTTCTTCTTGTACTTTTCTTGGAAAAGTTGGGAATTGGATTTGACTTCGATTTCTGTTTTTTTCTTGAATAAATTCCGCTCTTGCGCCTTCAAGCTAAAGCCCGAAAGCAACAGAATACATCCGAAAATATAGGTAATTAACCTCATATGTTTCTATTAATGTAAATTGTTCGCGGCTAACCAACGTTCCGCGTCCAATGCCGCCATACAACCGCTACCTGCGGCCGTTACTGCCTGGCGATAAATAGTATCTTGTACGTCACCGCAAGCGAAAACGCCTTCTACGCTCGTACGCGTACTCCCTTTTTCTGTGAGTAAATACTCTTGAGCGTCCATCTCTAAAGTTCCTTTAAAGATCGAAGTATTTGGTTGGTGTCCGATCGCTACGAAGAAACCAGTTAAGGCAATTTCTTCTGTCGCTTTGGTTACATTATTCACGATGCGAATCCCAGTTACCCCGTTTGCATCACCTAAAATTTCTTCTGTTTCTGAGTTCCAGTGGATCTCGATCTTCGGGTTATTCTTTACGCGCTCTTGCATGATCAAGGAAGCACGCATTTCACCACGGCGTACGATTAAGTGTACTTTGGTACATAAATTCGCTAAATAACTCGCTTCTTCTGCGGCAGTATCTCCTGCGCCTACAACGGCTACTGTTTGGTTACGGTAGAAGAAACCATCACATACGGCACAAGCAGAAACGCCCAAGCCATTAAATTTCGTTTCTCCTTCTAATCCTAACCATTTCGCACTAGCACCAGTCGCGATAATGACTGCATCCGCTTCGATTTCTGTCGATTCATCAATCCAAACCTTCTTAGGAGAGGAGGTAAAATCCACCTTAGTCGCCATTCCGTAACGTACATCTGTTCCAAAACGCTTAGCCTGATTTTCTAAATCGATCATCATCGCCGGGCCATCAATACCATTCGGGTAGCCAGGGAAATTATCAACTTCTGTAGTAGTCGTTAATTGTCCTCCAGGTTGTCCACCTTGGTACATCACTGGATGTAAACCAGCACGTGAGGCATAAATAGCAGCGGTATATCCGGCTGGGCCAGAACCGATAATTAGGCATTTGATTTTTTCTGACATCTGTATTTTTATCGAAAAGGAATGAGCCTACAAAATTCGGGAAATATAGGCAGAATCACAAGCGGTGATTTTTCTTAATAATTCTTACATTTGTTTGTCAACCGAAGCTAAACGAATGAAACAACTAAATATTTTCCAGAACCTAACTTTTTGGGTTTTATTGTCTATTCTTTTAGGGGTCCTCGTGGGACATTTTGCACCTGATTTAGCCTTGTTCAAGGTCATCGAATCGAAGTTTAGCTATAATTTATTGGGAGCGGATTTGAGTTTTGGGCCTACGCTGAGCGAAGTTTTCAGTGGTGTCTTTATCAGTTTAGTGAAACTCTTTATCAACCCTATCATCTTTTTGACGATCAGTTTAGGTATTGTTAATATGGGAAACCTGAAAAAGGTGGGTCGTGTGGGTGGCAAGGCCTTACTGTATTTCGAGGTGGTGACTACGATTGCCTTATTCATCGGATTAGCTGTTTCTACCTTCATTGAACCCGGAATCGGAGTCATCAGAGATGATATCGCGGGAGGAGATATTTCCAAATACACGCAGAAGGCTGCCGGATTCTCTTGGATGGGCTTTTTGAAAGAAAATTTTACGGTTCAGGTATTAGGGTTCTCGATTTTCTTTGGGATCTTTTTGAATTATGTCAAAGGAAAGGCGAAGATGATTGCGGGGATGCAGCAGGCTTCGCATTGGGTGTTCAAAGGCTTGAAGATTGTGATGTATTTAGCGCCATTAGGAGCGCTGGGAGGGATGGCTTTTACCATTGGGAAGTTTGGGATTCACTCCCTGGTGCCATTAGCGAAACTAATGCTGACGGTCTATGTGACGATGGCGATTTTCGTGTTTGTGGTATTGGGTTTTATTATGCGAAGCTGCGGAGAGCGGATTTGGGCGTTTTTGGGCTATATCAAACACGAATTATTGGTGGTGTTAGGTACATCATCTTCCGAGGCGGCCCTGCCTTCTTTGATGCATAAACTGGAGAAGATGGGTTGTTCTAAATCCGTGGTGGGCCTGGTGGTTCCTGCGGGTTATTCGTTTAACCTCGATGGTACGAGTATTTATTTATCGATGGCCACCTTGTTTTTAGCCCAAGTTTATGGCGTACATTTGTCCTGGGAACAGATGCTCACGATTGTGGGCATTTTGATGGTGACCTCTAAAGGAGCCGCCGGCGTGACAGGAAGTGGCTTTGTCGTTTTGGCATCCACCTTAAGTGCATTGCAGGTAATTCCTGTGGAAGGCCTAGCCTTATTGCTTGGAGTAGATCGCTTTATGTCAGAGGCGAGAGCGATCACGAATTTTATCGGGAATGGAGTGGCGACGGTTTGGATAGCGAAGCACGAGGGAGAATTTGATTCAGAACAATCAACAAATTAATCATATATGTCTATTTCATCCATTTTAAGAGAAGATGCGCTCGAGTATCATGCGGGAGGGAAACCTGGCAAAATTGAAGTAAAACCGACGAAATCGACGGCGACTCAGCGCGATTTGTCTTTAGCGTATTCGCCGGGTGTGGCTGAGCCTTGTTTAGAAATTGCGAATAATGTAGAGAAAGTTTACGATTATACGGCCAAAGGAAACCTGGTGGGCGTCATCTCAAACGGTACAGCCGTTTTAGGTTTAGGCAACATCGGTCCAGAGGCTAGTAAGCCGGTGATGGAGGGGAAAGGAGTTCTTTTCAAAGTATTCTCCGATATCGACGTTTTTGATATCGAATTAGCCGTGACGGATCCAGATGACTTTGTGGATACGGTGGCTCGTTTAGAACCGACTTTTGGAGGAATTAATCTGGAGGACATCAAATCCCCGGAATGCTTTGAGATCGAAGAGAAATTAAAAGCGCGTTTGAAGATTCCCATCATGCACGACGATCAGCACGGAACGGCGATTATCTCGTCTGCGGCGTTGTTGAACGCTTTGGAAATCGTAGATAAGAAGATCGAGGAGACGAGATTTGTAATTTCAGGCGCTGGGGCTGCGGCTATTTCTTGTGTGAAATTGTATTTGAAGCTCGGTGCGCGCATCGAGAATTTCTATATTTTCGATAAGGATGGATTAGTATCAGAAGATCGTCCGGATCTGAATCGCTATCTAGCCCCATTAGCGGGTAAGGCAGGTAGAAATACGTCGTTAGCTGAGGCGATGAAAGGTGCAGATGTGTTCCTTGGCCTTTCGGTAGGAGGGATCTTGAAACCGGAAATGGTGGCGACGATGGCTGCGAGTCCGATTGTATTTGCGATGGCGAATCCTACGCCGGAGATTGGTTATGAAGAGGCGAAGGCGGTAAGAGAGGATTTGATTATGGCGACGGGACGTTCTGACTTCCCTAATCAAGTGAATAATGTCTTAGGTTTTCCTTTCATCTTTAGAGGAGCCTTGGACGTACGTGCGTCAGAGATTAATGATGAGATGAAACTGGCGGCGGCCAAGGCTTTGGCCTGCTTAGCGAAGAAACCAGTGCCTGATATTGTGAATTTGGCTTATAATGAGAAATCGTTAAGCTTTGGCCCAGAATACATTATTCCTAAACCGGTTGATCCACGTTTAATCACGACGATCTCGATGGCGGTGGCCAAAGCGGCCATGGAATCCGGCGTAGCGACGAAGCCGATTAAGAACTGGGATGTCTATGAGAATCAATTAGCGAAACGTCTGGGATTAGATAACCAGGTGATGAAGTTTATCTTGAAACGCGCGAAGTCGAATCCGAAACGCATTGTATTCGCTGAGGCGGAGAACTTGAAAGTATTGAAGGCAGTTCGGGAGGTCTTAGACGAGGGAATAGCTAAGCCGATTCTATTAGGACGCAAGGCAAACATCGATTCGATCTGCGAAGAGCACCACATCGACTTAGGGGATATTGAGATCTTCGATTTCAAACACCCCGATAATGCAGCCTTATTAGCCGAATTTGCGGAATTATTCTACGAGAAGCGGAAGCGCCGTGGTTTCACGAAATGGGAAGCAGAAAAGCAGGTGCGTAAGAGTAATTACTTTGCGGCGATGATGTTAGAAACGAATCGCGCAGATGGAGTTATTTCTGGTTTGACCAAAAACTACCCAGACGCTATTCGTCCTGCCTTGCAGATCATTGGTAAGAAGTCTGGTGTGACTAAAGTGGCGGGTATGTACTTGTTATTAAGTAAGCAAGGGCCACTCTTTTTCTCAGACACGACAATTAACTTCTCGCCTTCGGTAGCAGATATTGTCGAAATTACGGAACTGACTTCTGAGGCAGTAGAACGCTTTAATTTAAAGCCAAAGATGGCAATGCTGTCATATTCGAACTTTGGTTCAGCAGACGGAGACGATGCGTTGAAAATGCGCGCAGCGACGGCTATTTTGAAAGAGAAGCATCCTGACTGGGTAATAGAGGGGGAGATGCAGGCACACTTAGCCTTTGACAAGGAACTCAGACAACAAAATTATCCATTCGCGACATTAGGAAACGATACAGCGAATACGCTTATTTTCCCTAATCTATCTTCAGCGAATATCGCCTATAACTTGTTGAAAGAAGCGGCAGACATCGAGTATATCGGGCCTATCTTATTAGGATTGCGTAAACCGGTACACGTTTTGCAACTAGGCGCCTCTGTTCGCGAGATTGTGAATATGGTCGCGATTGCGGTGGTCGAAGCGCAGACGGTCTAAAAATGTAACCAAGCCTGTCTCAATTGCAATTGGGCTGGGCTTGGATTTTCTTTTTCCCTGAATTCAATTTTCTTTCGGTAGCCATACGAAAAGTTCATTCTGTCCGGTAATAAGGGACCGAAATCTAAACCGATCGTTGATACCAATTCTTCTAAGGGTAATTTTTCTCCTTTACTCACATAACGGGCAAAGAACTCTTTTAGGGCTGGCACTTTTGTCGTTTTTTCTATCAGTTCAAACAACTCTTCATCCTTAAAGGATTTTGTGGGGCCGTATTGAGCGGCTAAATCACGCATCATCTGTTGGGTTCCATAGGCACCATTCGTTTCCTTGCGCAAAAGTAGATCAAGGCAGAAGCCGATTAGTGCTCCTTTTTGGTAGACATTCCCATATTCATCCTTGTGTTTATCCAGTGCGCCTAGGCTAAGTTTAGTAAAGGCTAGCGAGGGATTGTAATCATCATTTGCGCGGTTCGCCTTTTCTGTCATCTCCTCCATAAATTGGTCGAGCGTAATCAGGCCGCCCTGCAATTGGGTATGGTGCGCCGCGTATTCCGTCAGACCTTCATAGAGCCAAAGGTGGCGAGACATTTTGGGCTTTTGGAAGTCGAAATTTCCAATCTCTTCCGAATGAAAGTTAAGCGGTGTCTGAATATGAAAAAATTCGTGCGCACTCACATCGCGAATCGTGCTGCCCATCGTGGAGATGTTGTATTCCGGCAGGTAGTAAAAAGAGGATTTGGAATGTTCCAATGCCCCATAACTACCATTCTTCAGATGCGTGGACATTACTACTAGGAAAGCATAGTTCTTCACTGGGAAGGTGCCTCCTAAATAGGCTTGCTGTGACTTCAACAACGGAAGGATTTTCTCCGCAATTTGGGTGGCGCGAATCACTTGATTAGGGGAAAATACCGAAATCAGAATGTCAGCATCTCCCACTTTAAGCATAGCTGTATCTGGGTGCGCGACTAGGATGGGTGCATCCGTTAGGCTTTGGTAGGAATCTGCTACATAATAACCATTATTCGATACAATAGCAGAGGAAGCTAACATACCCACAGGTACTTTTAGCAGTAGAGAGACAGGCATTTTCTCACCACCTTTTACATAGCCTAATAAAGCGTGGGTGTTCAGCGCAAAGAGCGTGTCTTCTTGAAAGTTCGTTCCCGCCGGCTCGAAAATATATTTTCCATCAATCTCCGGACTATCCCAGGTGTCATCCACCTCATAGCTCAGGCGAGAAGCTCCCAGGATGTGAAATGAATTGAAGTCTTTTTGTTTCACTTTAATTGCTTTGCCGCTAGCATCGAATGCTTTTAGGTTACTCACATAGCGGCCAAAATCATAAATAGCATAAGTGCCCGGAACGATTTTAGGAAAGCAGTATTCTTTTGCTCCAGCTGGCAATTTCACCTCCACCCGTAAGCGATCATTTTCAAGTCGATTCAAGTCAATGGAATAGCGAAGGCTATCTTGTGCTTTTACACTATAAACAAAGCACAATAGGATTAGAAGTTTTTTAAACATCAATTTTTGAAGTTCAGCGCCTCGGAAGACTGGATTTTAGTAATCAACAGGGTAGGGATACTCATCATAAAGCTCACCAAAAGAATCGTAAGTCCATTCACAATTCCCCAAGTCGCTAGATCCCATTCGATGGGCACGCTACTCATATAATAACTTTCTGGATCCAAAGGGATCAGGTGGTAGGTCGATTGTAGATAGCAAAACAGGAAGGCAAGGCCGTTTCCGATAAGCAGTCCACGTACTAAAATGAACAAGCTATTCCACCAAAATATGCGGCGGATCTGAGCCGCGGACGCTCCCATCGACTTTAATAATCCTACCATGGGAACTCGTTCCATAATAAGTACCCAAAGCGTGGCGATCAGATTAAAGCAGGCCACCACAAAGAGGAGGCTAATGAAGATGACGATATTTCGGTCGAGCATCGTCATCCAGTCAAATAGCGCAGGATAGATCTCGGTCACGGGTTGAATACGCCATTCTGGAGGCATCGTTTTAGCTAAGGCTTCGGTCTTTGCCTCGAGGTTCTCCTTGCTTTTAAAGAAGACCTCATAGGTGCCCAGAGAATCTGCCGTCCAACCGTTCATCTTTTGAACCCAATCCCGGTCAGCTAAGACAAATATTTTATCCAATTCCTCTAGTCCCGTTTCGTAAATGCCGGCTACTTTCACTTTACGCGGTCTCTCTGGAGCGCTGAGGAAATAGAGAATCAGCGAACCATGGGTTTTGACTTTTAATTGTTTGGCCAAAGCCTCACTTAAAATCACCTCCTGTGGTCCATTTAGGCTATTCGAACCGCTGCTTATGTTTTTTTGTAATTGCTTCGCCGGAAGATCTTTCCCAATTCCCTTTACGACAATGCCTGCTAATCCTTCTTTCCCTACTAAAATCCCAGGTCTCTGCACGTGGGCTTGGATATGATCAATCTCTGGGCGCTGTACTGTCTTGGACTCCCATGCTCTATTGCGAGTCAGTGGGCTTTCAGCCAACGAACGATTACCCGAAATCTGAGAAATACGCGCATCCCCAGAAAAGCTCGTCAGTTTGTCCTGAATAGTTGTCTTAAAGCCAAAAAGAATCGCAAACGCCACCAAGATAATTGCCGTTCCTACCGCCACCGTACCGATACCCACATAGGTCACCGTTTTAGAAAAGGAGGTGTCCTGAGTTTTCCGAATACGCCTAGCGACAAAAAGAGGGAAATTCATTAGATTTGATTTTCAATTCTGAACCGCAAAGAAAACACGAATGGGGCGTAAATCAAATAGTATTGTCTTATTGTTCTGCCTTTTGGCTTTTATGGGATTTGGTCAAAAAACGCTCATTCCAGGTGCCGCACAATTCCCCGCTTACTTGCCAGCCTTAAAAGGGAAACAAGTTGCCTTAGTCGTTAATCATACCTCTGTGGTAGGGAAGACGCATTTAGCCGATACTTTATTGTCACTAGGCGTATCAGTGAAAAAGATTTTTGCTCCAGAACACGGTTTCAGAGGGACAGCAGATGCAGGTGCACACATAGATAACGAGGTCGATCGCAAAACAGGTCTTGCTCTCATTTCCTTGTATGGTAAACATAAGAAACCCACGCCAGAGGATTTGCAAGGGATTGATGTTGTTCTATTTGATATTCAAGACGTAGGTGCGCGTTTCTATACTTATTCGTCCACTTTGCATTATGTCTTAGAGGCTTGTGCGGAGAATAAGGTGCCTTTGACGGTTTTAGATCGCCCGAATCCGAACGGCCATTATGTCGATGGACCGATTTTAGAAAAGGCGCAGGCGTCTTTTGTAGGATTGAATCCGATTCCAGTCGTGCATGGATGTACGTTAGGGGAATTAGCGCGCATGATTAATGGGGAAGGGTGGTTAGCGAATCGTGCCGAAGCCTCCCTGAATGTCATTCCTGTCGCGAATTACACCCACGCTTCTCCGGTTCATGTGGCCATAGCGCCCTCGCCTAATTTACCGAATGATCAATCCATCGCCTTATATCCATCGCTTTGTTTGTTTGAAGGAACGAATGTGAGTATAGGCAGAGGAACCGATTTGCAGTTTCAAGTGGCTGGAACGAATATCGCCGGTCTAGGTTATTATACCTTTACACCCGTTTCGAAACCAGGAGCCATGGATCCTCCCTTGAAAGGTCAAACCTGTTACGGATATAATCTATCTACCTTGCCAGCTCGTAACCTAGGCTTTAGTTTAAAATACCTCCTGTATTTCTACAGCAAATCAGGTTTAGGCGAGAAGTTCTTTACGTCACCGTCTTTCTTTGATAAGCTGGCTGGTACGGATCAATTGCGTTTAGCGATCATTGCAGGCAAATCAGAGAAAGATATTCGGGATTCTTGGGAGCCGGGATTAGTTCAATACCGAAAAATGCGCCAAAATTACCTGCTTTATCGTTAGAATTAGGCAAAAAATTCCGACATTTGCCGTTTATTTTTAAGCAAAAACAAACATGGCGGAAAAGATCCTTATACTTGATTTCGGTTCTCAGGTGACCCAATTAATTGCGCGTCGCATCAGAGAAGCGCAAGTCTATTGCGAAATACATCCTTTTAATCACATCCCAGTAATTGACGAATCGGTGAAAGGAATTATCCTTTCGGGTAGCCCTTGCTCGGTGAGAGATGAAGATTCGCCACGTGTGGATTTAAGTCTGTTTGGTTCTTTACCCATTTTAGGAATTTGCTACGGAGCGCAATTGTTAGCGCACCAAGGCGGAGGCTCCGTTCAAGCATCGGGTCACCGCGAATATGGTCGTGCCCATATGACGAGTGTAAAAGAGAGTCCATTATTGAATGGCTTATCGGCTACAGGTCAGGTGTGGATGTCTCACGGCGATACGATCATGGAATTGCCGTCTGAATACGAATTAATTGGTTCAACAGAGACGGTTCGTGTAGCGGCATTTGCACACGTTTCGAAGCCCATTTTCGGAATTCAATTCCACCCAGAAGTGACGCACTCGACCGAGGGAAGCATTTTAATTAAGAACTTTATCGTGGGAATTTGTGGCTGCGCTCAGACGTGGACATCGGATTCTTTCGTTGATAGAACCGTTTCAGAGTTACAAGCCAAATTAGGGAATGACAAAGTCGTTCTAGGTCTTTCTGGCGGGGTAGATAGCTCAGTGGCTGCGGTTTTATTACACCGCGCGATCGGTAAAAACCTGTATTGCATCTTCGTGGACAATGGTTTGTTGCGCAAGGATGAATTCGAACAAGTTTTGGCATCCTACGAAACACTAGGCCTAAACGTGAAAGGAGTCAACTCCAAACAACGTTTCTACGACGCCCTAAAAGGCTTAACAGATCCAGAAGACAAGCGCAAAGCCATCGGAAAGACCTTTATCGAGGTATTCGACGAGGAGGCCCATTTAATTGAAGGCGTTTCTTGGTTAGGCCAAGGCACGATTTACCCAGATAAAATCGAATCCGTATCCCTAAAAGGACCAAGCGCAACGATCAAATCTCACCACAATGTGGGTGGCTTACCCGATTTTATGAAGTTGAAAGTGGTAGAGCCATTAGATGCCTTATTCAAAGATGAGGTGCGTTTAGTGGGTAAAACCTTAGGTGTGCCTAAAGACATTTTAGGCCGCCATCCTTTCCCTGGTCCTGGTTTAGGTATCCGTATTCTAGGCGATATTACGCCTGCGAAAGTAGATATCTTACAAAAAGTGGATGCTATTTTCATCAATGGTTTGAAGGAGGATGGTTTGTATGACCAAGTTTGGCAAGCAGGCGCTATCCTTTTACCTATACAATCCGTGGGTGTAATGGGGGACGAGCGTACGTATGAGCAAGTAGTTACCTTGCGTGCTGTTTCAAGTGTGGACGGAATGACCGCTGACTGGTGTCATTTACCTTATGAATTCTTAGGTCGCATTTCGAACGAGATTATCAACAAGGTGAAAGGCGTGAATCGCGTGGTGTATGATATTTCGAGCAAGCCGCCGGCGACGATTGAGTGGGAATAAATTTAGATTTCAATTCTAAAATCGTGCTGCGCAATGATTTTTTGAATTGAAATCTAAATTTATTTCTAAAAACGGTTCGAAAATGTGCTGCGCGATATTTTCTGCACTTCATAAATAAATTTATTTCAGTTCTAAAGCATAAAGAAAAAAGAATAAAGCACAAAGATGGAATCCCCGCTGGGGATAAGTTCAGAAGTGATTCTTTCTTGTACGTATAAAAAAAGTGATCGAATTTTCGATCACTTTTTTTATGCCATCTTTATTCTTTGTGCTTTATTCTTTATGCTTTAGATTTAGAAACAAATCAACCAAATAAAGCACCGTCTCAGTCGCCTTCTGCATATCCTGCACCGATACCCATTCTTGTTTGCTGTGGAACGCGTGTTCGCCGGCGAAAATGTTAGGGCAGGGTAAGCCCATAAAAGTTAAGCGAGATCCGTCGGTTCCGCCGCGAATGCTGGTGGTTTCGGCTTTTAAGCCGGCTAAGCGCATCGCTTCCATCGCTAGGTCAATACATGCTGGGTGATCGACCAGGATTTCGTTCATGTTTCGGTATTGCTCTGTTTGGGTATAGGTCGCAGATGAATTGGGGTATTTGCGCAAGACCATTTCCGAAATCTGTTGAATGATGAAGCCATATTCGCGTAGTTTTTCAGTGTCAAAATCGCGGATGATGAATTCGATCGTCGCTTCTTCTACGCTCCCATACATGTCTGTGGGGTGTATGAAGCCCTCTTTTCCCTCAGTGGTTTCGGGGCTTAGGCGATCTTTGGGTAGGGTGTTAACGATTTCTGCGGCTATTTTCAGGGCGCTTTCCATACGGCCTTTGGCAAAACCCGGATGCTGTGAAATGCCTTGAATTTTTACGACAAATCCATCCGCAGAGAAGGTTTCATTCTCTAAATGCCCGCGCTTTTCGCCATCTAAGGTGTAGCCATATTGGGCATTAATCTTCTCCATATCTACGTGATCGGTACCGCGACCGACTTCCTCATCCGGCGTAAAAAGAATCGTAATCGGGCCGTGTGGAATCTCCGGATGTGCCGAATAGAAGGCAGCTACGTCCATGATTTCAGCGACTCCAGCTTTATTGTCTGCCCCTAAAAGCGTCGTTCCGCTAGCCGTGATAATGTCATTTCCAATTTGTTCGGCTAAATCAGGATGTTCGCTTAGGCGGATAACGACAGATGGATCGTCTGGCAAAACCAAGTCTTGTCCGTGGTAATAGGGGTGAACTATGGGTTTAACATTTTCACCAGAACAATCCGGAGAGGTATCCATGTGGGCACAAAAACAAAGTCCCGGTACTTCGTGAGGCACATTGGAGGCGATGTTCGCATAGACATAACCAAATTCATCTAAGTGGGCATTGGAAATTCCAAGGTCATGAAGTTCCTGAACCAAAACCTTTCCGAGATTTTTTTGATTTTCTGTGGTGGGGCTGCTGCTCGAGTGGGGGTCGGATTGGGTGTCTATTTGGACATAGTCAAGAAAACGATCTTTCGATGTGAAAGCGTATTTTTTAATCAATTCCGATAGCTGCGGCATAAAAATGGATTTATATTGAAATATTAGAAGAAAAAATTGTCTTAAATAAATTAATTTCTCGAGGATTTATAAAGGTAATACACCTTTCAGAATTACGTATTATCTTAGTGCCTTGAATTTTATAAGCTTATTACTATGTCTCAAAATGCTGTAATTAACCTCGATGGCCAAACCTTCGAATTACCTACCTTAGTAGGTACCGAAAATGAAAAGGCAATCGACATTGCGAAACTTCGCGATTTATCTGGATACGTTACGTATGATCCAGGTTACAAGAACACGGGTGCAACAAAAAGTGCGATTACTTTTTTAGATGGCGAAGAAGGAATTCTGAGACATTGTGGTTATAGCATCGAAGAGTTAGCCGATAAAGCTAGCTTCTTAGAAGTGGCTTATTTATTATTAAACGGCGAATTGCCTACACAAACTCAATTAGATGCCTTCGAAGCTGCTGTGAAGAAATACACGGTAACGAACGAAGCCTTATTGAAAATTGAACAAGTTATTCCGACTTCTACGCACCCAATGAGCGAATTGTCAGCTTTAGTAGGTTTAATGGAAGGTCAATATAATCCAGCTGAAACGAAGGAAAACATCTTACGTTTAATCGCTGCCTTGCCTATTTTCGCGGCTTGGAACTACAAGAAATCAATCGGAGAAGCCTTAGTGGCTCCGGACCAATCTTTGGACTATTGCTCTAACTTCCTGAAAATGATGTTCGCTAAACCAGGCGAAGATTACAAAGTAGACCCAATCGTTTCTAAGGCATTGAACAAATTATTAATCTTACACGCAGATCACGAGCAAAACTGCTCAACCTCTACGGTTCGTTTGATTGGTTCTTCTCACGCTAGTTTATTCTCTAGTATTTCAGGTGGTATCCAAGCCTTGTTTGGTCCATTACACGGTGGTGCAAACCAAGCTGTGATTGAAATGTTAGAAGAAATCAAACAAGCGGGTGGTGAAACGTCTAAGTTTATTGCGATGGCCAAAGATAAGACTTCAGGCTTCCGTTTGATGGGTTTTGGTCACCGTGTTTACAAAAACTTTGATCCACGTGCTCGTATTATTAAGGTGGCAGCGGATGATGTGTTAACGGCTTTGGGCGTTCAGGATCCTGTTTTAACGATTGCTCAAGAATTAGAAGCTGCGGCTTTAAGTGATGAGTATTTCGTGGCTCGTAAATTATACCCGAACGTAGATTTCTACTCAGGGATCATTTACCGCGCTTTGGGCATCCCTACGGATATGTTTACCATCTTATTTGCGATTGGGCGTCTTCCAGGTTGGATTTCTCAACACCAAGAAATGATGACAAACAAGGAGCCTATCGGTCGCCCTCGTCAAATCTACGTAGGTTCACCTGCGCGTGCATTTGTCGATATCGCGAATCGTTAATCTCTTTTCAGTACATTGAAAAAGCCTCCGGTTTCGGGGGCTTTTTTGTTTTACGGGGAGATTCGGCCTAGCTTTGTAGCCTTATGCGGATACTATTTTTTCTATTTTTCAGTTTTTCTGTTTGTGCTCAGGTCCAAAAAGGGCACGCCTCTTTCTACTCCAATCGATTGAAAGGACATCGGACGAGTAGTGGTGAGAAGTATAATCCAGCTAAATTCACGGCAGCACATCGAAAGCTGCCATTTAATACGTGGGTGGAGGTGTATATGCCCAAAACAAAGAAGACCACCTTCGTTCGAATCATCGACCGTGGTCCTCACAGTCGCAAGCGAATTATTGATGTATCGAGGGCTGCGGCTAAAGATTTGGGATTAATTCCCTACGGTTTTTCAACGGTACACATTAAAACAGTGACCGAGAAGTCTCGAATTGATTCCTTGAATGCTATGGAATCTGCAGAAATTTATGAGTTTGAACCGAAATCCGCCACGTCGGATTCGCTTTCACGAAATCCACAATAAGGGGATTCATTAGTTCTTGCTTGGACCACTCGGGTTGCAAGTATAATTCCGCTGAATCAGGTAATTTTTCCGCCCACTCTTGCGCCCAAGGGATATCAGAAGGGTGATTGACCACGACTTTAAGTTCGTTCGAGAGGGCTAAAATACCCTCATTAGGGGCTTTGAACTTTTTAGGAGAGAAACAGATCCAATCCCATGTTCCTGTAATGGCCGTTGCGACACCGGAAGTTTCGATATGGGTTCTAAATCCCGCTTCTTGTAGGGCTTCCGTCAATGGACCTAAATCGTGCATCAATGGTTCCCCACCCGTAATGACCACTAATCGGCCTGGATTTTCGAGTGCTTCAGCCACTAATGTTTCGACTGTTTTTACTGGATGCGTATCCACGGGCCAGGATTCTTTCACGTCGCACCAATGACAACCCACGTCACAACCTCCCAAACGAATAAAATAGGCGGCGTGTCCCTGGTATTTACCTTCCCCTTGCAGGGTATAAAAAGATTCCATCACAGGATAGGTAAATTCGGCTCTTTTTACGGCGGTTTTTATATCTTTGGCGTTGGATTGCATTTGGACTTACATTGAATCACAAAATTAAGTCTAGAATTGTAATTTAACTAATCGATGAATCCAACAAACGCAAAAAATCGACTATTTCTTGCTTTAGGGCTAATAAGCACGTTGTGCTTGTTATCCGCTTGTTGGTCAGCTCGTTGTCCTTATCAAACCTGTCGCGTCAAAGTGGAACACCGCCACGGCGTGGGTTATTACCGTCCGAATGTGGCCTTTTCTTGGATGTGGACTCCACGTTACAAGCATATTCGCGCCAATCAACCTAAAAAGAAATCCAGATGAAGCAAAACGTCGTTTTTTCCGCGGGATCGCTGAATCAATTACCTTTGGATTGGGAGGGAAATCGCTATCGTATTTTGGCGGCTATCTCTCAGGCCTCTTCTGAAGGATCGTCTCTTTTGTGTTTGCCTGAATTATGTATTTCTGGTTATGGCTGTGAGGATCAGTTTTTGGCGCCTTTTACGGCCGCTAAATCGTGGGAGTCACTGGAGTTAATCGCTTCAGAAGTTTCGGAAATGGTCGCTGTCGTGGGTTTAGCCTTGCCTTTTGAAGGAGATTTATACAATGTCTCTGCCATTTTAGCGCAGGGTAAAATACAAGCCTTGATCCCTAAACAATTTTTAGCGGATGATGGCGTGCATTACGAACCGCGTTGGTTCAAACCTTGGCCTCGAGGGCAGCGGAAAATGTACAAGGGAATTCCATTAGGAGATTACCGTGTCCATTTTAATGGAATCACCTTAGGTATGGAGATTTGCCAGGATGCTTGGGAAGGGGAGAAGCGTCCAGCTTATGATTTAGCACGTCGGGGCGTTTCAGTGATTTGTAATCCCACGGCCTCCCATTTTGCGTTTGGTAAAGCAGAAATTAGAAAATCGTTAAGTATAGAAGGCGCTAAGATCATCAACGGCGTTTATTTATTCGCGAATTTACTGGGCAACGAAGCAGGTCGCATCATTTTTGATGGAGATACTTACATAGCGCACGAAGGTTCTATTTTGGCCCAAACACCCCGTTTTTCCTACCAAGATTATACGTTAGTTTCCCATGAATTAACGTTGGAAAAACGAAAGGATTCAGGAGAGGATGTGGTTTCGTTTGAAATTCATCTGCCCGAAACGCATGCAATTAAAAAGTCTGAAGTCCCTGTTTGGGAAAGCTCAGAAACGAAAAAAGAGGACGAATTTTCTCGCGCCGTAGCCTTAGGTTTATTCGACTATTTACGTAAATCTCGCTCGCAAGGATGGGTTTTATCCCTTTCAGGTGGTGCAGATTCGTCAGCCATTGCTTCACTTTGTGCGTTGAGTATTCAGTATGCAATAGAAGAATTAGGCTGGGAAGGTTTGAAGCAAAAGCTACATTACATTCCCTTGACTACTTCAGATAAAGCGATGTCTGAATTATTAACGACCATTTATCAGGGAACAATTAATTCCTCCCAAAACACACGTGATTCTGCTCGGGAATTAGCAGAATGGATCGGTACACAGCATTATGTGATCGAAATTGATTCGATAGTTCAAGGTTACCGAGAGCTTATCGAAGGGGCCATTGGGCGTTCTTTGACCTGGGAACAGGATGATATCGCCCTCCAAAACGTACAAGCCCGCGTCCGTGCCCCTAGTGCCTGGATGCTCGCGAATATCAAAAATGCTTTATTACTCGCTACCTCGAATCGCTCGGAGGCGAGTGTGGGTTATGCGACGATGGACGGTGATACATCTGGCTCGATTTCGCCCATTTCCGGGATTGATAAGAGTTTTGTACGGACTTGGTTGCTTTGGTTAGAGGCTCAGGGCTTTAAAGGATTGCATTTAGTGAATAGTTTAGAGCCTAGCGCGGAATTGCGGCCATTGTCTGAAAAGCAGGTGGATGAGGAAGATTTAATGCCTTATCCGATTTTAAATACGATTGAGCGATTAGTATTTTATGATTTATTGTCGCCGCACGACTGTTTAGCAGAGGTGATAAGGCGCTATGGTGCTGTTTTTGCCAAAGAAAAGCTCGAAGAATTCGTTCGCCGATTCTTCCGTCTTTGGGCGCGAAATCAGTGGAAAAGAGAGCGCTATGCGCCTGGATTCCACGTGGATGATTACAGTTTAGATCCGAAGAGTTGGTTACGCTTCCCCATTTTATCAGCGGGATTAGAAAAAGATATATAAACAAAACACGAATAAGCAGATGTTATTAGTTGTGGATGTGGGGAACACGGATATCGTGTTTGGTTTTTATGAAGATCAAACCTGGAAAGCAGTTTTGAGAACGCCTACGCACCAGCCTTGGAGTGCGAACGGGGTGGTGAATTGGATTAAGAAGGAGTGGGCGTCTAAAGATTTAGGGGAAACCTTACCTTCTTTGGCCTTAATATCTTCTGTCGTGCCCTCTATTTCTCCTCAAATACAACGTGGATTAGCTTTATGGCTAGGCTATTCGCCGGCTATTATGCTGCCTAAATTATATGAGACCTTAGCCATCCAAGTGATTGTGCCGGAGGAAATTGGTTCAGATTTAGTAGCAAATGCCGTTTATGCGCACGAAAACTATAAATCGAATGTGTTGATTGTGGATTTTGGAACGGCCTTAACCTTCACGCTAGTGAATGCCGAAGGTAAAATGGAAGGAGTTTCTATTGCGCCAGGTTTAAAAACAGCGGTGAAATCTTTGTTCTCTCAGACCGCTCAATTACCCGAAGTGCCACTTGAAATGCCCGAATTCAATTTAGGGACGGATACGGTTTCGGCGATTCAAGCCGGAATTCTTTGGGGCTATGTGGGAATGGTGAAGGAGATGATCAGTCGAGTAAAAGAAGATAAAAAGGGAGATTTGAAGGTGGTTGCGACGGGCGGATTGTCTTCGATTTTGACCCCATTAGCCTCGTATTTCGATGAGGTAAATAAATTAATTACCTTAGAAGGTTTGCGCCTGATTGCCGAACGTTTAAAAGCCTAAGCCGATGTTTCCGAAAGAACAAGGATACTTTTTTCCTGCCGAATGGCATCCACACCTAGCTACTTGGATTACTTTTCCGTATAACGATCACTCGTGGCAAGAAGAGAAATTAGGTCAGATGTACCCGGAATATTTTGCCTTAATTAAGGCAATTTCAGTAGGAGAACAGGTGCGAATTAACGTCAATTCCGCTGCTTTGCAGGCTTTTGTGGAAAGTCAATTGCCTGTGTATGGAATAGATCCAACCAAAATCGAATTTAATGTTCAACCCACAAATGATGCCTGGTGCCGCGATCACGGGCCAGCTTTTTTAGTCAAAGAAGGAAGTGCCGAACGTTTAGTTGTGAATTGGGAATACAATGCGTGGGGAGGCAAATATCCGCCATTTTTGGATGATAATGCGTTGCCGTCCACGATAGCGACTCGTTTAAATCTGCCTTCTGTTTCTCCTGGTATCATTATGGAGGGAGGGTCGGTGGACTTTAATGGAGCAGGTACGGTTTTAACAAGTCGTTCTTGTTTATTGAATCCGAATCGAAATCCTCACCTAAGTCAAGAACAGATCGAAGACTATTTGAAAAGTTATTATGGCGTTTCACAGGTGCTTTGGGTATCTGATGGAATTGTGGGGGATGATACGGATGGCCATATTGATGATACGGTTCGATTTGTGAATGCAAATACGGTGATCACGATGGTGGAACCGAATGTGGAGGATGAAAATCATGCGGTTTTGGCGGCTAATTTGGCAGAATTAAAGCAAATGACTCTTTTAGATGGCGCGCCTTTACAAATAGTAGAGATTCCCATGCCAGATGCCGTGGTAATTGATGGTTTTAGGGCTCCTGGTTCGTATGCGAACTTTTATATCTGTAATGCAGGAGTATTAGTTCCTATTTTCGATTGTCCACAAGATGAAATTGCCTTAGGAATATTGCGTCAATTATTCACAGATCGTCCAGTGATAGGATTGTCGGCGAGGGAGATTATTTGGGGGCAAGGAAGTTTTCATTGTTTGACCCAGCAAGAACCAGCGCCGTGCGTATAATCTCTTTTCTTTTCTTGATTACTTTGTTTTCCTGTGCTCGAAAATCAATTCCTCTGCAGGTGGTTGCGCCTGTGGAAAAAAACACGCGGGTGTCGTTGAAAACATTGTCAGTGGTAAAGACGCAGGAGATATTAGGGGATGAGTTAGTGTTAGTAGGAGCTTTGGGCATCATCGAGAATGGAAAAATCAAGCCAGTTCAGGTATTCTCTTCTTATCTTGGGAAAGTAAAGAAGGGACAGGTCATTCGATTAGATACAATTAAAGCGTTGGAAATACGTTTACATGCTGGCCAAAAAGCCAGCTTCCAACTTTCCCTCATCGAGATCGAAGATTACCAGCCCACGAAGAAATGGGTGAATCGGTTTAATTCGGTGAGTGGGGTATTGGCTTTGCCTTTGGCCTTAAGCTCCGCCGAAAATCCAGTAGCCTGGTTTTTGTGGGGAATGAAAGCCGGATCTTTAGGACTAGATTGGGTGAGTAAATTAGATGTAAAAGATCTTTTAGGTGTCTCAGAGACCCAATGGGATTACGAATCCGGTGAGTCCACTATTCGAAACGGCAAATGGGTGGGTGGTCGAAAATTCATCGATGCCTATGAATACCGGTACCAGATTCAAATTAACGTAGATTAACCGTTTTTGTCGGGGATTATTCGTAATTTTGTTAGCTTATTTTTAAGAATGAAGGATTTAAAATTATTTATTGGATTAGTCTTGTGTTTGCCTTTCGCGAGTTTTGCGCAGAGTGCATCGCCTATTCAGATTGGTCCTAAGAAGATATCGGCAGAGAGTTTTCTGCAAGTGTACAAGCCATTAGTCGAGTCTGATAGTATCACGAAAGACAATCAAGCGGCTTTTTTGTCTGACTACATCGATTACCAATTGAAAATCGTAGCGGCGGAACAAGAGAAATTAGCTGATCAACCAGACTTTAAGGAAGAGTATGCGAGTTTTAGAAAGGAATTAGCTACACCTTATTTGGTGGATATGCCTACGTTAGATATGCTCGTAAAACAGGCCTATCAGCGGATGAAGGAGGAAAAGAAAGTAAGCCAAATCTTGGTCAAACTGGGGGATAATGCAAGTCCTGCTGATACCTTACTGGCTTTTCAAAAAATCGAGAATATCTACCAAAAGTTAAAAGCGGGTGAAGATTTCACTGCTTTAGCTACTCGCTTTTCAGAAGATGAAATGTCAGCTGCAAAAGGTGGAGTTTTAGGCTATATCACCTCACTTCAAACGGCGTATGATTTCGAAAATGCCATCTATTCCATTGGAATAGGGGAATATTCAAAACCTTTCCGTACAGCCAGTGGCTACCATATCGTGAAGATCTTGAATCAACGTCCTAATTCAGGTAAGATTCGTTTAGCTCATATTATTGTGTCTGCTGCGGTGGATGCGCCTACGGCTTTACAAGTAGAGGCTAAAAAGAAAATTGAACAGGTGGAAGCCTATTTAAAGGCGGGAGAAAGTTTTGAATTAGTTTGTAAGAATTATTCGGAGGATCCTTATTCTAGAGGTCGTGGTGGAGAGATTAGACGTTGGTATTTTTCTTCTGATTTGAGTGAGGAATTGCAAGATGCCTTGTTTGGATTAGAGCGTCTAGGAGATCTTTCTAAACCTATCCGGACGAATTTAGGCTGGCAATTATTTAAGATGTTAGACAAGAAGCCGCTCTTGACATTCGAAGATATGTCAGAGTTTATCAAACAAAAAGTATTGACTGATGCGGATCGCCAAGGTTTAATCAAACAAGCTTTTATGAAGCGCGTTCGCGTGGAGAATAAGGTAATCGTGCAAGAAGCCATAAAAAAGGCCGCTTTTGAGCGTATGAACGTGGAAAGAACGGGATCTGAGCCATTTTTGCAAGAGCCTATTTTTTCGGTTTTAGATAAAACATACACGGTAGGTGATTTTTATGCACACGTTCAGGCTCAGCAAAAGAGACGGATTAAATCGCTCGGTTATTTGCCCGTGGTTTCGGAACAATCGTATTTAGATGAGTTGATTGAGAAGGAGACGTTGAATGCAGAGGAAGCGAATTTAGAAAGTAAGTACCCTGCGTTTAAAGAACAGATGGCTGATTTCTTAGAGGGAAGTTTATTTAGCAAGATGACGGATCGGGAGATTTTCGAGAAGTCGTTAGACTCGTTAACCCAGGCTAAATTCTATCAGGCCAACAAGGCACAATTTGTCATGCCGGCTCGTGTGGAAGCAAAACTAGTAGTGGCCGATACCCAGAAGACGTTAAAAGAGGCTTTGGACTTATTAAAAAAGTCGCCTTATCCGATGAATAAGAAGTTTGCGGATCTTTCTTTTGGTTTAAAGGAATCAAAGTTAGAGGAACCATCGAATAAATTATTAGCGGAACTATTCCTGACCATGGCGAAGAATGTGGACTATGTCGTGGAAATTTCGGGACACCGCGATGTCACAGAAGAAGATAGTTTGTCGGAAGCGCGTATTAATAAGGTCGTTTCTTATTTAAATGCCAAAGGAATTTCTTCAAACCGCATCATTCAAAAGGATGAAGCAAATTTAAAGGCGGCTTCTAAAACGGTGAAAACTAAAAATGCCCGTGTTTCCTTCCGATTCTTCTCTTCGAGTATGGACGATGTGGTGAAGCGATTTAATGCGTTGAAACCAGAGAGTTTAGAAGCGAAAGAGGGTTACTTTAAAAAGGGAGTATCTCCTGTGATCGATGCAATTGAGTGGACGGTAGGTCCTAAGAATTATGAGGCTGCTGGTAAGTTCGCCTTTGTGGAGGTGAAGAAAGTAGAGCCTGAACGTTCCCGTTCTTTTGAAGAGGCCAGAGGTTTAGTCATTCGTGCCTTACAAGAACGCTTAGAAAAAGACTGGGTAGCGAAATTAAAGCAGCAATACCCGGTGGTGATTAACCAAGTTGAATTAGAAAAATTACTGAAATAATAGAAATATGAAATTGACTCGTTGGGTTTTAGGTTGGTGTTTGGTTTTAGGGAGTTTATCTGCGTTTGCGCAAGAGGAAGCAAGCAAGAATGTATTGGATCGCATCATTGTGAAAGTAGATAATTACTTCATTTTGAAATCTGAAGTGGAGAATCAATACCAACAGTACATCACAAGCGGACAAGCGAATACGCCTAATCGTTGCCAAATTTTGGAAGGTTTAGTCGTTAACAAATTAATGCTTGCTAAAGCGGAGATCGACTCAGTAATCGTGGATGATAAACGAATCGAAGCGGAACTGAATAGCCGTATGGAGCAAATGGAAGGCCAATATGGTTCTGCTAAAAACATTGTAGAAGCTTACGGGAAGTCTATTTCAACTTTGAAAGAGGATTTGCGTTCTTCTTTAAAAGAGCAATTGACCGGTCGTAAAATGCAAGATAAAATCACGGATGATGTGAAAATCACGCCTAAAGAGGTGGCCGCTTTTTTCAACGAAATTCCCCGCGATTCATTGCCTTATTTGCCTGCAGAAGTGGAAATTAGCCACATTATCCGCATCGCAAAGCCGAATAAGAATCAGAAGGAAGAGTTGTATGCGAAGTTATTGGATTTCCGTCGTCGCGTAGAGAAAGGGGAGAGTTTTGAGGATTTGGCCAAAGTACATTCAGAAGATTTAGGCTCAGGAAAACGCGGTGGAGACTTAGGTTTTGCTAAGCGTGGAGCCATGGTTGCACCTTTCGAAGCAGCTGCTTTACGCTTAAAGCCGAATCAAATGTCTGACGTAGTAGAGTCCGAATTCGGATTTCACTTAATTCAATTATTAGAAATCAGAGGTCAAGAATACCACGCTCGTCACATCTTATTGCGTCCGGATTACCAGAAACTTGATTTGACAGAGCCAACTAAATTCTTAGATAGCATTCGCGTACTAGTTCAACGTGATTCAACTACGTTTGAAAAGGCCGCTAAGGAATTTTCAGAAGACAAAACCACCCAAGATGCAGGCGGTGTTATTATGGACGCAGCCAATGGGGGAAATCGTTTAGCCTATGATGGAACGATGGATCCGGCCTTATTCTTTGCCCTGGATTCCATGAAAGTAGGGACCGTTTCAACGCCCATTCCTTACCGTACGGATGATGGTCGCTCTGCAGTGCGTATTTTGTTTTTCAAAGCAAAACACCCTCCACACTTTGCTAACTTAAAGGATGATTACCAAAAGCTATCTCAAATTACTTTATCTCGTAAAAAGAATAATGCCATCGAAAAGTGGTTTATGAAGGCGAAAGACGATGTGTTTATCTTTATTGATGAGGAGTTTAAGGATTGCCGGATTTTAGAGGATGTGCAGCAGCGGGAGTAATCGAGATTGGAGATAATAGAGTAGATAGCATAGATGTAAAGCATAAAGCACAAAGCATAAATTTGGAATCAAAAAAAGCGGCACAGGCCGCTTTTTTTGATGAGTATGTTTCTGAAATAATCGGCGAAGCCGATTCAATCTTTGTGCTTTATTCTTTGTGCTTTATGCTTTAATTTTTATTCCATTCAAAAATTATTGCGAAGCACAATTTTGAATGGAATAAAATCTAAACCGCAACTGGCGCCTTAATCCCCGGATACGGATCGTATCCTTCCAGCGTAAAGTCTTCGTATTTGAAATCCAACATATCCTTCACCTCTGGATTGATTTTCATGGTAGGTAATGCACGTGGGGTACGTGTTAATTGAAGCTCTACTTGCTCCATATGGTTGCTATATAGGTGAGTGTCACCACCCGTCCAAATAAAATCACCTAGACCTAAATCACATACTTGCGCCATCATCATTGTCAATAAGGCATATGAAGCGATGTTGAAGGGAACCCCCAAGAATACGTCTGCGGAGCGTTGGTATAATTGGCAAGAAAGCTTTCCGTTTGCCACATAGAACTGAAAGAAGGCGTGGCAAGGCATTAAGGCCATTTTAGGAAGGTCTGCGACGTTCCAAGCACTTACGATGATACGACGGGAGTCAGGATTCGTTTTAAGCGTATGAACGGCCTCTTTGATTTGGTCGATCACCACACCATTTGCGCCTTCCCAGCTTCGCCATTGCTTTCCGTAAACAGGACCTAGATCGCCGTTTTCGTCTGCCCATTCATCCCAAATACGCACACCGTTTTCGGTTAAATAGCCAATATTCGTTTCGCCATGTAAGAACCACAATAATTCATGAATGATGGACTTTAAGTGTGTTTTCTTAGTTGTCACTAAAGGGAAACCTTCTTCTAGTTTAAAGCGCATTTGGTAGCCGAAAACACTCGTTGTACCTGTTCCTGTTCGATCGGATTTGTAGGTGCCGTTCTCTTTGATGTGGGTTAATAAATCTAAGTATGCTTGCATATTAGGCGTCGAATTTTTCTCCGTTTAAAACTAAGTTATGAGTAATGGTTGAGCTAGGCTCTAATTGAGCGGTAGCTGAACAGTATTTGTCCATCGACATTTGAATCGCTTTTAGGGCTTTCGATCCGTCTATTGGGCCTTTTAATTCAAATTGGATGTTGATTTGACGGAAGGGAGTTTTCTCCGTTCCTTCAATTTTTTCGCGATCGCCTGAAACACGGATTTGGAAGTCTTCTACGACTTGACGTTGCTTCTTTAAAATTAGGATAACATCAATGGCCGTGCAACCACCTAAGCCCATTAAAAGTAGCTCCATCGGACGTGCGCCCGCATTGTGACCGCCAATACCTTCCGCCGCATCGATGTGCACGGGGATGGGAGAGGAGCCTTTGGCCTCAAAATGAAAATCTTGATCTAAGCGATTTAATACTACTTCCATGGCTTATTTTAATAAATTGGATTTCAGTTCTTTGGTCCATAACACCTCTCCTTTAACATTGAAAAGGGTAATGGTTAACGTGCGGTCCTTCAATGGGCCCGTCACCTCAATTTTAGAAAAGGCTCTTTCCTGTACCAAAGTTCCAGGGACTAAGGTCTCGTTGTAATCTAGCTTCACCGCATCGGCTTTTCCAGCCGTCATCGGAGAAACCGTCAAATCATACAAAGGATAAGTACCTTCGCGCTCTAATTTGTTCAAATCTGAGATGTGTCGATCGCCCGTAAAAAAGAGAACACCCGGGATTTTTCTGTTCTTTAATTCCTTCAATAAATACGTTCTCTCAGCCTCGTAATTCGCCATATTTTCGAATACTTTGGCAGGGCTAACGACCTGGCCTCCGTTGACGATTATTTTAAAACTGGCTCTAGATGTGGACAATTGATCTAATAACCAAGTTATTTGCTTAGCACCCCAGTAATCTTTATTTGGGTCATTTAGTTCGTTTGGAGCCTTATTCCACCGGTCATCCATCAAGAAGAACTCCACATCCGCCCATTGGAATTTCCCGGTAATACCTTCGTTTGGAAAGGCAAAATTCGGATTTCCCCAATACATTTTGAACATCTCTAACGAAGTGTATTTCAAAGGAAAAGAGCGATCTGCATCATTGGGACCGTAATCGTGATCATCCCAAATTGCGTATTGATGTACACTTCCTAATAAGGGTTGCATGGATTTAACGGCACGCGCATGATCATTTCGGTGTATCATTCCCGTTCTCGTATAATCCGGTTCGCGGTAATAAAAATTATCACCTCCCCATAACATGAAATCAGGTTTCTTCGCGAACATCGATGCATAGACCTCATCTGCACCACCATATGGACGTCCAGGGCGATCGGTTGCTTCTTCGTTTACATAGTTACACGTTCCAAAAAGGAAAGAGAAGGCAGGTGGATCTTTACGGTATTGCCAAAGTTCCTGTGTTTGGAATTCCAATGGATAATCAAAAGCCATTTTTTTGCCATTCACCAGTACCTCGTATTCGTATTTTTTACCCATTGTTACCTCATCAGCGATGATTCGTGCAATGAAAGCAGTTGTTTTCTCGGAGTGTACGGGATCCGTCTTATGTATCGTTTTATTACCTTTCTCCCAGTATTGAATGCTGACATCCGCTGCTTTTTCGGTCTGCACCCAAATTAAAACTTCCTTCATTTCTGAATAGCCTAACATCGGTCCACTCTTGATTTGAGCACTCGCTAACAGCGGCGCTGCAAGGAATAAGGCGATTAATATTCTTTTCATATTCGTTAGATTAGTATCTTTGTGGCTTACAAATTTCGCTATGGCATATTATTCAATTCAGAACATTCCTTTAACAGATTTGGCCAAAGAATTTGGTACTCCACTCTATGTATACGATGCTAACAAAATTAGGGAAAAAATCTCGGTTTTGAGGAGTGCTTTTGAAGGAATTGACTTGACCATTAAATATGCTGCGAAGGCAAACACAAATTTATCCATTTTACGCCTAATGCGCGAGAATGGGGTCGATATGGATGTCGTATCACCACAAGAATTAGAGCTCGGTTTAATTGCCGGATACGAAGGATCAAATATTACGTTTACACCCTCTGGAGTTCATTTTTCAGAGATTGAATATGCGGTTTCTAAAGGTGCCATCGTCAACCTCGATAATTTATCGGTCTTAGAAAAATTTGGCCAAACCTACGGTTCTTCACAACCGTGTTTGATTCGCATTAAGCCGCACGTTTTTGGAGGCGGAAATGAGAAGATTATGACGGCTCATCCGGAATCAAAATTTGGTATTTCGATTCACCAAAAAGCCGAAATCCTAGCTATCGTCGAGCAATACAAAATCAACGTAATCGGTCTGCACCAGCACACCGGTTCTGATATTAAAGACGGAAAGACGTTTGAGCAAGCAGCATCGGCCCTTTTTGACTTTGCTTATGACTTCAAGGACTTGCAAATCATCGATCTAGGGGGTGGATTCAAAGTTCCTTATTCTCCAGAAGATCCAGGAGTTAATATGCAAGAAGTAGGCCAAATCATGAGCAACGCCTTTCGTGCCTTCTGTCAAAAATACGGTCGCGAATTGCGCCTTTGGGTAGAGCCGGGCAAGTTTTTAGTGAGTGAGTCAGGCACATTCTTAACAGAAACGAACGTTGTAAAACGCGATCCAGTAAAAACCTTTGTAGGAATTAA
The DNA here is from genome assembly GCA_040403415.1 of Aquirufa sp. Lineage (GTDB taxonomy): Bacteria > Bacteroidota > Bacteroidia > Cytophagales > Spirosomataceae > Aquirufa. Next base: position 108,150 of record JBBAKU010000002.1, read on the forward strand.
CTCAGGTTTGAATCACTTGATTCGTCCCATGATGTACGGTTCTTATCATTATATTTTTAATGCATCGAATCAAGATTCCTCGAAGCAAGAGGAATACCGCGTAACGGGTTATATCTGTGAAACGGATACCTTCTCTTTTGACTTCAAAGGAAAACAAAATGAACGTTTATTAAATGAAGTAAAGGAAGGTGATATTATTGCTCTAGCTAATGCAGGCGCCTATGGATTTACCATGGCTTCGCATTATAACTCCCGTTTCTTACCTGCTGAGGTATTGGTGGATGGCGGAAAGGCTCGGGTGATTCGGAGAAGAGAGACGCTGGAGGATATCATTAAAAATCAAGAGTAGATACAAAAGCATAAAGCACAAAGAATAAAGTATAAAGGTGGTATCAAAAAAGGGGCGAATGCCCCTTTTTTGATGGTTATAGTAAAATGTGTAGTCACTAGTCTCTAGTCGATAGTCCGGAAGAAATGAGTCCGGAGGTTATTTATATGGCTACTTTTCCCTGACATGTAGTAGGATTTCGGGGGCGGAATCATTTGCCCTTTTCTTTTCCCCTGATATGTATTGATTATTCAGCGGCAAAATTATTTGATTCTTAATTTTTCCAGATATGTAGTAGGTTTTCGGGTTCTGAATCATTTGACCTGTCGACGATTCAGAACCCGAAGACCTAATACATAACCCACGTATCCTTCGATCCACCCCCTTGCGAAGAATTAACTACAAGTGAACCTTTCCTTAAGGCCACTCGGGTCAAACCTCCTGGCATCACATTTACTCCATCGCCATACAGAATATAGGGTCTCAAATCCACGTGACGACCTTCCGCGTGATCCTCGATTAAGCAAGGAACGCGAGATAAGGAGATCGTCGGTTGGGCGATATAATTTCTAGGGTTGCTGAGGATGAGGGCTTTGAACTTTTCTTGTTCTTCTTTGGTTGATTTTGGCCCTATTAACATGCCATAACCTCCCGCCTCATTCGCTTCTTTCACCACTAACTTTTCGATGTTAGCCAGTACATAGTTGCGGTCCTCTTCTTCTGAACAAATGTAAGTTTTGACGTTTTGAATGATTGGTTCCTCGTTTAAGTAGTATTTGATGATGCGAGGTACGTAGGCATAAATCACTTTATCGTCCGCTACGCCGGTTCCTGGGGCGTTCGCTATGGCTACTTTTCCATTTTTATATACTTCGAATATGCCTGGGATTCCGATCATGGAGTCTGGATTAAAGACGGTAGGGTCTAAAAAAGTGTCATCAATACGGCGGTAGATAACATCGACGATTTGGAAACCTTTCGTGGTCCTCATTTTGACATAGCCCTCATGTACGACTAAATCACGGGCATCGACTAATTCTACCCCCATTTGTTGGGCAAGGTAGGAATGTTCAAAATACGCGGAATTATAGATTCCCGGTGTCAATACCACGACGGTTGGATCTGGCCGATCGCTGATGAAACGCAGCATTTCTAATAACTTGTTAGGATAGTCAGAAATGGGCCTGATTTGGGTTTTGGCTACAACTTCCGGGAAGGTTTGCTTTAAAAGCTCCCGGTTTTCCATCATGTAGGATACACCGGAAGGGCAGCGAAGGTTATCCTCTAAAATCATGTATTCCCCATCACTGCCTCGAATTAAATCGGTTCCGGTGATGTGGATATAGATGTTTTTGGCGGGTTTTATGCCTATACAGGCTTTTAAAAAATCTTTAGAAGAGTTGATCACTTCGGCGGGAATGATGCCGTCTTTGATGATTTTTTGGTCTGAATAAATATCATTTAGGAATAAATTCAAGGCGGTGATCCGTTGAATTAAGCCTTTTTCGATTTTCTCCCATTCTTTCGCTTCCACGATCCGCGGAATGATATCCACCGGCATGATACGCTCGGTTCCTTCATTTTCTGCGTAGACGTTAAACGTGATTCCCATAGCCATCAAGGCTCTTTCTGCGGATTGTTGACGGCTCAAAAACTCTTCTTGAGATAATTGTTCCACACGTTCTTTGAAGTGTTCATATCCGAAACGTACACTCCCGTCTGCTTCGAACATTTCATCGAAAAACCCTTCCGGGTCGTAGTTATTAAAGGAGAAATTCATGGTATGGTCTTTTAAAATGCTTGATATAAATATAATTTAGAATTTAATTTTTGTTTTGATTTTCCCAAACAGAGTTAATTTTCAAAATTTCCAATAATAGCCTCTTAAATATTGGAAATTTACCATTTTTTGTGGGAAATTGAGGTCATATGGCAAACTCAGAATTTTATTTCTCCAGCCCAATCGGCATTTTACGTTTGGAATTAGCAGATGCCGGTTTGTGTTCTTGTACTTTTGTAGAAGAGGAAGGAACTGCAGCCGAATATCATCCTATTGAAATACAACTGATTACGGAAATTTTGGCGAACTATTTTGAAACGGGTACGCTACTGCCACATCCGATTGATCCAACCATAGGCACACCCTTTCAGCAAAAAGTTTGGACGGCCTTGAAAGACATACCTACAGGATCGACCGTTACCTACGCGGAAATCGCAAAACGACTAGATATGCCCAAAGGAGCGCAGGCGGTAGGGAATGCAAACGGCCAAAACCCAATTTTACTCTTTCATCCATGTCATCGCGTGATTGGTTCCACAGGAAAACTCGTAGGGTATAGTGGAGGTTTGTGGCGGAAGGAATGGTTGCTGGCGAAGGAGGGAGCCACCTTATTTTAGTATATTTGTCTATGGATAATGATCAAATCGTCGATGCGCTCGAGCTATTAGTTAAGCTTTGGGATTTACAGGGTGTAAATGAATTTAAGAGTAAGAATCTTGCTTTTGCTGCGCGTGGACTTGATAAATTCCCTGGATTAATTTCCTCTTTATCGGAAGAACAATTGTTAGCGATTCCCGGAGTAGGAAAAGTGGTAGTTCAAATCGTGAAAGAGGTGGCCACGAATGGCACTTGCCCAGATTTAGAGCAGATATTGGAGCAGACGCCACCAGGCTTACTTACCTTATTGAAGATTAAGGGTTTAGGCCCTAAAAAGGTTCGGACCATTTGGCAAGAACTACAAATTACCGAAATTGATGACCTGTTAGCGGCTTGTGAGGATGGTCGATTAGCGAATCTCAAAGGATTTGGTGGAGCAGTGGTGGAAAGTGTCACGCTGAATATCCATTTCATTAAATCAAATTCCAGCAAATTGCGTATCAATAAAGCGCAAGATTTAGCGGATGCAATCGCAGAAGAATTAGGCTCTTCATTTACGAAAGTTGCCATCGCTGGCGAATTACGCCGTCATTGCGAGGTGATTAACACCTTGGTTTTTTTAGTGGAAACAGACGACTTATTTGGAGCGTCAGGATTATTGCAATCGGTTGAAGTCTTAGTGGAAGATCTAAAGGAATCCTCCCCATTTACGTGGAGAGGTTTTGCGAAAGGACATTTGATACCCATTGAAATCCACTTTGCTGCTGCAAGTGAATTTGTAACGAAACTTTTTGCTTTATCTGCTTCACCTGATCATTTGGCGCATGTCCATTTTTACGAGCGTTTTGAAGGGAAAGAGTTAAAAGAAGAATCAGAAATCTATACAGCTCAAACTTTACCGTATATCGTTTGTGAAATGCGGGAGGGTTTACAGGAATTTGACTGGTATACAAAACACGGAGATAAAGCCTTAATTCAATACACTGATTTGCAAGGATGTTTACATAATCACTCCACCTACTCGGATGGCAAGAATACGCTTAGTGAGATGGCAGAAGCTTGTCGAGCTCTAGGCTTACGTTATTTTGGTATTGCAGATCACTCAAAATACGCTGCCTATGCAGGAGGATTGAAAGAGGAAGAGGTGATTCGTCAACACGAAGAAATAGATCACTTGAATGGGCAATGGACCGATTTTCAAATCTTAAAAGGCATCGAAGCGGATATTTTGCCAGATGGTAATTTGGACTATGAGCCTTCTGTTTTGGCTTCTTTTGATTATGTGGTGGCCTCCGTACATGCCGGTTTAACGATGGATTTAGAAAAGGCGATGCCACGTGTGATAAAAGCGATTGAAAATCCGTATACGTCCATTTTAGGCCATCCAACAGGTCGCTTATTGCTGGCTAGACCAGGATTTCCATTACAAATGTCGAAGATCTTAGACGCTTGCAAAGCAAATGGAGTAAGCATCGAATTAAATGCGAGTCCTTATCGATTAGACTTAGATTGGCGTCATATCTACGAAGCCATGGATAAAGGCGTATTCGTCTCCATTAACCCAGATGCCCACGTCATTGCTGGTTTACGGGATATGGAATGGGGGGTCAAAGTGGGACGTAAAGGGGGGCTTTTACGGGAGTTAACCTTGAACGCTTTGTCTTTGGCAGCTATCAAAGCCTTTTTTACTAAAAACTAGAAATTCGGTTTCAATAAGTACTTCGCATAGAAATCGTCGATTACGCGCACGGCTTCTGTAGGCGTATCCACCAAGGCGAATAATTCCAAATCCTCCTCCTGTATATTTCCAGCGGTCACCATCGTCTTTTTCATCCAGTCGATTAAGCCACACCAATAGTCTTTTCCTACTAAAACGACCGGGAATCGACCTATTTTGTGAGTCTGAATGAGGGTTAGGGATTCAAACATCTCATCCAACGTTCCGAAGCCACCCGGCATAATGATAAACCCTTGCGAATATTTCACGAACATCACTTTGCGCACAAAGAAGAAGTCGAAATTCATGTTTTTATCGGAATCGATGTAGGCATTAGGGGTTTGTTCAAAGGGTAATTCGATGTTTAAACCCACACTGCGGCCTCTTTCACTGGCAGCTCCTTTGTTAGCCGCTTCCATAATTCCGGGACCACCACCAGTGATGACTCCATAACCATGGCGTACTAGTTTTGCCGCGATTTCTTCTGCAATCTTGTAATAGGGACTTTCTGGGCTCGTGCGCGCGGATCCAAAAATGGAAACGCAAGGACCGATTTTGGATAATTTATCGATACCTTCCACAAACTCACTCATAATCTTGAAAATACGCCAAGACTCTTCGGATTTAATCTGAGCCCAGGTTTTGTCGCCAAAAGCTTGTTTGATTTTTTCTTCTTCCTCTTTCCAATTATTCTCCGTCATATTTTTAAAAATGTTTCCTAAATGTAGGACTATTCCTTTTACCTTTGCAAAAAATAAATCACAATTTCATGAATGCTCCCTTAAGTTTCGCAGTAGGCGGTGACCACGCTGGTTTTGATTACAAGAATGATTTGATCGCTTTTTTAGAGGCCAAAGGTATCTCCGTAAAAGATTGCGGTACCTATTCTGCTGATTCTGTGGATTATCCAGATTTTGCGCACCCCGTAGCGGATGCGGTTGAAAAAGGGGAGGTAAGTTTTGGTTTGTTATTGTGTGGAAGTGCGAATGGCGTGGCAATTACGGCGAATAAGCACCAAGGAATACGCGCTGGATTAGCCTGGAATACGGAAGTGGCTGCTTTAGTTCGTCAACACAATGACGCAAATGTACTTTGTCTTCCCGTGCGATTTATTTCCTTAGAGGAAGCGAAAGCGTGTTTACAGGTATTTTTAGACACGCCTTTTGAAGGTGGTCGTCACCAAGGTCGGGTGAACAAAATTTCTTGTTGCTAAGTTATTTCCTTTTGTATAGTTTAGGACTCACTAACACGTATTGCTGCGTGATGGAGGGAAGATGTTGTCCTATTTTGGAAAAATAACCTTCTGAATCATAGATATAGGTAGGCTGGTCTTTGGCAAAATATTCCTGAACGATAATCACGTTTTTATACGAATTCAATTCACTAAGCAGAGGTTTCGCTAGTTCCCAGTTCACGAAAGGACCGGCCATCTGATTCGTGAGGTATGCCTCGATTTCAGGACCCAAAATAAGTAACTTTTGCCCGGTAATCGGGATGATTCGTTGGTGTGAAACCGTTGGTTTATCTTGTTGATGGGTTAGGAAAACCGCTAGGACCAAAGTCCATAAAATCAATTCTCTTTGGCCATTCTTCTTGATTAAATAAAATAAATTCAGGCCTAAATAGGCAAATGGGGGTAATAACAAGACGAAATTAATGCGGTGGTAAGCTGGGAAATTAGTGATGGCAATCAAGCTAAAAAATAACCAAATCAAGGTGGTTTGTTGCGCCTTTTGAGCGTGTGCTCTAATCTTGGGATTTCCTACGACTTTGTACAGTCCAAACAGCCCAAAAACCAAAGCAGGGGCATAAAAAAATACGACTTGCTTTCCCTCATCCAAGGAGATTAACTGGAATTCAAAGGCCGAGTTTTGGAAAACTTGTCCTAAATAAGGCAGGTTTCCGCGGAAGTAAAATACGATAGAGGTGATCGTTAGTACGATCGAAAAGCCGATGAAAACGAGGATAACTTGTCGAATGGAAATACCAGAAAAAAACAATAGGCTGATGAAAGCCCAAGGCAAAAGCCAAAAATAGGCTGGGAATAACAAGGTGGCCATGGCGACATAAATTCCCACTAAGAAAACGCGGTCATTGACCAAAAGTGTTTTTTGCTGCTGAATAATCTCTTTCCAAGCCAATAATAAGAAAGTAAGTCCTAAAAGTGCCGGGTCTGGGACATAGAATTCGGTAGTCAAATGAAATAATAAGACGTAAATCCCAAAAGCTAGTCCACCTAGTTTGGGCAATAAATCAAAGGTGGTAATGGTTTGGTGAAAAATGGCGGCCTGAATGCAGATTAACAATAAGGAAATGTAGGGATTGTAAGAAATGGGGATTGCTAAAAAATCAAGTAATTGATAAAATCCCGTCGCAAAGGGCCCCGTATTGTCGCGGATGTCTTTGTAAAGTCGAAATCCTTGGTTGAGTTTTTGGCCGATCAAATAGTTTTTAATTTCCCATGGAAAATGAGTAAACCCCTGCTGAGTATGCAGAAAAGCAAAAAGTCCGCCCAAAACCACAAAGAGTAGGATCGAAATAAGGCTATTGGATTTAATAAATTGTAACATATTTGGCTAAACGAAGCCCTAAATTACGGTGATTCCAATTATTATTATGAAATTTGCAGGTGTTTTTTGAGATAAAAAGACCTAGAAAATAGAGAGCAAGCATGGAAACGAAGCGTCAGCAAAAATTTGGCCGTCAAATACAGAAGGATTTAAGTGATATTTTTCAAAAGGAATTTAAAATGCTTTTTGGAAACGGAATGGTGACAGTGACCGAGGTGAAAATTAGTCCGGACCTTTCCGTAGCGCGTTGTTATTTAAGTTTTTTGCTTATCGATGATCGCGAGGCGGTGATGGATCAGATAGAACTTCAAAACAAGGCGATACGCAATGCCTTAGCTAATCGCATTCGCAAACAAGTACGTATTATTCCTAATTTAGTCTTCTTCTTAGATGATACCGCTGCGTATGCGGCTAAAATTGAAGCCTTGTTCGAGGGTTTAGTGATTCCTCCAGCGGAAGGCGATGTACCTCATCGGGTAGCTGACGAAATCGATTAATCAAAATGGGTGTTTCCTTATTTGTTGCGAAAAGGTATTTTTTTTCCCCATTTAAGGCGAGTTTTATCACCTTAATTTCCCGTATCTCAATGATAGGGGTGGGGGTAGAAGTGATGGCCTTGGTCCTCATTTTATCTGTTTTCAATGGTTTAGAAGGTTTTCAAAAAGGGCTATTCAAAACCTTTGATCCCGATTTAAGCGTTATTTCAGCCGCTGAAACGCGTTTTTCACTGAGTGCAAATCAAATCCAACAAATCGCTTCCGTACCTGGCGTCAAATCAGTTCAACCCATTTTAGAGGATCAGGCACTTATTCGCTATAATGGTAAGCAATTAGTGGTTACGTTGAAAGGGGTAGACGCCTCTTTTATGGCCTCTAAACGATTGAAAAACCAACTAGTGGATGGAGATTACCTGGTCGAGTACGATGGACATCCTTTCGGTATGGTAGGTGCAGGGGTGTTTATGGCGATGGGGATGAATTTTGAAGACGTTTATCATCCCATCGAAGCGTGGTATCCGAATCAGAAGGCTTTGGCCAAATTTCAAGTGACTCAAGATGCGGCGAATCAAAAAGGCTTTTTCCCCTCTGGTGTCTTGCAAGTGGAACAGACCTTTGATAATCAGATGATTTTAGTTCCCTTGAATTGGATGCGTGAATTGACTTTAGCGGATTCCTCTATGGTATCTCGTTTTGAGATCATGTTAGCGGAGGGTGTACAAGAGACAGATGTTCAATCGGCCATTCAAAAAATAGTAGGCGGGAAATTCCAAGTGCAAACGCGGGATCAACAACACGCTATTCTTTTGCGTGCCATAAAGATCGAGAAACTTTTCGTGTTTATATTGATGGCCTTCATCATGGGAATTGCGTCTTTTACCCTTTTTTATGCCTTATCCCTTTTGGTTATTGAAAAGCGCAAAGATCTCCGAACCTTATTGGCGATGGGTATAACGCAGCAGCAATTGTTGCGCATTTTTCTGTCAGTCGGATTATTTATTAGTTTTTCTGGGGCCGTTGTAGGTATGTTGCTCGGTTTTGCGCTCGGCTGGATACAACAAACGTTCGGAATTATCCCATTGGGAATCCCGAACGCTTTGATTGATGCTTATCCCATTCAAATGGAATGGCTAGATTTTTTGATGACTGCGTTAGTGGTGATGGTAATCACTTTTTTAGCCTCCATTATCCCAGCTCGTAAAGCCGTTCAAATGACCTTTGATCAGAAAATTAATCTGCCAAAGGCGGATTAAATTCTCCTTCCCATTTCGAAACCACACAAGTCGCCACACCATTTCCTGCTACCGAAGTTACCGTTCTACCCATATCTAAGAAAGGATCCACCCCTAATAATAAGGCAATTCCTTCGGCTGGAAGATTGAACATCGTTAGGGTTCCTGCGATAATTACTAGTGAGGCGCGAGGAACGCCGGCTATACCTTTGGACGTAATCATCAGAGTCAATAGCATCGTAATTTGTTGCTCTAAACTTAGATGAACGCCATAAGCCTGGGCAATAAATCCGGTCGCGAAGGTCATATATAACATCGACCCATCCAAGTTAAAACTGTATCCTAAAGGCAATACAAAGCCCACTATACGTCTGCTACAGCCGAATTTCTCCAAAGCCGCAATTGTTTGTGGGAAGGACGCCTCAGAGCTCGCAGTCGAGAAAGAGATCAATAAGGCCTCTTTTAATTCTTTCAAAAGCTTCCAATACGGAATCCCGTTCACGAGGCAAATGATCCATAAAATCACCACAGTAAAGAATAAAAGACCGCCCATAAAGCAGATCATTAAATAGCCATAGCTGATCAAAATACTCAAACCTTTATTCGCAACCACGGTGGTCATTGCTGCAAATACCGCGTAAGGAGCCACTTCCATGACATAGTTCACCATTTTGAAGATGACCTCTGCTAAATTTTCAATGACGTGAATTAAGCGTTTCCCTACTTCACCGATGGAGCCTAAAGCGACGCCAAAGAAAAGGGAGAAGATAACGATTTGAAGGATTTCGTTTTCTGCCAAAGCCTTGAAAAAGCTGTCTGGGAAAATGTGCAAGATGAAATCTTCCATCGTTTTAGCTTTGGAAGCGTCTATGCCTGTTTCAGTTCCTGCGGCCGGTTTAGGCCAGCTTTGCAAGCTGCCGGGTTGCGTTAGGTTTACCACTACTAAACCGGTTACTAAAGAAAGAATGGTTGCAAAATAAAAATAACCGATAGTTTTGATTCCAATACGGCCAACGGCTTTAAAGTCGCCTAGTTTCGCAATACCTACCACCAGTGTACAGAATACTAATGGTCCCACGATCATTTTGATTAGGCGAAGGAAAATCTTGGAAACGATTTGGACTTTTGCTCCTAAATCATGGCTAACTTCTGGGGCAAAATAAAGGAAAAAGAACTCTCCCAGGACGAGGCCAAGGATAAAACCAATGATAATCTTATTCGTTAAGGTTAATTTCATAGCGGGTTGATGAGGGATAAATACTTTTTATAAAAAGGTTTTCGGTAGAAAATCATTCCCCAAAGAAAGGGGAAAAGAAGGTAATTCAAAAATGCGTTATGTGTATCAAACGAAATTTCATCGATAATTTCACAAGCGCCTTCGGAGGTTTTCTTAACTCGATGCTTGTGTTGCCAATACTGTAAACCAAAGGGCATTTTGATCCCTTGGTCGATAAAATACCATTCATCGTCCGTTTCTTGGTCTTCAATGATAAGTGAACTCCAAGTGACTTTCATGAAAACTAGGTTAATGACAAGAATGACATTATCGTCTTTCTTGCAACCATCAAATCGCTGCAAAGCGACTGTAGGGAAGGGAGGGGATAATTTAACTAGCAATTCATCAGTAAAAAGTTCTTTTACGTGGCTAACTGGAGCCTGAACAGGAGTGGAAATGGAGTAGGATAGCATATTAGGCTACCAAGATTTTTAACAAAGTCGCAAAAAAGGCTCTAATGCCTAAAGCTACATATTTTGCCCAGCCAGCGCTTTCATCAGAAGCTTCTGGTGATTCTTGCTCTGCTGTTAACTCGCTTGGAACTACTTTAGAGGGATTCGCCGCCGCTATTCTGGCTGTAGAATCCGTTTGGATCGTTTTTGCTTTCGGATTCAGTGCCGAATATTCCACTCTGCCAAAGTTGCAGAACAAGGATATGGTGAAAAATGCGATGATCAGTTGCTTCATTTGATTTTTTGTTTCGCCGATTCTACTGCTGTTTTCTGTGCCGCAATTTCCTCTTCTTTCGTTTTTTGATCGACTTTATTCTGAACCTGATTTGTTAAAATCTTTTCTTTTTCGATTTTAGCCTCTTTTAATCGCTCCTCTAAGTTGTTGATTTGGCGAGTATTAGAGTCCAATTCACGAATTAAACGTTCCGCTTGTTTGCTGTTCTTCGCTTGAGCTGAGACTAATTCAGCTAATTTATTTTCCTCGATTCTTACCGCTTCTTCTAGATCTACGATTTTGATAAAATCCTCGATCCACGTGCTCGTTTCACTTAATTTTACGTGCCCCGTTTGGATGTATTCGTCAGTTCCAGTGGCAATAGAGACAAATAATTTCACTTTCTTATTTTCTTCTGAAACTTTAGAAACAACGATTAATGGGCTGTCAGAGATTCCTGCGATTCTGATATCAGAACTAGAAAAGGAGCCATTTTTTCCTTCAATCACTTTGCCAAATTTGCTCAAATAAGCTTTCCAGCTTGCTTTCGCATATTTTTCCTGCGTATTCAAGAAAGTATAAACACCTTCTTTCTTAGACTTGTCTACTTCAGACATGCCGGAGAAAACTTGAGCTGACGCTTGGAAAGCGAAAACAGAAAGGAAAAGGAGGATCGCGAGCTGCTTCATAGGGTGAAATTTTTATTAAAGTTAGGAGATTTTTTTAGCTAGGACAACCTTGTTTTTGTTTGCTTGATCTCTGAAAGCGAAAAGAGTCAATTCTCCTCCATCTTTCAAAAGGAATTTCTTTCGAATTTCATCTGCTTTGATTGGGAAATTTCGGGTAGAAATATTCGCTTGTAAGCCTGGTAAAACGGACTTAATCCATTTTTTTTCCAAAGGTCCCTCAGCCAAAACTTCAAACGTTCTCCCCGCAAAATTAGTGTGTAGGTCTTCCGAAGTATATAAATGAGTATTAGGGGCAATTTTCTTCAATCTATTACCTACCAGTTTGAAGAATCCTGCCTTTAAAATTCCTGCGTGAGGTTCGTAGAGAAAATTTGAAACAGGACCTAAATCGCAAATGCTTTCTGATTCTAATGATTTCTTACCCTTAAATAGGCGGGAATCAACTTGACTTAATTCAATGACTTCGACGGAAGGATCTTCCGAAGATTGCGCAGTTTTTAAAAAGAGCAACTCTTTCACCTCGTTTTTAAAGCAAACAATGTAAATTTTTTCTACCCCTTGTAATTCCTTCGTGGCCCGATCTAAATCCAATAAAGGACTCGTTTTTACCAGTAAACTGGTTTTATCGTTGATATAGGGGATTAATTCAAGCGCATTGGGTTCACAATCTTGTAATAGGACTACTTTGTTGCCGTCGCCATCTCTTCTAGCGGGATCCACATAAATGAAGTCGAAAAATTCCACACAATCTGAAAGCCATTCTAAACTATTGCCGGTGTGGTGCTGGATGTTTCCAGCATTTAATTGTGCGTGATTGAACGCGGTGATTTTCGCAAGTTCGACCTGTCTTTCGATGTAATCCACCTCGCAGCCTGCTTTTGCGAATGCGAAGCTATCTAATCCCATTCCCCCCGTTAGGTCCACGACTTTTCCATGCAGTAGGGAAGCCTTAAAGTTTGCTGTATCTTCTGAGGATGATTGTTCTAATGCCAAAGCAGGAGGGAAGAATACCTTTTCATTCGCCACCCAATGAGGCATTTTGTCTTTAAGTTTTTGTCTGGCTTTTATTTGGCCCACTAAAAGAGGAATGTCTAAATCGGGGTATTTTGCTGCTTCTAGGGCAATCGCAACCGGATCTCTGTGGAGATTTTCTTGAATAAATTGGATTTCGTTTTCTCGAAGCATTCCCTAAAATTAGCACCTCTGCTTTAATTATTTTTATTTAAATTAGTGAAATTCAAAAGAACAGATGACCGGATTAATTTTAGCAGCGGGCGCTTCGTCCCGTTTAGGAGAAGCCAAACAATTACTAGTGTATCAGGGCCAAAGCCTGTTAGAGCGGTCCATTCGCCTCGCTTTTAGTGTCTGTAAAGAAGTTCAAGTTTGTTTAGGTGCTGAAGTGGATCAATCCATTCGCATCATCGAGCATTTACAAAAAGAGTTTCCTTCCTTATCTTTTATTCAGGTAGAACATTGGGGAAAAGGAATGGGAGAATCGTTAGCAGTGGGCTTGAAAACGATTGATTTTTCCAAAGATGTGTTAGTGCTCTTGTGTGATTTACCTTTTTTAACTTCTAGTCATTTAAAGAATTTAACTTCGCTGGCTAATCCCAATAGAGCCGTTGTCGCTTCTTTTCAAGGCGTGAATTCTCCGCCTGTATTGATTCCATCATCGTTGAGACCTTTGTTTAATCGATGGAGCGGTGATCAGGGTTTAGGGAAGTTTTGGCGTCAAAACCCGATGCTTTGTGAAATTATTCATTTCTCTGATAAATTCAGGGACGTCGATGTACCGGAGGATCGGGAGTATTGGGGGATTTAAAGAAAGTCTGTTTAAATGGTAAATGGTGAGTGGTGAATGGTGAATGGGATGGTAAATGGTAGACAGGATGGTAAATGGTAGACAGGATGGTAAATGGTGAGTGGTAAATGGTAAATGGTGGATGTTAAATGGTGAATAGGTCAAGTTCCAATAAAAAATCATTTTTCATTTACCATTTACCACTCACCATTTAGTAAGATTTCCTATCTTTGCATTTCAATTTTAAACTCAATTAAGTGGAATCAATCGGAACCCTTCCCACCGTCGAAACAGCCCAAAAATTAGGATTATTGCCCGAAGAGTATGATCGCATTCAGGAGATTTTAGGTCGCAAGCCTAATTTTACCGAATTGTCGATTTTCTCTGTTATGTGGTCTGAGCACTGCAGCTATAAGAATTCAATCGTTTGGTTGAAGACTTTGCCTAGAGACTCACCACGTATGTTAGCGAAAGCGGGTGAGGAAAATGCCGGTTTGGTTGATTTAGGAGATGGATTAGGGTGCGCTTTCAAGATTGAATCACATAATCACCCATCAGCTTTAGAGCCTTACCAAGGTGCGGCTACTGGGGTAGGTGGTATCAATCGGGATATTTTCACGATGGGTGCGCGTCCGATTGCGCAATTGAATTCTTTACGTTTTGGTAATATTGATTTAGCTAAAACGAAGTGGTTAGTGAAAGGTGTCGTGAAGGGGATTGGAGATTATGGTAATGCCTTTGGAATTCCTACCGTGGGTGGTGAAGTTCAATTCGATGATTGTTATAATGTGAATCCGCTAGTTAATGCGTTTTCAGCAGGTATATTAAAAGTAGGTACGCAGGCGTCTGCTATTTCTTACGGCGTGGGTAACCCGGTGTTTATCGTGGGATCTGCGACAGGTAAAGATGGAATTGGTGGGGCAAGTTTTGCCTCGGAAGATATCACGGCGAAATCGTCGGAGAAATTACCTGCGGTTCAAGTAGGGGATCCATTCCAAGAGAAATTGTTGTTAGAGGCTTCTTTGGAAATCATCGAAGCAGGTTGTGTCATCGGTATTCAGGATATGGGTGCGGCGGGTATTATTTGCTCGACTTCAGAAATGTCTGCGAAAGGAGAACACGGGATGATTATTGATCTTTCCAAAGTGCCTACACGTCAACCGAACATGCAACCATTCGAGATTTTATTATCAGAATCTCAGGAGCGTATGTTAATCGTGGTAGAAAAAGGTCGTGAGCAGGAAGCAAAACGTATTTTTGATAAGTGGGATTTAAATTGCGAGCAAATCGGTACCGTTACAGATACAAAACGCCTTGAATTCTATCAAGATGGGGTTTTAGTAGCTGACGTTCCAGCGGACGATTTAGTCTTAGGTGGTGGTGCTCCAGTTTACCACCGCGAGTACAAAGAGCCTGCTTACTTCCAAGAATTCAAGAAATTTAAGATTGATTCTGTAGCTGATTTGCCTAAGGAAGAATTGCCTAAGGCCTTGAACTATATGATGAATCACCCGAACATCGCTTCTAAGAAGTGGGTGGCTCAACAATATGATTCATCGATTGGCCGTGCGAATCGCAATACCAATGCACCTTCGGATGCGGCGGTTGTGAAAGTACACGGGTCTCAAAAATCCATTGTTATTACCGTAGATTGTAATTCACGCTATGTAAACGCTGATCCCGAAGAAGGAACTGCGATGGCTGTAGCGGAAGCGGCTCGTAACATCGTATGTTCGGGTGGTGTTCCGGTGGCGATTACGAACTGTTTGAACTTTGGTAATCCCTATGTTCCAGAAGTATACTGGCAATTTGTGGGTGCCATCAATGGGATGAAGAAATCGTGTGAGGCTTTCGAAACGCCTGTAACAGGTGGAAACGTTTCCTTCTATAACCAATCTTCTGACGAAGGTCCAGTTTTCCCAACGCCTACCATCGGTATGTTAGGTATTTTAGAGGATCCTGCGAATAAGATGACTTTGGACTTCAAAAAAGAAGGGGATGCCATCTATTTAGTGGGTGAATCAGTAAATGATATTGCTTCTTCAGAATATGTGTATTCATACAAAGGGATCAAAGCAACTCCAGCACCGCATTTTGACCTTCCTACAGAACAAAAACTGCAAAAGGCCATTGTTTCGGTCATTGAAAACAGATTAATTGAATCCGCTCACGACGTCTCCGATGGAGGTTTATTAGTAACCTTAGCTGAATCTTCGTTCCCACGTGGATTAGGATTTAGTGTGAATTCAGAAGCGAGCATTCGTCAGGATGCGTTCTGGTTCGGTGAAGCACAATCTCGTGTGGTAGTCTCGGTGGATGCTTCGAAAAAAGCTGCCTTTGAATCTGCTTTACAAGCACATGGTGTTGCATTCTCTGTGTTAGGAACGGTTCAGGGATCGGACATGATCGCTGATGGAGCTAAACTTAGTACAGTGGCTGCTGCGTATCAATCTTTTGATACGGCGCTAGAAACTGCTCTACTGAAATAAGTAAAATGAGCCGCTATCTACTCGCTTTTTCGTACGATGGCGGCTCTTTTCATGGCTACCAAATTCAGCCCAATGCAACGACGGTTCAGTCGGTTTTGCAGGATAAATTAAGTTTATTACTAGGGTCTTTGCTCGAAATTGTGGGTAGTTCACGCACAGATACAGGCGTGCATGCACACCAGCAGTTTGCCCACTTCGATTTGCCTTCTGGGAAAACGGTGAAAGAAAACTGGGTATTTCGGTTAAACCGAATGTTGCCTGACTCTTTAGCGGTTCAGGGAATTTACCAGGTGGCTGATGATTTTCACGCGCGTTTTGCAGCCCTTTCGAGGACCTATGAATACCGTATTAGTCCCGCGAAGAGTCCTTTTAATGCGAAATACGCCTATCGTTTCGGTGTCGAATTGGATGTAGACGCGATGAACGAAGCGGCGGCTTTATTTTTTCACCACACCGATTACCAATGTTTCTCGAAAGTTAAGACTGAGGTAGCGACCTTTGAGTGCACGATTATGCAGGCGTTTTGGGCTTGGCGGGGCGAAGAGTTAGTGTTTACCATTCAAGGAAATCGGTTCTTGCGCGGTATGGTGCGTGCGGTGGTGGGGACTTTACTCGAAATAGGGCAGGGGCGAATGAATAAAACGCAATTGCAAGAAATTTTAGACTCGAAAGACCGCTGCAAAGCTGGTCGGGCAGTTCCTGCACATGGTTTACACTTGCTAGAAGTGGAATATCCGGCGGCTATTTTTGACGCCAAATGTGCAGAATAACATCCAATAAAGTCGCAGCTGTCTGGACTTTGATTTTATTCGGCTTGTAATTCAATCCTTTCAAATTGTACTTACTGATCCAAATCTCCTTAAAGCCTAATTTTTCCGCCTCAGCGATTCGCTGATCTATCCGAGTCACCGAACGTAATTCCCCACCAAGTCCAACCTCTGCTGCAAAACAGATGGATGAATCGATGATTTTGTCCTCATACGAAGAGACTAGGGACATACAAGTAGCTAAATCCAATGCCGGATCGTCCACGCGTATTCCGCCCGTAATATTCAAGAAAACGTCTTGTGTCGCTAATTTATAGCCGCCTCTTTTCTCCAAAACGGCAATCAACATACTTAGTCGCTTACCATCATATCCGTTGGCTGTCCTCTGGGCATTTCCATACGAAGAGGCGCTTACCAAGGATTGTATTTCAACGAGTAATGGGCGATTTCCTTCCATTAATGTTCCAATGGCGATACCGGAAGAGGGTTCATCGCGTTGCGATAAGAGGATTTCTGATGGATTAGTGACAGGTCGCAATCCACTTCCTAGCATTTCATAGATCCCTAATTCAGAGGTAGAGCCAAAACGGTTCTTAGTCGTGCGTAAAATTCGGTAAATCATATGCCGATCTCCTTCGAATTGCAAAACGGTATCCACTAGGTGTTCTAGGACTTTAGGACCGGCGATGGAACCTTCTTTGGTAATGTGACCTACCAAAAAGATGGGGGTGCCGCTTTCCTTCGCAAATCGCATTAATTCCAATGCACATTCCCGAATCTGCGAAACGGAACCTGGGCCAGATTCGATTTGATCTGAAAACAGGGTCTGTATCGAATCGACGATGATTAATTCTGGTTCTAAATCTACCAGATGCCTAAAGATCGATTGCGTATTCGTCTCCGTTAGAATATATAAAGAGTCAGATTTCGCCGCTAAACGATCCGCTCTCAGTTTAATTTGCTGTTCCGATTCCTCGCCGGTCACGTATAAAACACGTGTTTGCGTTAAAGAAAGGGCTACTTGCAATAAAAGGGTAGATTTTCCGATGCCCGGTTCTCCACCGATTAATACCAAGGAACCGGGAACGATTCCGCCACCTAAAACCCGGTTGAATTCGGGGTCAGAACAGGTCAGTTTAGGCAGGTTTTCGAAGCTAACTTCGTTTAATAATTTAGGCTTCGCGGCAGATTTCGGACTTCCTTTCGTCTTCCAAACCTCCGCCGGATGGTTAGTCGCTTCCACTAGTTCCTCCACGAACGTATTCCATTCTCCGCAAGACGGGCACTTACCTAACCACTTCGGCGCGGAGTGACCACACGATTGACAGAAAAAAGACGTTTTAGCTTTGGCCATTTGGGGGAGGAATATTTATACCCAAATTTACGCTTTGATTTCGTTTTTTCTTTTTTTTCGGATGAAAAAGGATAATTTTACAAGTTAATAAAACACTATAGCCATGAAAGCCTTAAAATCAGTATTGACATTGGCCCTTGTAATGGGCATCCTATCTGTAGCTACAGCTCAAAAGCACTCTCGAGCGGATTATTTTAGAATCGGAATTAAGGGAGGGGTAAATCTTTCCTCCGTCAAAGTGGCTAGTCTAAGCGCTAATTTAGAAAATAAGACGGGTTATCAATTAGGTGCATTTGCACGCATTGGCCGTACTGTTTTCTTTCAACCAGAAGTGTATTTTGCAGCTAAAGAAGTGAATGTGGACGTCCTTAATTCATTAACGACGAATCAAGGTGTGGTTGGATTCTCCCAAAAATCATTGGATGTGCCTTTGCTCCTAGGAGTTAAATTAGGCCCATTACGTGTGATGGCAGGTCCAGTGGCTTCTTACGCTATATCCGCTTCGACGAATCCAGATGCAGCCGTTAAATCCTATTTTTCAGGCACTTCCCAAGACATTATTAATCGCTCTAGCTTCTCTTATCAAGCGGGTATTGGATTTGATATCTTAAACTTATCGCTAGATCTACGCTACGAAGGTGCGATGTCAGAATTAAAAAATACAGTAGCCGTTCCTAACGGTTTTACTTATTCACAAAAACCGAGTTATTACCAGGCAACTATTGGTTTCCGCATTTTATAATTACACAAATGAATGAACAAATAAAGGCTCTTCAGGCCGAAATTGATGCTTTTGTCATTTCAAATGAAGGCGAACTAGAATCTTTTCGTAATCAATTTGTCGGTCGCAAGAGCCGCTTAGCTTCTCTATTTGATGAGTTGAAAAATGTAGCAGCTGAGAATCGCCGCGAAGTAGGTCAATCGTTAAATGGCTTGAAGAATTCAGCAGAATCGAAGTTTGCAGAAGCGCAAGAATCCTTTGCAGGCAATGCGGCTGGCTTCGAGGTTCCCTCTGATTTAACCCTATATAACCCGATTTCGCAAGGTAGCCTTCATCCGTTGACGAAGGTGAGAGCGCGTATTTTGGAGATATTTAACCGGATGGGTTTCTCGGTTTCAGATGGACCGGAGATCGAAACGGATTTCTATAATTTTACGGCCTTAAACTTTCCAGCGAATCACCCGGCACGCGAAATGCAGGATACTTTTTTCATTGAAAAAGGGGCTGGAGAGATTCAGGATGATGTTTTATTACGTACACATACGTCTAACGTTCAGATTCGTTTAATGCAACACCAAAAGCCGCCGATTCGCTCGGTAATGCCAGGACGTGTGTATCGGAACGAAGCGATTTCAGCGCGCGCCCATTGCCTTTTCCACCAAGTGGAAGGACTTTATGTGGATGAGCAAGTAAGTTTTAAGGATCTGAAGGATACCTTGTATCATTTTGCCAAAGAGATGTTCGGTAAAGACACGAAAGTGCGTTTCCGTCCGTCTTATTTCCCATTTACGGAGCCTAGCGCCGAAATGGACATTACTTGTTTATTGTGTAAAGGCGATGGATGTAATGTCTGTAAAGGTGCGGGTTGGGTAGAAATTGCCGGAGCCGGAATGGTGGATCCGAATGTATTGGAAAATGTGGGTATTGACTCGAAGAAGTACAATGGCTTTGCCTTTGGAATGGGAATCGAGCGCATTACGATGTTAAAATACCAGATCAAAGACTTACGTTTATTCACAGAGAATGACGTTCGTTTCTTAAAACAGTTTAATTAATCTGACCTATGTGGAGTTTTAAAAAATTAAATAATTGGACAGGCTGGGGAGTTTTCTTTATTGCCTTGATCACTTATACTTTGACGGTGGAACCTACGGCCTCTTTTTGGGACTGTGGTGAGTTCATTGCCTGTGCTTATAAATTACAAGTACCTCACCCTCCTGGGGCACCTTTATTCCTTTTATTAGGTCGTATGTTCTCTTTGCTAGCTTTAGGCGATGTGACGAAAGTGGCTTATTGGGTAAATATGATGTCTGTTGTCAGTAGTGCCTTGACTATTTTATTCTTGCATTGGACCATCGTGATGATCGGTCGTAAGATGATCAAGAAGTCGTTTGAAGACTTGAATGCAAATGAGCGCTTTGGTTTATTGGCATCTGGTGTGGTAGGATCTTTGATATATACATTCTCTGATACGTTTTGGTTCTCAGCTGTGGAAGCCGAAGTGTATGCGATGTCGTCTTTCTTTACGGCGATCGTGGTTTGGGCGGCGTTCAAGTGGGAATTAGTGGAAGATAGAGCGGAATCGAATCGTTGGATTTTATTCATCGCCTATTTGGTGGGATTGTCGATTGGCGTCCACTTATTGAACTTAGTGACCCTTCCAGCTTTGGGATTATTGTATTATTTCAAACGCTATGAGAAACCTACCTTAACGGGTGGGGTGATTTCGATTTTAGCTGCGCTCTTTATTTTAGGTATTATCAATGCGGGAATAATCCCCGGTTTACCTAGTTTGGCCTTCCAATTTGAGTTGACTTTCGTGAATACCTTGGGTTTCTCGTATGGTTCTGGAGCGATTGTTTTCTTGATTTTATTGATTGCTGCGGTGGTTTTTGGGATTCGTTATTCGTATGCCAAAGGAAAGGAAGTACTCAACGTAGCCCTATTCTCATTCGTTTTCTTACTGATCGGTTATTCTACCTATACGGTAGCTTTAGTGCGTTCAGGGTACAATACGCCTATTAATGAGAACGACCCGAGCAATATCTTGAACTTCTTGAAGTATTTGAAACGCGAGCAATATGGCGAGCGATCGTTAATCTATGGCCCTGTTTATACAGCAGAAGTGACGGGTTATAAAGAAGGTGCGGAAACACCTGTATACAAAATGAAGGATGGGAAATATGTAGAATACACGAAGAAACCAGTGTATGAATACGATAAGACCCAAATGATGTTATTACCTCGCGTTTATTCCAATCAAGCGAATCACGTGAAGTTGTACCAAGAGATGTTAGGTATTCCGGCTGGGGAGAAGCCAAGTTTTGGCAAGAACCTAGAATTCCTATTTACGCATCAATTAGGGCATATGTACATGCGCTATTTACTGTGGAATTTTGTGGGTCGCGAAAGTGATTTCCAAGATGCATGGGCCATCAATACGTTCGAGGATACGTCGAAATTACCCGATATTTTACGCAACAATAAGGCGCGTAACAATTATTTCTTCTTACCCATCATCTTTGTGCTGTTAGGTTTCTTCTACATGCTTCGCAAGAATGATAAGGACCTTTTGGTGACGATTTTGATGTTTGTCTTAACGGGTGTGGCGTTAACCGTTTACCTGAATTCACCACCTACAGAACCGCGTGAGCGTGATTATATCTTCGTGGGTTCATTCTACTTTATGTCGATTTGGGCGGGATTTGCTGTGATGCAAATTCTAGAGTTTATTCAGAAGTTTGTGAAAGCAGATAAGACCAAATGGGCGATTGCTGCCTTATTAGGTTTAACGGCTCCGGCGATTTTAGCACAGCAAAACTGGGATGACCATGACCGTAGTGATCGCTACCATCAGATTGATTTTGCCAAAAACCTCTTAAATTCCTGCGCTCCGAATGCGATTCTATTTACGGGAGGGGATAACGATACGTTCCCACTTTGGTATGTACAAGAAGTCGAAGGATTTAGAACTGACGTTCGCGTGTGTAATTTGTCTCTATTAGGAACAGACTGGTACATCGATCAAATGAAGCGCAAGACTTACGAATCCCAAGCTTTACCGATTCTTTTATCGAAAGATCAATTAATGGAGGGGGTAAACGATCAGATTTTGTACAACCCGAAACCAGGTTTGAACGCGATGTCATTACCGGATTATTTGGACTTATTGCATAAAGACAGCCCATCGATCCAAGAGCAAACGCAATTAGGGGAGACCATCAATACTTTGCCTACAGATTCCGTAGTGATTCCAGTGGACATCGCTGCAGTAGCTAAAACGAACTGGTTCCCTAAGCAATTTGTTCCGTATATGTCACCAGCGCTAGGTTGGAAATTACCATCGCACAACATCTACAAAGGGGAATTGATTCAATTAGAGATCATCTCAAACAACGCGATCTCTGGCTGGAAACGTCCGATCTATTTTGCATCCACGTTGCCTAATGACCAATATTTAGGTTTAAAGGAATCTATGCAACTAGAAGGCTACGCGTATCGTTTAATGCCTTTCAAGATTCCAGGCGCGAATGATGGCTATGTAAATACCCAAATCATGTCGGACAATATCTTGAAAAAGATGTATTGGAGAGGCTTAGATAATGATAAGATCTATTATCACGGTGATTTCTACTTAGGAATTCCATCTGTAACGGCTCGTTTAAGCGTGTACCGTTTAGCAGATCAATTAGTGCGCGAAGGAAATTATACGAAGGCGAAGAAAGTTTTGGATTTTTTAGACCAAAAAATGCCAGACAAAGTCTTTCCTTACGATCAATTCTCCGCTTCGATGGTAGAATTGTATATTGCTGTGGGTGATGCTACATCTGCACTACGGATCGCTAAGCGGATGGTGGATCGCGATGATCAATTACTAGATTACTATTTAGATGGTCGCTATGCGTACCACGAACGTGATGTCCAAATAGCCATCTACGAAATGAACTTAGTGGTCTCTGCATTAAAGGCTTCGAAAGTGAACCCTGCGAAATACCAGGCATTAGAGGCGAAGTTTACGAAGCAGATGGGTAGGTTGCAGTAGTAAATAATAGAGCATAAAGTATAAAGTATAAAGTTTGTATCGCCTTCGGCGATGATCTTATGAAGTATTTTATATTGCTGAAATAACAAAAAGAGCGGCATTTGCCGCTCTTTTTGTTCCAACTTTATTCTTTATTCTTTGTGCTTTATTCTTTATGCTTTGAAATACTTCGCTTTTTCTATGAAAACATATCCCTCACCTTATGAAAGAATCCTTTCTCCGCTTTCCCAGGTTGCGGGGCGAAGTTAGGGGAGGCACGGAGTTTTTCTAATAATTCTGTTTCCTCTTTACTTACTTGCTTAGGTGTCCAAATATTCACGTGCACTAATTGATCACCGATCGAGTATCCATTCAGTTCTTTGATGCCTTTGCCTTTTAAGCGGAGGATTTTACCACTTTGCGTTCCTGCATCTAAGGTAATCTTTGCTTTTCCACCGATGGTAGGAACTTCTACGGAAGTGCCTAAGGCAGCATCCACGAAGTTGACGTATAGATCATAGATTACATTGTTGCCGTCGCGGTACAATAGATCGTGTGCTTCTTCTTCAATGACGATTAACAAATCACCGGCCACGCCACCACGAGGGGGAACGTTTCCTTTTCCAGACATCGACAGCTGCATATCGTTTGAAACACCAGCTGGGATTTTGATTGGAATGATTTCTTCTTCTAATACGCGTCCTTCACCAAAACAATCCCCACATTTAGATCCTACCGTTTTGCCTTCTCCATTACAGTGAGGGCAAGTTGAAGAAGTGACCATTTGGCCTAGCATCGTTTGTTGAACTTGACGCACTTGACCTGAACCTTGGCAAGTGCCGCATGTTTTCAAGTCAGTTCCGTTTTTAGAACCGTTACCGGAGCAAGATTTACAAGCTACGTGACGCTTCACCTTGATTTTCTTTTCTACGCCATTCGCGATCTCTTCTAGATTTAGCTTCAATTTGATTCGAAGATCTGTTCCTCTACGTTGACGTCTTCCGCCGCCACGACCTTGGTTAAAGAAGCTTCCGAATGGACTTTCATCTCCACCACCAAAAATATCTCCAAACTGAGAGAAGATATCTTCCATGTTCATGCCGCCACCGCCAAAACCACCGCCAGCAGCGCCACCCATTCCAGCGTGACCGAAACGGTCATATTGTGCCTTCTTTTGGGAATTGCTTAAAACCTCATAGGCTTCCGCTGCTTCCTTGAATTTCTCTTCTGCCTCCTTGTTATCTGGATTCTTATCTGGATGGTACTTCACCGCCATTTTGCGGTATGCCTTCTTGATCTCGTCCTCCGATGCGGATTTAGAAACTCCTAAAATCTCGTAATAATCTCTTTTTTGCGCCATTATCTATTAATTTCCAACCACCACTTTCGCAAAGCGGATGACCTTTTCATTCAATGTATATCCTTTCTCAACTACTTCGACCACTTTGCCTTTTTCCTCTTCAGAAGGGGCAGGGAATTGCGTGATGCAATCGTGGATTTCTGCGTCGAATACTTCGCCTTTAGCGGGTAATTCTTTCAATCCTTTGGATTGTAAAATGTTACCGATCTTCGTGAAGATTAATTGCGTTCCTTCGGAGATTTCTCCTTCGGGTGCGTTGGCTAACGCACGCTCATAGTCATCGATGACAGGTAATAAGTCAACGATTAAACGTTGCGATGCGGTTTGGATGAGTTCTATTTTCTCTTTAGCTGTACGTTTACGGAAATTTTCGAAGTCTGAATAGAGGCGAAGGTATTTCTCTTTCATCTCCGCTAATTCATCGACAGGAGCTGTTTCTTCCGTTTCTGGGCTTGTTTCTTCTGTTTGATTGATAATTTCTTCCTCAGGCGTTTGTTCGTTTTCTTTCTTTTTCATGGTACAAAATTACGATTGCGTTCTTCTCTTTACAAATTCAATACCAAAAACAATTTTATGACACTTTGGCATAAGTGAAACGGCCTTCGTAATTTTAAGCAAATGTCAAAAAGTCCAGCGCAAATTTCTTCTTTAATTAAGGCCAAAGCACAGCAGTATGGTTTTGCCTTTTGCGGAATTTCAGAAGCAGGATTCTTAGAGGAAGAAGCGCCGCATTTAGAAGCGTGGTTAAACTCGAATCAACACGGTGAAATGGCCTACATGGCGAATCATTTCGATAAGCGCCTCGATCCTAGAAAACTGGTGGATGGATGTCAAACTGTTGTTTCGCTCGTATATAATTATTTTCCAGCTCAAGAAATCGCCTTCGACCGCTATAAAATTTCGAAGTATGCTTACGGTGAAGATTACCACCGGGTTATTAAGGATAAAATGCAAGATTTATGGGATGCCTTGCAACATGATTTGGGGGAGTTTTCAGGACGCATGTTCGTGGATTCCGCTCCTGTATTAGAGAAAGCCTGGGCAAAGAAAGCTGGTTTGGGTTGGATAGGGAAGAATGCGAATTTGATTATCCCGAAGCAGGGGAGTTTTTATTTCCTAGCAGAGCTGCTGATTGATTTACCTGCTACAGCAGATGGGCCTATCAATGACTTTTGTGGTACCTGCACACGTTGTATCGACGCTTGTCCTACGGAGGCTATAACGCCCTATGTGGTGGATGGGAGCAAATGTATTTCCTATTTTACAATCGAATTAAAGGATCAGATGCCGGCCAGTTTGCAGGGGGATTTTCAAAACTGGATTTTTGGTTGTGATATCTGCCAAGATGTGTGTCCTTGGAATCGCTTTTCGAAGCCACACAATGAACCGAGATTTGATACGAATTTACACGATGTCGATTGGGAGGGATTATCTGAAGAAGTTTTTCAGACCTTATTTCACTATTCTGCGATAAAGCGTACCAAGCTGAAAGGGATTCAACGAAACATCGATTACGTGAAAAAAAATAGGCCGTGAAACCACGGCCCTTTTTCAGCAAAATAAAACCCTAAAGTGATAGTCGTATAATCAGGCTGGGTTCGATGATCTCAGCCGTCTTTTGATTGTTAAGGATCATTTCGGCCGCTTTTTGGCCTAACTTCTCCGGATGAGTACTCACCACCGTGATTCCTCCAGCTATTATTTCCTTAAATGGATGATCATTCAAGGAAATGATGCCAATATCTTGACCTAAAGTCCAGTTCTTTTTCTCCGCGTATTTGATGGCCTGGAAAAGATCGGTGTCTGACAGCGTGAAATAAATCTCATTTTGTCGGTAGTCGTCTTCTTCTAGGCCATCTAATACTTGGAAATTCAATGAATTTGCTTCGCAGAATTCACTACACGCATTGATTAATTCAGGATCGAAGTATTCGTCTTCGCTTAACACTAAATTAAGGCTGCGGTACTTATTAAACAGGTTTAGTTGGGTATTAAAAATCTTTTTAAGCGATGGGTTAGGTGGGCAGATGAGACTGGAGTGACGGATGGTTCCGAAGTTTTGGTCCAATAAAATCAAGCGATCCCCCGCTATTTTCTGTAATATTTTCACCGTTTCCTCATCCTCATCGATTAAATGCGGTTGAATTAGGTAGTAATGGTAATTGCCTAATTGTTGTCCGATGATTTCCTTAAACTCTCTAGGCTTGTATTGATAGGTATAAATATCCACCATCACATTTTTGCCAAAATGGTCAAGAAACGCATTGTACAACGTTTGGTTTGTTTCTGTCATCCGACCGATCAAGAAAAGGACTTTCGTCTTTACCTTCAAGCTCGATTCTGAGATGAAATAACCTTTGCGGAAAATGGACGTGATCGCACCCATTTTATGTAACTCGGTATAGGCTCTTTCCACGGTGTCGCGGGAAAGGTAGCATTCTTCCGAAGCCTCATTAATGGAAGGCAATCGCTCGCCAGGTTTTAATTCTCCCATCTCAATATCCTGCAAAAGTGAATTCACTAACTGCTGGTATTTAGGAAGTTTATTTCCTGAATTCTTTACGTTAAATGAAACAAATGTTTTATTCATATCGAAGAAAAATTCTTGTCCCAAAATTACAGGGGTGGCATTGTTTAGCATAGGACTAATCTTTCAAATACGAGGACAATTCTTGCAAATGCTTATTTCAGGACAAATCCGTCCAATTTCCTGGTAATATTCCCTAATTTTAAGATTCGTATGAAAAGACTGATTTTCTTATTGGCCTTGTGCAGTGTTTTGAGTCTTCAAGCTCAAAAGCAGACGCGCTATGAGCGTTTAAGTACGGCGTCTGGATTATCCCAAAGTTCGGTTTATAAAGTTATCCAAGACAAGAAAGGCTTTCTTTGGTTTGCGACGGGCGATGGTTTGAATCGCTATGATGGCCATAATTTCAAGATTTACCGCAATGATCCGAGTGATCCCAAAACTCTGAGCGGGAGTGAAATTTTTACAGTTGCCGAAGACGATGAAGGTAATTTATGGGTGGGAACGCGTAATTCAGGATTGAACAAGATCGAATTAGCCACGGGTAAAATCACGCGCTTTACGAAAGGTCCAACCGGACAAGATTTGTCCAATTCCAATATCCCAAGTATTCTCAATATAGGTAAAGGCAGAATGGGTGTGGCTGTTTTAGGGCTGGGTTATTTGGTCTATGATATTCGTACGAATCAACTCATTAAGGCTGAATCTGAGTGGAATAATCCGCTAGTGAAGGAAGTAGCTCGTCTTTTTAAGCATACTTCTGGTACGGTTTGGATGGGAACGCGGACGGGGTATTTAGTATCTCAGTTGAATGCACACAGTTATATTCCCTATCAATTTGGGGCGAATAATTACCGGGTGCGCGCACTTTTTGAAACGAAAAATGGGGATATTTTAGTAGGAACGGATGGTCGGGGTATTTATCGATTCACGCCCAAGACCCAGCAATTCAAGGTCGTTTTCTACCAAGCTTTTGACCCTTTGTCTCGTCAGAATATTGTGACCTCAATTGCCAAAGACGCGCTACAAAATCTCTGGATCGGAACGGATAACGGGGTGTATAAGCTGAATGGAGAAGATTTCAAATCCTACACCAATATCCCTTCGAATCCCGATCCAGAATTAGGGCTTTCTTCTAATTCTGTGATGAGTCTTTTTACGGATGCGAATCAGAATACCTGGGTGGGCACCTGGGAAGCCGGATTGAATATCTCCTTTTTCCAAAAACCTCGCTTCGCCGTCCTCCGCTACAAACCCAATACACTACAAGGTTTACTCAGTAATAAGGTAAGTACGTTGCTAGCAGATGGCGACAAAGGGGTTTGGGTAGGAAGTAATGTGGGTTTATCCTATTTCAATCATAAATCAGGGCAGGTAACGCACTACCTCCAAAGTGCTTCCAGTAATAAGTTGAATTCCACAGAGACCTACGATGTGAACTTTATCCATCCTTCGGGTGATGGTGGGGTTTGGGTAGGTTTATGGGGTAAGGGGATTAATTTATTTACCAAAGACCACCAGCTGAAGGATTTTCCTTTCAAACCCGGAATTCGAGAGGCCAATTTTAATACATTAGAATCCTTTAATGGGGAGTTTCTATTAGGAACGGCCGGGATGGGTGTGGTCGCTTTTAATCCATTGACCAAACAATACCGGGTGCCTTTTGCGGATTTAGGTAAGGCTAATTTCTTGAATAAATCAATTGCGGCCATTCGGGTTTTGAATGGAAACGAGATTTGGGTAGGAACGGTGGGTTTTGGTTTGTATGTGTTAGAATTGAACACGGGGAAATTACGGCATTATGTGAAATCGGTGGAAGCGGGTGCCTTGAGCTATAATCACGTGAACAAAATATACCAAGATCGGCAGAAACGGATTTGGGTGATGACGCAGGGTGGAGGTTTGAACCAATACCTGGGTCCTGAAAAAGGATTTAAGGTGTACACAGTAAATGATGGTCTGGGAAGTAATTCCTTACGTGGTTTAGTGGAGGATGCCAAAGGGGATATGTGGTTTAGCACCAATGGAGGGATATCGAAGATGGATGGAAGGACTTTGAAATTTGTCAATTTCGAAGAAGCGGATGGATTGCAAGGGAAAGAATTTATGACGAATGCGATTGCGAAGAATAACCAAAACTGGTTGTTTTTTGGTGGCGTAAATGGACTGAATTACTTGAAATCAGATAGTCTGCGGATGCGATTAGATGTGCCTCCGGTCTATTTTACGAAACTCAAAATCTTTAACAAGGATGTGGAAGCGGGAGAAGAAAATTCTCCACTGACCTACGATATCTTGTCCACGAAACACCTAGTATTGCAGCCGGATCAATCGGTATTCAGTTTGGATTTTGTGGCTTTGGAATACCAGAGACCTAAAAACAACCGCTATGCCTATTATTTAGAAGGCTTTGAAAAGGAGTGGAATCTCGTGGGTACGCAGCGCTCGGTGACCTATACAAACTTGAGTCCGGGGGATTATACTTTTAAGGTGAAGGCGAGTAATTCGGATGGTATTTGGGCAGAAAAACCCTATGAATTAAAGATTACCGTATTGCCGCCTTGGTACCGTACCTGGTGGGCATACCTTCTTTATGGCTTTCTGTTAGCGGCGATTATTTATGCTTTTATTCGAGAGGTTCGAGTGCGTGAGGCCTTTAGAACTGATTTGCGTTTAAAAGAAATCGAAAAGGAACGTATTCAGGAATTAGAGCAGGTGAAGACACATTTCTTTACGAACATCTCTCACGAATTACGGACACCTTTGACCCTTATTACCAGTCCATTAGAAAAATATTTCATTTCGAATGCGAGCCTGAATAAAGATCAAAAGACGAAGATTAATTCGATTTACCAGAATGCCCAAAAACTACTGAGACTCATCAATCAGCTGCTTGATTTGTCCAAAATCGAATCCGGAAACGTCCAACCCGTCGTGGAGAAGCACGATTTGATTCGTCAATTGCATTCAATCAAACAAAGCTTCGATGCCTATGCTCAACAAAAGCAGATTAAATTGAAGTGGGATGCTCCGGTGGAATCTTTATTCGTGTACTACGATGCTGATATCATCGAAAAGTGTGTCACGAATCTATTATCGAATGCCTTTAAATTCACTCCAGAGGAAGGAATAATCGGTATTCGGTTGGAATTACATAAGGTGTACCAGGGCACAACAGAATCTATTAAACGCGTTTCCATTCACGTTTCTGATACAGGAAAGGGAATTAGTGCGGAACATATTCAGCATATTTTCGACCGCTTCTACCAGATTCCAGAGAAAGTGGATCGCGTGGGAACGGGTGTCGGACTTTCTTTGTGTAAAGAGTTAATGGAGGTGCACAGAGGTTCGATTGAGGTCCAAAGTGATCTGGGAGCCGGTTCTGATTTTAAAATCCATTTCCCTGTTACGCTGGAGGCATTTGATCCAGCGTGGGTGAAGTCTGGGTTGAAAGAAGTCAAAGAGTCAATAAGTCAAAAAGTCGACTTAGCTCAGGTTATTCTGCAAGAGAAGCAGATCCTATTAATCGTAGAAGATCACACCGAAATGCGGGCCTTTATTCGCGAGATTTTTGAAGGAACCTTCCAGGTGATAGAAGCAGATCGAGGAGAGACTGGCTTAGAAATGGCCTTGACTTATTTGCCTGATGTAGTAATTACGGATTGGATGATGCAGGGTATGTCAGGTGTGAATTTGTGTAAAGCGATTCGTAAAAATGCGAAGACGAGTCATATTCCAGTGGTTATTTTGACCTCTAAAAGCTCCCAAGAAAGCCAAATCGAAGGAATGCAGTCCGGCGCGGATGATTTTATTTCCAAACCATTCCACGCGGATATTTTGGAATTACGAGTGGCTAAATTATTAGAAGCGAAAGAGCGTCTGCGCAAAAGCTGGCAGGAATCTGTTCTGAATCAAGATTTGCAAAAGGAAGTCGTATTTGAAGATGAATTCTTGTCTAAAGCGACACATGTCGTTATAGCCCATCTGGATGAGGTGGATTTCGATGTGGAGCATTTGGAACAGGCAATGGATATGAGCAAAATGCAGCTGTATCGTAAATTGAAAATGTTAACTTCGCTGGCTGGAAACGAATTTATTCGCTCGATTCGTTTACAACAGGCTCGATTGCTATTAGAAAAAGGTCAATGGAATGTGTCTGAAATTGCCTACCAAGTAGGATTTAATGACCCAGCTTATTTCACGCGTGCCTTTAAAAAACAATACGGATTCGCTCCTAAAACATTCCTTACTAAAAAATAATATGCGCAAATTATCCCTTGTTCTTGTCTGTGGTTTCTTGGTTTCTTGGGGCTTTTTAGCTCACAAAACATTGCAACAGATTGCTATTTATCCTTTGCCAGCAGATTTAGGTCTGTTTTTCTATGCAAATCAGGACTACATCGTGCAGCAGTCTATTCGCCCTGACGTGCGCCGTAAAGACGATAAGACGGAGGATTCGAAGCATTATTTGGATATGGATGCGAACGTTTTTGGTCCTAATTACCGGACAGACATACCTCACGATTTTAAATTAGCCGTGAAGAAATATTCTTTCGACAGTTTACGCAAAGAAGGTTTAGTGCCTTGGGAGGTAAATCGGGTATACGGTCGTTTAGTCAATGCATTTAAGCAAGAGATGCGTGATTCTGTCTTATTCTATGCGGCTGATTTAGGCCATTACGTATCAGATGCGCACGTTCCATTGCATACCACGAAGAATCACGATGGTCAATTAACGAACCAAAAAGGGATGCACGTGCTATGGGAATCTCTTGTTCCAGAAGCGCAATTAAAGAATTACGCCTTGTATCAGCCTCAAGCAGCTCAGTACATTGCCAAACCTCAGGATTTCATCTTCCAGGTACTATTAGAGTCACACGCAATGCTACCGGACATGTTTAAAGCAGAAACCGAGGTTCGCCAGGCCCTAGGGGAGGAGAAATCATTCAAAATGGTGGAGCGTTACGGCAAAACACAGCGTTATTATACGGATGAATTTATTCAAGCCTATGGTGCTAAGTTAGGTTCGTCGATACAGGCACGCATGATTCAATCCTCTCATCGAGTGGCGTCCTTTTGGTATTCTGCTTGGAAGGATGCGGGTTCTCCTGCTTGGGTGACGAAGGAAATTAGCGCTGAGAAGAAGGCGGCTTTTGAATCAGAAAAAGCACTTTGGAAGTCTAATACCTTGATTTCAACGGGTCAACTTCTCTCTTTGCACAAATAATGCAGC
The DNA here is from genome assembly GCA_040403415.1 of Aquirufa sp. Classification (GTDB taxonomy): domain Bacteria; phylum Bacteroidota; class Bacteroidia; order Cytophagales; family Spirosomataceae; genus Aquirufa. The sequence continues at coordinate 139,775 of JBBAKU010000002.1, forward strand.
AAATTTTAGTCCTTTCTGATACCCATTCCTACCTCGATCCGCGTTTGATTCCACATGTGGAAGCTTGCGATCAGATTTGGCATGGGGGAGATTGGGGCTCGGTGGCGGTGGCGGATACGCTGATGGGTTTTGGGAAGCCTGTGTATGGAGTGTATGGGAATATTGATGACCGAACCATTCGGAACATGTTTCCTAAAATCGCCCGCTTCACCTGCGAGCAAGTGACGGTCGCCATGACGCATATTGCGGGAGCACCTTCGTCCTATAAGCCTGATGCATTGGAGACTTTTTCGATGGGATTACCGATGATCTTTGTCTGTGGTCATTCCCACATTTTACAAGTAAAAAGGGACCAAAATCGCAACCAGATGCTCTTTTTGAACCCGGGTGCTGCGGGTCAACACGGATTTCATTCCGAACAAACGGCCCTACAATTCAAGATTGATGGCAAACGGATTTTTGATATGGAGCTAATTCAAATGCCCCGAATTCACACGAAAATTAAGTAGTCTGGAAAGATTGGATATTTTCAAAGACGCTACCTTTCTGGTAGGACTTTAAAATCCAGCCACCACCCACGACATCGTCGCCTTCATAAAATACGGCCGCTTGTCCAGGCGCAATACCTGAAACATCGAATGCAAAATCTACTTTAATGCGATCACCTTGCTGCTCAATGTGTCCAGCGGTTCCCGCATCTTTATAGCGCACTTTGGTGATGGTTTCAATTCCTTCTAAAGGAATAGAAGCGTATTTTTGTAGGTTTAATTGACCTACCCACATCCCCGTGCGATTTAAGTCCTCTACTTTACCAATCACCACTTCATTCGTCTCTTTCCTGATTTCGATGACAAAGGCTGGATAGCCGAAAGCCTTTCCTAAGCCTTTTCTTTGGCCCACCGTATAAAAGGGATAGCCCTCGTGTTTACCGATGATTTTTCCTTCCGTATCGATGAAATTTCCGCCTTTTACTTGCTCCTCTAATTCAGGAACACGTCTTTTTAAGAATCCGCGGTAATCGTTATCCGGTACGAAACAGATTTCATAACTCTCGGACTTATTGACTAAATCCACGAAACCACGCTCTGTAGCCATCTCGCGAATACGTGCTTTTGTCAAATGACCTAAAGGTAAAATCGTTCGGGCAAGACTCTCTTGTGAAACGCCCCAAAGCACATAACTCTGGTCCTTCAAAACGTCAACACCTTTGGAAATAATATGACGACCATTCTCCTGACGAATCTGAGCATAGTGGCCTGTCGCAATAAATTCGCAGCCTAATTGATCTGCACGGCGCAATAAAGCATCCCATTTAATATGCGTATTACACATCACGCAAGGATTAGGGGTGCGGCCTTCGATGTATTCACTCGTGAAGTAATCGATGACGGAATCACCAAATTCTTCTCTAATATCTAAAATATAATGGGGGAACCCGAGGGAAACCGCAATGTGACGTGCGTCATTGATGGAATCCAAAGAACAGCAGCCTGTTTCCTTTTTATCGCCACCAGAGCTCGCGTAATCCCATGTTTTCATGGTCATACCGATCACTTCGTAACCTTGTTCGTGTAGTAAAACAGCTGCGACCGAGCTGTCAATTCCGCCGCTCATAGCGACTAAAACGCGTCCTTTTTTCTCCATATTTGCTGCTCAGGTTCAATGCCTGACGAAATTATGCTGCAAGTTACGGCTAATCTTTGTAAATACGTCCACAAAGCGTATTTTTGCCTAATTATTGTATTCTATACAAATACCGTCTATGTTAAAAACGAAAGTCAAAGTCAGTTCGATTGAAAATCTCTCCGATGCACGTTACTGTGCAGGAATGGGAGTGGAGTGGTTGGGTTTCCCATTGGCGATGCCTTTAGAGAAATTTGTAGAAATCAGGAACTGGTTAGCAGGCGTTCAAATTGCAGGCGAGTGTGCAGGATTGAAACCAGAAGAAATAAAGGCCTTAGTAGCTTCACATCAACCTGACGCGATCGAGATTGATTCTAATGTGAATTTAGTATTAATTCAAGACATAGATTTACCTAAAATACTTCGCGTAAATATCGATACGGATAATTTGCCGTCCCTATTTGCTTCTTCAGCTCCTTACGTGAGTCATTTTTTGTTAGTAGGTGAGGGTCCTGAATCCTTGCAGGGAATGGAATCGTCAATAGAGATTTGGGCGGCACAGTATCCAATTATTTTAGGTTTAGACGTTCCAGAAGAGGATTTAGCCGAGTGGGTGGAACAAACTTCGATCCAAGGAATCGGTTTAATGGCAGGAAAAGAAGACCGTCCCGGTTTTCGCGATTTTTCTGATTTAATGAGTATCTTGGAAAAATTAGAAATTGACTAATATGCTAGCAAAGATCAAAGAGAAATATGCTCAGGTTAAGGCGTTCGTTTCGGCGAAAGTGGCTGCTTTGGGCTCGTTATTGTTAGCGGGTTTTAAGAAAGTAGTAGGAGAGCGTATTTACAGCATTTGTGTAGGCTATGCGGTTTTAGGGCAAGTTTTTGTGCAAACGCAAGGACGCAAAGTGCAGGCGTATTACGATTCCAAAGTAGATAAGACAACTCCCTATTACAAACCCATCGTAAAAGGGTATAAGTTCTTTGCGAAGACAGCGCTCTTCATTTTAATATATTTATTAGTCATTGAGACGAATTTCTTCTTTTTAACGGGAGAAATGCCGAGTGTTGATGATTTGCAGAATCCTAAATTATCCCAAGCCTCCGAGATTTATTCAGCGGATGGAGTGCTTTTAGGTAAGTTTTTTGCGGAGAATAGAACGCCTATTCGCGATTTTAATCAGATTTCACCCTATTTAGTGAAGGCCTTAGTGGCTACCGAAGATGCGCGTTTTTACGAGCATACCGGAATCGATTTTCAAGCTTGGGCGGGTGTGTTAGTGGGTATTGCTAAAGGAGGCGATCGTGGGGGTGGAAGTACGATTTCACAGCAATTAGCGAAGAATTTATTTAAAACGAGAACGAAGAAGGGCTTTGTGAAGACAGGTCTTTTGGGCTATATCCCTGGACTGAATAAGCTCATCTACAAAACGAAAGAATGGGTTACTGCTATCAAATTAGAGCGTTTTTATACCAAAGATGAGATCATTTTATGGTATCTGAATACCGTAGATTATGGCAATAATGCCTATGGAATTAAGGTAGCTTCTAAGACCTATTTCAATACTTCGCCTGACAGTCTGAATATTCAGGAAGCTGCTATTCTAGTGGGATTGCAGAAAGCGACGACGACTTATAATCCGAAGCGTTATAAAGGGAAACCTTTGGCGGAAAACAAAGCCTGGAAGCGCCGTAATGTCGTTTTAGCCCAAATGGTGAAAGCAGGATACTTGCGCAAAGTAGATTATGATTCACTAGCGGTTATGCCTATCGAGTTGCATGAAAACGAGGAATCTCCTTATGATGGCACAGGAAATTATTTCAAAGTCGCGGTCGCGAAATACTTGAACGAATGGGCAGAAAAGAATGATATCGAATTAGATCTGTATCGGGATGGATTGAAAATCATGACGACTATTGATTCGAAAATGCAGATTTATGCAGAAGAATCAGTAGAAGAAGGCATGCGAGCGACACAAAAGAATTTCGATAATCACTGGGCAAATCAGAATCCATGGGTAGGTGAAAATGGCCAAGAAATCCCTGGTTTTATCGATACGGTGGCTAAACGGACTGAATATTATAAGTATTTATCGGCTCGTTTCCCTGCCAATCCTGATTCCGTTAAACACTACATGAAAGATGTGAAGCGCGATATGTGGGTGTATTCGCGCAACTCGATGGGTGAAGAAAAACGTACGATGAGTGCCTACGATTCGATTCAATATTACAAGAAATTCTTACAGGCTGGTATGATGACGATGGATCCTTTTACGGGTCACATTAAGGCCTGGGTGGGCGGTTTGGACTTTAAATATTTCAAATACGATCACGTTAAACAAGGTCGTCGTCAACCTGGATCTACTTTTAAACCATTCGTGTATACCTCTGCCATTGATGGACCTAAGGATCTTTCGCCTTGTTATATGATGCGCGATGAGCCGTTCGAGATTGAAGTGGAGAATGCCAAAGGAGAAAAGGAAATGTGGCGTCCAGGCAACGCAAACGGAAGTTTCTCAGGCCGGGAATTGCCTATTAAACGGGCGCTGGCCCAAAGTATAAACTCTATCACTGCTCGTCTCACAAATGAGGTTGGGGCTGATACGGTCATGTATTATGCCAAGAAAATGGGTATCAAGAGTCCTTTAAAGCCAGTGGCGTCCATCGGTTTAGGTTCGTTTGACGTGACCTTATTTGAGATGATAGGTGCCTATTCTGCCTTTGTGAATGAAGGGATGCACGTGGAGCCTATGCTCGTTCAAGAGATCCAAGATCAAAATGGAAAGGTGTTGCAACGATTTGATCCTACGATGGAACAAGTAATTCGCAAGGAATCGGCACAATTAGTTCGTTACATGCTAGAAGGCGTTATCCACGAGGGTGGTACAGGAAGTTCCTTGCTTTATGGGGAAGGCGATATTTTATTGCCTAAAGATAATCGCTATGCTCGCGTTTTTGCCGGTAAAACAGGGACGACTTCGAACCATTCCGATGGTTGGTTCATAGGGATGTCGCATAATTTGATTTCTGGGGTTTGGGTAGGTGGAGATGATCGATCGATTCACTTTAGAACGGGTGCTTTAGGGGAAGGTTCGAAAACGGCTTTGCCGATCTTCAAGCGTTTTATGATTAAAGTGGTCAAAGATCCTCTTTTAGCGCAATACCGCCCTGAACCATTTGAAAAACTGGATCGCCGTGTGGTGAAGAAGGATTTTGATTGCTCAAATGGCTCTTATGCTTTGCCAGATTCCCTTCAAGTTTCTGATGCTGAATTGGATTCGATGAATGCCTTATTAGATGATAATGCGACCGCGTCAGATTCGACGGGTTCTCCTCAATAAAATGGATAAACACGATATTGCGGCCTATTTTCAGGGCTTACAAGATAGAATTTGTGCGGGAATAGCTGCGACAGATGGAGTGGCTTCTTTTCAAGAGGACAACTGGACGCGGGCAGAGGGCGGTGGTGGAAGATCTCGTGTTTTAGCCAAAGGAGGTATTTTAGAAAAAGCAGGGGTTAATTTCTCAGCTGTCGAAGGACCTTTGCATCCGAAAATGGTTACTAGCCTGAATGTCACGGAAGAGGTCGAATTCTTTGCGACTGGTGTTTCGATCGTGATGCATCCTGAGAATCCCTGGGTGCCCATCATTCACATGAATGTGCGGTATTTTGAGTTGAGTAATGGGGAGTTTTGGTTTGGTGGTGGAATTGATTTGACGCCTCATATTATCATTCCGGAACAAGCAAAGTGGTTTCACGAGCAATTGAAAGCCGTTTGTGATCGATTTGATTCGAGCTATTATCCGAAATACAAAACCTGGGCGGATGATTATTTCTACAGCCCACACCGGGAAGAGACACGCGGAATTGGAGGGATTTTCTTCGATTATATCAAAGGAGATAGAGAAAGAGTGTTTGAATTTGTCAAAGCTGTGGGAGAATCCTTCGAACCTATTTACTGTCATTTGATGCGATTGAATGCATCGCGGGAGTTTTCTCAGGCAGAAAAAGAGTTTCAATACATTCGCCGTGGGCGCTACGTTGAATTTAATCTAGTACATGACAGAGGAACTAAGTTTGGCTTAGAGACGAATGGTAGAACGGAATCAATCTTGATGAGTTTGCCTCCGATGGCTTCTTGGGAATATATGTATGATCCGAAGGTGTTTCCAGAAGGTCAGAAGACTTTTGATCTATTGAAAAAAGGAATCAATTGGGTATAAAAAAAGGGGGATCGGTGATCCCCCTTTCTATTTATTCTGCTTCCCAGACAATATCGATGCCCTTAGGGGTCATCAATAAAATGCGGGTAGGTGCGGGTAACAAGACTAAGCGAGCGTTCGTAACTGGATCTTCAATCCATTCTACTTCAACGCCTTCTTTTTTGCCTATTTCGATTTCGCCATCAGCCGTTTCCACGAATTTCTTCGCTAGATAAGCCGTAGGTAATAAAACATCCGATTCTGGGCAGTGCTTTAAATGCACTTTCTCCAAAATGTCTTCTAATTGATCTCCGTATTTCTCATTGAAATCATCTTCCAAATCGTGTAGCATTTCCTCTACATCATCGTAAGTATCATCTGAGTAGTTCAATTTGCTCAATTCTAATCGCTTTTCTAAGATGGCGATCATCGCCTCATCAATCGTATTCATGCTAAACGGATTTGTTTTTACAAAGATAGGGGCTGAAACGGAGATTCCCTTGGAAATGTGGGGTCAAAAAGAATATTTCCTTTTTCGATTGACAATCCCGAGTCAAAATTATTCGTATAAAGTTGACCAGTTCCTAAGCCTTGCGGAATATTTATGTCATAATCCCCCGTCAAATGAGCGATGGCTTGCAATCCGATGTTGGATTCCAAAGCAGACGTAATCCACCAATCTTTTCCCTTTTCGGTAGCCCAATTAATCCAATCGCGGGTCGCTTGGATACCTCCTAAAAAACTAGGTTTAAGTATGATGAAATCAGGATTAATAAAGTCTGCGATGGATTTGTCTTGCATCCCTATCAATTCTTCATCTAAGGCGATGGGTAAAATTTGTTGGGCGATTAACTTTTTCATTTCCCCTACTTGACCAGCTTTGATGGGCTGTTCGATGGAATGCAGGTCGTAAGCGGCTAATTTCTCTAGTTTAAATGGCGCCTCAGCAGGTGAAAAGGCCCCATTTGCGTCGACGCGTAAAATTAATTGTTCTGCGGAAAAGCGAGAGCGAATGCTTTTCAAAAGCGAAAGCTCGGTTTCAAAATCAATCGCACCTATTTTGAGTTTCAAACAGGAATAGCCCTGAGCTAATTTTTGTTCGATTTGCTCGCGCATAAATTCGGCGCTTCCCATCCAAATAAGACCATTGATGGGTAAGGATTTTTCTCCGCGGGCAAATTTGTTAGTAAAAGGCGCGGTTAAATCGTGGTAAGCCGTTTCTAAAGCGAAACGAAAGGAGGGTTGTTCGAAAGGGATTTCAGCGATCCATTCTAGGATGTCTGCAGGCAATGCCAAACCTTGAAAAGGTCGCAAAGCTTTTTCAAAAGCAGCAGCGCAATCCTCCGAAAATTCAGGACTTAACCCGAATAAGGGCCCAGCCTCGCCAATGCCGCATCGAACGCCATCCGAAAGTTCCACGAAATAGGATTTCTTTTTCGTTAAAACGCCGCGCGATGTTCCTGCTTCGAAATGAAATAGGAGCTCGTGTGGATGAAATCGGAGGCTGATTTTTGAACTGATTTTTGACATCCTGCAATTTATTATTTTCTATTCGATTTTGTGCCCTCCCGTATTATTTTTAGCTTTAAGGTTATTATATGAAGCAGCTAATTACCATTCTTCCGTCCTTGCTTTTTGGCCTGATTACCTACGTCCGGAATAAGCTCTATGACTGGGGAATTTTGCCGTCAACCCCCTTTGATAAACCGCGCATCATTGTGGTGGGCAATCTGTCGGTAGGTGGAACAGGGAAGAGTCCTTTAGTTTCATATTTGGTCCAAAACTGGCGCGGAGACGATCGATTAGGGATTTTAAGTCGTGGGTATGGCCGTAAAACGAAGGGCTATCTAGACGTACAAGTGGATTCGGCGGCGGAAGAAGTAGGGGATGAACCTTTGGCCTATAAAACTTTATTTCCTGAACTGCCTGTGGTCGTTTGTGAAAATCGGGTGAAAGGAGTTCAGCAAATGCCGGAAGTGGACGTGCTATTATTAGATGATGCCTTTCAGCATCGCTCGATAAAAGGATCTGTTAATTTGATTTGTTCTACCTTCTCTCAGCCCTTTTACAGTGATTCTATGCTGCCTCAGGGACGTTTACGGGAGTCTCCTAAAGGAATAAAACGAGCAGATGCGGTGATTGTGACCCGTTGTCCCAGTATTTTAACGAAAGAACAAAAATCGAATTTTGCCCAAGGCGTTTTGCGGAATACCCAAGAGGAGAAACCGATCTTTTATACGAGTGTAAGGTATGGGAAGCCGCAAGGTCCAAGGGAATATTTGCCGAGTAAATGGTCTTTATTTGCTGGTATCGCGGATCCTAAGCCATTTTTTACGTATGCTGCTAGCCTAGGTCAAATTCAAGAGGAAGTGATGTATGCTGATCACCACCGGTTTACAGAGATCGAATTGTTAGAGTTAGAGCAACAGGCCAAAATGATGGCAGGAGATGAGGGTTTTTTAACGACTCACAAGGATTATGTGCGTTTAAAGGTTGAATTAGCGCAATTGCCTAATCTAGCGAACCACTTGTATTATTTGCCAATGGAAATGTATTTCATCGATCAGGAAGAACAGTTTTGGGACTGGTTGGGAAAAAACTAAATTTGTAGCGTGAAGTATAGACTGATTGTTCTTCTTGTTTTATGGGGTATTTCGCCCGTTTTTGCACAGACTTTGCAGTCTGCCGGCGGAACGACAGATCGGAATTCTTTCCCTGATCCTATGGCACCCAAGGATCCCAATGCACCTAAGCCGGTTTCGAATGGGAAGTCTGGGCGTGCGGCTTTAGATGACTCCACTAAAATGCTCTACGGACCTCAAACGATGTCCTATTTTAACGAAGAAGATGTGTTGAATGGCCGAGGAACAAAAAAATCAGTAGATACAAGTTTACATCTGTTTCACCGCTATTTATTTCAGGAGAGAGCGGGCTTTTTAGCGGCTCATTTAGGGAATGAAGGAACGGCGGTTCGAAATATCTTCATCCATAAACCGGATCAAATAGGGACTCAATTAGGCTATAATGCCTATATGCCCTATGCTTTTGCGACGGATGAGGTGAAGTATTACCAATCAAAATCTCCCTATTCCGATATTGAATATTATTTAGGAGCGGGTGGCCAAACGCGTTTGAATTTTACGTTCGCGCGAAACGTGGATTCGCTTTGGAATATGGGTTTTGAGATTCAGAGGCAGGTGTCGGATAAGTTTTTGACCGATTCGAAATACAAATCTGGGAATCAAACCTTGTCTGAGCAATGGGGCGTATTATTCCAGACTAATTTCAGGACACGCAACAACCGGTACCGACTTTTGTCCCATTTAAACTATTTTGATCAAGGAATTCAAGACCAGGGCGGATTGCAATTATTGAATGGTTTAGATCCAACAACCGCTTTGAATTACACGGATAATGGAGCATTATTTGCCACTTCAGGCGTTCAATCCAATGATTCTTTTATCAAATTCCATTTTTACCACGAGTTCATCGGGTTTAAAGGACTGCAATTCTTTCAGCGCGTAGACGTAGAAAATCGGACTGCGAAGTTTAAGGACCTTAATTTTGCCACGAATCTGATTAAATCGTTTTACTCGAAGAATTACGGAACGCAAACGGATTCCTTGTACAATGAGAATCAATGGCAATCCTACGCGCATCAAACGGGTATAAAAGGAATATTTAGAGGTTTTACTTACCGGACGTATTTCAAACAGCGCTATTGGGATGTGAATAACCCGATGGCAGGTTTGCAAAAGAATCGTTTAGAAAACTACATGGGTCTGTTTTTGCAGCAAAAATTCAATGACAAGATCGACTTTACCGCAGATGGAGAATATTTAGTAGGATCCGATTACCGCCTGCAGGCTAGCTTTATTTCTCCGTTTTTTCAAGTTAAGGCGAGTCGCACTTCAGTGAGTCCTTCGATCGCTCAGAATTGGACTTATAATGCTGCTTTTCGATGGAATCAATCGTTTAATAATATCCTATTTGATGAGTTAACAGGAACCTTAGATTTACATACGAAAAACGTCTATTTCCGTCCAACCGCGACGATTCAACGCATCGCGAATTATGCCTATTTTGATACCTTGGCTACTGCAAAACAAGCGGCTGATGCGATAGGCGTATTTAGAACAGGGTTTTCGGCAGGAGGGAACTTCAAGCGTTTTGAATGGTCAGCCTTGGTCTTAGCCAATACAAAGACGGGTCCCGATGTGATCAGGATGCCAAGCTTTGTAGCCAATGCGAATCTTGCGCTGAATGTCCAATACAAGAAATTGTTGTATATGCAGTTTGGTGTAGATGTACAGCATCAATCGGCTTATTATGCGGATGCCTATATGCCTACCATGCAACAATATCATTTGCAGGACCGCTATGAAATCCCTGCTTTTGTTCAGGCAGATGCCTATGTAACTTTACGTATTAACCGAGTTCGACTTTTCTTCAAAATGCAGAATTTAACGCAAGGATTGTTAAATTCGAATTACTATACCGCTTACTTACATCCGGCGATGGCTCGTTCCTTCGGTTATGGTGTTCGTTGGCTATTATTTGATTAAAATATATTAAACCTAGATAAATGATGAAATCGATTTCTCGCCGAAATTGGGTGAAAGGAATGGCGCTCGCTACGTTAGGCAGCGTTGTTTTTACAGATCTCAAAGCAGCCAATGCGCCCAGCATTCAATGGAGCGCTGATCAAGACCAATTATTACAAGCTTGGATGGGCGTTATCATTCCTGAATCCAGTATTCCTGGAGCCGTTTCCTTAGGCGTTCCAGCCTATGTGAAGGTGATGCTTCGCGATTGCTATGAGCCTGCTACCTCTACAACTTTAATGAAGGTTTTAGCGGCTTTACCTTCTATAGAGAGGGTTTCTGAGTCCGAAAAGGAGCAATTGTTTTTCCAAATAGAACAAGGCAAACAGGGTTCAGCTGCACAGAAAGCTATGAAGACCCTGAAAGGATTAACAATTCAAGGGTATACCACGACAGAATATGTGATGGTTAATCACTTCAATTATGTGATGGCACCTGGATTTTTCAATGGCTGTGAACCTCTTAAAAAATAAACCGAGCGATGAATATTTTAACTAATGCAGAAAAACGCACGTATGGTGCGATTGTAATAGGTTCTGGTATGGCGGGCGGCTGGGCTGCTAAGGAATTTTGTGATAAAGGAATCAAGACTTTGGTGCTCGAAAGAGGACGCAAAGTGACCCATAATGAAGATTATCCGACGACTTTGATGAGTCCTTGGGAGATGGAACATAGAGGGCAATTAACAAAGCAGGAGATAGATGAAAATCCAATCATTTCTAAATGTTATGCCTTCAGAGAAGATGCTAAGCACTTTTTCGTAAAAGATGCAGAGCATCCGTATATACAGGACAAGCCTTTTGATTGGATCCGTGGCTACCAAACCGGTGGAAAATCACTCCTATGGGCGCGTCAAACGCAGCGTTGGTCTCAATTAGATTTTGATGGTCCAGCGCGTGATGGTTTCGCGGTGCCATGGCCGATCACTTATAAGGAAATTGATCCTTGGTATTCCTATGTAGAGCATTTTGCGGGTATTTCGGGAAATAAGGATGGATTGGATTCCTTGCCAGATGGGGACTTTTTACCACCGATGGAATTAACCTGTGTGGAGAAGCATTTCCAAAAAGAGATGAAACGTTTGTATGCAGATCGTCACGTCATCATCGGTCGCTGTGCACACTTAACGGAGCCTCGGGATATTCATATTCAACAGGGACGCGGAACGTGTTTGGGACGTAATTTATGCCAAAGAGGTTGCCCATACGGTGGTTATTTCAGCGCCAATTCGTCTACGTTGCCTTGGGCTGCGAAGACGGGTAATATGACGTTGAGAACGGATTCCGTGGTTCATTCAATCATTTATGATGAAAAGAAACAAAAGGCCGTAGGAGTTCGTGTCGTAGATGCGCACACGAAAGAGATGGTGGAATATTATGCTAAGGTGATTTTTGTAACAGCAGCTGCGATTAATACGAATTTGATCTTATTGAATTCGAAATCATCACGCTTCCCGAATGGTTTAGGAAACGACAGCGGTCTATTAGGAACGCACGTTGCTTTCCATAATTACCGTGCTTCCTTGTCTGCGGAATACGAAGGATTATTAGATTATAAAACATCTGGTGGTCGTCCTAATTCAGGTTATATTCCTCGTTTTAGAAACCTTTACAAGCAAGAAACCAACTTCTTACGCGGTTATGCAGCGGGGATGAGTGGTGGTAGAGGAACGCATGCAGATCAAAGTTCGGTGGGTGAAAGCTTGAAGAATTCCTTGTTAAATCCAAAATGGTCGAACTGGTATGCTGGATCCCACATGATGGGGGAAACGATTCCGAAGGAGAGTAATAAAGTGACTTTGGACGCTACTAAAAAAGATGCCTGGGGAATGCCATTGCTTCATGTGGACGTAAGTTATGATAATAATGATGATCTGATGGTCAAAGATTTTATCGATCAATTCACCGAAATGTACGAGAAAGCCGGCTTCAAGAACATCAAAACCCGCGATTCACACGCTCCCGCTGGATTAGATATCCACGAAATGGGAGGGGTTCGTATGGGATCAGATCCGAAGACGTCTCTTTTAAATAAGTGGAATCAAATGCACCACGTCAAGAACGTGTTCGTGACGGACGGAGCTTGTATGACCTCTACCTCTACCCAAAACCCATCGCTGACCTATATGGCCTTCACAGCCCGCGCGGTAGATTTTGCGGTGAAAGAAATGAAAAAAGGAAACCTGTAATGCAGACATTTTTAGGTAAAACGGCTGATCACCTCTTCCATGCTCACGGCATGGAAGGATTAAAGGATATTGCCGTCGTGATGCCCTCTCAACGAGGTATCCTTTACCTAAAGAAGGAATTAGCGATCAGGGGTGATCGACCGTTTTTGTCTCCCTCATTCTTTACGATTGAGGAATTTGCGCTGCAGATGACGGATTCGGTTTTAGAGGATCCGATTGACTTGTTGATGGAGGCCTATGCCTGTTTTAAGGAGGTTGATTCGAAAGTTGATTTTGATCGTTTTGTGACCTGGGGGCAGATGATGTTGAAGGATTTCGATACGCTTGATCTGTATCTAGTGGATCCACCGGCCTTGTTTTCCTTTCTTTCTGAAGCTAAATCGATCGAGCGCTGGGGACAAGAATATGGTCAAGATCATGCAGATGAGTGGATTACAGCTCATACGCAGGCTTATTTCAAATTATATGATTCACTGTTAGAGGTTTATATTCGGCTGAAAAGCAGGTTAGAATCGAAGGGAACTACCTATCGCGGGCTCGCTTATCGCAAACTAGTGGAATTATTAGAGGCGGGTAAATCACTCGGATTTAAGCAGATCTATTTCGTGGGATTTAATGCGCTCTCTAAATCAGAGGAGACCATCATTCGCTTGCTATTGCGGGAGAATGTGGCACAGACGCTTTGGGATGCGGATGAATATTATGCCAAAAGCAAGCATCACAGAGCAGGTAATTGGCTAAAAATCTATGCGAATCCGGCGGATCCAGCCTATTTATCGCGTGGTCCTTTTCATTGGATGGGGCGGGATTTGTTAGAAAAGCCAAAAGAAGTGGAGATTGTGGGTTTAGCGAATCCATCGGCCCAGATTTTTGTGGCTTTAGAGCAAATTCGCGCTTGGCAAACCGAACACGGAGATTTGGAACAAGTGGCCCTAGTGTTAGGTGATGAAAGTCTTCTAGACTCTTTATTGCCTTATTTAGGGGAGTTTAAAGATCGCTTAAATATAACGATGGGCTATTCGTTAAAGAAAGCTCAAGTGTTTTCATTGATCGAGATGTGGTGGGCCTTGGTGCCGTTGGAAAAATACCCTGTTTCACTTCTGAAAGCATTGAAAGAACATCCATTGATGTCTTCTATTTCGTTACCTAAATGGAAAGAGACTGATTTGTATTTGTCCGATGTTCCGGCAGGTGGAAACCTTTTTATCCCTACCTCTTCGAGTTTTCAGGACTGTTTAAAGTCGCTTATTCGACTGCTGACGGATATTTTATACAAGACAGATAAGGAAGATTGGGATGCGGAATCGCAGGCCATTTTGCAGGCCTTGACGGTATTAGATAAGTTAGAAGAGATTGCTCAGTCGAATTCCTTTATTACGGTAAAAAGTGGAAAGGCGCTCTGTAAGCAGCTTTTGCAGCAGCAAAAAATGACCTTTGAAGGGGCGGAGAATCGGTCCTTGCACGTGATGGGTCTCTTGGAAACTCGAACTTTGGACTTTGACCGGGTGATTGTTTTATCCCTAAATGAAGGAAGTTTACCTGGAACGAGGAAGCGAGAAAGTTTGATCCCCGTTGATATTGCAAATATGGCGGCCTTTTCGCTGCCCACATTTACGCAAGCGGATGCGGTAACGAGTTATCACTTCTATCGTTTGCTTCAGCGGCCTAAAGAAGTAATGCTGGTCTATGTGCAGAATGATTCGTCATCAGCAGAAGTAAGCCGTTTTATTCGCCAGATTCGGTATGATTGGGCCAAAAAGAATTCACAATTGATCCTCCGAGAACCGATAGTGAGATTCAGTTCAAATGAGGAGAAAAATCCAGAAATAGCCTTGCGCATTGAGAAAACGCCGGAGCTTATCGCTGAAATAAAAGATGTGTTAGCTCGAAGGGGACTGTCTCCTTCTTCCGTTGCTATGTTTGCCAGCTGTTCGCTTAAATATTATTTCTCCCAAATAGTCAATCTGCAACAGGAAAAACAGCGCGATGATGAAATGGGGGCAGATGTATTTGGGACCTGGGTACACAAGGTGTTGGAATTACTGGATAAACAAATGATCGCTTCTGGCGGTTATGAGGATGGTCTTAATGTGGCACAAAAGAAGGCCTTAATCGAGCCTTTGTTAGCTGAGGCGATGGAAGAGATTAATGAGCGAGAAGGAAATTTTGAAGTAGAGAAAGGCTTTAATTATGTGTTGCAGGAAGTGGCCAAAACCTTGCTGGGAACTTATTTCGATCAATCTGCTGCTTGGTATGAGGAACGAATTCAATTGCTTGCCGTAGAAGAAGAAGTGAATACGGTACTTTCAGTCCCAGTGGGTGCAGAAATGTGGCCTGTGAAAATGAAAGGCCGGATAGATAGATTAGATCTAAAAGGAGGTTCTGTCTTACGCATTGTCGACTATAAGACGGGGAAAGTGGTGAAGAAAGATGTGGACGCAGGCGATAGTTTGGCGGATACTTTGAGAGAAGAAGAACTAAAAGCCAAACTTTTTCAGTTGTGGATGTATAAGTTTTTAGTGACGAAGGAGTTGCAAAAGGCGCGGTCGGAAAGAAAGGAGTTTTTACAAGGTTTGGAAGTAGATCGAATCAGCATTCAACCCGGTATTATTTCCTTCCGAAATTTCGACGAAAAGGTCTTGTCTTCGCCACTCGAATTTACCGAGGGAGAGTCAGTACCTGATTTTATCCAAGAATCAGAAAAGCTAGTAAAGTATTGGGTAGAGATGCTCGTTTCAACGGATCAAGCCTTCGAGAAAACGGTGAATTTAGACCAGTGCACTTATTGTGATTTTACCGCTATTTGCCATCGAAACGTGTAGTTTCGCGAAAATGACGTAATTTTGACCCATAAATTGATATAACATGACATTTCAAGAAATCAACGAACGTATTATTGCATTAGCTGCCCAAAAAGGCGGTCAAGGTGTCTCATTCAAATTCGCATTCCCAGGTGGAATCATCGTCGTAGGTGCGGATGGAGCTGTATCCAATGAAAATTTGGATTCAGATTGCACGATCTCTACTACAGAGGAAACATTCACTTCGATCTTAAACGGTGAATTAAATTCCATGATGGCCGTCATGACCGGTAAAGTGAAAATCTCTGGCGATATGTCTGTCGCAATGAAGTTGACGAATTTATTGTAATCGATGAACTTTACGGATACCATTGTTGCCTTAGCGACGCCTGCAGGGGTAGGAGCGATCGGTGTAATTCGCCTTTCAGGAGATCGAGCAATCGAAATTGTGAACGCCGTATTCAAGCCTAAAGATCTATCCACCCAGCCTACTCATACGATCCATTACGGCCGTATTGAGTCTGCTGGTCGTGTCTATGATGAAGTGGTCGCCAGTTTATACATCGCACCACGTTCCTATACCAAGGAAAATGTGGTCGAAATTTCCTGCCACGGTTCCCCGTTCATCCAAGAGAGTATCCTTCAATTGTTTGTAGAACATGGGGCTCGCTTCGCTCGCCCCGGCGAATTTACCCAGCGCGCTTTCCTAAACGGAGCCTTCGACCTAGCCCAAGCAGAAGCCGTAGCTGACGTCATTGCCGCCGATTCTGCCGCCGCCCAAAATGCCGCACTACATCAATTACGCGGCGGTTTTTCGAAAGAATTAGCTGCCTTACGGGAGGAATTAATTCATTTTGCGTCCCTGATCGAATTGGAATTAGACTTCGGCGAAGAGGATGTGGAATTTGCAGATCGCAAAGATTTAGAAGCCTTAGTGAATCAATTATTAACGAATATTCGGCCTTTAGTTACCAGCTTTAGAGCCGGAAATGCGGTGAAGAACGGAGTCGCAACGGTGATCGTAGGGAAACCCAATGCAGGAAAATCAACCTTATTGAATGCCTTATTGAATGAAGATCGTGCCATTGTCTCTGACATTGCAGGAACAACTCGCGACTCACTGGAGGATGAGTGGACTTTAGGTGGAATTAAATTCCGATTAGTGGATACGGCAGGTCTTCGTGAAACTTCTGATGTGATTGAAGCACTAGGAGTGGAGCGAACTCAGGCTTGGGTGAAAAAAGCCCAAGTGGTCATTTATATGGCCGATGCGACATCTGAAACACCTGATGGACTCGCGGCCGGCGTGGAAGCCCTCGGTTCACTTGAGATTCCTGTGATTAAGTTGTTGAACAAAGTAGATCAAATCGCTGATCTGACTGCATTTCAAATGGCCATCCCGGATTTAATTCCCATCTCCGCAAAAAACCGTGACGGCCTAAACGACCTAGAAGCCGCCTTGTTAAACGTAGTCGGTTTAGATCAAGTAAGCACGAATGGAACGTTAGTGACGAATCTTCGTCACTACCAGCAACTATTACAAACCCAAGAAACCTTAGAGGGCGTTCTTAACGCTCTGAAAATAGGTTTAACAGGCGATCTCATCGCACAAGACCTTCGCTATGCCATGCATCATTTAGGCGAGATCACGGGCCAGATTTCGAATGACGATCTGTTGAAGAATATCTTTGGGAAGTTTTGTATAGGAAAATAGCCGAAGGCTATTTAGAGTAGAGATAAGAGAGTGTAGATAAGAGATTTAGTTTGATGACTTGTTTGGGATTTGAGTTCCTACTTGCCATTCGTAAAAAATATGACATAGGCCATTTTTAAGAATGGCAAGTGGGAATCAGCCATTTTCTAATGGGACTCCAAACTATTTCTAAAACAAATCTCGAAACTTGAACCCGTCAGTCATTCTTTCCTTACCAAGTTTCTGATACTCCGCCAGCGCCCACAGCACAAATTCCTTCAAGAACAACTTATCCGCTGCCTCAACATCCGGTTGATAACGAACGATCAAATCCTCTAAAGGCTTAATCTCATTCAACGTCGAAGCATAATCAGTCGCGTTACATTCATCATACAATACAACGCCGCCTTCAGCATAAACCGCTTCCATCAACACTGCATATGGACTCTCTTCAATCTTCTTAGAAAGCTTTTCGATCTTGGGGAACAAACCAGGAAAGAACGATTTGATAGCAGAACCGATCAATTGTTCGGCCACAAAAGCCGCACCCTCTTGTTCTCCTTCATACACTAATTCCACTTTCCCTGTGATGGCTGGGATGATGCCCATGAAGTCTGCCAAACGCACAGTTGTCGATTTCTCGCGATTTAGCAAGGCACGTCTTTCGGCGGTGCTCACTAAACTCTCAAGCATGGAAATACTCATACGAGCGCTGACACCACTTTTGGAATCAATATATTCGCTCTCTCTTGCCTCAAAAATGATTTGTTCTACTAAATCATAGGCTAAATTCGGGACGTAAACTCGATCCGATTGAGCTGCGTTGATGCGTGCTTCTTGAGACGAAATTTTGCGCGCGATCGCGATGGTTTCTGGATAATGTGTTAATATTTGAGAACCGATACGGTCTTTCAAAGGCGTCACAATGCTTCCTCTGTTCGTGTAATCTTCCGGATTTGCCGTGAAGATGAATTGAAGATCTAATGGTAAACGCAATTTGAAACCACGGATTTGAATATCGCCCTCTTGTAAAATGTTGAATAAGGCTACCTGAATACGTGCCTGTAAATCTGGAATCTCGTTAATCACGAAGATGCAGCGATTAGCTCGGGGAATCATCCCAAAGTGAATAACGCGGTCATCTGCATACGACAATTTCAAATTCGCCGCTTTGATCGGATCCACATCCCCGATTAAATCGGCCACCGTCACATCTGGTGTCGCTAATTTCTCCGCAAAGCGATCCGAACGGTGTAGCCATGCGATTGGGGTAGCATCCTTTTGTGCCGCGATTAAATCAATGGCGAATCTGGAAATAGGCGCTAAAGGATCATCGTTAATCTCGGAACCAGCCACGTAGGGGATGTATTCGTCTAAGAGATTGATCATTAAACGAGCTAAACGTGTTTTCGCTTGACCGCGTAAACCCAATAAATTGATATTGTGGCGAGACAAAATTGCGCGCTCTAATTCTGGAATAACGGAGTTTTCAAAACCGTGAACACCCTCAAAAACGGTCGTTCCCGCCTCCATGTGTTTAATTAAGTTGTCTCTTAATTCGTCTTTAATGGATTTGCTAATGTAGCCTGAGGCCTTTAATTCGCCTAAATTGTTGATCATCTTATTTGAGTCTTTTCTTTCTATTCGTTTCGTAATCTTGGAAAATCATTTCCCCTAAGCCCTTTAAGCCCGTGTAAAAGGCTTTTCCTTGGTTTGCTTCGGTGAATTTGTCCACAAATTGCTGTAGGTAAGAATCCCTGGCAATCATAAAGGTGGTAATGGGAATGTGTAATTTACGTGCCTGCGCTGCCTGTGTGTAACATTTCTCTGTTACATAGGGATCTAGGCCGTTGCTATTCATATAATAGGTACCGTCTTTTTCCCGAACACAGCTCGGTTTTCCGTCGGTAATCATAAATATCTGTTTGTTGGTATTCCTTTTTCGGCGCAGAATATCCATTGCTAATTGCAGTCCTGCCACCGTATTCGTGTGGTAAGGTCCTACTTTTAAATAAGGAATATCTTTTATGGAAATGCTCCAGGCATCGTTTCCGAAGACCAGAATATCGATGGTATCTTTCGGATAGCGAGTTGTAATGAGTTCTGCCAAAGCCATCGCCACCTTCTTCGCCGGCGTAATCCTATCCTCGCCATACAGAATCATCGAGTGGCTGATATCAATCATCAACACCGTGCTCATCTGGGATTTGTATTGTGTGTCTTCGACGACTAAATCCTCCTCCGTTAATTCGAATTCGCCTATACCGTGATTGATTTGGGCATTTTTCAGACTCTCCGTGAGGGAGATTTTCTCTAGACTATCGCCAAAATGATAGGATCTAAATTCCCCCGTCATTTCATCTCCCTGGCCTGATGCCTTGGTCTTGTGATTCCCAGCGCCGCTTTTATTCAAGTTGCCAAAGATGTTCTCTAGCGCTGTCTGACGAATGGCCCGCTCTGTTTTGGCCGTAATGCCCATCCCAGAACCGCCATTCTCATCAATTTCCTCGCGGATATACCCTTTGGCCTTTAAATCTTCTATGAAATCTTCAATGGTGTAATTCTCATCTGTCAGCTCGTATTCCTTGTCTAATTCGCGCAACCACTCAATTGCCTCATCAAAATCCCCGGACGT
Organism: Aquirufa sp.; assembly: GCA_040403415.1. GTDB lineage: Bacteria > Bacteroidota > Bacteroidia > Cytophagales > Spirosomataceae > Aquirufa. The sequence continues at coordinate 159,522 of JBBAKU010000002.1, forward strand.
ATGTGTGATTAATTCCTTGAAAATCCCGAAAAGCTTATCAAAAGGGGAGATGCTCTTCTCCTCGAACTCCTTAAAATAAAATCCCTTTTTATTCATGTCTTTTAAACCCTATTAGCACTTTAATTGTTCAAATAAACAGCTAAATTTGATAAAATGAGTGACCAAATAATTTCTTTTCGATTTTTATCTTTCCAAGACTTCGCAAACAAGCGTTTCGCCTTTGCTGAAATGGGTCGCTCATTCGTCCAAAAATGGGAATCAAACGGCCTAACTTTTGCGAAACACTTAGGTGTAGGCGCGGGTAATGGCTTCTCTATTTGGCCAGACTTTTCTTCCTATGCTTTTCTCGGTGTGTTTGAAAATCAAGCAGCTTCGGATCATTTCTTCAAAACAAACACACGTTGGTTAACACTGTCATCGCATTCATCAGAAACGAAAGGCTGGGATGTGGTCGCCATCAAAGGCCACGGCACGTGGAATGGATCGAATCCTTTTTCCATTGTGGAGGACCCTGGGAATGGTCCCCTTTTAGTGATGACGCGCGCCAGTATTGTGTGGTACAAATCCCCCATTTTCTGGTTCTACGTATCACACGCGAGTAAATACTTAGAAAATAGAGCTGGCTTATTGTTTGCCAAAGGCGTAGGCGAATTCCCTCTCATCGAACAAGCCACGTTGAGTCTTTGGGACTCTTCGGAAAGCCTAGATTCCTTTGCTTATAAAAGTAAAGAACATGCGCCCATGATTAAGAAGACAAGGAAGATTGGGTGGTATTCGGAGGAGATGTTTACACGTTTTCGCGTGATTAAGGTTTTAGATTAGAGATTATAGATTATAGAGCATAGAGTAGAGATGGTTCTCTTTTATATCTTATCTATACTCTCTACTCTCTACTCTACTATTCGATAAAATGCAAAGCATTTTATCGAATAGCCTCAATCCCCCTCGTCCTCGTCCGGATCCTGATCGCATCCTGAACATCATAAACGAAGATTTTGCCATCTCCCACGTTACCCTCTGAGGCATTGTCTAGGATGACATCTAAGCATTTTTCGAGGTTCTCGTCGCTAACGACACAGATGATCATGACCTTTGGCAATAAGATCATCGACTTTTCTGTACCGCGGTATATTTCTGAATAACCTTGTTGTAAACCAGCTCCTCGAACGGGAACTACGGTCATACAAGGGATATCGGCATCGATCAAGCCTTGTTGAATAGCTTTTAATTTCGATGGTTTTACAATGGCTTCTACCTTTTTCATATCGTTTTTTTAGCTATTATTCAAAAGTGGTGTATGCTTCTACTCCAAATTCAACGGCATCAATACCCGCAGATTCGGCTTTGTGACTTAAACGAATGCCCATCGTCTTTTTCAAGGCTATGAAAATAGCATACGTCGTAGCAAAGGAGAACACGCTAATCACGGAAACACCGATTAATTGGGTGATGAATTGAGCGCTTTCGCCGGTGATGAATAAGCCATTTTTTTGGGAGAATAGACCTACGGCAATCGTGCCAAAGAAACCGTTTACACCGTGTACCGCTACGGCACCCACCGGATCATCCACTTTCATTTTGTCTACGACCACTACTGCGATATCCACAATCGTACCGGCGATGAAACCAATAATCAAGGCTGAGTCCGGTGAAACGACGTTACAACCTGCTGTGATGGCCACTAAACCTGCCAAAACACCATTAATCACCATCGTAATATCCACTTTCTTGTAGCGAATAAACGTGTATAACATCGTAGCGATACCACCCGCCGCTGACGCAAGGAATGTGTTAGTTGCTACAGAACCGATCAAATCCCATTTGCCCACAGCACCTAAGGTAGAACCTGGATTAAATCCAAACCAGCCGAACCAAAGGATAAAGGCACCTACCGCCGATAAAGTTAAATTATGTCCCGGAATCGCATTGGCTGTTCCGTCTTCGTTGTATTTTCCAAGACGAGGTCCTAAAACGATCGCGCCTGCAAGTGCTGCAAATCCACCCATTGCATGAATAGCTGCGGATCCAGCGAAGTCGTTAAATCCGCGTAAGGCTAACCATCCGTTCGGATTCCAAACCCAGTTTGCGGCTAAAGGATATAAGACCGCACTGAAAATGGCTACATAAATAGCATATGACCACATTTTCATGCGTTCTGCCACACCACCAGAAACGATGGAGATAGCTGCTACGGCAAAGCCCATTTGGATGAACCAGAAAAGTGAATTAGAAATAGTCAAACCTAAACCTAGGTCTCCTTTCATAATTCCAGTGTCGAAAGCCCAGTAGCCATTCGATTTACCATAGGCAATTCCGAATCCGACTAAATAAAAGGCTACACCACCGAACATGATGTCAATCATTACTTTGGCAATAATACTAATGGCATTCTTTGAACGGACGAATCCAGCTTCTAAAAGGGCAAATCCTCCTTCCATTTGGAAAATAAGAGCGGCACATAGGGCCACCCAAACCGTATCAATAGCGTGTGTTAGTTCCACTTGCTGAGCAGCAAGCGTGGCAGTTTCATTCATGGTTTTGTGTTTTGTATATAATGCTTCGCTTGCAAAAATAGAAAACGATTTGGAATATTCTGCATTTTGATGGAACTTTAACCTCATACAAAAACCTATTTATGAAAAAAATCATTGCACTATTTTGCCTAGGCTTAAGCTTCGTTTCATCCGCACAAATCCCATCGATTATTCCTATTCCGTCTCAGGCGATTTATCCTACTGGGAAATTTAGTTTACCGAGTTCTATTTCCATTTCTGGACCATCAGATGCGCAGTTGAAAGTGGGCTATTCGACGTTACTTTCCAAATTAAATAAGTCAACAGGTCGTCAGGTTTCATTGAAAAATAGTGGTGCCGCTACCATTCAATTACAAATCGTGAACAACGCTAAATTAGGAGCGGAGGGATATGAATTACAGGTGAATGGAAAAGGGGTGATGATAAAGGCGAATAAGTCAGCGGGCTTATTTTATGGAATTCAAACGCTATTGCAATTATTGCCTAAAGAAATTGAATCTAAGACGGTCGCTAAAGGAGTGAACTGGTCGATTCCATATGCACAAATAACGGATACGCCTCGCTTTGCTTGGCGTGGCCAAATGTTTGATGTGGCTCGTCACTTCTTTACAAAAGAAGAAGTGAAGCAATTCATCGACGATATGGTGGAATACAAATACAATATTTTACACTTCCACTTAACGGATGATGAGGGTTGGAGAATCGAGATAAAATCGTATCCTAATTTGACGAGAAAAGGGGCATTTAACGTGAAGAAAGTAGGTCGTTTTACGACTTTTTCAAAGCCAGAGCCTAATGAGACACGTAATTATGGTGGTTTCTACACGCAAGAAGATATCAAGGAATTGGTAAAATACGGTCAAGATCGTTTCGTAAACATCGTTCCAGAAGTAGACGTGCCAGGTCATTCAATGGCTGCAGTTGCGTCCTATACGGAACTTTCTTGTACGCCGGGTGCTGATAAATACGAGGTGATTTCAGGCGAGCCTTTCATTGATTGGTCGCATGGACATCCAGAGGCTTTACAGGATAATACACTTTGTCCGGCGAATGAGAAAGTTTATACATTCTTAGATAAAGTAATGGGTGAGGTAGCTAGTTTATTTCCGTATGAATACATCCACATGGGTGGCGATGAGTGTCCTAAGAACTATTGGGACAAAAATCCGGAGATTTTGGCTTTGAGAGCGCGCGAAGGATTAAAAAATTCGCAAGAGGTGCAGGCGTATTTTGTGCGTCGTTTGGAGAAGATTATTACGTCCAAAGGTAAACGCATGTTAGGTTGGGATGAGATTTTAGAAGGCGGAGGATTGCCAAAGGGAACAGCGGTGATGTCTTGGCGTGGTATAAAAGGCGGCGTTGAGGCAGCTCAATTAGGTCACGAAGTGGTCATGACGCCTAACGAAAATGTGTATGTGGATTTAATGCAAGGCGATCGTGCGCTTGAGCCACCGGTTTACAGAACGGTACGCTTAACGGATTCGTATGCCTTTAATCCCGTTCCAGCTGGGGTAGATGCTAAATTAGTCAAAGGAGGTCAAGCAAATATGTGGTCGGAGCAATTATTCAACTACCGCCATTTGCAATACATGATGTGGCCACGAGCTTTAGCCATTTCTGAGTCTTTATGGTCTCCAAATGAGAACAAGAATTGGGATAATTTTATCAGCCGCGTAGAAGACCACATGGCGCGTTTTGATGTAGCGGATAAGAAATATGCTCCATCTATGTATGAGGCGATTGTGAACGTAACTAAGAATGCGAAAGGCGAATTATTCGTAGAATTGAAAAATGAAATCTCGGGTTTACAGATTCACTACAGTTTTGATAACTCCTATCCAGATAATCATTATCCTTCAGCTTCTGGTTTAGTAGCAGTGCCAAAAGATGCCGAACTACTGCGTATCGTTTCCTATCGTGGAAAGGAAATGAAGGGACGTACGATGAATATTACTCGGGGTGATTTAGAAAAAAGAGCTAAATAATGCTGTTAAACCTTATTTTTAGTCTATTATTATCAGTAGGGGTGCCCAATATTTCGGGCGCCTCTTCTGCCTCTACGACTAATTATCTTTCTGTTAAGAAAGGTTATGTGATGTCCTATAATGGTGTGGAAGGTCGCGCGAATTGGGTGGGTTGGACGCTAAAGGCAAGCGACGTAGGTGCAGTGGATCGTACGAATCGTTTTGTTCAAGATGAATCTTTTCCCCGTAGTTTTAAGATTGTGGATGATAAAGATTATGCCCATTCAGGCTATGATCGCGGTCACTTGTGCAATTCGGAGGATCGAACCTCTTCCTATTATTTAAACGAAGAGACTTTCTTAATGTCGAATATGATTCCGCAAACTCCGGAATTAAATAGAGGCTCATTCAAGATGTTAGAGGAATATTGCCGCAAACTTGCCCTTAAAAAAGGCCAGGATTTATTAATTTATTCCGGTGGAATCGGGGCAAAAGATCGATTGTTTTCAGGAGTTATTGTTCCAGCCTATTGCTGGAAAGTAGTGTATACACCAGATAAAATCTGGTGTATACTTTTTCCGAATGAACGTGATTTACATAAAAACTGGCAGACCTATTCGGTGCCTTTGGAAACTCTAGAAAAGATGACGGGTTTTCGCTTTCCACGCAAACTACCGTAGCATATACATCGCTAGTTTCTTAGCGGCTAGGAAGTTTTCGTATTCCAGCGGCGTTCTGCGGTTATTCGTATATTCCGTGTATAACCAAGGATCACCTAATGCAAACACTTTTCCTTTACCCACTTTTGCGGTTGCCATCACGACGTGGCCTAGGTGATTCACTAAAGGCTTCGCATTACCGCTTAACTTAAGCGTTGTAATCTCTTTGATATAAACCTTTTTAATCGGGTCAAATACTTCGTTGCCCGCTGGAATCAGTACAGCACCTTGCTCCCAGTGGCGTCCTTGAACGAAGTTCAGGTTAGGAACGGTGAATTCGATGCCGAAACGTTTGGCCAAAATATTAAACTGAGGAATCTCGCAGTTCGTCGTATCGTTTGCTAATAGTATTAAATTTCCCCCTGCTTTCACCCAAGCTTCGATTTCATCCGCCGCTTTTGCCGTCATGAAATTTGGCTTCGCCGTTTCTTTATAGCTATCTGGATCCACGATAATGTAAACAGAGGCGCCTTTCAAGTTTTCCCGCGTGGGAGAAGCGCCCAAGGTATCTAATGAAGCGCCTAATTGCTCGAATTGGATGCCCCATTGGTTAAACCCAGAGTCTTTGCGATCTTCCCAGGTATAATGAAAACGATTTCCATTTTTCGTTTCATGGTTAAAGAAATAGTCTAATACTACTTTCTTACCGGCGCCAGTGGATAATTCTTTGGCAATCTCCATCTCTAAAGACGCTAGGATAAATGGACCGACTCCCTTTAAATCATCTGTTCGCGTAGGTTCGCTCAAATAATAGTCATACGATCCATCGCGGTAGGGTACGCCACCTAATCCACCCACACTCACCGTTTTCTCTAAATGGATGTAACCCTCCGCGTCTTTGGTGATGAATTCTTTCAGGATTCCTTTGTATCCTTTTTCTGCTCGCAAGCGGAAGTCTGCTGGTAAATAGCCTTTTCTAACGCCCTTAGCGAAGGAATAAACGAACATGTTAGAACAAGATGCCTCGAAATAGTTGCCTTTTTTGCCTGGATAACCTGGTAATTGATACCAAACACCTGAAGTCGGATCTTGAATCTTGGCGATCGCAGCTGATAATTGATTTAATTGTTGGATTAAGATTCCTCGAGATGGGTGATTCTTAGGCATATAATCCAACACATCGACTAAGGCCATCACATACCATCCCATCGAACGACCCCAAAAATTAGGCGAATGTCCGTTCGATTTATCAGCCCAGGGCTGTGCTTTAGCTTGATCGTAGGCGTGGAATAAAAGCCCCGTTTTCGGATCAATCGCGCCTTTGTACATTAACTGAAACTGCTTGACGATGTCAGCCCAATTGTCTTGTTGTGTGATTTGACCATATTCTGCATAGAATGGCTCTAGCATATAGAGTCCGTCTAACCATATCTGGTTCGGGTATCTTTTCTTATGCCAAAATCCGCCATCTGTATCTCTTGGTTGCGCCGAAATCTGCTTTCTTAACAGGTCAGCGGCCTTTTTATAGCGCTCGTCGCCTAATTCTTGGTACAGATAAAGGAGCATACGTCCCGTCGTGATGTTATCCGAATTGAATTCATCAAAATGGTAGGTGCGAATGTTACCATTTGCATCTACGAAACTGTCGATGTTCTTTTTAATGTAGTTAAAGTAGGTGGCGTCACCCGTTCTTTGGTACACATGCTCTAAAGCTTTCAATACCAAACCTTGCTCATAATCCCAGCCCGCTGGTTTTTCCACTTTCACAGTAATGGAATCAGTGTGGGTATGCATAATGGACTTGGCCATCAGCTCGGAGTAATTTTGGGCTGAAACCGCGGTGCTTAACCCTAAAAAAAGAACGATCAGTTTTTTCATGTTAACGTAATTCTGAAATTTCTGCAAAATCCATATCGGTATAATCCTTATTCTCACCCGCCATTCCCCAAATAAAGGAATAATTTTTTGTACCCGCTCCACTGTGAATCGACCAGGGCGGCGAAATAATAGCTTGGTGGTTATGCACCCAAATGTGCTTGGTTTCAGTCGTTTCACCCATCAAATGCAATACAGCGTGACCTGGCGTTACATCAAAGTATAAATAGGCTTCCATTCTTCTATCGTGTACGTGTGCAGGCATCGTATTCCAAACCGAACCCGGTTCTAAAATCGTCAAGCCCATCACTAATTGACAAGATTGAATCCCCTCGTTGTGAATGTATTTATAAATGGTACGGTGATTAGACGTTTCTAAACTACCTAAAACCACTGTTCTCACCTGCTCGCGATCTAATTTGGCATTCGGGTAATTGGCGTGCGCTGGGGAAGACAATAGGTAGAATTGCGCCGGATTATCCGAAGATTCCGAACTAAAGCTTACCTCTTTTACGCCACGACCTACATAAACTGCCCCTAATTTATCGATGGTAAATTGTTCTCCATCCGCCGTCACTGTCCCTTTTCCACCTACGTTAATAATTCCTAATTCACGTCTCTCTAAAAAGAAATTAGCCCGTAATTTTTCTGGATTGGGTAGGTGCAAGGTGTTCAATACAGGCATGGCTCCACCGATGATCATGCGATCATAAATAGTATAGGTTAATTGTATCTGATCCGCGTGAAAGATCTTCTGAATTAAGAAATTATCTCTGATTTCTTGGTTCGTAAAGGTGGAAACCTCTTTTCGGCTCGCCTCAAATCTATAGTCCATTCTAATATGTTTTTTTGTTTTCAAAGCGCTTTTGCGCCTAATTCTACTGTATATTTACACGTTTTATGCCAAAAGAGTTCCCACATACACTCGCTCATTTCCTCTTTTCGATCGGTTTTCAATCGATGGGTGGCGACTTATGGCAACATGAGGAGTCAAAGGTACGCGTAAAAGCGATGCCAGGAGAAAGCCAGGAGGGTGATATGTGTATTGGGGAAGATCAATGGCTCATGCGTCGCTCCTCTATTGAAAAACATATAATTGCTCGTGTGAAGTCTTTACGTTCCGTTTTTGCACGCGATACGCGTATCGTTCCGATTGATGCGGAGACGGCACGCGAATTTTTAGACAAAGAGCACGTAAAAGGATTTTTAAAAGGATCGATCTACCTAGGTTGTATCGTTCCGCCTCACCGGGTTTTTCGGGGGATTGAAAGTTCGTATACTTTCGAGGGTCATCCACTGCTAGCGGTGGCGGTTTTTGGGAAATCATTGGTGATGAAAGAGCCAGGCTTAGAAGGTTGTTTGTCTGGTGAACTTACTGAAATTGCCACTTTATCTGGCATTCGACTCATTGGAGGTTTGACTAAATTCTTGCAAGCCTATAAAGATTTGCATCCGGAAACGCACAATGTGATAACCTACGTGGACAAAGAATGGAATACGGGCAAAGGTTTTTTGTCAGCAGGTTTTGCCAAAATAGGAGAGACGGCCCCCATTCCATTAGGAAACCGCATGAATAAGGGGAATTTAAAATTACGTTATGTATACTGATCAACAGCTTATCGTTTTATTGGGTCCTACTGCTAGTGGTAAAACGGCATTAGCCGTAGAACTAGCGTGTGCCTTAGACGGAGAAATCATCTCAGCAGACTCCCGCCAAATTTACCGTCGCCTCGATATTGGTACAGGAAAAGACTTAAAGGAATATGGTTTCATCCCATATCATCTAATCGATAGCCATGAAATAGGAGAGGCCTTCTCCGTTGCCCATTTCCAAAAGGCTGCTTTTGAAGCAATCAATGACGTTTTTGCGAGAGGGAAACAACCCATACTTTGTGGCGGAACAGGGTTGTATATAGAATCATTACTAGCGAATTACCAATTTTCTCATGTGCCTCATTTCTTGTCTGAACCGCTGGATATTCGATTTAAGTATACCGTTTTCGGCCTAAATCCATCTACTGAAACAAGAAGAAGAAAAATCTCGGCTCGATTTCAGGCTCGACTAAAAGAGGGGATGTTAGAGGAAGTACAACAATTGTTGTTTGATGGGGTCCATCCAGAAGAATTGCGTTGGATGGGTTTGGAATACAAGTGGATTGCGAATTTTATAGAAGGAGTGATTATGAAAGAGGAATTTGAAAAAGGTCTGGAAACGGCGATTCACCAGTTCGCGAAACGTCAAATGACCTATTTTAGAAAAATGGAACGGGCCGGAATTGAAATTAATTGGATTCCGGATGCCCTTGATTTTCAGGCTAAAAGAGATTATATCTTGAATTTTATCTAAAATTTTGAAGAAGAGTATTGCAAAATCTGGAAAAACGCCTTACTTTTGCAATCTCTTAAGGAGACAGAGAGTTGGCAGAGTGGTCGATTGCGGCAGTCTTGAAAACTGTTGACTGTTACAGGTCCGGGGGTTCGAATCCCTCACTCTCTACCAGAGCGAAAAGCGAAACGAAAGTTTCGCTTTTTTTGTTTCAGGTCATTTAATTAAATTTCGGAATGAAATTATACCTCGTACCTACCCCCATCGGGAATTTAGAAGATATCACGCTGCGTGCCATTCGGGTGCTGGGAGAGGTAGACGGGATTTTAGCGGAGGATACGCGCAATTCAGGTCAATTACTGAAACATCTAAATATTTCCAAACCTTTGTATTCCCACCACGCCCACAACGAACACACCGGTGTTCCAGGGGTTGTCAAGATGTTAAAGGAAGGTAAATCATTAGCCTTAATTTCTGATGCAGGAACACCAGGTATCTCTGATCCAGGCTATTTATTAGTGAAAGCATGTGTTGATAATGGAATCGAAGTAGAATCATTACCCGGTGCAACGGCTTTTGTTCCAGCCTTAGTCAATTCTGGTTTTCCAACAGATCGTTTCGTTTATGAGGGTTTTCTACCACACAAAAAAGGGCGTCAAACGCGTTGGAAAGCATTGGCAGAAGAAGAGCGTACAATTGTTTTATATGAATCGCCACATCGTTTAGTGAAAGCCTTAGAACAAATAATCGAGTTTATCTCTGCTGATCGATTAGTAATGGTGGGACGTGAGATAAGTAAGCTGCACGAACAAATGGTACGAGGAACAGCTACGGAAGTTTTAGCCTATTTCACGGCGCATCCGGATAAAGTTCGAGGTGAAATTGTGATTGTTATTGCTGGAAAATAGATGAAAAAGATCCTTTTATTCTTGTTGATTTCTTTGGCTGCCAAGGCTCAGTTGAGCTCCAAGGCTGAGGTGGTTTTAGTGACGGTTGCCCCTGGAAAGGAATTACATTCGGCTTTTGGCCATACCATTCTGTGGGTAAATGATCCCATGAATGGAATTGATAGGGCCTATAGTTATGGTACTTTCGATTTTAAAACGGAGAACTTCTATTTGAAATTCTTGATGGGTACCCTGCCGTATACCATTTCTGTTCATTCGATGCAGGATGAGTTTAATCACAACGCGCAATACGAAAAACGCGGGATGATCGCCCAAAAATTACAACTCGATTCTCTCCAGAAAAATGCCATTTTTCAAGCCTTAGAAAAGAATTTGTTGCCTGAAAATAGGGAGTATGCCTATAAATTTTTCTATGATAATTGCTCTACACGTATTCGCGATATGATTGAGCGTAGTGCGCCCGGTAAATACACCTGGAATCAGAACCCATCTCTGGAAGGTAAATCCTACCGGGATTGGATGAATAACTATTTGACAGCTAATTCTTGGGTGACTGTAGGGATGAATTTAGCCTTAGGGATTCCTTCTAACGTAAAAGCTGATGCATCTCAAGCGTGTTATTTGCCGGATAATTTAGCGTCTGCTACTAATCTGGCTAAAGGACTTTCGGTTAATCCGGTGACTTTGTTTGATGGTGAAGTAGCACAAGAGGCTGGCTTTGATTTCACCGGACCCTTTGTGATTTTAAGTGTATTAATCGTAATAGTTGGATTTGCGAGCTATAAAAAGCGTTTTTTCTATGCTGCGGATGTGGCTTTATTTTCTTCGATCGGAATTTTAGCTTGGTTCATCTTCTTTTTAGGAACAGCGACAAATCATGAAGTGATGGCTTGGAATCCGGCATCGTTGATGTTATTTCCATTGAATATCCCTTTAGTGATTTGGTTTGCAAAGGATCCGTTGAAATGGAAAAAATACCTGCAAATCATCAGCGTTTTGTGTTTTATTGGGCTTATTTGGTCTGGTATGCAATTCGCTCCCATGGTATTAGTCGGATTACCTATTTTTATACGATTATGCTACTTATCCTTCATCAAAAAATAAATGCGTTATTACCTGTTACTCTTCATCTCCTTTTGTGGTTTTTCACAGGAGGTATTTAAGCCATTAGAACATCGGAAAGAATTTCAACCGTTGAAGATTGAACGCGCATTGAAAGCGGATGGGCACCTAGATGAAGCTGAGTGGGCGCAGGCTCCTACGGTGAATTTGGACTTTCAAGTAGAGCCATTTCAAGGACGAAAGGCTTCCTTTAACTCGACTGTTAAACTTCTTTATAACCAGCAATTTCTGTATGTGGCTGCGATCATGCAAGATAGTGTAGGGAAGAATGCGTATCGAGCACCTAATTTAAAACGGGATTATGTTTTTGGAGATAACGAATCTTTTGGGATATCGTTAGATGGATTTAATGACAAACGGAATGCGATCGTCCTGCAATCAAATCCGTATGGGGCACAAAGGGATCTTTTAGCCTTTGATGATCGTCAATTTGATGTAGATTGGGATGGCTTGTACCGTGTGCGCACGCATCGGTCGGATTCCTCTTGGGTAGCTGAGTTTGCGATTCCTTGGCAGACCTTGCGTTATCCTAAAACAGACGGTATAAAAGCCCAAGATTGGGGAATTAATTTCTTTCGTTTGCGACGTTCTAGCAATGAATTAACGGTTTGGTCACCGCATCCACGGTCGATGAGTCCTTTGCGCATGGATTATGCAGGAAAATTAGCCGGTATTATTCCGCCGCCACCTACAGCAACAAACATTCGATTTATTCCTTATTTGCTGCAGGTTAACAAGAAAATGGAAGGTACCGAAATAGGGAATGCGAACGTCGCTGACTTTAAAATGGGAGGGGAAATCAAATGGGCGATCAGTCCTACCTCCATTATGGATTTTACCTTTCATACGGATTTTGCGCAGGCAGATGTGGATAGACAGGTAAATAATATTTCTCGTTTTTCGGTCTTTTTCCCCGAACGACGTCAGTTTTTCTTGGAAAATGCCTCCCTTTTTTCGACGGGTTTAGCTCCTGTTAGTGAAGTGGTAGGCGGTTCGATGTATATTCAGCCTTTCTTTAGCCGAACAATTGGTTTAGACCAAAATGTAAACCCCATTGCCATCACCGCCGGAACGCGCTTTGTGTACCGTTCGGAAAAACGCAATTTGGGTGGAATTTATATGCGCCAAGGTGAGGGCGATGGTGATCCATTTACCAATTTTTTGGTGGCACGTTATTCCGAGAATTTTGGCAAGCAAAATAGGGTAGGAGCGATTGTTACGACTAAATCATCCCCCTCAAACGTCGCTACCACTGGGGCAGTAGATGCCTTTATTCGCTTCAATGATAAATTCTCGTTCAGTGGAATGGGTACTATGACGCAGGATTCGCGGAATAGTCAACAGGGATTTGCGGAGTATGGCCAATTTCTGTACAAAGACAATTTAGTGACCTTATATTGGACGCATACGGTTGTTTCAGATGATTACAATCCTGAAATGGGATTTGTTTCCAGGAAAAATGTTTTATCGAATTCCCAGGGAATAGATTTGAATATTAGGGGGAAATGGTTGCCCAAATTTATTCGATTTTGGGAGCCAGGGGTATACACAGAATTATACCATAGTTTAAAGACGGGGAATATAGTAGAACAACATCTCGTTTCTGGACCTTTGTGGTTTAATTTACAAAACGGTGGAATTATTGGTGGCTATGTGGAAGCTGCCATTCAAAATTTGGAAGAGAATTTTAATCCAGTGGGTATCCTGATCAATCCCGGTCGGTACGACTATTTTAGAAAAGGTTTTTTAGTATCTAGTGACCCTAGTGCAAAATATTCTGGTTCTACTGAATATAGTTGGGGCGGTTATTATAATGGACAATTACAAACGCTAGATTCTAAATTTAGAATCGCGCCTCTTCCTCACCTTAATTTAGGATTGTCATGGAATTGGAGCAAGTTCGAAAATATGGGTGTGGCTCGAGAGACGAAAGAAGTGAATTTGTTGATTTTGGAGACTCGAATGGCCATCAATCCGCGATTGCAATTAATAGGCTTCTATCAAAAAAATACAACGGATAACTTGAACTCAGTGAATATGCGTTTGGCCTGGGAATACCAACCTTTATCCTATGTGTACTTGGTATTTAATACCCTGAATTACCAAGGGTCAGATGCTACCCAACAGAAACAACAAAGTTTTTTAGCTAAATTGTCTTACCTAAAGCAGTTTTAATATGAAGATTGAATTACGCAGCGATACCTTTACTTTACCTACCGCGGGAATGCGTGAGGCGATGTTTTCAGCATCATTAGGCGATGATGTTTTTGGTGAGGATCCCACGGTTAATGCTCTGGAGGAAAAGGTAGCTAAATTATTTAATAAGGAAGCCGCGCTTTTCTGTGTTTCCGGAACTCAATCCAATCAGATTGCGATTTCAGTTTACGTTTCCAAAGGCCAAGAAGTCATTTGTGATGAACTTTCTCACATTTACTTATACGAAGGCGGAGGAATTATGGCGAATGCAGGAGCTTCCGTTAAATTATTGAAAGGGGATTTAGGTCGTTTAAGTGCTAGTCAAATAAAATCAGCCATTTCCCCTGATGATATTCACGCTTGTGAAAGTCGCTTAGTCAGTTTAGAAAATACCGTTAATAAAGGCGGTGGAAGTATTTATACTTCAGAAGCTTTACAGGAAATTTCTGATTTATGTCGTTCTATTAACATGCCATTGCATTTAGATGGGGCGCGCATTTTCAATGCCATTGTAGAAACGGGTCAAACTCCTGCTCAATTTGGCAACTGGTTTGATACGATTTCTATTTGTTTGTCTAAAGGTTTAGGGGCACCTATTGGATCTATTTTAGTTGGTTCTAAAGACTTTATTAAAAAGGCGCGACGCGTTAGAAAGCGTCTAGGAGGCGGTTGGAGACAGGCTGGAATATTAGCTGCAGCCGGAATTTACGCCTTAGATAACCAAGTGGATCGATTGAAAGAAGATCATGCACGCGCGAAAGTCATTGCCTCCGTTTGTGAGAAACTTCCTTGGGTGAAAGCCATTCTTCCTGTGTCTACTAATATTGTCATTTTAGAATTACAAGCGGGATTAGCTTCATTAGATAAAGTGGCTGAATTAAAGGAGAAAGGGATTTATTGTGCACCATTCGGTCCCACTTATGTGCGATTTGTGACGCACTTAGGTTTTGATGATACAGCTTTGCAGGCATTTACAGAACGAATTTCTAAGTAAAATAACAGCCCAAACGTCTTATATAAGAAATCAATTCTTATGCAGCGAAAGGCGTTTAAAATGTATTTGCTGCCGGGTCATTCGGCAGAATACAAAAAGAGACACGATGAAATATGGCCTGAATTAGGGGCCTTATTACATCAGGTAGGTATCCAAAACTATTCCATCTTCTTGGATGAAAGTACCAGAACGCTTTTTGGCTATTTAGAAGCCCCAGATTTAGTTACACTCAATTCTCTTCCGGCACAAGAAGTGATGAAAAAATGGTGGGCCTATATGGCAGACATTATGGAGACAAATCCAGATCACTCACCCGTTTCAATTGATTTAACACCCGTCTTTTATTTCGCCTGATGAAGAAATTACTCTTTCTCCTACTCCCATTAAGCATTTTCGCTGCAAAGTCGGATCGCACTCAGGTCTTACAACACATGCATGCAGCTAAATCTTATTTCCAAGGAGTTTGGCCAGATGTGACGAAAGTAATTGTGAGTCCAGACAAGTCGCGCCCCTCTAATATTTGGACACGCGCCGTTTTTTATGAGGGCTTGATGGAATTGTACAAACTAGATCCTAAAGCCTCTGATTTGAAGTATATGGAGGACTGGGGCGAATTCCATCATTGGTCATTACGCAATGGCTTGAAGACACGAAATGCAGATGATCAAGCCTGTGGGCAGGTGTATTTGGACTTATTCGACTTGAAAGTAGATTCTGCTCGCATCAAACCCATTAAGGAGAATATTGATAATATGGTTGCGACTGATAAGTCGAATGATTGGTCTTGGATAGACTGTCTTCAAATGAGCATGCCTGTTTATACGCGATTAGGCGTCCGATTTAAGGAGGACAAGTATTTCACTAAAATGCACGATTTGTATGCGGACACGAAAGCTCATTTATACAACCAGCAGGAGCATTTGTGGTGGAGAGACAAAGACTTTATTCCTCCCTACAAAGAACCGAATGGCACAAATTGCTATTGGTCAAGAGGTAATGGATGGGTTTTTGCGGCCTTAGCGCGCACGCTCGATTTGATGCCGACGAATGCGCCTCACAGGGCGGAATACGTGAAAGATTTCCAAGATATGGCGGCTGCCTTATTGCCTTTGCAGCGCAAGGATGGTTTTTACAACGTAAGCTTGACGGATGAATCTAATTACGGTGGACCAGAATTGACGGGTACTTCTTTATTTGTTTACGGGATGGCTTGGGGAATTCGCTCTGGTTTACTTCCGGCATCCAAGTATCAAAAGTCGGTTGATAAAGGTTGGATGGCGATTGATTCTTGCGTGCAGCCGAATGGTTTTTTAGCCTACGTTCAGGGAACAGGTAAGGAACCTAAAGATGGTCAACCGGTGACAAAGACATCTGTGCCTAATTTCGAGGATTTTGGGGCAGGTTGTTATTTATTAGCCGGTTCAGAAATCTTGAAAAGCAAATAGCATATTTTTGATAGAGTTTTGTATTTTTTTCTTAATTTAGCCGTTCAATCAATCATATAACAATGAAAAAAGTCATTATTGGCTCTTTAGTGGGCGGTCTGATCATCTTTATTTGGCAGACAATGTCTCATGTGGCGTTGAATTTACATGAGCCTGTTCAGCAATACACAGCAAAACAAGATACGATTCTACATTTCTTAAATAAACAAGAATTAGCACCCGGCGGCTACATTATGCCTCGCATGAGCCATAATCAATCGATGGATGAGCTAGAAGGTTTTACAAAGTCGATAGCTGGTAAGCCTTGGGCACGTGTTATTTATTATCCATCCTATAAAACGGATATGACAATGAATATGATTCGGGGCTTTGTGGTAGATGTTTTGATGGTATTTTTACTCGTTTGGATCATTTCAAAATTAAAGATTCCGCGTCGTTCTAGCATCATCGGAGTGTCCGTGGTGATTGGTTTAATTGCCTTTTGCAATATTCCGTATACAGAGCACATTTGGTATCCGGTATATGATTTACGTGCTCAATTGATTGATGCCGTAGTCGCTTGGGGGCTTTGTGGTTTTTGGTTGAGTCGTTATTTTGGCCAAAAAAGTTAATTCATAGGCTCCATCTGGAGCCTTTTTTCTTATATTGCTATTTCAAATATCTATTATTCAATGAAAATCAAACACCTCATCATCGGATTGTTCGCGACTTTGTCAATGCAATCTGCTATTGCTCAAGATTATCCAACGGATTACTTAAGTCCAGCATTTCACGCGGGTCGTCGTGCTGCCTTTAAAGAGAAAATGTCTGACAAAGGCGTGGGTATCTTTTTTGCATCACAAACACGTCAGCGTAGTAATGACACCGAGTTTCAATACGCCCAAAACAAGAATTTCTATTATTTGACAGGATTAGAAGAGCCAAACGCTGTTTTATTATTGTTCAAGCAACCCGTAACCTTAGTAGGGAAGACAGGGACGGAATTTATATTTGTCCAAAACCGTGACCCTTTCAAAGAGTTATGGACGGGTAAAATCTTAGGAACGGAAGGATTTAAGGCGAAAAGTAAAATGGAAAATGTGTTCATCAATGACCAATTTACTAGCTCATCCATCTCGTTAGCGGGAGTAGATTCTGTCTATACTTTATACCGTGCAGAGGGTATTTTTGCCAAATACAAAGCCAAAGAGGATCCTTTATCTCGCATGGCATCGTTAGTGGATAGTTTAGTGATCTCGAATGCCAAGCCTTTGGCCGCTAGATCTACGATGAATACCTTAAGAACCTTGCGTGGCATTAAATTACCTGAAGAGATTGCTTTAATTCAAAAAGCAGCTTCCATTAGTGTATTAGGTCACAATGATGTAATGCGTGCGGTAAAACCAGGTATGAAAGAATACCAGGCGCAGGCGATTATGGAATACCATTTCAAAAAGGAGGGTTCTGAATACCCGGGTTATAATAGTATCAATGGAGCAGCAGAAAATGCCTGCGTTTTACACTATATCACGAATTTGAAAACCATCAAAGACGGTGAATTATTATTAAGTGATTGTGCGGCAGAATACCACGGTTATTCTGCAGACGTAACAAGAACGGTTCCAGCGAATGGTAAATTCTCAGCAGCACAAAAAGCCTTATATGAAATTGTTCTTGCGGCACAGGATGCAGGAATTGCAGCTTGTAAGGCAGGTGCTCCTTTCAGCGATGTGGATGCTGCTTCTCGTGCTGTAGTGAATGCAGGTCTAATTAAATTAGGTATTGTGGCAAATGAAAAAGAAGCGCGTACCTATTTCCCTCACGGAACTTCTCACCATTTAGGTTTAGATGTACACGATTTAGGACCTCGCGTTTTAGCAGCAGGTGTAGTGGTAACGGTGGAACCAGGTATTTACATTCCAGCAGGAAGTAAGTGCGATAAGAAATGGTGGAATATCGGTATTCGTATCGAAGATGATATTTTAATCACTGAAAAGGGAAATGTAAACCTTTCTCAAGGTTCTCCTCGCACGGTGGCAGAAATTGAAAAGATGGCAGCACAGAAGAGCGTGTTTTAGTCTTTTATAGATACATAATAAAAAAGCCCCTATAACTAGGGGCTTTTTTGTTTTCTGGTGGAATCGGAGGGACTCGAACCCTCGTCCAAACCTAGAGAACTGATGCTTTCTACACGTTTAGATTTGATTCATTTTCGATGTTAGATAGGTTCAGATCAGACCTTACCTAACACTTATCCTCTGGATACTACTGAACCGTTAGAGAAATCGGATTCAGCGACTCTGCATGTCGACGCTCAGAATTCCCCGTCGGCAGAGTTTGGACAGGGCTGAACGATGGCAATTGGTTAGTCTATCAGACTAAGCAGCCATGGCATACGAAGTATTGCCAGCTATAATTCGAAGGTTTTTTTAACAGGAAATGCCTACAACTCCCGACGTGCTTACAACCGGACTACATAAGCTGTCAAAACCGGTCGATCCCCAATAGAAATACAAAGATACAAAATTTATACGGGCAATGCGGTAGTTTGTTTGATTTCATCCATCACAAACAAGGTACTAATGTGGGCGACAGAGGGCAATACAGCTAGTTTTTCTTGGTAAAACTGATTGTAACTTTCTACATCCGCACTGACTACATTTAAATAATAATCAAAGTTTCCTGAAACTAAATGGCAGGAGGTTACCTCTGGGAAGTTGAGAATCGCTGCTTCAAATTCACTAAAGTTCTTTCGGTTTTGTTTCTCAAGCGTAACTTGGCAATGTACGAGTAGACCCAGGTTTAGTTTCTTGCGATTCAATAGCGCTACATAGCCTTGGATATACCCATCTGACTTCATTCGCTTGATTCGATCGTGTGTGGGACTTAGAGATAAATTTACTTGCTCGGAGATCTCCTTGAGGGTTTTTTGACTATCGTTTTGGATGATCTGTAAGATCTTGTGATCTAATTCATCGAGGTTTGTATTTTTTGCCATAAAGTTTTCGGTTTTCTATTAAAAATTCAGCTACGATTGAGAATATTTTCTGTATAATATTTATATTAAGGTAAATATTACTTATTATTCATCATTATGCAAGATATTTTATTGCCTTATCTATATTTGTACTGTATTATACTTCATCAAAGGTAAAGGCCAGCGGATTTTTTTCGGTGGCCTTTCTTTTTAAAACCATTCGTTATGATCATAGGTGTCCCTAAAGAAATTAAAATACAGGAGTTTCGGGTAGGCTTAACTCCGGCAGGTGTTCAAGGTTTAACGGCCAATGGACATCAAGTATACGTCCAGGCAAGTGCAGGAGAGGGTTCAGGCCTGTCAGATGCGCAATACAAAGAGGCAGGTGCTGTTATTTTACCAACAGCTGCTGAAGTATACGCTATAGCGGATATGATTGTGAAGGTGAAAGAACCTTTAGCAGCAGAATTTCCGCTGATTAAAAAGAATCAAATCCTATTTACTTATTTCCATTTCGCAGCTTCTCGTGAATTAACTTCCGCCATGCTAAGTTCAGATGCCGTATGTATTGCGTACGAAACGGTGGAATTAGCAGATCGTAGTTTACCTCTATTAACTCCAATGTCAGAAGTGGCTGGTCGCATGGCGATTCAAGTGGGTGCTTTTTATCTAGGAAAACCACAAGGTGGAAAAGGAAAGTTATTAGGCGGTGTTCCTGGGGTGAAACCAGCGAATGTATTAGTACTTGGTGGTGGAGTAGTCGGAACGCAAGCGGCGAAGATGGCCGCGGGATTGGGTGCGAATGTGACCATCATGGATACTAACTTAGCGCGTCTTCGATATTTGGATGAAGTGATGCCTGCTAATGTAGCTACCCAGTTTTCTACTTCTTATGCGATTCAAGAAGCATTGCCAACAGTTGATTTAGTGGTAGGAGCTGTTTTATTACATGGTGCCAAAGCGCCTCATTTAATCAAACGCGATGACCTAAAGAAGATGGCTCCTGGTACGGTTTTAGTGGATGTTGCGGTGGATCAAGGTGGATGTATTGAAACTTGTAAACCTACGACGCACGAGAATCCTATTTATGAGATTGATGGAATTGTTCACTATTGCGTGGCTAATATGCCAGGCGCTGTACCACAAACTTCTACCATGGCTTTAACGCAAGCTACATTGCCATACGTTCATCTGTTAGCTAATCTAGGTTGGACAGAGGCTTGTATCCAAAATGAAGCCTTGAATAAAGGATTGACGATCTATGATGGTAAACTATTCCATCCAGGTGTCGCGGCAACCTTTAATTTATAGTTCCCAAAATTTAACGCCCTGCGTTTTTAACAAGTCCAATTGTTGGAGATTGAATTGAAATTTAAAATTCTCCTCCTGCAATTGGGCTTCTTCTAATAAGTTTTGGATTTGGTCTAATTCCAATTGCTTAATCGTTCCCTCTTTGTAACGAGCTTCTCCTAGCTGATAGGCATATTTTGCCTGATCAATCACTTTTTTCTGCGTAGCTAATTTGTCCTGAATTAGGCTCAAATTCGCTTGTCCTTGACGTAATTCATACGCAAGTTTTGTTTGTGTATCTTCTTTTTGGAAGGCGATTCTTTCTTGCTGAATTTTGGCCAAACTCTGTTGCATACTAGCTCTCTTGCCAGAGTAAATAGGTACAGTGAGTTTAATGCCTACCAAAGAATTCAATTTAAAGTCATCCTCAAACGCAGGAACCTCCCCATTAATGCGGGGCAAATATCCATTGCGTACCCCAAGCGAGGCAGAACCGGCCAGGGTAGGAGTGCTCGCTTTGCTTTGGATAGCAATCTCTTGTTCAAATACCGATTTCTCTGCTTCTAAACTTAGGATAGAGGGGTGTTGTTCGATGGTGCCTTTTGTCGTATTCGCTTGTAAGATAGCTTTGATTTGCTCTTTGAGCCCTTTTTGACCGCTTTGCGTTTGCAAGAAGTCGATCAATTTATCGATTTGCGTTTCGGTCTCGGTGATTTTTGTTTCTTGGTTCTGCACTCGAATGCGAAGTCCCATCACATCTAATTCCAAAGCCTCGCCTAATTTAATTTGATTCTCAACAATGGCTTTGTGCGAATTGATACGGCCTAATTCAGCCTTTTGAATCGAGACTACGTTTTGTAAAAATAGAATTTGGTGGTATACCATCGCGATTTGGAAGGCTAATCCAAAAGCCGTTTGATCAATCTGCGTTTGAGAAAGACGTGTTTCTAAAAGAATCTTATCAATGGTTGATTTGTTTTTTCCCCAATCATATAGCGTTTGGCTTGCCACAAAATTCGTATTATAATTCATGTTTGGCTGAAATTGCAATACAGATGGAACGCCGCCTGTCGCAAAGGTCACCTTCGATACAGGATCAATACGCGTTATACCAGCCTCATAGGCGACTATTGGTTTGGCATAGGAACCTTGAATCTGTGTCTTAATTTCTCCCGCTTGCAATTGCGTTTTTTGTGCTTTCAGAACAGGAGAGTAGGTCAAAACTTGCTGAACAAGCGTATTCAACTCTTTATTCGTCTGTGCCTTAGCGGACAAGGCTAAAAGTGTAAATAGGGCAATTTTTCTCATATGATTAATGGGCCTCTTCACTGGCCTTTAAAATTTTCTCGATGTCTTTTTTGTCCTTCTTGGGCGTTCTGATTAAGAAAACGAAAGGGAAGATTAAGATAAAAATGATGGATACTAATCGGAATGTGTCCAAATAAGCTAAGTAATAGGCTTGCTTTGTTACGGCCATATCAATCTGCTTGTAGGCCATTTCGCCTGCACGAGCAATCTCTCCTGTTTTTTGGGCCATCGATTGCGCAATTCCTTGGAATCGTTGTTGGAATAAAGGATTTTCAGCCGTTACATTCGCTAGTAAATCAGAACGGTGTTGTGCAGCACGGCTAGTAGCATAATTATTAGCTACTGCAATTCCAAAAGCACCACCTAGTTGGCGAATCATATTGGTCAAGGAAATACCAGACGCATATTCATTCGGTTTTAAGCCGGCCACAGCCTGGTTAATCAAAGGCATTTGGAGACAGGAAACCCCGATAACGCGGAGCATCTGCATAGGGAAGAAGTCCCAGCGTCCCATGTCGCTAGTCGATTCACCACCGATAAAACCGAATACAATGTAAATTAAAATGCCAAATACCATGAAGGGAAGCGGCTTTGCTCCTTTGGAAAGTGCACGACCAATAACAGGGAATAAAAAGACCCCTAAAAAGGTAGGAACCATTAAGGATAATCCCGTTTCCGTAGGTGTCAAACCATTTATTCGTTGTACCATAATTGGATAGACGAACACGGAAGTAAACAAACCAAATCCACCCACTAACGTGAAGATGGAACTCATGGTGAATGTTTGGTTTTGGAAAATACGAATATTGACGACCGGAGATTTTGTGTGTAATTCGCGGTAAATAAAGGCAGCAAGGCCACCCACGAATAAAAAGGCGCAAATATTAATCAAGCGAGAATCAAACCAATCCTCTGATTCGCCTTTTTCTAACATGAACTGCAAACCGCCCACGGTTACCATTAACAACAATATTCCCGGATAATCGATTGCCATATTCTTTCGATTCGCCCCTTCGCCTTCCTTTCGGTCGATGTAAACCAGCGTTAAGATCACAGCAATGATGCAAATAGGAATATTCACTAAGAAGATATCCGACCAGTGAAAATTATCGACTAAATATCCACCTAGAACAGGTCCTAAGGATGGTCCTAAAATGATACCCATTCCAAAGAATCCAGAGGCCATAGGCCGATCTTCTGGTTCAAAAGCATCAAACAAGATGGCTTGTGATGTGGATAGGAGGGCTCCACCACCAATACCTTGGATAAAGCGCCAAAAGACTAATTCCCACAAGGTTTCACTCATTCCACAGAAATAGGATGCGATACCAAATAGAATCATCGATCCGAGGTAGTAATTCTTTCGACCAAAATACTCCCCTAAGAATCCTGTCATAGGGATAATCACCACGTTAGCAATGGCATAACTCGTAATGACCCACGCGATATCCTCAATCGTAGCTCCCAAAGCACCAGAAATCTGGTTCAGGGCCACATTGACAATGGTCGTGTCTAATAACTCCATCACGGCTGCCGTAATGGTCGTTATAACAATAATAAATTTGGCAAATCCTTTCGGGCGCTCCATGAAATTAGTTCAATGGGATAGATACTTCTAACGACATACCCGCGCGTAGCATGGATTTATATTTAGCTAGATCCGAAATTTCAATTTTAACGGGAATGCGTTGGGTTACTTTCACAAAGTTACCTGACGAATTATCTGGAGGCAGAAGGGATGTTTTTGCCCCAGTGGACTCAGAAATGGAGATGATTTTACCTTTTATTTTCTCTTTAGGGAAAGCGTCAATCGTTAATTCCGCTTCCATTCCAGCGTGTAAATGCTGAACCTGAGTTTCCTTAAAGTTAGCCACCACCCAGAACGTATTATTATCTACGATTGTCATTAAGGGTTGTGATACCTGAATGAATTGCCCTGGTTCAATCGACTTCTTTCCAATTCTTCCCGATACGGGAGCTGAGATGGTATAGTAGTTTAACTTTAATTTTTGTTGAGCGATCTTCACTTCTTTATTCTTAACTAAGTTCTCAGCGCGTTTAACTGCGGATTCCTGAATCGCTAATTTTGATTTAGTGCTGTTTAATTCATCAATCGCCCCAAAATACTTGATATTCGCTAATTCCACCTGATCTTTTGTATCCACCCATTGCTGATGAGTGATGGCTTTGGCTTTTTCTAATTCGCTATTGCGATTGAAATCTCTTTCCGCTTTGTTTTTCAGATACTCGGCCGTTTTTACTTGCGCTTGTTGTGCTTGAATCGCTTTTTGAAGACTTGTTAGATTGGCCTTCGCAGCGGTCACATCAATGTTAGCTTGATCTAAATCAACTTCCATCTCAGATAAAGCTAGTTTTGCCTCTTCGTTATCGATTTCGACTAAAACCGTACCCGCTTTCACCATTTCATAATCATGAACGCTGACTGACTTGACGAAACCAGCTACCCGTGGCAATACAGGTACAAAATAGGTTTCAATTTGCGCATTGTCCGTGTCTTCGTGCGTGGTCGCGTAACGGTATTTGCTAATTCCGTAATAGCCGCCTAATAGGACTACTAGCGCCATAATGATCTTAGGTAAACTCTTTTTGGGTTTCTGCGTATCTGTCATAAGAATGGATTTGTGCACAAAGCTAGGTAAATTCCTTATAAAGTCAATTTGGTTGACTAAATTTCTTGTGTTAATTTTGTGTTATGAAAGAGAACCGGGAAGAATCGGAAATGTTTTTAACTCGCCTGTTTGCGAAGTCTTACCGCGTTATCAAGTCGTTGAATGCCCATTATTTGGCAGAAATGGGCTACCAAGACTTCAAAGTGGGTCACGTGATGGTGATGATGAATCTGAAAGAGGAAGGGATTACCGCGGCTGAAATTGCGAAAAAGGTGCACGTTTCTAAACAAGCGATTAGCAAACTGGTGCACGAATTAGCGGAGAAAGGCTTTTTGATGAACTTGAAACACCCAGAAGATTTGCGTGCTACCCTCATCCATACGACAGTGGCGGGAGAACAGTTTTTAACGGCTTTGCATACTTGCCGATTGAAAGTGGATCAGGAATTATCCCAAGTCATCGGAACCGATAAATTAGACCAAATCAGGACTGCTATTGAATCCATGTTATTGCATTACGAATCCAACGCTTATTTAGATTCAGAGAGCGAGTCTTTTGCGAATTCCAAGCTTTAGAAGAAGCGTTCGTGAAAGTTCACGAGAAAAATTTCATGACTTGCCCGTGTTATGGCGGTATATAACCAACGCAGGTATTCGGCGTCGATTTGATCCTCTTTTAAATAGCCTTGATCCACAAAAACAGCGGCCCATTGTCCCCCTTGCGATTTGTGAACGGTCAGGGCATAGGCAAATTTTACCTGCAATGCATTCAAATAAGGGTCTTTCCGAATGGCCTCTGTGCGTTCCTTTTTCTTAGGCATGTGCGCATAATCCTCGCAAACAGAGTCATACAATTTCTTATTTGCCTCTCGTCCCAGAGCAGATTCCGTGGAATGCAAGGTCTCTAACAAGATTTTAGTCTCAATGGGCGGATGGTCTTCATAATCGCAAAGTCGCAAGGAAACATCTAAAAAACGCTGTCCGTGCATCTCTTCCTCTCGTTTGATCTTCATAATCTCCACAAAATCCCCATTTGCCAAAAATCCTGCAGGAGAATCTTCTTCTAGCCAATGGTAATTATTGCGAACAATCATCAGTAAATCGCCACTTGAAATTTCGTCTTCTTGATATAATATCGTTCTTCTGACAAATTCATTCAGCTGAACCGCACTTTTATTAGATCGGGTCAACAAAATCGTTTCTTCCTTCCCAAACTTCTTATAGGCGTAATGCATCCCATCCTCCATCTTTTCTCCAGTCATCCGGAAGATATCTTTGAAGGATTTCGTATTAAATTGAATGGCTGTCGAATTCGCTAAGAGCAATTGCCTCAATGCGGTCGCATTGTATAAAATACCCGAATCAATATCTTGACGCATCACGTCCGTTAATTCGTGATCTAGCACTTCCATGTGGAATTCAGAGGAGATATAATCCCTGGAAAGGGCAGGAGAGAGGCTTTTTCCGACAGGTGGTAATTGAGCTGTATCCCCCACGAAGATTAATTTATTGCCCGTATGTCCATTCTCGGGATTCGTAAATACGTATTCGATTAAATCAGTTAATAAGCTATTGGTCCCAAAGTCCGATTCATCTGTAATCATCGACGCCTCATCCACGATAAAAACTGTGTTTGTTGCATAATTGTTCATCCGCTGAAAACTTAATGCTCCAGAATGCGGATTGCTGACTTGTCGGTAAATCTTTTTGTGAATGGTACTGGCCTTCTTTTTGGCATAATTAGCCATCACCTTGGCGGCACGGCCAGTAGGAGCCATTAATTGGGTTTTATAACCAAAGGCAGGTAAGATTTTAATTAAGGTCGAAATAACAGTGGTCTTTCCTGTACCGGCATAGCCTTTGATAATGAAGGTCAAAGGGGCCCATTCGTCTTTATTGAGCACAAAAGTACTTAACTTTTGAAACAAGGACGCCTGAGAAGGCGTAGGTCCAAAAGGGAACTTTTGGTGCAATAAAAAACTGGGACTTTTATCGGTGGACATAGATCAATTTACAGAATAGATTCGGCTACCGAAAGGGAATTTTCCAGCGAAAGTGGTCGAAATACGTTAATTAAGCAAACTCTTTCGTAGGTGGCTAGTTCCTCGACAAAAATATCAGTTTCTTCTATCTCTTCTTCGATAATTAATCGTGCCCTCGTCGTTCCCCAATGCAAAGGATCTTCCGGCGTATACCAAATTCCCTCTTTCAAAAACGCCAAATTCGCCATGCTGCAATCTTGCACCTTTCCATCCTTCACGAAAATCACCTCATCGGCTTCTGGATGAGCCTCTAAAAAGGTTTGGAAAAAATCTCTCTCGCTCCATTTATAGCCATAGTCGATTTCTCCTGTATCTACGAATGCAAAGCGTTTGATCTCTTTTTTCGTATAGGGTAAGATTTCTATGGTTTCAGGATCTTCTTGGTAGGTGATACGAAGTCGATGTGTCCCTTCCGAAGGTAAAGTTAGTTCAGCGATCATTTCTTCCACATCGAACGGTTCCCATTCCGGAAAAAATTGGTCGAACGTTTCGTTTACCCGCATTTGGTGGAAATCCAGATGTTGCGCTTTTCCGTCTTGAATGCAAATGGTTTCGAGGAAGGAGAACATATTAGAAGGGGAGATATACTTTTTGGATTAATTCGTCGTATTCTTTTTTAACATCTGAGAAAACGGTGATGCCGCCGCCACTTTTGAAAACGAGTCCCTTTGATTGTTTTTCGATAAATCGAATCATCACGCCAGAATTGAATGATTTTCCATCAAATTTACCCATAATTCCGGTATAAAATCCGCGGTCATATTGTTCGGCCTCTTGAATGAGTTTCATGCTTGCTTTTTTGGGTGCTCCTGTGATTGATCCTGCGGGTAATAATTCAAGTAGGATTGATCCATATTTTCTGTGTAATTCGGGCATTAATTTTCCGCTAATTTTAGAGGACATCTGCCAAAGTTCCCCCACATTTGTTTTCACCCGTTCGATGTACTGGTATTTTTCTACACGAATCGGAAAAGCCACTTTGCTCAAATCATTCCGGATTAAATCCACGATGGTGGCGTGTTCAGCCTTTTCTTTGGGGTCATTTTGAAGTTGACTCGCATCCGAAATTTCCGTTACCTCTAAGGTTCCTTTCATGGGAAAAGAAGAAATTTCATTTCCTTGAATGCGCACGAAGGTCTCCGGAGAAAAAGAAGTGAACTGATCTCTACAAATTATTTTATAGGGAGCGTCTGCTCTTTGAAATATCTCAGGTAAGGTAAGAGGTGTTTCTATGGGTGTCTCTGCCGTTAAATTCAACAGAAAAGAATCCCCTCGTTTTAAACCGGCTTGAACCTGATTAAACTTGGCCGAATAGGATTCGAAGGAAAGTGGACTTTTAGTAAATGCAACCGTTTCAGACGTTAATCCAGCTGCATCAAATTCAAAAAGTATTCCTAAGTCTTTCGCCTCTTCTTCAGAACCTGCCCAAGCTTTTTCTAACGAATAATCGACCAAAAAGACAAACGGAATCCCCTTTTCGCCCCATTGGTCTAGCTGTTTAGCTACCTCAGTAAAGGGAGAAAAGGGGATTGAGTTCATGGAGTTTAGGCGATATAAGAAGGCGCTAAACTCAATAATTTCGGTATACCTGCTGGATTTTGACCACCTGCCGTAGCCAAGAATGGCTGTCCACCTCCGCCACCTTGCACTTCTTTTGCTAATTCACGAATGATTTTACCGGCATCTAATCCTTTGCTATCTACTAAGCCTTTCGAAATGGAGATCGCTAAACTAGCTTTCCCTTCGATTTCAGCCGCTAATAAGACGAACAAATTCTCTTGATTCTCTTGCAAATCGAATGCAAGATTCTTTAAGGCATCTGCCGTAGGAGCGGATACTTGTTTAATAATTGAGTTAACATGTCCTGCCACGATTTCTTTCACAAGACTATTCTTTAACCCAGAGATTTCTTTCTGCTGATAGGCTGTAACTGTTTTTTGAAGAGTAGAATTGCTTTCAATTAAGTTAGTCACCGCCTTAACCAGATCTTTCGGCGCTTTCAATAAGTCGTTGATTTCACTCAACAAAGCTTCTTGCTCGCTTAATAATTCATAAGCCTTTTGAGAAGTAATGGCTTCTATTCTGCGAACACCGGTAGCCACAGAACTCTCAGATGTAATTTTGAATAAGCCAATTTCGCCCGTAGATGGAACGTGGGTTCCTCCACAAAGTTCAACCGAGAAGTTCTTATCAAAAGTGATCACACGCACGAAATCACCGTATTTCTCGCCAAATAAGGCCATAGCCCCTTTATCTTTCGCTTCTGCTATGGGAACATTGCGTTCTTCTAACAAAGGAATGTTCTTTGCGATTTTGGCATTTACAATCTGCTCGATTTGCTTAATCTCTTCGTCTGTCACTTTTTGGAAATGAGAGAAGTCAAAACGCAATAAATCTTCATTGACTAAACTACCCTTTTGTGCCACGTGCTTACCTAAAACTTCCTGTAAAGCCGCTTGCATTAAGTGAGTAGAACTGTGGTGGTGCGTTATAGCACGACGACGTAACGTAGCAATGCTCGCCTTCACTGGTTCGCTCGCTACTGTCTCAATGCGGGAATCTGACAAAATATGTACGATTAAATCGTTCTCCTTCTTCGTATCAATCACAGGAAGAGAAATACCTGATGTAGTGAAAACTAAAACACCGGTATCGCCCACTTGTCCACCGGATTCAGCATAGAATGGAGTCGTTTCTAATACGACTTTGTATTGAACTCCAGCCTTATTTTGAATCTTTTGGTATTTTAAGACTTGGGTATCTGTCTCGTTTGAATCGTATCCGATGAAGCTTACTTCGTCTCCTTCGTTCACGATGACCCAATCTTCAGCACTAGCGCCTGCATCTTTGCGCGAACGCTCTTTTTGAGCCTTCAACGCTGCATTAAACCCAGGTTCATCTATATCCAAACCTTTCTCACGAGCAATTAGAGCCGTTAAGTCGACTGGAAAACCGTAGGTGTCATTTAATTCGAACACATCATCACCAGATAAGATTTTGCCGGAGCAATCTTCCATTAATTTGTCTAACCGAACTAATCCGGAAGACAAAGTACGTAGGAAGGATACTTCCTCTTCGTATATCACCTTAGCCACAAAGGCTTCTTGTGAGATTAATTCATCAAAAACTCCTTTGAATTGTTGCGCTAATCCAGGGATTAATAAGTGCAAGAAAGGCTCTTTGAAGTCCAAATACGTATAGCCATAACGCACCGCACGACGTAAAATTCGACGAATCACATAGCCTGCTTTGTTGTTAGAAGGCAATTGTCCATCTGCAATCGTAAAGGCGATGGCGCGAATATGGTCAGCAATAACGCGCATCGCGATGTCAGCCCATTTTTCGTCTCCGTATTTCTTTCCACTTTTCGCAGCGATATATTGAATAGTGCCTTGAAAAACATCCGTATCATAATTCGATTGCTTTCCTTGGATCGCCATACAAAGACGCTCAAAGCCCATTCCTGTATCTACGTGTTTGTTAGGAAGCGGTACCAAAGAACCATCTGCCATTCTTTCAAACTGCATAAATACGTTATTCCAAATCTCTACTACTTGTGGGTGGTCTGCATTTACAAGGCTTTTGCCCGGAATCGAATCTACTTCTTCTTGATTTCTGAGGTCAATGTGGATCTCTGAACAAGGTCCACAAGGTCCTGTTTCACCCATCTCCCAGAAATTATCTTTTTTATTACCATAAATGATGCGATCCTCGCCCACAATGGCCTTCCAAATATCGAATGCCTCTTGATCAAACGGAACTCCATCTTTTTTATCCCCTTCGAAAACCGATACATAGATGCGGTCTTTCGGTAATTTAAATACCTCTGTTAATAATTCCCATGACCAAGTAAGTGCCTCTTGTTTAAAATAATCGCCAAAAGACCAGTTACCTAACATCTCAAACATCGTGTGGTGGTAGGTATCAAAGCCCACATCCTCTAAATCATTGTGCTTCCCTGACACACGAAGGCATTTTTGCGTATCCGCGATTCTTTTCGATGGTGGTGTACCGTTGCCTAAAAAGAAATCTTTGAATTGCGCCATCCCCGAGTTGTTAAACAAAAGGGTAGGGTCATTTTTAGCCACCAAAGGAGCAGAAGGAACAATTAAATGGCCTTTAGATTGAAAGAAATCCAAAAATTGTTGACGTATCTGAGAAGAGGTCATGCGTTTTATTGTAAAATGAAGGGAACCTTTGTATTTTTACTAAAGGAGTCCTGATAAATGGAATCACAAAATTAAGTCTATTTTTTGAAGAAGCCCATTTTGGGTTTAAAATTATTGATGGAATTAAGCAAGCAATATTATTCAATTTCGGAGGTAGCAGCTATTTTTAAGGTGAACACCTCTAAGATTCGCTATTGGGAGACTCAATTTCCTCATTTATCTCCCAAACGTGCAGGTTCTGGTATTCGTAAATATACCCCTGCAGATATTGAAAAAATCAAGGTTTTGGTTAGTTTGATCGATGAAAGAGGCTTGACCATTGAAGGAGCTAAGCAAGCATTGAATTTCAAAGGCAAAGAAAAAAATCCTAACCAAAACATCATTAATCAACTAACTGATATTCGTGATTTTTTACAAGGGATGAAGGCCGATTTAGACATGGAATAAGCGTAGGTTTC
Source organism: Aquirufa sp. (assembly GCA_040403415.1). Classification (GTDB taxonomy): domain Bacteria; phylum Bacteroidota; class Bacteroidia; order Cytophagales; family Spirosomataceae; genus Aquirufa. The sequence goes on from JBBAKU010000002.1 coordinate 190,397, forward strand.
GGAAAATTACTCCGATGATAACCACTTATTCCTTATCCGTTTACCAAATCGCCTTAACCTATCTTCCTGAGGTTGGACCCGTAAAAGGTAAAAAACTAGCTTCCCTATATCCTGATTTATCCGATATTTTCCGATTAGCTTCCTATCAATCATTTGCCGCTGAAGCTTTGCGGGAAGCAGAAAAGACGGTTCAAATTTGTGCAGAAGATCAAATTCAAATTCTTTATTTCGAAGATCCTGACTATCCACAGCGAATCAAAGATGTCTATGATGCCCCTCTAATTCTCTTTAAGAAAGGGAAGGCAGATTTGAATGCCCACCGGATTGTGGCCGTTGTGGGTACTCGACATGCAAGTGATGTGGGGAAAAAGGTGACAGAGGAGCTGGTTCAGTCCGCTATCAAAGATGAAGTTATTTTAGTGAGTGGTTTTGCCAGAGGAATAGATATAGCCTTGCACAAAGCCTGCCTTAAATATAATGTCCCTACCATTGCTGTTCTTGCTGGAGGATTTCGTCATCTATACCCGCAGGAGAACGCGATGTATGTGGAGCAGATTTTAGCTAATGGAGCATTACTATCTGAATATGCTCCTCATATTCCTCCGGCAGCTTATTATTTTCCAGTCCGAAATCGCATCATAGCCGGCCTTTCAGACGCCACAGTGATCGTAGAAGCGGCAGAAAAAGGAGGAGCCCTAATTACTGCTGATTTTGCGCTTAACTACCATCGGACTGTTTTTGCGGTTCCAGGTAGCTTGAATAGGCCTTTTTCGAAAGGTTGTAATCTATTGATTCGCAATAATAAAGCCACGATTTATACTTCCTGGGAGGATTTTATGCTGGAATTGAATTGGGAACAGGCGAAAGATCGATTGGCATTAAATCCAGAATTAAGTCAAAAACTGTTTACTCTGAATGAATCCACAATCATTTCCTTATTACACCGGGAGGGGCAATTATCTTCCAATGAGCTTTTGCAACGCTCAGAAATTCAACAAGATGATCTAGCGCTTATTCTGCTGAATCTAGAACTAAAAGGAATGTTGCAATCGACGGATGGAGACGGCTACATGCTATCCTAATTATTTTCGCCAGGTACTAGGGGAAACTCTCCAGTCTTGCAAAGTCATTAATTGGGTCTCTGTCACATAATCTAATTTGACAGCTTCTTCAATTAAAGCATTGTAATCACTTAATGTATACAGGGGAATGTTGTGGTTTTTAAAATTGTCGGCGGCTATTTCGAAACCATAGGTAAAGATGGCTACCATGCCTAATACTTCTACACCGGCTTCTTTCAGAGCATCTGCCGCTTTTAAAGAACTTCCACCTGTGGAAATAAGGTCTTCAATGAGAACGACTTTTTGGCCTTTTTCGATTTTACCTTCAATTTGATTTCCCATTCCGTGTTTCTTCGGTTCAGGACGGACATAACAGAAAGGTAAGTCTAAGTAATCGGCTACTAATGCTCCTTGTGCGATACCGGCTGTTGCCACGCCAGCAATGATGTCTGCCTGTGGAAAATAGGCTTTAACTGCAGCTGATAGGCAATTTTTGATATAGGTACGCACCTCAGGAAAAGATAAAGAAACGCGGTTATCACAATAAATAGGAGAATTCCAGCCAGAAGCCCATGTGAACGGTTGATCCGGACGTAATTGAATCGCTTGAATCTTTAAAAGGTGTTGGGCTACTTCTTGAGGAATTGTCAAATTTTGCATAAGGGTTGTTTCTGAATTTATATTTACAAAAATAATTTATTCAGTCTATCTTTCACTATTTAATTCTATTTTTGCCACACAAAATTGAAAAGATGGTAATTTTTATTGATGATCGACCGATCAGAATTGTGAAGAAGAAGGAGTTGGGAGAGATGCCATCGAAGGAGGATTTTGATTTAGTCCTGGACGCTCGTTTGTCCCCTTTGAAAGTGGAGAATTTCAGTGGCCACACCTGTATAATTAATGCAAGTACGGATCAGGTAGAGAAAATACTGATGAATTTGCATGCCAAATCAGGTATTCATTTTCATGCGCTGTATATTATAGTCGAAGACCGAAAGCCATTCAAGCAGAAGATTATTAAGATGTATTCTTTAGTAGAAGCGGCTGGAGGTGTAGTGGTTAATCAAGATCAGGACGTTTTATGGATGTATCGTTTAGGCAAATGGGATTTGCCCAAAGGTAAATTAGAAAAGAACGAGAAATTTGAAACAGCCGCAGTCAGAGAAGTAGAAGAAGAATGTAATGTGAAGGCAGAACTAGGTGATAAAATCTGCACGACTTACCATACCTATACGCACAAGAACAAGTTAGTGTTGAAAAAGACACGCTGGTATGCGATGAAAACGAACTTTACTGGGACGCTAATACCGCAAACAGAAGAGGGTATTGAAAAGGTGGAATGGTTAAACGAAAAGAAGCAATTACAAGCATTAACGAATACCTATTCCTCGATTCGTTACGTCATCGAAAAATTCAAGAAATTAGTCTAAGGTATAAGGCAAGTATTGGTCCACAGGACTTCCGTAGCGGTGTAAATCGCGGATAATCGTGGAACTAATCGGTGCTAAATGAGGCGAGGTAATTAAGAACACCGTCTCTAACTCGTTGTGAATGTGTCGATTCACTTGAGAGATCGAGTTTTCATACTCGAAATCCGTCGTATTACGTAATCCTCTAATGATAAATTTGGCACCAAATTCGTGGGCCACATTCGCTGTCAAGTTTTGATACGTCACGACAGAGACAGGCTTTCCTTCAAAGGTCTTTCGAATGTAATCTTCCATTTTCTCTAATGGGAAATAACGTGACTTGGAGGAGTTTTGGCCTATACCTATAATCACTTCATCAAATAAGGCCAAAGCTCTAAGGACGATATCTTCGTGTCCTTTTGTAAAAGGATCAAAAGAACCAGGAAAAAATGCTTTTTTAGGATTGGACATAGGGTATTTGATAGAGTGATGCGTCAGCTATTTCCTCAGATCCGTCTATTAATAGAGGAGGATATAAAGTCCAATTTAAGGAAAACGCGTCCCTGATGGATTGTAAATAAAAGGCTAATTCAATGGCTGATTCAAAAGGGTAAGCGTTCGCTACTTGCAATTTATTGCCTTGATATAAACTAGCGAAGGCTAATTTTCCTTGAATAAACAAGGTTAATTGTTGATCGTTGCGTTGCAAACAAGTCGCTAACGTATGTGTGTAAGTGATTTTTGCGTAGGAAAAATGAGCTGAAATATGGTCTTTCCAATCACTTGGTACTAGAAAAACTAATGTAGCGTCCTCTGAAGGAATGACTTGTTGTTGAATCTCTTTACCTACCAGTGCATTTTCTCCCAAGGCTTTTTCTAAGAATCCTAAACGGTACGTAGGGGAATCAAAAGTATGGGGGATTAGCAGGAAATATTCATTAGCGATTTCAATCTGAACCGAAGTAAGACGATTATCCTTTCTCGGGTGAGCGAGTAATTGCTCCCGGAAATTCTCCGCATTTAGTCGGAGATGTAAGGTATCAGCCAAATTTGTGGGGTCCATATTCTCTAATTCGCTTCGAAATTGCAAAAAAAATATGATAATCGGTGCCAAAATTAGTAATTTTGCACCCTATTTAATCCAGCTCCTATGTTGCAAGTATCTAATGTGTCCCTTCGTTTTGGGAAAAGAGTCCTTTTTGAAGAAGTTAATATCAAATTTACCGAAGGTAACTGTTACGGCTTAATCGGTGCTAATGGCGCAGGTAAATCAACCTTTTTGAAAATATTATCAGGCGAAATCGAATCTCAAACCGGTTCTATTTCGATGAATCCTGGTGAGCGTATGTCGATTTTGAAGCAAAATCACTTCGAATACGAAGAGGTAGAGGTATTGCAAACGGTGATTATGGGGAATAAGCGACTATATGACATTATGTTAGAAAAGGATGCTATTTATTTGAAAGAAGACTTCACGGAGGCAGACGGAAATAAAGCGGCGGATTTAGAAGCTGAATTTGCAGAATTAAATGGTTGGGAAGCAGAATCGGAAGCTGGTTCTTTATTAGGTGGTTTAGGTATTTCAGCTGATCTACACTATACTTTATTGAAAGATTTAAATGGTTCAGATAAAGTGAAAGTCTTATTGGCTCAAGCTTTATTTGGTAACCCAGATATCTTGCTGTTAGATGAACCTACGAATAACTTGGATATTGATTCCATTTTGTGGTTAGAAGGTTATTTGATGAACTTCAAAAATACGGTGATTGTGGTTTCTCACGATCGTCACTTCTTAGATAATGTGTGCACGCACATTGCTGACTTAGATTTTGGCAAAATTCAATTATACGGTGGTACGTATACCTTCTGGTATGAGTCTTCACAATTAGCAGCCCGTCAACGTACGGATCAGAATAAAAAGACCGACGAAAAACGGAAGGAATTAGAGGAGTTTATTCGTCGTTTCTCTGCTAACGTAGCGAAATCAAAACAAGCGACTTCTCGTCAAAAAATGTTGGATAAATTACAAGTGGAAGATATCAAGCCTTCTTCTCGTAAATACCCATTCATCAATTTCAAACCTGAAAGAGAGGCAGGAGATCAATTATTGAGTGTAGAAAATTTATCAGCGACGACAGATGATGGCGTTCCTTTATTCACGAATTTATCTTTCACGATCAATAAAGGAGATAAAGTGGCCTTGTTAGCTAAGGATTCTTTGGCGATCACTGCGTTATTGGATATTCTAGCCGGCGAAAACACGAAATACACAGGTGAGTATAAATGGGGGGTAACAACTACTCAGACGTATTTGCCAAATGATAATGCCAAATACTTTGAAGATGATTCCATGAATCTAGTGGATTGGTTGCGTCAATACTCAGTTGAGAAAGACGAAAGTTTTATTCGTGGTTTCTTAGGTCGTATGTTATTCTCCGGTGAAGAAGCTTTGAAAAAATGTACCGTCATCTCAGGAGGGGAAAAACAACGTTGTATGTTCTCTCGTATGATGTTATCAGGTGCGAACGTGCTTTTATTCGACGAGCCTACGAATCACTTGGACCTAGAATCCATTACCGCTTTGAATAATGGTATGATTGAATTTCCAGGAACGATGTTGTTCACGTGTCATGATCATCAATTGACTGATACAGTGGCAAATCGGGTGATTGAAATTGGATCTAAAGGTCAATTGGATAAATTAATGACCTACGATGAGTTTATTACGGATCCTACGGTAAAAGCTCAGAGAGCATCACTTAAATAAAAAAAAGGCCAACACGAAAGCGTTGGCCTTTTTTTGTATGCTTATCAACTGATTACAATATAAACCTAGTAGATAAGAAATTCGATTGTTGGTTCTCTACAATCGCATTCACGATGTCTTTGTTCGACTGAGTTGCTTTTGTAGCGACAACAGTACGAATCGAGAACGAACGTAATGCGGCTGTAACAGAAAGCGTTCCTTCTGCTGAATCCTTACGGCCTGTGAAAGGGAAGGAGTCTGGTCCACGTTGGCATTGCGCATTAATGTTCACACGTGAAACTTGGTTCACCGTTGCATCGATTAATTCCGAAATTTGATTGACATCTGTCCCAAATATCGCCACTTGCTGTCCGTGAGACGACTCGTGGATATAATCGATAGGCTCATCTAAGCTTTCGAAAGGCACGACTGGTACCACTGGGCCAAATTGCTCCTCATGCCATACCTTCATCTTGCTTGTTACAGGGTATAGCAAGGCAGGGAAGAAGATAGACTTAAAGTTCTCTCCACCATGCTCATTCATCACTTTAGCGCCGTGTAATTTCGCATCTTCGATCAATTCAGTTAAATAAGCTGGCTTGTTCGGTTCAGGAAGTGGAGTAATTTGAACGCCTGGTTCCCACATCATGCCTAATTTAAGCGCTTCGATTTTCTTCGCTAAACCTTCGTTGAATTTATCAGCGAGCGATTTATGTACAAAGATGATTTTTACCGCTGTGCAACGTTGTCCGTTGAATGAAAGAGATCCTAAAAGACATTCGTTAATAGCAGAATCTAAGTCAGCACTTTCCGTTACGATCGCAGCATTCTTAGCATCTAAGCCTAAAATGGCGCGTAAACGGTTAACTTTCGGGTGCATCTTCTTTAATTTATCCGCTACTTTAGAAGAGCCAATTAACGTCAATACATCGATTTTTCCTGATTCCATTAATTGAGGAATGATGGAGTTTCCACGTCCGTATAGTGTGTTAATTACACCTGCAGGGAAGGAATCTTTGAACGCCTCTAATAAAGGATAGTGTAATAAAGTACCGTGTTTCGGTGGTTTGAATAAAACGATATTTCCCATAATCAAAGCTGGGATTAAGGTCGTGAAGGTCTCATTTAATGGATAATTAAATGGTCCCATACAAAGCACCACGCCTAATGGGGAACGTCTTACTTGCCCGATAATTCCTTCTTCAATTAAGAAAGTGGAAGAAGTACGATCGATATCTTTTAATGCACCTATCGTATCATAAATATATTGAACCGTACGGTCAAATTCTTTCTGTGAATCGCCTAATGATTTACCAATTTCCCACATTAATAACTTGACCACTTCGTCGCGCTTTTGAATCATCTTTTGGGTGAATTTCTCCACGCATTCGATGCGTTGTGCTACTGTCATAGACGGCCACTCGCCACGGCCATTTGAATAAGCTTTTACGCCAGCGTACAATACTTCCATCGCATCTGCTGCATCCGTGATAGGATAGGAGCCAATTCGTTTTTGTTCAAAACCTTTGTCTGTTTTTACATAGATAGGTGACCAAACGTCTTGCGTTTTGCCTTTCCATTGGCGCATTTCTCCATTGACTAAATACTCTTTTTGTTCAATAGGATGCGTTAAATCGTACGCTGTAGGGATTTCTTCCGCGGATGGGAACAAGTTCTGTAAATTGCTTTCTGGCATTGTCTATTTTATTAATTTTTACAAATTTCCGGATTTAGTACATTTCAAATATTTGAATGAATCAAATATTTAAATAGTGCAACGTTTTTCCGGTTATTTACTAATATAAAGACATCGAATGGGAAAGATTACTCCTTTTTTACAGGATATTTTCTGCGTATAGTATTGATTATGAACTTGTTTTGTTCGGTGAAGCTAGCTGGATGTAACAGATTATACTGGTGAGACCACGTTTGAAACAGGGCTGGCTCTGCCGCTGAAAAACTAGCGGAGCAGATGTTTTTTTGACGTAAGTATTCGTTAAATTCCATAGGTCCAATTCCGTTTTTTTGTCCACAATAAGAGAAACGCTAACAAAGATAATAAGGCTGCGAGTAAAAATGGAATAGGGATTTGACTGGCTACACCTTGGTAAATTTCGCCCGAAACATAGGCTCCTATGCCGATTCCTGCCTCTAAAGCAATATACATAGTGGCCATGGCTCGTCCCATGTGGTTTTTGTCGCCTAAGTCATTGGTCCAGGCTGCTAAGGTAGGTGTGTTGAATCCCCAGGCTATTCCATAGATAATGGCTGAAATAATTAACAAATAAGAATTCGCTGCAAAAACGAGTAAAAACATCGATATGCTCAGCATAAAGCAGCCAAGAATTAACACAGGAATACGTCCATATTGATCCGAGGCTTTGGAAAAAAAGAAGCGGATTACAATGGAAGAAACCGTGTAAATAGTAAAATATAAACCTTTATTCGTCCAGCCCACTACTTTAGAGGTATCTGGGATTAACGTTATCATGGCGCCGGCAGAAAAGGACACGAATAGCATTACCCAAAATACAGGAATCACTTTAGGTTCAAATACATCTTTCCAGCCAATGCGAAAAAGGGAGAGACTGAAACGAGATTTCATCGCTTTAGGCAAGGTCTCTTTCATGCGACTCACTATAAGAATAGAAGCCAGAGCAAAGACGGAGGAAATGTAAAACATTTGGTCTAAACCATAAGTCGACGCTAAGAAACTACCTATTGCTGGTCCAATGGACATTCCCGTAGCCGTGAAGATTCCTAAGCCTCCTTGGGCCTCTCCTCTACGGTCTTCTGGAATGATATCAGCCACATAAGCAGCTGTTGCGGTTGGTTTAGTCCCTGTAGACATCCCGTGAATGAATCGTAAGAATAAAAACCCTTGAACGGTGTGTAATAGAGGATAAAGTCCTCCACAGATAAAACAAACGAGGGATCCGAAGGCCATTATAGGAATTCGGCCAATATGATCGGTTAATTTTCCAGAGAAGGGACGTGAAAAACCAGCCGCGAGTGTGAATAATGCGATGGTATAACCGATATACTCTTTACCTCCTAAACTTGCTAAATAATCCGGCAATTCCGGAATGATCATCGAAAAACTGGCTGAAAACAAAAAGTTGCTCAGGCAAAGTAAAAAGAACGATAAGGTATATAGAGATGGCTTCGCGGATGTCATTAAAGATCTTCTTCTAAGATGGTGGCGATTTCCTTTTTATTTAATCCTAACAAGAAGGCGGGTAATAAAATCAAGTTACAAATCATCGCCATCAGCAGAGTTACCGAAACTAGAATGCCTAATGCCTGCGTTCCCTTAAAGGTAGATGCCGTGAAAATAAAGAAGCCAAAGAACAGAATCATCGCCGTATAGAACATCGAAACCCCTGTTTTTAAAATGGTGGTTTGCACTGCTTTCTGTATGTTTTGGTTGTTCTTTGCCCATTCTTCCTTGTAGCGCGTTAAGAAATAAATCGTACCATCACTCGAAATCCCGAAGGCAATAGAGAAGATTAAAATGGTACTGGGCTTTAAGGCAATGCCAAAATAGCCCATTAATCCTGCCGTTATAATTAGAGGAATTAAGCTCGGTAGGGTAGAGATCAACACCATCGTCCATGAACGGAATAAGAGTGCCATTAAGATGCAAATCAAAATGATCGCTGTAATCGTACTTTCGATGAGGTTCACTTGCAGGTATTCTGTTTGGAACGCATAGATGACAGAATTACCCGTCACATCGGCTTGATAACCCCGTTTATCACCTTTCGGGAGTAATTCGCCCGATTCGATATCGGTTCTAAAGATACTATCGATTTTAGGCTCAATTTCATCGAATAATTGTTTTGTGCGTACCGTTCCGGCATCTTGCATTTGGAAACTGATGCGCGTGAAACGTTTGTCTTGATCGATGAATCCGGTAAATAGGTTGTTATTTTTGCCATCCAAACTTGATTGGAAGTCCTTTAACTTAGCTAATTCATCGATTCCTGGTAAAGTGAAGTATTTAGGATCTCCACCACGGTAAACTTGGTACAAGTATTTAGTGGCCGTCAGAATGGAAAGGCCTTGGGTGAATTCAGGATACTTAGCGACTAATTTTTCGGTTCGTTTGATTTTGGCCAAAAGTTCCGGCGTCAACGCTCTCCCTTTTTCAAACGCATCGATATTCACTTCAAAAGGCATTACGCCTTTGAAGCGATCTTCTACAAACTTCAAATCCGTATAAATGGCATTATCACGAGGTAAATCATCCACAATATAACCCACGGCTTGAATTTTACTCAGGCCATAGAAAGAGATAACTAACACAATTGAAATGAAACCATAGATAAACTTTCGGTGATGTAGCACCCAAATATCCACTCGATTCAAGAATTTATTCACTCTCACCGACTCAAAATGTGCTAAATCTTTCTGCTTTGGTGGTGCTAAAAAACTAAAGAAAATAGGAATCAATACGAGTGAAACGAAGAAGGTGATCATCACATTTAACGCGGCCACAATCCCAAACTCTACTAACAAAGCTGATCCCGTAAAGGCAAACACCCCAAAACCAATGGAAGTGGTCAAATTAGCTAAGAACAACGTTCTCCCCACTTTCGAAGCACTTTCGATTAATGATTCCTCTTTAGATTTTCCTGCTAAATAGGTCTCGTGGTATTTATTCAATAAGAAAATGACATTCGGAATTCCGATCACTACAATCAGTGGTGGAATTAAACCAGATAGAAGAGTGATCTTAAATCCAAAGAACACAATCGTAGCTAATGAAGCCACTATGCCCACTAAGACCACGATATTCGCGAAGAATACGACCTGGAAAGAGCGGAAGAAGAATAATAAAATGAGTGATGTCACTAAAATGGCTAAGCCCAAGAACAGGCTTAATTCCTTCGTTACCTGCGACGTATATTCGGTTCGTATGAAAGGCATACCCGTCATATGCACCGAGTGCTTCATTTTTGCTTGGTATTGCTCGCCTAATGCCTTGATTTTTCTGACCAACGTAATGCGCCCCTTGTCATTGATAACCTTTTGGTCTAATGTAATCAACAATAAATGGGTCTTCAAGTCTTCCGTATAAAGGAAGTTTTTATAGATAGGTAATTGGTCTAATTTGGATTTAAAGGCATCTAAATTGCTTTCGTCGAGGACCAAAGTAGAATCCAATAACATCCGCGTCTTGAATTTCTTCTCAACTGAATCAAGGTATAATTCCGGCAATGTCGCTAAGGAAAGTACATTCTTGATGCCCGCTTGCTTTTTGACCTCATTACTTAAATCGCGCCACGCTTGAAATTCTACTGGGCTAAAAATTTGTGGATTTTCGACCGCAATAACCATGACAGCGCCATCCTCACCATATTTCTTTTTAAATCCTTCGTAGAGTTGAAAACGCTCATCTGAAGCAGGAAGAATCTTCGCTAATTCATAACTAAGTTGGATTTGGCTCGCCTTAAATCCTAAGCTAATGGTTAGCAACAGGATGAATCCTAAAAGGGAAAATTTATACTGTAAGATACTTTTGCCAATCCAATTCCAAGCGTTTTTCATAAATTATTTCATTAAGACCTCAGCTAATAACAAATCCTCCGGAGTGGTGATTTTGATATTTTCATACGATCCTTCTACTAGGTTAATGTGTATTCCCAAAGCTTCCACTACACGTGCATCATCAGTGAAATCATCCGAATAATCCTGCATAAAGGCCTCTTTTAGGTCTTTAACAGAGAATATTTGAGGTGTTTGTATCAAACGTATGGAATCTCGGTTCAGATGTTCGAATCTTTTTTTATCAGCGGAATAAAACCGAACAGAATCCTTAGAAGCAACAGCCAAAACCGCATTCCCATTTTCAGAAGCCGCTTGAAAGCTTGAGCTGATCAAAGCTGGATCGATCAAAGGCCTCACACCATCGTGAATGGCAACCATTCCGTCCTCTGATAAGGTTTGAATTGCCTGCTGGCTACTTTGGAATCGGGAGTTACCTCCAGCGACTAAACGATGCGGAATAGGAGGTAATCCTGCTATTAACGTTTCCCAATAGGAAAACTGATCAACTGGTAAAACCAAAACAATTTCGGTAGAAGCATCTGCCTGGAAAAAGGCAGCAAGGGTATGGTATAAAACGGGTTTGCCCTGCAAAAGCAAAAATTGCTTAGGGACCGCACTCTGCATACGCTGACCGGAACCCCCTGCGACAATAATGGCATATTTTTTCAAAGCAAACCCGATTATTTCAATTAGATGATTAACATCACGTCACCATACGAGAAGAAACGGTATTTCTCTTTGATGGCTTGTTTATACGCTTCTGTGATTAACTCGTGACCACCAAATGCCGACGCCATCATTAATAAAATAGATTCTGGAAGGTGGAAATTCGTTAATAAAGCCGTAGGGATTTTAAATTCGTAGGGAGGGAAGATGAATTTATCTGTCCAGCTATTGATAGGCTTTAAATGGCCACTTGCTGATACAGAAGATTCTAATGCCTTCATTACCGTTGTTCCTACTGCTAATACTTGTTTTTTATTATCGATGGCTTCGTTCACAAATTTGCAAGTCGAATCGTCGATCATAAAGTGTTCTGAATCTGTTTTGTGTTTGGTCAAATCCTCTACATCTACTTGACGGAAAGTACCTAAACCTACGTGCAAAGTAATAGGAGTGAACTGAGCGCCGTTTAATTCCATGCGCTTCATGACGATCTTCGAGAAGTGTAAACCCGCTGTAGGAGCCGCCACCGCACCTACGTGCTCTGCATAAATAGTTTGGAAACGATCGCGATCATCTTCAGTTGCCGCTCTTTTGAAGCGAATCTCATCCGGAAGTGGTGTCTCTCCTAATTCGTGAATCGCTTGCATTAACGCATCGTGATCTCCATCATATAAGAAACGAATCGTACGTCCACGAGAAGTAGTATTGTCGATCACCTCAGCCACTAGGTCAGAATCACCGAAATACAATTTATTACCTACACGGATTTTTCGAGCTGGATCTACCAACACATCCCAAAGACGGTGTTCTCTATTTAATTCTCTTAATAAAAAGACCTCGATTTGAGCTCCTGTTTTCTCCTTGTTCCCGTAAAGACGAGCAGGAAAAACCTTTGTATTATTTGTAACTAAGACATCACCTTCGCCAAAATAGTCGATGATATCAGTAAATTTCTTATGTTCAATCGTCTTATTCTTGCGATTAACCACCATCATACGCGCATCTTCGCGATTCTCGGTAGGGTTAAGGGCAATTAAGTTTTGGGGTAAATCAAATCTGAATTCAGATAATTTCATTCTCAGCGGGTTTGAATTTTTATAATTTACAAATATACCATATTGAAGGGGGGCTTGTCAAGGTAAATTTTTGAAACAATCTTGAATCTGCGTAGTTTAGCCCTTTAAGATACATAAAGGATGAAAAAAGTTTCCATATTTTGGTTTAGACGTGATTTAAGAATCGAAGACAATGCAGGATTATTCCAAGCTTTGTCTGAAAAAGATTCCGTCCTTCCTCTCTTCATCTTTGACACAAATATCCTAGATCGCCTTCCCTCTAAAAAAGATGGCCGCGTGGAGTTTATTCATCATTCAATCACTCGACTGAATGAGGCCATAGGAGGTCATCTTTGTGTGAAACACGGTAATCCGATTGATATCTTCAAGGAGTTGTTGAACGAATGGGAAGTGGCCCGTATCTATACCAACCACGATTATGAACGTTATGGTCTAGATCGTGATACAGCAGTAAGTTCCTTAGCTAAAGAAAAAGGGGTATATTTTCGTACGTTTAAAGATCAAGTGGTTTTTGAGAAAGATGAGGTTTTGTCAGGTGCTGGTACGCCCTATACCGTTTTTACTCCTTATTCACGTAAGTGGAAAGCCTTATTAGTTGAAAGTGTTCTGCCTAATTATCCTTCCTCTGCTAGCACAAATTATATTTCTGAGACGTTTAGCATTCCCTCATTAACCGATATTGGTTTTCAGCCATCTGGTTTACATTTCCCTCAGGCCATTGTGGCAGATGAGTTGATTAAATCCTATGCTCAGGACCGTGATTTTCCTGCCAAACCAGGTACTTCCAGACTCTCGGTACATCTGCGTTTTGGAACGGTGTCGATTCGTTCTTTAGTTCGTCAGGCTTTGGGTAAGTCAGAAGTATGGTTGAATGAATTGATTTGGCGTGATTTTTATTTTAACATTTTGCACCATTTTCCGCATATTTCAGAGAAGCATTCGTTTCGAAAAGAATACGATCGAATGAACTGGCGCAATAATGAAGAGGAATTCAAGGCCTGGTGTGAAGGAAAAACAGGTTATCCAATCGTAGATGCTGGGATGCGGGAATTAAATGCAACGGGTTTTATGCACAATCGAGTAAGAATGATCGTGGCGAGCTTTTTAGTGAAGCACTTATTAATTGATTGGCGTTGGGGCGAAGCTTATTTCGCAGAGAAGTTGTTAGATTTTGATTTTGCAGCAAATAATGGTGGATGGCAATGGGCAGCGGGTTCCGGTTGTGATGCGGCTCCTTATTTTAGAGTGTTTAATCCCACTTTACAAACGCAAAAATTCGATCAATCATTGGTCTACATCAAAAAATGGGTTCCTGAATTACAAGAATTAACCTATCCTGCACCTATCGTAAATCACGAGTTTGCACGCGGCAGAGTTTTAGCGGCTTACAAAGAGGCTTTAGGGAAATAGATTTTCCTTCCTTGAATGCTGTAATCGATTAAGTCGATAGTCAAGAATCCTATTTTTAAGTTCACTTGCACTTTCAAAGGAACCTGGTACTCGTCATCACTGATCCATAAACGAATTGCATCCTCCTCCTTGAATAAATTGTTCTTAGGCAAAAGGATATTTGTTTTGATGCTCGACCGTTTTCCTGCTTCTGTTTCGATGGTTTCCTTCGCTTTTACCACTAATACCAATTCATAAATCTTACTATCTACTAATACCTGCGCGGACCAGCGAGAACCTGGTTTCTTGTCTGCCACGGGTTTACTGCGTAAAAAATAGTAAGCTGAAATGAGGTCTAATAAATCTTTAGGGCCTGCTATCGTGGTGGTGACGGGTTTATTTTGAGGAGAGGTGATTCTCGCAAAACCTTTTTCCATTTGATACAGAACGGTTTCCTCTTTGCGGTAACGCCCTTCACGTTTGCGCATTTCTGTCTTTAAGGGTAATAGGCTTTCCGAATCTATTTGAGCAGACCAATAATCGCGCAAGGGACTAAATAGTTCAAGTACTCCAGTTGTTTTACCTTCAATTTCTACTTTTCGAACCGTTTGATCACCTAGCTCACTTGTTCCAGTGCTACTTTTTATGGTCGCTTCTGCGGCATTGATAAAGCCTAAGTGAATGCGGTATTTTAGATTTTCTCCAGCAATCAGCGCCTTATTTTCCTGAGCCGAAAGGCTCAAAAAAGTCAACAGGAATAGAAAAATAACAAGAGTCTGATTTTTCATGCCAAAGCACAATTTATTATCAATTGTTTGTATAAAAAATTAGGGGTAATTTTCTATTTTTGTATAGGCCAAACGATAAAACAAATATAGTCGTTTGCCCCTTAAATTTTAGATAAAAAACGAAAATGGCGAAACAAGCTAGTGATGCGCAAGGCCTGGCGGCTGAAAAGTTAAAAGCTTTACAAACTACGTTAGAAAAATTGGATAAAGCGTACGGTAAAGGTACCGTGATGCGCTTGTCAGACAGCAAAGTAATGGATGTTCCTGTTATTTCAACGGGCTCTTTAGGATTAGACTTAGCCTTAGGCATTGGCGGTGTGCCTAGAGGACGTGTGGTGGAGATTTATGGTCCTGAATCCTCTGGTAAAACAACCTTGACCCTTCATATGATTGCAGAAGCGCAGAAGGCAGGTGGTTTAGCTGCTTTCGTAGATGCGGAGCACGCTTTTGATCGTTCTTATGCGGAGAAATTAGGCATTGATTGCGAGAACTTATTAATCTCTCAACCAGATAATGGTGAGCAAGCCTTAGAAATCGCAGAACATTTGATTTCATCTGGAGCCATTGATATTATTGTGATTGACTCGGTAGCAGCTTTAGTTCCTAAAGCAGAGATCGAAGGGGAGATGGGGGATTCAAAAATGGGTCTTCAAGCTCGTTTGATGTCTCAAGCCTTACGTAAATTAACAGGTACGATTAATAAGACCGGCTGTTGCTGCATCTTTATTAATCAGTTACGTGATAAGATTGGTGTTATGTTCGGTTCTCCAGAAACAACGACAGGTGGTAATGCCTTGAAATTCTATGCATCAGTTCGTTTGGATATCCGTCGTGCAGGTCAGATCAAGGAAAGTGCTGATTCTATCACGGGTAATAGAACACGTGTGAAAGTCGTTAAGAATAAATTAGCACCTCCATTTAAAGTAGTCGAGTTTGACATTATGTATGGAGAAGGCATCTCAAAAGCTGGGGAAATCCTTGATTTAGGGGTTGATTTAAATGTCATCGATAAATCAGGTTCATGGTTTTCTTATAATGGAAATCGCCTAGGTCAAGGACGTGATGCGGTAAAAGACTTAATTAAGGATAATCCGGAATTAATGGAAGAGCTGGAAGCGAAGATTAAAGAAAAAATAAAAGCAGATGACAATGCATTAGTAGATAAAGATGCAGTGGCAGAATAAGCCACTAGTATATTCCATAAAAAAAGCGGCTAATGAATATTAGTCGCTTTTTTTATGATTGAACTCCTTTGAGATTAAATCGGGTGAAAAGGTTTCGAATGGTCTTTTCAACACTTTGATCTGTTTCCATTGCTTCAGAAACCGCCTGTACTGCATGGATAACGGTACTGTGATCTCTTCCTCCAAAATGGTAACCAATTGATTTTAATGGCAAATTCGTTAACTCCTTCAGCATATACATCGCAATTTGACGAGGGAACACATTTTCCTTCTTGCGGCATTTACCTCGTAAGGTATCTAAATCCACATCGAAGTGATTCGTAACCACATCTAAAATACTTTCTACGCTTAATTCCTTTTCCTGCTCGTTAACAATACTTTTCAAGGTAGATTTCGCTAATTCTAAATCAATCTCTTTCCGTGTTAAAGAAGCTTGTGCCATTAGAGAAATGATCACGCCTTCTAATTCACGTACGTTAGTTTGGATCGAATGAGCTAAGTATTCTAACACATTAAAATCAATTTGAATACCATCCTCTTGCAATTTCTTTTGAATGATAGCAATTCTGGTCTCAAAATCAGGTTGTTGTAAATCCGCTGTTAATCCCCACTTGAATCGAGAGAGTAAACGGTCTTCCATTCCTGCTAAATCCCGAGGAGCCCGGTCAGAGGAAAGAATAATTTGCTTACCAGATTGGTGCAGGTGGTTAAAGATATTGAAGAAAGTTTCTTGGGTTTTCTCTTTTCCTGACAAGAACTGAACATCATCAATAATTAACACATCTACTTGTAGGTAGAAATTTGTGAAGGCCTCGATCGAATTATTTCGAATGGCATTCACGAATTGATTTGTAAATTTTTCCGTAGAAACGTAAAGGACAAACTTATCTGGGTAGGAATCTTTAATCTGATTACCAATGGCTTGTATCAAGTGTGTTTTACCTAATCCTACACCACCATATATCATCAAAGGGTTAAAGGCTGTTAAACCAGGTTTGTTCGCCACAGCCATACCAGCCGCGCGACCTAGGCGATTGCAATCTCCTTCGATGAATTTGTCAAAGGTATATTTTGGAATTAAATAAGAATCTAATTCTAAAGAATCTAAGTTTTTTAACTCAAATGGACTCTTCGCTGGGTTAGGGAAGTTGCTAGGCTTACTCTGCTGATTTTGAGCTTGATTAGTCGGAGGAAGATTAAAGGTGATAGGCGGATTCTTGCGATCGCCTTTATCCACCACAATGGAATACTCTAACATTCCTTGGCGACCAATGGTTAGATCAATAGCTTTTCTCAAGTCTGAAACATGCTTCTCCTCTAACCATTCATAGAAGAATTGGGAGGGTACTTGAATCGTTAAGGTGTTGTTTTGGAATTTAAGCGGAACGATGGGTGCAAACCAAGTGGCGAAACTTTGTTCTGAGATATCATTTTTGATGATATTCAGGCAATTATTCCACAAGTCTCTCACTTCGAGTTGCATTAATTTTATGGGTAAAACAGTTCTTGGGGTGAATTTTTAAGGAATTCACCTTGGCTTAAATTATATAAGTTTAAAATGGTTCTTATTAAGAAAACGACTACCTTTTTTCTTAAGCGGGGAGACAAAAATAGTAAAATAAGATGTCGTTCCAAATTTGAAATTGAAAATAAATCCAGTTTTTTTGCGAAAAAAAAAGTCTTAAAATTTGCTTCTAAAAATTGTTCAAATTAAGTGTGGTTTAATCATTCATTAACTTGAAAAAGTATAAGAAAATTATTTTACCACGAGCAGAGAGGAGGGAAGTATGGAGATGTGTATCGTTCCACAATCGAGCAGATGACTTTCGCCATCTAAGTGATAAGGAATACCCGAAGTGGTTTGAATTTGCAAAGATGCGACGGACGAAATGCTAACTAAAGGATTGCTAGGTAGGCTTTTACGAAATAGGCTTATTCCAAGATTGGCAATGGACCAAATGGAGCTCGGTTTGATGTGAATTACTTCTAATTGTCCATCTTGTAAGTCAGATTCAGGTGAAATGTACGCATTGTTTCCGAACTGATTCGCGTTTGCGACTGTAAAGGAGAATACAGTTCCTTTTTCTTTGATTTCAATTACCTGGTATTTGCTCAATGTCACAAGAGTCGAGTAAATGTAATTAAAGAATCCACGCTTTCCTCTAAGAGCAAAATGGGCTGCAACATAGGCATCGAATCCTATTCCTGCAGTGCAAAAGAAAGGGCGATCATTCCATTTTCCTGCATCTATCGATATAATGGAACCGTTAATAGCTCGATCTAGCGCTTTATTAAAAGATAGTGGGATATCTAAATGCCTAGCTAGGCCATTCCCAGATCCCATTGGAATGATACCTAAGGGAGTGGACGTATGTAGTAAGGCAGATGCTACTTCATTTATGGTTCCATCTCCTCCAATCGCAATGATTCTTTCTGCACCCTCAAATAGGGCTTGCTTCGTTAATTCGGAAGCATGGTTCATTCGCTCTGTTTGCCAAACCTTTGAATTAGGAATGGTCCGCAATGAGGCTATTATTCGGGCCCTTTTTGACGAAGAATTGGTTCCTGCGTTTGGGTTAAGAATAAAATGAATCATGAGTTTAATTTAAATATGCACAAAAATAGAATCAAATTTTGGTTTAATTTTACAAAAAATGTTCAATCTATGTTAGAAGTTGGAAACGCGTATGAGATCGAATTCTCATTTACACAGGAGCAAGTCAATGATTTCTGTAAAATATCAGGAGATTTTAACCCCTTGCATTGGGATGAAGCCTATGCAGCTACTACCCCTTTTAAAAAGCCAATTATTCATGGTGCTTTAATTGCGAGTGTTTTTTCTCGCGTGATGGGAATGGAGTTTCCGGGAGAAGGAAGTGTGTATTTGAAGCAAGTGTCTGAATTCAAGCGTCCTTTGTTTGTAGGAACAACCTACAAAGCTAAATTTGAAATTGTGAGTACAAACCCGGCTAAACATACAGCTGAAATCTCTACTCAAGTATTCGAATTGGATCGGGGGAAAATAATGGTGGATGGAAAGGCATCAGCTATGCATGCTGATCTCTTTTGAGTCGTCCTAAAATAGGTTGACAGTTTTAGATTGATTTTAAGGGGTCGTAGAA
>JBBAKU010000003.1:0-198570 GCA_040403415.1 Aquirufa sp.
AATTATTACACAACTGTTTCAACAAATGTGTCCAAGTAATAAGGGGTTGGTACAGACTTTGACGACCGTAATCCATTCTTTTTCACCTCAATGGTTAATGTTTCCGATAAAGAATTAACGGGCTTTTTATATGTTAACATGGATGGATTCCATAGCAACTGCGTTGAAGAAAATGAAATGTAAATGATTTTCTCTTGGGATTCAGTTAAAGATATTGAGATTGCAGTTGAGGATGAGACTTCAGTGAAAATAAATATAATTTCAGAAGAAGGTACACTAACAATAAATGAACCTTATTCAAAAAATTTATTAATTCTACATTCCCTTTATAAGAACATTTGGGGAAAAGTAGTGAAGCGATTTGCAGGAGAAAACGCCATTATGTGGGATGTTGTAGAAAATGAAATGGGTGTTAATATCTTTTCGTTTGACTCTCATGAAGAATATTTAAATTGGATAAATGAATAAAAAAATAATATACATCGATATGGATGGAGTCATCGTTGACTTCCAAGGTCAAATTGATTACCATTTTGAATCCAATCCAGATTATAAATCAATATATCAACATAATCCGGATGAAATTCCAGGTATTTTTCGGAATCCTAAACCCATCGAGGGAGCTATAGAATCCATTTTCAAATTAGCTGATTCTGGCTTGTATGAGCTATTTATCGCTACCTCAGCTACCTGGGGAAATGTAGAATCAGCGATGCATAAAAGAGAGTGGGTTGAAGAACATTTTCAAGATTTATTCAAAAAGAGAATGATTATCACCCATCGTAAAGACCTTTTAATAGGGGATTACTTGATTGACGATCGAGAGGCAAATGGGGCTAAAGATTTCAAAGGAGAATTAATTCCATTCGGATGGGCCTATGAAAAGGAAACTTGGAATACCTATCCCACATGGGATGATGTTTTGAAGAAACTATTATAACAAAAAAACCAGCATCTTAGCTGGCTTTTCTCTATTTCAACATCCCTAACAAGGAACTCAATTTATCTTTCAAATCTTTGCGATCGACGATGAAGTCTAAGAAGCCGTGCTCTTCGACGAATTCGGCGCTTTGGAATCCTTTCGGTAAATCTTTACCAATCGTCTCCTTGATAACGCGAGGACCAGCGAAACCGATTAAAGCACCGGGCTCTGCAATATTGAAGTCTCCTAGCATCGCGAATGAAGCTGTCACACCACCCGTTGTAGGATTGGTCATTAAGGAGATATAAGGAATTTTAGCTTCTGCGAGGAGAGCGATTAAGGAAGAGGTTTTGGCCATCTGCATTAAAGAGAAACCTGCCTCCATCATACGGGCACCACCAGAGCGAGAAATCATTAAGAACGGCTTTCCTGTCTCTAAGGAGTGGCGCATACCGCGGGTGATCTTCTCTCCCACCACGGATCCCATCGATCCACCGATGAAGTTAAAGTCCATCGCAGAAATGGTGATAGGCAATCCATTAATCTCACCGTAAGCTGTTCTAACCGCATCTTTCAAGCCCGTGTTGTATTCCGTAGCTTTAATACGATCGGTGTATTTTTTCGTGTCCGTGAACTCTAATGGGTCACCTGAACCCATCATCGGATCTAATTCTGTGTAAAGAGAATTATCAAATAACAACTCAAAATAGTCTTGAGAACCGATTTTTTCGTGGTAATTACAACCTGAACAAGTATAGGCAAACAGACGGTGTTCGCGCGTATGAATCGCTTTTTTGCAAGAAGGACATTGGTACCACAAACCATCCGGAGCATCTAATTTAGAAGCAGTGGGGGTGACAATTCCTTTTTCTTTTCTTGAAAACCAAGACATAGTGCTAATTTTAATGATTAAGTCTACAAAGATAAGTAAAAAGCTTTGCTAGGCCTTAGCGAACCACAATAATTCGCTTATTATATACATTTCTATTGGTGATTACTTGGACATAATAGGTTCCAGCAGGCAAGGTTGACACATCGAATTGCTTCTCCAGCATCCCCCCTTTTACTTGAATACTTTCTTGCTGAATCCATTGACCTTGCGATCCCAAAATGCATGTCACTACCTTTTCATCATTCGAACCCATAGCTAGACGTAAGTTTATCCAGCGCGAAGTGGGATTAGGCGTTACCTGCAATTCAGTCGAATATGAGGTAGGTTCTGCTGCTAAAACCAAAGGTGGCGGTGGCGAAGCTACCGAGCCTTGAATATTCAAATTATCAATCGCCCAGCCCCAGCCGTGTGCTCCTATGTCCGCGTGTAGACGGAATCGGAAAACGAGCTGATCTCCTGCTTTAAATTTACCGGAAGAGAAAAGATCAATTTCGCGTTTTTTAACTAAAGTGGCTGAACCCAGCCCGGTGGAATTACCCGCCGCATCAAAACCTGTATTGTAGGCATTTAACCAAGTCGTAGAGAAATTGGAATCCCATCCATTGATTAAATTATACCAGTTTTTACCTGCATCGTTCGAAGCCTGAACGGTGACATAATCATAGAAACTGCGATTCACTGTTCCATCCGCATTTAAGAACGAAGCACCTGCCTCGCCTGGCTCGACTAAAACGACCTCATCAAAATAGATTTTGGCCGTATCTGCCCGTACCGTGATGGGCTTTAATAAAACGGCATCGCTATTCGTAAACTTATCCGTGCCACCTGCCCCATTATAGGACTCTTCTGAGCCATCCGCATACGGGTGGACACTATGCAAGCCCGTCGTGGTAAACCCGGAAGGTTGCGCAAAACTAAAGCCTTTCAGGTAGAAATCAGTCGTAGGGGGTGTGTCAAAATTCTGCTTATAACTAGCCGCAGCTGCCTGCAATCCAATCACCACGAACTCGTAGTTTCCGGTGGCCGGTAGGGTGACGGTATTCGTGGTTTTGGCCTTATCCTTTACGATAATCCGGTATTTAATCACATCCCCTGCCTTTAATAAACTAGATGCAAAATCAAAACTATTCGTAAAACTAAAACTCAAACCAGCCACCTTAGTAAAGCCCTTGCGGATCGTGGCACCACTGTTGATGGAATATTCCATATACACCGTATCAATTCCGATGTTATCTGCCGCCAACAGCGTAGGTAGCGGAACCGACGTCTGAGACGTAAATATATATTTCAAAGGGTTCGAATAAACGACCTCCGGTTTCGTCGTATCAGGCGCGATATTAAACTCAAAATAACTACCAAATCGAGTACCCGAAATCACTGGAGCCTCCGCAGGCGTCACAAATTTCTTCCCAGATTTCTCCTCCGCATACCAGTAATACTTAATATTTCTCGCTGTGGCACTTTTAGGCAAGCTGTAGGAATAGGTATTCCCAGCCTTTGTAAAACTGGTGACCGGATTAAAGGTATTCGAATTAACCGCCAGGTAAAGCTTTAAAGAAGATTCATCCCAAAGCGTATCTGAATACGCCTGCACTGAAAATACTTTATCTGATGTCTGATCTTCTGTATCGTTATACTCTTCGCCTATTAAATTCGATGAATACCAGCCAAAATCATTAAAAGCCGAACTCACAATAGGTCCAATATTCCGAGTCACCTCACCCCGGGCAATTTGGGGAGTCATCAACGCATTCGCGTCTCCTACCTTGTATTTCACCTGATCTACGTGGTAAATACTCGATCCATCTGAATAGGTAGACGGAGTATAAAGTTTCCCTGCACTCCCATTATTACGCAAAACAGCAGGCGTAGACAAGTTAATTTTACCCGAAGTCAGCTGCGTGTAAAGCGCTGCCGATGGATTCTTAAAACTGTTTGTATCCATGAGAGCCACATTTGCGGCATTAATCATAGACTGGTCAAAAATTCCCGGATACGGATATCCCGCCTCCCCGGACGTCACCGAAACCTGGCCAATAAAGCCCAAACCATGTCCCATTTCATGCAACACCACGGAATACAAATCGATTTGATTGATGTTTGGCATACCATCTGTACCGATATACCAAGCCGTAAAATCTGAATTAAAAGTGGCGATAATATCGGCATTCGCTCCATTCAAATTCTTATGGGCCATTTTTTCAGCCAAAGCAATGGGATAAAAGGTATTCAATCGATTCGCTCCCACAAAATTTCGCACATTCACCGTCGCTCCTGCGCTCCCTAACACATTCGTCGCGAGAGAGGCCCATTTCACATAAACATTGATGGGCACATCTGACGAAAACACGGTAGACCAAGTCGCGGCAGCTTTCTCAAAAACTGCTTTCACGTCCGCTGGAGGTACTGTCTCGAATGTTAAGACAATATTTGCTGAGGCCTTTGTTTGGGTAGTCGCCTCTACTCTAATCGCAGCTGCTTGCGCTAAAATAGCCCGCATATTTTCGGTATACCCTTCCGGTAAATCTCGTTTTAGCCCCATATACTCGGGCGTATATTCTTTAATCATTTTGCCCGGCACCATCTCCATTTTATGGCGACCTTTTTGGGCAAAAGTGGCTGTAGAGATTAATAAAAATAAGTAAATCAGCTTTTTCATAGGGCAGCAATTTGATCGTATAAACCAACAAAATTAGGGGCAATCACTTGCGTATGGGCTAATTCCTCCGCTGAATGCGAGGTGGTAATTCCCACGACACGCGCACCGGCGGCTAATCCAGACGCAATACCTTGAAGGGAATCTTCAATCACCCAACAATCGGCTGGATCTACACCCACTAGCGCCGCAGCTTTCAAGTATATTTCCGGATCTGGCTTCCCTTTTGTCACTTCCGCACCACCGATAATTGCATCAAATTGATCGCGAATACCTAATCCATCCACAATAAAATCAATATTTCCGGGGCCTGCCGAAGTCGCTAAAGCAGTTTTTATTCCTCTAGAATGTAAATCCTGCAAAAATGTTAATAAGCCTTCCGCTGGCTTTCTATGATCTGCATAAAACTCCCTATAAAGCAACTCCTTCTCCTCTTCCAGCACTTCCACCTCCGCGCGAGTCATTTCTTTCTTGTAAAACCATTCAAAGGTATCCTTCGAATTCATCCCGTTTAACTCCTTGTAAAAAACCTCCTTTGTTAAAGGGATCCCCTTCCGCTCGCAAAAAAGCAACCAGGCTTCTACGTGATACGGTAGGTTATCTACGATCACGCCATCCATATCGAATAAAACCGCTTTGAAGGACATATTATGAGTTTAAGACAAGCCCGTCGTAGGCTAGAAAAACGTTAGGGGGTAATTCTTTTTGCACCGCTGAGTGTAAGCCCATTTGGTGACTTATGTGCGTAATATATGCTTGCTTAGGCTGCAAATCGGCGATTAATTCGAGGGCTTCAGCTAGCGTAAAATGAGAGACGTGGGTTGTCTTGCGCAAGGCATTGATGACAAACACATCCAGATTACGTAGTTTATCTTGCTCCTCATGGGCGATGGAATTCGCATCCGTCACATAGGCAAAATTACCAAACCGAAATCCCAATACATCTAAGTAATAATGCTTCACAAAGATGGGTTGAATATCAATTCCTTGCACTGTGAAGGGCTTTCCATCAATCTCATACACATCGATTTCTGGCACTCCCGGGTATTTATTATCGCCAAAAGCATAGGCAAACTCCCGCTTTAACTGCTCAATGACCTGAGCTCGGGCATACAAAGGAATCGACGATTGCTGGTGGAAATTAAATCCCCGTACATCGTCCATTCCAGCTGTATGATCTTTATGTTCGTGAGTGTAAAGTACGGCATCCAAGCGCTTAATTCCAGCCCGAAGAACCTGCTGGCGAAAATCTGGACCAGTATCGATAATGAAACTCTTCCCTCCTATTTCGACGTGTACCGAAACACGGAGGCGCTTATCTCGCTCATCTGTGGACTGACAAACGGTGCAGCCACAAGCGATCATCGGAATCCCCTGCGAAGTTCCCGTTCCTAAAAACGTCACTTTAGAAGGGGACATAGCTTTATTCCGTTAAGGCTTTCACCTGAGATACTAAAGAATCGAAGTTCAATGGCTTAGCTAAGAAATCATTGAATCCAGCTGCCTTAAAGTCATCCATCGAATAGTTACGGGCATTTCCAGTGATCGCGATCATTGGGATTGCTGCCTTTTTCGAGTCTGCTAACGCACGAACCGCACGAGCGCAATCCATCCCGTCCATGACAGGCATATTGATATCTAATAAGATAATGTCAAAATCAGCCTTGGCTAATTCATCTAACACTTGTTGTCCGTTTTTTACGGCGTGGATCTCAAAATTTTGAAATTCTAAAATCTTTTTAGCTAGATTTTGGATTACTGAGCTATCTTCCGCTATCAATACCTTTTTCATATATTCTTGTTTTATCGTCAATTACGAGTAAAAATAGCCAAAGGAATGTGGATTTCAAACGAATTTTGGCAATAAAAAAAGCGGCCCATGACTGAGCCGCTTTTTTATCAAGATCTTGATTTTATTTCAAGTAGAAAGATACGGATGATTTATCCCAATCTAAGCTCACCTGGCCTGCAGCCGTGATTCCGATCGTGAATTGCTCCGTGTGTGCATGCTCGCTTACACGTGCTTTTACGCGTAAAACGTCGTTCGCTTCTTTGTAAGTATATGCACCCCACATTTTAGCCTCTTTGTTAAAGATAATCGTCCATTCCGTCTCACCTGGGATAGATAATAAAGAATAAACACCTTTCGCTAAGGTTTTACCTTGAACCGTGATGTCATTGGAAACTTCGATCGTAGTCGCTTCGTTCGCGCCTGTTCTCCAAACTTCGCCATAAGGAACTAAAGCTTTCGCTTCTTTTGTACCAAAAACCAAACGACCTTTCACCGAAGGTTGTGCGTATTTAATCATCACTTCTGTGTTACCTACTTTTTGGGTAGCTACTGCAGCTGGTGATGGAGCCGCTTTCTGTGCAAAAACACCGAAAGAAACCAAACAAGACATTAGTAATAAGAACTTCTTCATAGTATGTTTTTTATTTAGATTACAAATTAAGCCAATAATTCAATTTCAACACCAATGCACGGTTACGAATTTGCATAATCTCTGGAAAATAATTGTCCGTGTACACTAAAAACAAATCTGAAGCGGGTTTGTAACGCCACTGTAAACGTGCATTTAAATTCACATTTTTCGTTTGCTGATTCAGCTGAAAGAAGGTGGCAAAGAACAATTTATTCGAGAACGTAATGTCGATTTTAGGGCGAATGATCCAGAAATTAGAGGACACTTTCTTCGCTGCCGCCACGTCTGTTCCTGGAATAGCCACATCCACAATATCATTATAATCCAAAGCGACCGAAAAGCTACCATAGGGCTGGAAGCGATACCCAATATCCGCTGTAATTCCCGTGCGCCAGCCTTGGCCATAATATCCGCCAAAACGAGACGATAAAGTATACGTAAACAACTTAATCGGAGAAGAACTATAACGCGCATTTAACGCATACCAGCTATGTTCCGTACCTTTTTTCAAGGCCGTATTCCCCATTCTGGTGGCATCGAAATCATATAATAATTTCACGTAATCATACGATAAATAACTCCCAAAAGTAGAGCGATCCTTCATCGTTCCTTCATAGGCCACATACGAGGTGTTGTCTGTAAAAGTGCCTTGGTTATTCCAATAACTCATGGTCATCGCAGAAAGTGTCGTATAAAATACGTTCGTCGACTTGTTTTTAGGGTAGAAATTCTTCGCCGCATCGAATTGTGTTTGCACATAATTCACACGCGGAACATAGCCCGTTTCTGGGTTGTAATTTTCGCCCACCCAGGATTCCTTCGCAGAGAATGTCCAATTGTTATCTTTGTAGGCTAAAGATGCGGCTTGCGCAAAACTTTGGTCCTTCTGCAACGGACTGATCGTATTTGCATAAAAGACCGAACCCGTCCAAAAATTATCCGCTGAGGCTAAATTATATTCCACTCCTACATCACGGTTAAAGGGCTGAAAACCATTCGACCGCTGCAAATCGGTATCAATAAACGATTGTTTATTCACCATATAGGCTCCAAAATTAGAGCGTGCAAACACCTTGCGTTGCAAGGCTACCATGGAATAATTTTGGGTAGGGACGCCTTTCGCATCAATTCGTTCTGACTGCACATTCAAGGCCCCAATGCGCCAATCCTGATTTAACTTTCCACTTAAACGAGCGCCATAAGTGATAGGAGTCTGCTCGTAAATTCCCGTCTTCGAATTCAAGGCTAAACCGATTCTACGCGAAAAGAAGGGGCGAATATTATCTGTTCCAAAACCATCAAAAAGATCCGAGTTCTCAATAAAAAACTGACGTTTCTCTGGATAAAAGAGCTCAAAACGATCTAGATTCGTCTGTTGCCTATCCACATCTACCTGAGAGAAATCCGGATTCAAGGTCATGTCCAAATTCAATCCCGAATTAATCGCCACCTTGATATCGCCCCCGATTTGGTTACGCATCGACGTGGGGTCTTTTGTTTCGTAATTTGCCGTTACCCCAGATAAGACATAGGGAATCAAGGAGATATTCTTTTTAGGCGTAGGCGGAGGTGTATCCCAAACCAATACTCCCGCATAGGCTAAAGAAGCCGTAGGAAATTGCCGAGGGACAGGAGCCCAGGCGGATTTTTCTTTGGCCTTTAGATCATAACGGGAAAAATTAATCCCCCAGCGACTCAAATTACCCTTATAACGAATCGACTTAAATGGAATCGCCGCTTCGAAAATCCAAGAATCCCGTTTGTAGGTCGTGGCAGATTCCCACTTATTATCCCAGTTCAGGTTTACCTTCGATCCTTCGGACATTTGGCCATCCCACTGAGCGCCGGCAGCATTCGCCCCAAAGGCAAAGCCGGTTGTCTTATCTTCAAACGTATCAATAAAGACTAAAAAATTGTCATTCACCCCAAAGCCAAAATCCCGCTTCATCGACTCTACCACAAAAGCACCCGGCTCCTTTAAGAAACATTCCGCCGAAATGTAAATGTATTTATCATCGTAGGTCATCTTTACGTCAGTCCTTACCTGCGCGCACAGGGAATCGAAAGGATTACACATCATAAAATCACTGACCGCCGCGGATTGAAACCAAGCGTTCTCGTCCAATACTCCGTCTATTTTGATGTTCCCCGTGCTTTTCTGAATGTGCATTTTGAAGTTTTCGTTCTTCTTTTGGGCGAAGAGCGATGTGGTAAAAAGGACAAAAAAGAGCCAGCCGTATTTTTTCATTCCTGCAATTTAGCCAAAATTCCTGAGCGAAGAAGGCGGTACTGTGGGGGGATTTTTTTTAAGAGGGATAGCGTAATTCCATCAGCTTGTTTTATTTTTGCATTTCAAAACAATGAACTATGGGAAGAGCCTTCGAATTTAGAAAAGCGAGAAAATTCAAACGTTGGGGTCAAATGGCCAAAACCTTTACCAAAATCGGTAAAGATATTGTGATTGCAGTGAAAGCAGGTGGTGGCGATCCTTCGTCAAATTCCCGCTTGCGTGCGATCATCCAAAATGCGAAGGCAGTGAATATGCCCAAGGAAAACGTAGAACGTGCGATCAAACGCGCGACTTCGAAAGACCAAGAGGATTACAAAGAGATCGTATACGAAGGATACGCACAACACGGTATCGCCATCCTAGTAGAAACAACGACTGATAATATCAACCGTACCGTAGCAAATATCCGTTCTTCCTTCACGAAATGCGGTGGAAGCTTAGGAACAACAGGGATGCTAGATTTTATCTTCGCCCGCAAATCCGTATTCAAAATCGCGGCGAAACCAGAAATCGATTTAGAAGAATTAGAATTCGAATTAATCGATTTAGGGGGTGATGAAGTTTTCTTAGATGAGGAAACGAACCAGATTAATATCTATGGTGAGTTTACGGCTTTTGGCGGAATTCAAAAATTCTTAGAAGAAAAAGGCTTTGAATTAATGGGCGCGGATTTCGAACGTATCCCAGATGAGACTAAAGAATTAACCGAAGAGCAAGCAGCTGACGTGGAAAAACTCATCGAGCGTTTAGAAGAAGACGACGATGTGCAGAACGTCTACCATAACATGGGCTAATAAAATTTACGAAGCGGAGGACAAAAAAGACTCCGCTTTTTTCTTGTCCAAACGGTACAAATAAGGGGCTTTGTGGGCTCCTCCGGTAAATTTCTTTTCGATACGTTCTAAGATATCCAGGCTCAACATCTTCCGTTGAAAATTCGTTCGTACTAATTCCTTGCCTAATATTGTCTCATACACTTGCTGTAATTCGGACATCGTAAAGGTCTCCGGCAATAAATTGAACGCCGCTAATTTTGTATCAATCGAGCTACGCAAGTGCGCTAATCCCGTCTTGACAATCTCATTGTGATCTAAAAATAAAGGAGAAATCTGATCCACATCCATCCAAGCTGAATCATCCGATACATCATTCAGGGTCACTTTCACTTTCGAATATTCCACAAGCGCATAATATCCGATGGTGATATAGCGGTGAGATAACCATTTCAAATCTTCATTCGAACGGCCCATCGCCAGATTAATTTCCTCGTGCTTTTCAATGGCCCCAATGTTTCTCTTCAGATCCCCAAAAGTATGGAATTGTTGCAAATAGATATTTTCCAAACCCGTTCGCTGCCATAAGATTCGTTTCGCCGCCTCATCCGCATCTTCCTCTTTCCCAATAAATCCACCCGGTAAAGACCACACTTCGTTGTTTCTAAATTTCAACAAAAGCACCTTCAGGTGATTCTCTTGAAACCCAAATATGACACAGTCCACCGAAATATTGGGCAACCAATCGCCCTTTAGAACATCTTTATTTGACATGCTGTTGAACGAAGTTTTGTATTTGTTTCGCGAAGATCACATAGCCCTTATCATTCAGGTGCAAACGATCTGCCACGAAAATGTCTTGCATCAAAGTGCCGTCCGCGTTATAGAAAGGCGAGTGCATGTCGATCACATAATGCCCTTTTTTCTTGGCTGCAATCGCCGCGATGCGTTGATTCAAATCTTGTTGTTTGGCTTTTAATGCCTCGCGAGCTAAACTCGGACGCGCAGAAACAAACACTAATTTTGCTCCCGGAACTTGCTTCGCTAAACGGGCAGAAAACTCTTCGAATTGCGATGCGATCTCTTCCGGACTTGTACCTGAAGTTAAATCATTATCCCCCTCGTACATAAACACCCAAGAAGGCTGGTATTTCACGACCATACGATCGAAATAATACAAGGCATCCTTCAAGGTACTACCACCGAAACCGCGGTTAAAGGCATTCATTCCTTTTGTATCCGCATCGAAGCTTTTCCACAGACGGAAACTCGACGAACCGATGAACAATTTCATTCCTCTCGCAGGCATTGCGATGGAATCTTGCTTTTCGTAGGCTACAATTTCTTTTTCGAAACGATTTTGGGCGAAAACGCCGAAAGACAAAAACAGGAAAAGGAGGATCTTATTCATTAGGATATGTTAAACCGATTTGAGAACGAATTTCATCTAATAAAGCCATTAATTCTGTACTGAAAGCGTGCGTCATCAAGGCATTTTCTGTGCGACCCGCACGTAAATCCGCTTGCACTGCCTCCGCTTCGTAACTATAACCCCAGCCTAAACGCTCAGTTTCATAGAACGTTTCTTGCTCTGTTTCGTGGATGGTTACCGTAATTCCCTTTGTTTCGTGGAACCGCGAGTGCATATGGATCTTACCTTTCGTACCGTGAATTTCACAGGTCGTATCCGTCTTCGTGGCAAAAGTAGAGAACAAGGTCGCCGTCGCTCCTGAACTATAGTTTAAGGCGATGGACGTATTCATATCCACGCCGCTAGGCGCCATCACGCCGGTCGCCTTCATTTCCAAAGGCTCTCCTAACACGAATTTGGAGATAAATAAAGGGTAAATACCGATGTCTAATAAGGATCCGCCGGTTAGCGCCGGGTTAAACCAACGCGCTTCCGCATCGTAGGGTGCGTGAAAGCCAAAGTCTGCTGCCAGGTGAACGATATCTCCGATCACACCCGATGCTAGAATCTCCTGCAATTTCACGATGGAGGGGTGGAAACGCGTCCACAAAGCCTCCATTAAGAAGATCTTCTTGTCACGTGCCGTCTGAATCATTTCGGCCACTTGCTTCGAATTGATCGCAAAGGCTTTTTCACATAAGACCGGAAGTCCCGCATTCAAACACAATAACGTATGCTCGTGGTGCAAACCGTGGGGAGAGGCGATGTACACCACATCGATTTCGCCACTTGAAAGCATCGCTTCATACGAACCAAAGCATTTTACCTCTGGCCCATAGTGGGACGCAAATTCTTCTGCACGGGAAATATCTCTGGAGGAAACAGCCGCTAAATAACCGTCTTTCACGAAGGCTAAATCGTCTGCAAATTTGCGGGCTATACCGCCGCACGCCAATATACCCCACCGAATGGGTATTCCATTTTTCATAGTCCTAGGTTTATTATTAAAGTGAACCTAATTCAGTTATTAAAGCCTGAACTTGGTCCATATTTACTGCTGGGAAATTCGCGATGCGGATTTGGGTTTCTTTCAACTTGCCGTATCCAGCCCCTATAATCATATCGCTTCTCTCTTTAATCGTATTGATCACTTTAGACGACCCCTCCTTGCAATTTAAGACTACTACGGTCGCCGAACGGTGATTTTCATTCTCTACGAATATTTCGAAGTTATCCGATTTCTTCGCAAAATCATACAAAGCCTTCGCTTTTTTATCCGTCTCTTTGCGGATAGTCTCCACGCCGATTCGGTTAAAATCCTCCGCCACTTTGCCTAACACATAAATCGCCATCACATTGGGAGTTTCTGGCGTTTCGAAATTCTTGTAATTTTCCCAAAGGCTTGGCAACGAGTGGTACGTCCCCACGATACCCTCGTGCTTCTTCATTCGTTCCGACTTCTCTAGCATCGCCTCATTCGCAAACCAAACACCTAGACCGGCAGGCATTCCGAACGATTTTTGGACACTAAAAAAGGCTGAGTCTACTAAGCTAAAATCAAGATTCGGGTAAGGCGCAGAAGAAACCATATCCACCGCCACAAACTTATCCTTGTTCGCTTTCTTGATCTTGTGAATCTCTGAAGCCTTCATCTGAACACCCGAACTCGTCTCGTTCGCCGTGCAGCAAATCAATTCCGCATATTCCGGCACTTCCACTTCAGAAGCATCGAAACCCTCGCCAAAAGGCTTGTGCATCGAATTCGCATACTTGTGCAGGTCCTTCGAAAAATCGAAAAACTTCTTCGAGAACGAGCCATTCACTAGGTGAAAACTCTCGTGTTCCACTGTATTCATGATGATACGCTCCCATACCTCCGTCGCAGATCCCGTAAATAGGACCGCGTGGCTCTTAGGCAAGGCGAATAACTCGCGCAATTGCTCATCTGCGTGCTGGTAGATCTTACGGAAAGCCGCGGAACGATGGGAAATCGAACCGAGGTTTAAGCGAAAAGCCTCCATATAATGGGACTGAACCGTAGGAAATAAAGCCGCAGGGCCTGGGGTGAAAAAGGTGCTCATATTAATATAACATTCTAAACTTAATGGTGTTATCGATCAACTTCAATTCGCTCACGATTTCATCCGAGTATTCTTTGGCGACATCCGTAATCACATAACCCGTATTCTCCGTGGTCTTTAAGTATTGACCGATGATATTCACGTGGTATTTCGCGAAGATTTGGTTGATTTGGGCCAAAATCCCCGGCACATTGTGGTGAATATGCAATAAACGGTGCGCATCCTCTAACGGCGGCAACTGCAATTCTGGGAAGTTCACCGAACCATACGTACTACCGTTATTCATAAATTGCAACAACTTCGCTGGCACAAATTCACCAATATTTTGCTGCGCCTCCTCCGTGCTACCACCGATGTGTGGCGTCAAAATCACATTAGGCAAACCACGCAATTCGTTCAAAAATTCTTCATCATTCGTCTTCGGCTCATGCGGGAATACGTCAATCGCCGCACCCCACACTTTACCCGTCTTGATCGCCTCCACTAAAGCCGGTATTTCGACCACGTGACCACGCGATAAGTTCAAGAAGATGACATTATCTTTCATCCAAGAGAATTGCTCCTTGCCGATGATGTTCGTGTTTGACTTACGACCATCCACGTGCAAACTCACAAAATCCACTTGCGATAATATCTCTTTCAGGCTGCTGCATTTTTTGGCATTACCTAAAGCTAATTTATCGACCGAATCATAGAAATACACCTCCATACCCAACGCCTCCGCAATCACGGAAATCTGGGTGCCGATACTTCCATATCCCACTAAACCAATTTTCTTACCTCTAATCTCGTACGAATTCGTTGCTGATTTATCCCAAACACCCGCATGCATTTTCGTCGATTTCTCGAAGATATTACGCGTCAACATCACCATTAAACCAATCGACAATTCCACCACTGAACGCGTATTCGAATACGGCGCATTAAACACCGCGATTCCGCGTTTCTCACATTCCACTAAATCGATTTGGTTTGTACCAATACAGAAAGCACCCACACACATCAAACGAGAGGCATTCGGGTGTTCTACTACTTTTTTCGTCAAATTCGTCTTCGAACGCAAACCGATGATGGACACATCCTTGATCTTCTCGATCAATTCATCCTCATCCAAAGCCCCCTTCAAAAGTTCCACTTGGAAACCCTCTTTCTTGAACGCTTGAACGGCACCAGGGTGCACGTTTTCTAATAAAAGAACTTTGATTCTTGATTTAGGATACGACTGCGCGCGGCTTAATCTGTTGATGTACAAGAACTCATCTAGAGAGGGAACTACGTAATCCGCTTTGTCCGTCACCGCCTTGCGCGAAACGTTCTCCGTGAACGCAAAGAATTTATTTGCTAAACCTGACTCGCGTAATTCGTAATCCGTGATACCATCACCTATCACGTAAACCTCGCCTTCTAATTGCAATGATTGCAACAAGCGCACTTTACCTTTATCCTGAGACAATAAATTGTCCGCATCGTAACCGGTTATAGTTCCTTCCGCATCATACGTGAACGTATTCGCATATACGTTCTCTGCTGGGATGCCCATCTCGTTCACTACGGGAACGATAAAGTCTTTGAAACCAGAGGAAACGATTAAGATTTGTGCGGCATTTTCTTCTAGAAAATCCTTGTTGCGCTTAAATGACTCGGAGATTTTACCTTTTAAAAAGACGATCAATTGATCCACGTGCGAGCGATTCGCCGGCAATAAAGCCACGCGATCGCGCAAGGAATCGGCGAAAGAATAGGCTCCTACCATTCCTTTGTCAGTGATATCCTTGATCTTTCCCACGATCTCCGCCTGCTTCGGATTTCCCTGAAGCGCGATTCTCGCTAATTCATCGAGCCCCTCCACTTTCGTGAATGTGCTATCGAAATCAATGACAATTTTTAAAGGTTCTGCTTGAGCTGTAGGCATGTTATTATTTTCTAAACGCTTTTCTTAAACCAATGTTCGGCACGATTTTCCGACCAAGTATAACCCTGGTAATTCTTCGGATAAAATCCACAATGCCCTCCTTTTTCCTGTGCGTCTAGTTGGACAAAATCCAAGGTCTTCACAAAAGATTCCGGAATACATTCCGCCGATAAAAAAGGGTCATTTTTTGCATTCACGATTAAAGTGGGTACGTTAATCTGATCCAAAAAATACAAGGAGCTACTCTTTTCGTAATAGTCTTCCCCGTCTTTAAACCCATGTAAAGGCCCTGTGATCACATCGTCAAAATCCACTAAACTCTTAATCGAATCAATCATCTCCACGGTAATATCCTGAGGATAGCGCGCGGACTTTTCCTTGACTTTTTTAATGAGAGTTTGTAGAAATCGATGAGTGTAGAGTCTGTTTTCCCGCTTAGCTAATTGCTTGCTACTCGATGAAAGGTGTAAAGGTACGGAAAATGCGACAGCTTTTCGAATCATTTCAGGAGGATTTTTGCCCTGTTCGCCTAACCATTTCAAGGTTAAGTTGCCCCCTAAACTAAATCCCGCTAGATAGATATCTTTCGCCCCGCGTTCGATGGCCAGCTTAACAATAAAGTCCAAATCATCCGTCGCCCCACTGTGGTAAAAACGCAGATTCTTATTGGGCTCCCCTGAACAACTGCGGTAATTCCAGGCCAGCGCGTTCATCCCTTTCATCTTGTGAATCAAACCCGTCACGTATTGTCGATCACTTGATCCCTCCAAACCGTGAGACACAATTAATAGGGGCCTCTCTGATAGCTCTCCGCCGTACCAATCAATGGCTAGGAAATCTTGATCCGGAGTCGTCACCCGTTCGCGGCGTGGCGATTCAGAAAGAATCACTTTCCGAAAAACCGAGGGATAAATACTTTGTGTATGCCCGTCCGGTAACCAAAGTGGCGGGGTATAATTTTCTACCATTAAATGAAAAAGTCGGGTAACAATTGATTTTCTGGCGTATTCGGATTCACACGGTACTCTGCGAAATCTGTCACCCCTTCCGCACGTAATACGTCTTCATCGATGTAGAAATTTCCTGTGACCGTCTTCGCATCCTTCCGCAAAACGGCCGCAGCGGCATCCGCCATAATCGAAGCCTTACGTCCTAATTGCATCATGGACGCATTTCCTACCGCGAATTCAATCGCAGCCGTGGCAATGATCGTCTTAGGCCAAAGCGAATTAAAAGCCACTTTCCCCTTAAATTCAGACGCCATTCCGAGGGTACAAAGGGACATCCCAAATTTGGCAATCGAATACGCCACATGATTCTCAAACCAGCGCGCCTCCACATTTAAAGGAGGTGAAAGCGTTAATACCTGCGGGTTTTCCGATTTCAATAAATAAGGCAAACAAGCCTGAGCGCACAAATACGTTCCGCGCGTGTTCACCTGATTCATCAAATCGTATTTCTTCATCTCTGTGCTCAACGTACCCGTGAGTTGAATCGCAGATGCATTATTGATTAATATATCGATACCTCCAAAGGTCTCAACAGCTAATTTAACCGCTGCTAAAACCTGATTTTCGTCACGAATGTCCACCATACAGGCCAAAGCCTTTCCGCCAGCCGCCTCAATTTCAGCCGCTGCCGTGTGAATCGTACCTGGCAATTTAGGATGTGGTTCGGAAGTTTTAGCCGCAATAACAATGTTTGCGCCCTCTGAAGCTAATTTTTTCGCAATCTCTAATCCAATTCCGCGAGATCCTCCTGTGATAAAGACTGTCTTATTTTTGAAGCACATATGGTTCCTATTTTTTCTTCATCTAAATTACGATTTTCTTTCAAAGACAGATACATTTTAAACTTTTGCATTGTACTTTTGTGAATTAATAATCTCGCTTAAGACAGAAATGAGTTTACCTTTTAAATCCGTCAGCCTTTCACACCGTACTGCGCCACTAGCCATCCGCGAGATGTTAGCGTTGAACGAGGACGAGAGCAAAGGATTTTATGTGAAGTGTAAGGATCTTTTTGGCCTAAATGAATTATTAATTGTCTCTACCTGCAACCGCACGGAGTTCTACTATACGTCTGATCGCGATATCTCGACCGACTTAATCAAAGCCTTCTTAATTGAAAAAGGCTTAACGAACACCGCCGAATATTTGGGTTATTTCAAGCAAATGGACGAAACAGAGGATTCTCTACGCCATTTATTCGAAGTAGCGACCGGCTTGCAGTCGAAAGTAGTGGGGGATTTACAAATCCCGAACCAAATCAAAAAAGCTTATCAACAAGCGGCAGATTTAAATATGGCTGGTCCGTATTTGCACCGTTTGATGCATACCATCTTCTATTCTAACAAGCGTGTAGCGCAAGAAACATCGTTCCGTGATGGAGCAGCCTCCGTTTCCTATGCGACCGTAGCCTTAGCGGAAGAACTTTCCCAAGCCCTTCCGAACCCGAAAGTCTTAATCTTAGGATTAGGCGAAATTGGTTTAGATGTATGCAAGAATATGGAGGAAAAAGATTTTGCGGAGTTCACGATTATGAACCGCACGATCGAGAAAGCAGAGAAGATTGCCGCTGGCAAAGAACTTTTCAGAGTCGCTCCTATCGCTGACTTGTGGAAAGAAATCGCCGCTGCTGATATCATTATCTCGTCTGTTCGCACGGATAGCCCGATGATCACGCAGGCAGAGATTAAGAAATTGCAATTATTATCCTTTAAATACTTCATCGACCTTTCTGTGCCTCGCAGTATTGAAGACGGTATCGAGAAGATTAATGGCGTCCTTTTATACAATATTGACACCTTGAAGGAGCGTGCGGATGAGGCTTTGGCCACTCGCTTAGCCTCTATTCCAGATGTACGCACCATCATCGAAGAGAGCATTGTGAGCTTTAATGATTGGTCCAAAGAGATGGAGGTTTCCCCTACCATTCACAAATTGAAAAATGCGCTGGAGCAAATCCGCAAGGAGGAGATGAACCGCCATATGAAGGGTTTGACGAAGGAAGAGACCGAAAAGCTGGAGAAAATTACGGCTGGTTTAGTCCAAAAAATCATCAAACAACCTATCATCCACTTAAAAGCCGCTTGTAAGCGTGGTGATTCGGATAAAATGGTAGATGTCCTGAACGATCTGTTCAACCTAGAGAGTTTCGAAGAAATCGAATCTTAAATCTGCTTTTATGAACAGCGAGATTCTCCAAAAGCTGGCCCGCTATTGCGCCTACCAGGAAAGATGCGTGCAAGAACTGGAGCAGAAGATGAAGACTTTTGAGGTTTCTCCTTCTGATTTCCCTTCGTATTTAACGTGGCTCCGCGAAAATAACTACCTGAACGAAGCGCGTTTTGTCGAAATCTTCGTCCGCTCGAAGTTCAATCAAAAAAGCTGGGGTCGCACGAAAATCAACTACGAACTACGCAAGCGCGGCATTTCAGCCTCTTTATTAGCCTCAGCCTGGGATGGCATCGATGATGCGGATTACATCGAGAAAGCCCGCGCTATTTTACAAAAGAAAAGGGACGAGATTAAAACGGGGACTTCGCCACAACGCTACCAGAAGTGTTATAACTTTGGCCTCTCTAAAGGATACGAATCCTCCTTGGTTCGCGAGCTATTGAAGCCTCTATTTGCATAAAAGTAATTTTTTCCTACCTTTGGCATATGAATTCACACGCAATCAACTATTTAACAGGGTATTATTACGCAGGTTATTACAACGCTGCCTAATCGGTTATATAGTTTTTTGTCAATTATATCAGCCGACTTTACGTCGGTTTTTTGTTTTATGAGCTTACACATCACAGCGGCGAGCCGCTTAAACAGCGTGGAGGAATACTATTTCTCTAAGAAATTGAAGCAGATCGCGGCTTTAAAGGAATCTGGCGTACCCATCATCAATCTAGGTATTGGATCTCCTGACTTAGCCCCGTCTTCTGAGACCATCGCGGCATTGACAGAAAGCGCGGCTAATCCTTCGCATCATGCTTACCAAGGTTACCAAGGAATTCCCGCTTTGCGCGAAGCTTTTGCCTCATTTTATGCAACCCATTATGGGGTAACAGTCAATCCTGCTTCTGAAATTCTACCCTTGATCGGGTCTAAAGAGGGCATCATGCACATCGCGATGGCCTATCTAGAAAAGGGTGACGTGACTTTGATTCCTAATCCAGGCTACCCTACCTATTCGGCGGCTTGTTCTTTAGCCGGTGCGACGGTAGAAAGCTATGAATTATCGGCCTCCACGGGTTGGTTACCTGATTTAAAGGCGTTAGAAAAGCGTGATCTTTCCAAAGTCAAAATCATGTGGGTCAACTACCCGCACATGCCTACCGGTGCACAAGCAACGGTGGAATTTTTCACGGAGTTGCGTGACTTCGCTATTCGCCATTCGATCTTATTAGTGAACGATAATCCGTATAGCTTCATCCTGAACGAAAAGCCAATGAGTATGCTCTCGATTCCGGGGATGCAAGATGTCGCGATCGAATTAAATTCCCTTTCGAAATCACATAATATGGCGGGCTGGAGAATTGGAGCGGCTTTTGGGAAATCCGAATTCCTTGCACCGGTCTTGAAGTTCAAATCCAATATGGATTCTGGGATGTTCTTGCCCTTGCAACAAGCAGCCGTGAAGGCGCTTTCTGCGGATGCGGACTGGTTTGCGAATCAAAATACGATTTACCGTTCGCGCCAGAAACTGGTATTCGAACTTTTAGATCTTTTAGACTGCGTGTATGATCCGGCACAGTCGGGGATGTTTGTTTGGGCCAAAATCCCATCAGAATTCGCTTCCGGTTATACCTTATCTGATAAAATTTTAGACGAAAACGCAGTGTTTATTACGCCGGGCGGAATCTTCGGAACACAAGGTGACGGCTATATCCGCATCTCGCTTTGCGCACAAGAATCCGTTTTCTCACAAGCGATTGATCGCATCAAAAACCACAGCAATGGCATCTCCTAAAGTAGGCATCATCGGTATCGGATTAATTGGTGGATCCATCGCACTTGGTCTTCGCAAGAGTGGCTGGGCTTCCGAAATTATCGGTATTGATACCAATCCCGAACATCAGAAAAAAGCACTCTCGCTAAAACTTGTCGACCGCATAACCACGTGGCAAGAGGCCATCGAC
Organism: Aquirufa sp.; assembly: GCA_040403415.1. Lineage (GTDB taxonomy): Bacteria > Bacteroidota > Bacteroidia > Cytophagales > Spirosomataceae > Aquirufa. The sequence goes on from JBBAKU010000003.1 coordinate 20,498, forward strand.
CAAGTAGACGTCTTCGTTTGCGCGATTCCTGTTGATCTGTTAGTGGCGCTGATTCCGTCCGTATTAGATGCACTAAAACCTGGTCAAGTGATCATCGAGGTAGGTTCGACTAAAACCCCAGTTTTCGAGGCTTTACAAAATCACCCGAAAAGAGCCCAATTCGTTTCCACTCACCCGATGGCCGGAACGGAATTCTCTGGCCCTGAAGCGGCTGTTCAAGGACTTTTCGTGGGGAAAAGAGGCGTCATTTGCGACAAAGAACTTAGCGACCCAGCTGCCGTAGCTCTGATAGAGGATTTATACCGCACCGGCTTAGAGATGAACCTCATTTATATGGGATCCATCGAGCACGACATGCACACGGCCTATATTTCGCACATCTCCCACATCTGTTCCTTTGCTTTAGCAAATACCGTATTAGAGAAAGAAAAGAACGAAGCTCGCATTTTCGAATTAGCCTCCACCGGTTTCGAATCCACCGTGCGTCTAGCGAAATCTTCCCCTGAAACCTGGAGCCAAATTTTCCACCAGAACCAGGAGAATCTACTCGACGTTTTGGACGAATACATCAACACCCTGTTGAAATACAAAGGCCTGATGCTTTCTGGCAGCTACGAAAAGCTGAAAGAAGAATTAGGAAAGGCGAATGATATAGGGAGGATTCTTAAGGGGTAATTATTTAAGTCTTCGATAAAGCCATCTAATGACCTGCAGCAAGATTAAAATGATGATCACATAGACCAATATGGAGACTAATTCTCCGAACCAGAGAGATTGTAGGAATAGATATTTCATGATTAGTGTATTTTCCAAGCTGAAGGTTTAACTGAAGAAATCGAATAGACTCCGGTTAAAGTATTATAGGTTATATACAATTCTTCCATAGGATGTGAATAACCAAAATTTAAAGATCCATTAACAGAGACTATTATTTCCCAATGTCCACCAATTATTAATTGAATATTACCATTTGGTTGAATATTCCCAAATTGATTCCAGTAATCTTGCACGTAAGACCCACCAAAGAAAAAACCATCTAAACGAGAAAATACATTATCAACTTCTCCGTTTTTGTTCCATGTAAAATTTGCAGAAAAATTTCTTAACCAATCCAAATTGTATCTAATAAATCCATTAGGATTTTTATTTACACAATCAGTACAAATTTCCATATCATCTGTATTGCCCAACAATTGTAACTTGTTTTCTGAATTGTAATGATTAAATAATGTTTGCCTTATTGAATCACTCATTGAGCTTAAACTAAGACTAATTAATTTTAAAGAATCAGTTTTGGTTAATTTATCCTTTTCTAAAATAGATAAAAACTGAATCATCTCTTCAGTAGATTTAAAAATGATTGCAACGCCATTGGGTCGTTTTTCTAACGGGATCAATTGCCCTTTTAGGGCATTTTGTGGCTTTATTCCTCCTAATTCATCTTGACAACTAAATAGGGTGCTGAATGAAAACAGGCAAATAAATAGTATTAGTGGATTTTTCATATTTGATTTTTTTCAAATATGGGTTGAAAATTATGTCCACCAAAAAATATAAGTTATAGCATTATAACTTAAGTAATTAAAACAAATGGGTTTCGTACATTTAGAATAAATAACCACTTATAAAATGACACACCCTTGCGATCAAATCCGGAAAATTAGATCTAAACTTGGTATTTCACAAGAATATATTGCTAACAAATTAGAGATATCTCAAACAGCATATTCGAAAATCGAAAATCAACAAACTAAAATTAAGTATGAAACACTACTTATTATTTCTCAGATCCTTGAAGTACCATTAGTAGAGCTTTTTGAATCGAAAATTAAAGAAATAAATACTTATAATTTAATTGAACCGACTTACGAGGAAACGATTCTTGAATTGAAAAAAATCATTAATTTCCAACTACGACTTATAGATTTTATCATAAAAAAAGGCCCATAAAGGGCCTTTTTCATTTCTTACCGAGAGCGAACACTCAGCGGCTTCCACGTATTATTCTTAGAATCCATATCCGGGAATGAATGATCTGGATCGATCACCACCGATTTAATCGGTAGCTTCGTTGAAGTGCGGAACGTCCAGCTAGAACCTCTCTGCCAAATCTCCACCGGGAACGTAAAGCGTTCTTTTTCTCCACTCGTTAATTCCACTTCCACCACTGCTGGCATGGCCATCTTGTCTAAGTTTTCGATCGTAATCACAGCCCCTTTCGCAGGATCTTGTTCTACGTAATCTACGTCTTTCACGGATTGATCAAGTTTCCAAAGTTCATAGAACCAAGCTTTCCAGAACCATCCTAAATCCTCGCCAGCGCCATCTTCCATTGCACGGAAAAAGTCCATTGGGGTTGGGTGTTTGAACGCCCATTTGTTGATGTAATTTCTAAAGGCATAATCAAACCGATCTGCACCTAAAATATTTTCACGCAAGATACGTAAGCCAAAACCAGGCTTATTGTAGGCCTCCCAGCCTAAATTACGCGTTTGGATCACATCTGGAATCGACATAATCGGATCTGCCGTTTCGCGGAACATCGATTTCGCAATCGCGTGCATATCAAATTTACGGTTCTTGTACTCGCCCTTATTGAAAGCATCCGTCGAATAGAAATTGATAAAGGTATTGAAACCCTCATCCATCCAAGCGAATTTACGCTCATTAGACCCTACAATCATCGGGAACCAGTTATGACCAAATTCGTGATCCGTCACACCCCATAAAGAAGCCGTTTTATCCTTATATCCACAGAAAATGATGCCCGGATATTCCATTCCAGAAACCATACCAGCGACGTTCGTAGCTACCGGATACGAATACTCATATAACCAGTTCGAGTAATGCTCAATCGATGCTTTCACGTATTCTGATGAACGCCCCCAAGCGTCTTTGCCATCTGACTCCACCGGATAAACCGATACAGCTAGAGACTTTTTACCGCTAGGTAAATTGATGCGGCAAGCATCTAGGATGAATGATTTAGACGATGCAAAAGCCACATCGCGCGCATTGTTGCACTTAAATTTCCAAGTCAAGCGATCTTTCGCCGGACGAGAAGCTGGATCTGTTACTTCAGCCGCTGAACGAATCACGACCGTCGTCTCTGAGTTCGCAGCCGCAGCCCATTTCTTCACCTGATCAGCCGTATACACTTCCGTTGGATTCAACAATTCACCCGAACCTACCACGATGTGTGATGCCGGTGCATTGATTGAATATTCGAAATTGCCGTATTCTAAATAGAATTCGCCCGCCCCTAAATAAGGCAATACGTTCCATCCTTCGATGTCATCGTACACACAAACGCGTGGAAACCATTGCGCCACCGTGTAGATCGCGCCATTTTTTGTTTGCTGGATACCCATTCTGTCCGAAGCATTCTCCGGTGAAGTAAACGAGTAAGCGATTTTGATTTTCGCCGTTCCTATTTTTTCTGCCAAAGGAGAAGCTAAACGAATCTGCATCCGCGTATCTTCCACAATGAAATTTGCGGGCTTGCCATCGATCGTTACACTCTCAATTTTGTAACCACCTTCAAAAGCTAAATTCCCAAAACGTCCACCCGAAATGGGCGTCGTCTTGCCTCCGCGCGACTGCGTGTTAAAGCTATTTTGGTCTAATTGCAACCACAAAAACGGCAGCTTATCTGGAGAATTATTCTTGTAGGTAATCTCCACATCCCCCGTGATTTTGTTCGCTACATCATCTAATGAAACAGCAATCTTGTAATCAGCCGAGTTTTGCCAATACCCTGGTCCAGGAACACCTGCCGCAGAACGCATGGGAGAAACTGGTCCATAGTTCCAAAGCGGATGAAACAATTCGTGAGCAGAATACTTACTTTGGGCTAACGCGGCAGTAGAGAACAACAACGCGAAGCCCAGGAATACGTGTTTTTTAAACATAATACTTCTTATTTGTGATCAAAAATAGTCAAAACTTCTTCATCCATCAAACGCTTCGATAAACCTAATGCCTTAGGTACCTCGTAGTGGTAGAAGAATTTCATCGTGTGAATCTTATCCTTGTAGAAAGCTTCGTCTTCCGTGCTTAAACCACCTTTGGCTAAGGCAGCAGCCGCCACATGACCTTGTTTTAACCATTGCCAAGCCACGGTAATCAAGCCGAACAACTCCATATACAAGGTCGAATCCGCTAAGAATACTTCGATTTCGCCTTTCATCGCGAAACCTAATTTATGCATCGTCACTTTCGTTAGATTTTCTAATTCTTTCTCTAACATCTCCGCATATTTGCTTAGGTTTTCGTGTCCTTTTGCCACAGCGATGTCTGCGTAAACTAACTTTCCTAAGGTCTGCAAAGCCGCTCCATTGTTCGCTGGAATACCGCGACCTAATAAAGTCAAACCATGAATACCGGTTGTTCCTTCGTAGATCGACATAATCCGCACGTCGCGGGCCATTTGCTCTAATGGGAAATCTTCGGTATATCCGTAGCCTCCTAATACTTGCAACCCTTGATTAACCGCCTGCGTTCCCATCTCTGCTGGATAGGTTTTAGCTACGGTAGTCATTAAGTCAAGCATCATTTGGGCTTCTTTTTTCTCTTCCCCGTCTAAGCTTTTCGCTAGATCATCCCACATAAAGCATTGGAACAATAAGCCCATGGAGCCTTCGACGATCGCTTTTTGGAAGTACAACATGCGTTGCACATCCGGGTGGTTTTTAATTAAGGTAGGTGGCGTGTTCGGATCTTTGTTGGTTAATAAACGACCTTGCGCGCGCTCTTCAGCATATTGCTTCGAAGCATGGTACGCAGCGGAAGCGATGTAGGCTCCACCCATTCCCACGCCTAGACGAGCTTCGTTCATCATTTGGAACATATAAGACAAACCTCTGTTCGGCTCACCTACCAGGTAACCAATCGAGTTTCCTTTGTCGCCAAAAGAGAGGTGAAGTGCTGGTGTAGCTTTTTGGCCCATCTTGTGATAGACGCCTAAAGAGACCACTTCGTTGTTCACTAATGTGCCATTTTCGATACGCTTCTTAGGCACAACGAAAAGAGAAATTCCTTTCGTACCTGCTGGAGCGCCCTCTAAACGAGCTAAAACCAAGTGAATGATATTTTCTGAGAAGTGATTGTCCCCTCCTGAAATGAATATTTTTTGACCTTTAATCGCATACGTTCCGTCCCCTAAATCTTTAGCTGACGTAGACGCATCGTTCAAGGAACTTCCCGCTTGTGGCTCTGTCAAGCACATCGTACCTGCCCACTTGCCAGAAAGCATGTTAGGGACGTAGGTGTCTGCTAATTCTTTGGAACCAAAAGAAGCAATTAAGTGAGCTGCCCCATGGGATAATCCCGTAAACATCACCGCTGAATTATGAGCCGCACCACGAATGAACTCGTGTGCTCCACCGATCATGGAGGGAACTTGCTGACCACCGTGTTCTAAATCAAAGGTACAACCGATCATTCCAGACTCCCCCATCTCTTTCATATAGGGTTCAATCCCGGGGTGAACGTGCACAACGCCATCGACTAATTCAGCCGCTTTGCGATCTGAATCTACATAGATGGGGCGTAAATATTTTTCGGCAATGGCATCAGCAGAATCTAATACCATATCAAACATATCGGGTATATAATCCGCGTAACGAGGATAGTTACACAGGGAAGCAGTATCAAAAACCTCTTTTAAAATAAAGTCTAGGTTGCGACGGTCGTATTCTTTTGCCATGGTTATTACGTTTAGGTTGTAACAAATTTGCAGAGAAAAAAACTATTATGCAAGCATACTATATTTATAATGGAGGCAAGGAATATCCGAGGTTATATTTGATGAAAGCGGCGTCTTTGCAATTCCAAAGTGGGATGTCTTTGTAGCGCACATTATTGAAGTCAACGTAGAACAAAAGTTTCTGATACGCCTCCGTAGGGATACCATTAAAACGATCCACCGTTAATCTTTTCTGCGTTAAACCTCCTACCATAAAATAGCCTAAAACCTCTTGGGTTGGGTCGCTCGTGCATTTCAAGTTACCAATCACTTGAGCAGGCACCTTATCAAAAATTCCCCCACTCAACTTGCGTTGATCTTCCAAACGCTTCCAATACGTATGCGCTTCTTTGGAGATCGAATACACATCTAATTGCACCACCCAATCATTGAAATCTTCATACGGTAACTGACCTAGATCCAAAGACAAATTCTTACCGCTCAGCAGAAAATCATCCAACAGATAGGGTTGCGTATTCTGCGGTGCTTGCCAGCATTTACAATTACACGGTGGAACGGGTGCTGGTGGTGGTGGCGGATTAGGACAGGTTAGTAAAAACTGGCGGAAATCCTGGCGCTTCACGAAATAAAAATCTTCGGTGGCTTTGGGATCCTTGATGCTCGCCGTCAGTGGGAAGCGCATATCCTCGACTTTCGTGGCGTTCTTAAAAGCATACGAAAATTCAGCAAGTTCAGGGGCGGCGTTAATCGTTTGGAAATTCGATTCGATTGTTTTTCCATCGAGCAGCTTAATACGCAGCTTGTATTTTTCGCCTACCACTCCTTTAAATCCTGTTGGACTTAAATAATAGCCTTTGCTCTTCTCATAGTAAGCTGTTTCTTTACCGTTACCATCCACCAAACGCACATTGGCATCCGTGATGGGCTGGCCCGAAAACTGGGTTGCATCGTAAGGCGAATAAGCGCTCACATAATTCAAACGAACATTGTAAGGGCCATCTACGTTTGAAATTTCGCCGTAGACCACGATAGCTGAACTCACGTTTTGGGTTTGAAAATCCTCGATCTCCGTCTCGCAAGAACTCAAAAGAAACAAGGCACAGAAAAATAAGAGTAAGTGTCTCATTAGAATTTGAAGTTATAAGTGATGGATGGAATCGCGGCGCCCAAAACCGACAACTGGTAGGTTTTCGCTTGGTTGATTTCGCCGGTCGAAGAACGGAAATAGACGGAGTAGGCGTTTTGACGACCTAATAAATTGTAGATCGAGAAATTCCAACTGCCTTGCCAGCGCTTACCGGGTTTTGGATCAATCGTGATCCCCACATCTAAGCGGATATAATCGGGAATGCGTTCCGCGTTTCGCAACGTGAACGAAGCAGTGGAATAACCGTCGAGCAATTCTTTGATTTCTTTCGAGGTTAAATACGTGTACTTTGTTCCGTTGTAGGTGTAAGAGGTTTGGTCCAAACCAGGACGCGGGAATATCCCTGTCGCCACGGCATAGTCATACAGATCGTTAAACGAATAAATCTTATACCGCCCATTCGGATAGGTGATAGGGCGACCCGTCGTATAGGTAAAGTTTGCATTGAAAGAGATGCGGTTTGTCCAGCGATTATTCAACACAAATTTAAAGGTATGAGGCGTATCAAAGTTCGCCGGAAATTGAATCCCAAAATTCGCTTCTTTCTGATTCTCATTCGCCTGAATCGTTCTAAACGTTCGTGCATAGGTATACGAAATCCAACCCGTCAATCGCTTACCGCGGGATTTTTTCAAGAAGAATTCCCCTCCGTAAGCCATTCCTTTCCCCACTAATAATTGCGTTTCCACCGTCGGATTTAAGTATAATTGCGCACCATCCACGTAATCCACCACGTTGTTTAAGTTCTTGTAATAGAATTCTGCAGAAGTTTCGAAAACGGCGTTCGAGGCATTTGTAAAGTTCTTGAAGAAACCGATGGAATATTGATCTGCGATTTGGGGTGGAATTTGTTGATTCGAATTCTTCCAAATATCAGAGGGCGAAACGGCCATCGTGTTCGACAATAAGTGGCGGAATTGCTGCATACGGTTGAAACCGATTTTGATCGAGAAACTCGTGTCTAATTTAATGGCGAATGAAAGACGCGGTTCGAATCCACCATAGCTCGCCACCACCTCATTCGAAGCGGCATGCAAGGTGTCCGTGATGGTATTGATTTCACGGGGAGTTCCTAGTTTATATTGGTAGAAATCACCTGGGCCTAGTAATTGATAGGACGCATAGCGAAGACCATAATCCAAACTCATTTTTTTCCCAAGGGGCAAACTGTGGCCTAGATAAGCCGCCATCTCCCGCGTATGTTCCGTAGACATCGCGAATTTGTCTACCTTAGAAGAGGACGAGTTAGGCAAAAAGCTACCTGCGTCGTTCGTAAAGGCAGATAATTCTGCACCAGCGTCTAAGCGACCATATTTACCTAAGTCCTTGCTCAACTCTTCCTTAAGGGAAGTTTGGATGATGGATGGTTTCCAAAGGAATTCCAAGCCCTGTTTTTGGCCCTCAATTCCATAAGTATAATCACTGTAAAAGGCCGTGAAATTATGGGATAAATCTCCTTTCAATAAGGCATTGTGCTTGAAGCTTAACGCCTTCGTGTTCCAGGAATACAGTGTATCCTGAGCAAATTTGAAACCGTCATTACTCGCATAACCAGACAAGGAAACGCGTTGATTCTTCCCAAAACGATGCGTCAACTTAAAGTTCACATCGTAGAAATCCGCCTTGCTTTTCGCTAGACTCGGATTAGGAAAATACTTCATGTAAAAGTCGGAGATCGACCCGCGGGCACCCACGATTAAAGAGGTCTTCCCTTTGACTAAGGGTCCGTCGACTAAAATGCGAGACGAAATAGGTCCTACACCACCTTGCAATGACCACTTCTCAAAATCACCCTCTTTCACCCGGACATCTAAAACGGATGACGCGCGACCGCCGTACATCGATGGGATTCCACCCTTATACAAGCTCAAATCCTGCACCATATCGGCATTAAAACCGGTAAAGAATCCAAATAAATGGGAGGTATTAAATAAGGGAACGCCATCTAATAAAACCAGATTTTGATCCACATTACCCCCACGCACGTTAAATCCGGAGGCACCTTCACCCACGGTAGAAACGCCCGGAAGTAATAATATACTACGAATCACATCGGCTTCTCCCATTAAGGTAGGGAGTTTTTTCAAGGTTTTGGAAGACATTTTCTCCACCCCCATCATCGCCCGATTCACGTTCGCATCGGCCTTTTCTGCGGTGATGACTACCTCGCCTAATAATTGCTCTGAGCGCTCTAATTCGATGGTAGTTTGGGTATTTTTAGAGAGATCTAAGCGAAAGGTCTTGTATTTATAGCCTAGACTACGCGCGATTACTTGATAATTACGAGCGGCAATCGTCACCGAAAAGCCCCCCAATGAATCTGTAGTACCCCCGGCAGAGGAGCCAGAGAAAAAGACCGAAGCGCCAGCAATAGGTGCTTTGTTCTCTACATCGACAATTTTTCCGCTAAATATGACATAACCTTTACGCTGGGCAAAAGTCAGTGGGCCACAGAGTAGCAATAATAGGATTACCCTTAGGCTTAGTTTCATTTTGTTTTATTTCGTAAGATGAGCAGACCTTTCGCCTGCTTCCATTGAGGATCAAATCCTCCTTGTGGGAATTTAGCCACCGCGTGGGAACCCAACGCCACATCTAAATCACCGTCTCCATCAAGATCCGCTACGTCCATCACAGACCAGCGACCTACATGTTGAATAGGTAAAGTCATCGGAACAAAGGTTCCTTTTTTATTTTCAAAATACATCGCGCCTTCGCCCGGTCTAGCCGCTACATCCGGGAACAAGGCAATCGATATCAAGTCCGCATCCCCATCGCCGTCGAAATCGCCTGGCATTACTTTGGTGGCGCCGTTTTGGGAGAAGAAAGCCTTCTGCTTAAAATTGAAACCACCCGTATTTTCAAACACATACATTCCGTGGTAAGGCTTCAAAACCGTTGTAAAATCCGCATTATCGCCTGCCGTATAAACGATATCTAGGTCTTTGTCCCCATCGATATCCACGACATCAAAGGAAGAGGAACCATAAATAGACGGGAAACGCAACAGCTGTTTTTCTTTGAATTTCAATTCACCCAGATTCTCATACAACAATATGCGCTCATCCCCTTGGGCGAATTGCGCTAAAATATCCAGTCGACCATCTCCCGTAAAATCGCGCACAATCGTTTTCGTGGCACCGGTTTGAGGATTCAACATTTGTTTTTTGTACACCCCTTTTTCAAGCTTCCAAACGCTCATCCCGCCCACTTTGAATCCGAATTCCGAACTGATTAATTCATCGCCCCCTTCACCGTCTAAGTTAGCTGACACCAACCCAATGGGGCGATTCAATCCTTGCAACAATTTCTTACCGGTCGAGGCTTGACTAACAAATCCATTCACGTCCGGATTTGCCTGTGTCGTCGTTCCTATGAACGTATACAAGGTCTCGGAGCTTAACAAGGTAATGTCCGTTAAAGCATCTTGATCTTTCTTAGTCTCCAGTAATTTACCCGCAGCATCCCATTTCCAAATCACGCGATTCGATTGATCACCTGCCGTGATTTGATGACGACGTGCATCGATTCGAATCGCCGTCATATTAGGCAGAGTCGTTCCAGGCAAGGTGGCTACGATGGGTTCTGCTTCGAATAGAGACTGCGTAGGTAAAGGAATATAAGCCGGCATCTCCAAGGTCTTAGGCGCCTGCTCTAAATAATAGGCTTTGATCTTTTCCCACTCCTCATCTGGAATCATTGGGGAACCTGGACCTAAAATCGTGTAATCCGATAGCGGCTTTTCTAACATCCCGATCTCTTTGTCCACGCCCATCATAATGCCCATGTAGGGCAACGTACTGTATTGCCACACATTTTTAGGCAACAGCGCTGGATCTGGAAGTAGATGGCAAGAGGCGCAATAAGTTTTCGCCAGCTCTTTTCCCTCCGCTGCTTTATTCGAGCAGCTGGGCAAGCCATAGGCTAGTACCAAGAAGAGGGCGATTGCCATCAGTTTGCGCATCCTATAATTTCTTAAATACCTGTAGTTTATCGTTATTACGAGCCACTAGGTACAAAATTCCTGCGGTAGTCTTCACCTGCTTTATGTCGCGAATGTCGCCTTCGAGCATCAAGCCTGTGTCTGTTGGGATAAGCGGCTTGAACCCGCCTTTGCCATTTCCTTTTAGAATCAGGCCAAAGAAGGCATCATAACGAGCCTGGTACATCGAAGCTCCATTAAAGTTCCCCCCTACGATCACGTCGAGGTTTCCATCTTTGTCCACATCTTCCGTGCGCACGACCATGATCTTAGACACCTGGGCTAATGGAGGAAGTGGTACCATTTTAAACGTCTTGTTACCTTGGTTTTCCAAATACACAGATTCAAACGTATTCACGCGTTTTTCCTCCGCCCCATCTAATTCTTTATCGCCAAAAATCTCTTCCACCGTCTTACCCGCGAACATATGGTACGCCGTGTATTTCTTATTGATGATACTTGGAATCTGTTTTCCCATCTCATCTTTGCTATTGATCGGGAACCAATCATCTCCGCGATTATACGAAATGATATGCTCTTTGGTATCATTTTTATCAATGTCCTTAATCTGCATCCGCAACTGACCTTCTAAGTCCTTGCGCAACTTCGTATTCGTCCCTAGATTTCCCACGATGAAGTCCATATCTCCATCTTTGTCAAAATCCGCCGCCGTTATACCCGACCAGAATCCCGTTTTCTCTTCCAGGCCATTCTCGATTAATTTGAATTTCCCTTTGTTATTTTCAAAGGTCTTGATCGGCATCCAATCACCCACCACGGTTAAATCTTGATCTCCATCTTTATCAATATCTGCCCAAATCGCCTCCGTCAACATCCCCGCCTCACGCAATTCCGGAGCTAAAGCTACGGTCTTGTCAGCAAAGTGACCCTTGCCATCGTTCACTAGTAGATACGATCGAGGCGAAGCACCATAGGAATAACCTACCACACGTCCTCCCACGAATAAATCCATATCTCCATCCCGGTCAATATCGCAAGGACGCACCACCGATTTATTATCGTACATCGGAGGTAAGGCATTCAAGGCACGGGTGAAATTCCCTTTCCCATCATTCGTATACAAACGATCGAATTGCTCGGGCATTTGGTCAAAAAATTCATTTCCACCCGTCACCACATACAGATCTAAATCTTTGTCGCCATCCGCATCAAAGAACAACGCATCCACGTCCTCGTACAAGGAATCTGCTTTAAATACCGGCTGATTAGATACCACAAAGCCGGCCCCTTTCTGAAGCAATAATTGACCTGCCTGGTATTTCGCACCACTCAGGTACACGTCTTCCAAACCATCGCCATTCACATCACCCACCGCCATTTTCGGTCCCTCGATCGATACCTTGAAAGGTATTAAAAGCTCGCGATTGAAATCGAAATACACATTTTCCTGGTGCTGGTACGGCACATTTATTCCATCCGTCACTTCCGCAAAAAGTGGCTTCACCGGCGCAGAGAACACGTAATCTTTCACGTTTACGTTCGCATTCTTTTGCTCCATTGTCAGAGTTTCATTGATCTTCGGATTCTTAATGATCTGCATTTTTTCATTCTCCCAAATCACGAGCATCTCATCCACCTGCTGTAGATCACCAATCCCGAATAACAAAGTCGGCTCTACCGAACTCATAAATCCACGCGTGGGCATCATCTGCTGCAATTGCTGTCCGTCTTTCGTTTTCAAGATGACCTTTGCCCCTATACCAAACGTATTCCCGCCATCACCTTTGAATTTAACCTTGACAAAATTATGCTTCAATAATTGGCGGCTGTTGTTTTGGTAGACACTCGCCTTTTCATTCAAGTTGTTCGTCACTAAATCCAAATCACCGTCGTTGTCTAAATCCGCATACGTTGATCCGTTCGAAACGCCTTTTTCTTCAAAGCCCCATTTAATTGATTTATCTACGAAACGTAAATCCTTCGCGCCTTTAAAAATGTAATTGTGAACACGACCGTCCGGCATCAAATCGATGGCTTCCTGATCTAATTTCTCAGAAGTAGGCAAACCATAATGCAGCGAATCGCCAATGACGAATTTCAAATAATCCAAGTCATTCGGACGGCGTAAAATACCGTTCGAGATGAAGATATCTTTAATACCATCGCCATCGTAATCGTTCATCAACGTCGACCAGCTCCAATCTGTCGCGGCCACTCCGGAAGAGGCGGCGATGTCAGAGAATTTTTGGCCTCCCATATTTAATTGAAGACAGTTACGGCTGTATTGATTGAAATAACCGAACTGCAATTTGTACATATAAATGTCTAACGGATCCTCTCCAACAGACGATTTCTCCACTTTCTCGTCATCCGGATACATATCCAAGGTCATCACATCTTGGAATCCATCGTTATTAATATCTGCCACGTCAGAACCCATTGAGAAACGACTTAAGTGCTTGAAGTGATCGCGGATTCCCTCTTTGTAAGTACCGTCCTTTTGATTGATATAGTAGTAATCATCCTCATGGAAGTCATTGCTCACATAAATATCTAACCAGCCATCGTTGTTAATATCCGCCACCGAAATTCCTAGACCATAACCCATCGCCGCTTGGTAGATGCCAGACTCTTTCGAGACATCCACAAATTTGCCACCATCGTTCCGGTATAAATAATCTCCTGCCTCGTTATCCTTTAAAGAACGTGTGTTTACACGATCATACGAACGCGTGTTGTGCACAGCGTGATTTAGTAAATAGCAATCTAAATCACCATCTTTATCGTAATCAAAAAAGGCCGCTTGCGTAGAAAATCCGGTAAAATCTAATCCAAACTCATTTGATTTCTCTGTGAATGTATTGTCACCGTTGTTGATGTATAACTCGTTCGAACCTTCCAAACCTTTGTAATTCCCCACCGCGCAAATGTAGATATCCAAGAAGCCATCCGCGTTTACGTCGGCCATCGTTACCCCCGTTTTCCAGTCAGAGAATCCTTCGATTCCCGCCTTCACCGAAATGTCCTCAAATTGCATATCACCCTTGTTCAGGTACAATTTGTTTTTGCCTTGATTGGACACAAAAAACAAATCCACTAATCCATCATTATTAATATCCCCAGCAGAAACACCACCACCATTGTAGAAATACAAGTAGTCCAAGATGTTAAAATCCTTGGTCTCCGTGATATTATTCGCAAAGTCAATGTGGGTCTTTTCGGCATCTAATTTTTCGAAAAGCACCACGTCATCGCCTGAATTACAGCCGAACAGAACAAAAGAGAAAAACAGAATAGAGAAAAAATGGGTACGCATTGTTTTAAAATTTAAATACTTGGGCTTTTTCATCATTTTTGGCCAATACTACATACGTCGACTTTCCTCCTTTAACGAGTGCCATATTACGTACTTGACCAAGGGTTTTAAATCCTGTTTGCTTCGATAATTTCACAGCGAATTTACCTTTTCCTTGTCCTTCTAATAGAAGTCCATAATTCGCATCGAAACGACCCCACTCTGGAAGTGAATCAAAGAAATTACCGGCTAATAAAATATCTAGTTTACCATCCTTATTGAAATCCCCTGCTAAAATTCCCCTAATAGGAGAGAATTGAGCTTGGTAGGGAAGTGCTTGCAAGCTAAAGTTGCCTTTGCCATCATTGATCATAAAGGATGATTGCGTTGTCGTGATTTGGCGCACAGTACCTCCTTCGCGTTGCTCATCACTAAACAATTCATCCACCGTCTTGTTCGCATAATCCTTGTACTTGATGAATTTCTTCTTGATCATCGGAAGCGCACGCTGCATCTCTCCTTTCAAGACCATCGGATACGTATTTCCATCCTCTGTCACACAAGAGATGATTTGTTCTACCACACCATTCTTATCGAAATCTCCTACGTGTAAGTAGGCTGGTGCCTCAGCTGATGCTTTAATCTTAGAATTTAGGCCAAAGTTCCCCAGCACAAAATCCATATCTCCATCACCATCCACGTCCGCCGGCTTAATACAAGACCAAAGTCCTTCCGATCCCGCCACTGGCTCCTGCTTCGTTAATTTTCTGCCTCTTTCGTTCGTAAACACAACCACCGGACCCCAATCTTGCGTTACGACTAAATCGACATAGCCATCTCCATTCACATCTGACCATTCTGAATCCGTCACCATCCCTAGATCCGTCACTTGAGGCATATAGCGCTTCGACTGGTTCTTAAATCCACCTGTTCCATCGTTAATGAACAGATTGCTTTGGGCGCTTTGGCCATACTTCGCATTGACCATCCGTGTTCCCACAAATAAATCGATGTCGCCATCTTTATCGTAATCCGCTGCCGAAACACTCGAACCATTTTCGTAAATCATCGGGAATCGAATATCACGCTTCAAGTTTCCTTTGCCGTCATTCAAATACAATAAGTCGTGTAATTCCGGCGCATTCTCCGCGAACTCATTACTTCCTGTGACCACGAACAAATCTAAGTCGCCATCTTTATCCGCATCGAAGAAAGTCGCATCCGTATTCTCTGTAGTCTGATCTAAGCTGAAATCTGCTTGTGGAGAATTGACGAATTGACCACCGGGTTTTTGTACAAATAATTGCTTGACTTGACCCGCTGCACCGCCTAGATATATGTCCTCTAGACCATCTCCATTCACATCGCCCACTGCTAAAGCTGGGCCTTGTGTAGAATACTTCTGCTTCAATAACACATCGCGGTCGTAGTCATTGAACATACTTTCCACGTGTAGATAATCCAATAAACCAGACGTCACATCCGCAAAAATCGGTGTTTGTTTCGCCTCAAAGAAGTGGAAGATCTCCTTTGCATTCTCCTGCTTAAGGGTAATGATCTGATCCGCTTTCACCGTTTTAATTGTTTCGATCTTATCGTTTGGCCATAAAACCTGTACCGAATCAATCGCTCCATTCGCTCCTAAGCCAAACACCATTTGGTGATCACTCGACGATTGAAAACCGCGATTCGGCATTTGCTGCAATACTTTGAATCCGCCTTTCTGATAAACTGTTACTCGAGCTCCGATACCGTTTAGGTTACGATCCGCCCCTTTCAGGCGTATAGTCAAATAATGGTTATTTAACTTCTCATTCGTCTTGTTCTTGTAAACGGATAATGGCGCGTTCACATTGTTCACAACTAAGTCCAAATCCCCATCATTGTCTAAATCACCGTAAGCTGAACCATTCGAGAATCCTGGACCCTCTAAACCCCACGCTTTCACTTGGTTCGAGAATTTCAAATCACCTTCGTTTTTATAAGCGTAATTCGGAATAGGTACGGAAGAAATCTTGTCTGTAAACTCTTTGTAATCGAATTTTTTGCCATCTAGCATTTGCTGCATGGTGTTGCGATCACCTAAGAAATCAACGAAGTCTTGATCCGTTAAGTCTTTGGCAATTCCATTCGCCACAAAAATATCCTTCTTCCCATCATTGTCCATATCGAAGATCAAGGCGCCCCAACTCCAATCCGTTGCGTGTACACCCGCTAATTGACCCACTTCAGAGAAGGTTCCATCCCCATTATTCAGCTGCAAATTATTGCGCATATATTGATGCCAAAACCCGCGCTTCTTCTTCAACTCCACTAAGTTATAGCCCTCAAAAACAGACGTCGTTTTCAAACGGCGATCATCGCCCGGCAACATATCGGTCACGAAGATGTCCATATAACCATCGTCGTTCAAATCCGCCATATCTGCGCCCATCGAGCTCAACGAAATATGCGGCATTTCATTCTCTAAATCTTCTTTAAACGTGCCGTTCTTTTGGTTGATGTACAAATAATCGCGCTCGTAAAAGTCATTCGAAATATAAATATCAGGCCAGTTGTCATTGTTGACATCGCCTATCGTAATACCTAATCCAAAACCAATCAAACTTCCATAAATACCCGCCGTCTCTGACACATCGGTAAAATGAAGTTCCTTTCCATCCTTGCTATCATTTCTAAATAACTTATCACCGCCTAATTTATCTCGCTCTTCCCGTAAATTCGTATACCCTAATTTATCAATCGGAGTAAAACTGTTATTCAACAAATACATATCTAAATCGCCATCCCGATCGTAATCGAAGAAGGCCGCGTGCGTTGAAAATCCTCCGTCTTCTAACCCTGCTTCTTTGGCCTGATCCTTAAAAGTAGGCACACCACCCTTGATTCCTTGATTAATGTATAATTGATTCCCACGCTGATCACGTGAACCTGAATTACACACGTAAATATCCATCAATCCATCTCCATTCACATCGGCAAACGTGACCCCTGTAGACCAAAACTTCTTCCCCACAATCCCTGACTTCACCGTAATATCCTCAAACTTCATCGCCCCTTTATTCAAATACAATTTATTGTCTTCGAAATTAGAGGTCACAAAAAGATCCGATAAACCATCGTTATTCACGTCACCTATCGCCACGCCACCTCCATTATAGAAGTTGCGGTAATTGAAAATATTGAACTCTTTTTTCTCCAAACTTCGATTCACAAAATCGATACCAGTTTGCTCCGCAGACAACTCTTCAAAAAGAGTGTCTTCCTTTTGAGAACAAGAGAAAAGACAAAGAGAAATAAGGAAGAATAAGGGATAATTTTTCATTCTTAATGATCGAATTTTTGCGCTACAAAAATACAAAATACGAGGGGCATATAAAACCCCTATAAAACAAAAAGGCAGAACCAAATGGTTCTGCCTTTCTATCAAAAACCTAGCTATTAATATCCAGGATTTTGAGTCAATAATGGGTTAGCATCACGACGAGGTTGTGGAATTGGGAACAATTCACGCGTCTTGTCAGTAACTGACATAAACTTACGAGCTGTAGAGAACTTGTTGAAACGAATTAAATCGTTACGTCTCCATCCTTCCCATGCTAATTCACGACCACGCTCAGCTAAGATATCGTCAGCAGTAACCGCAGTTAAAGGAGCAACACCAGAACGAGTACGGATAGCATTTACGTCAGTTAATGCTTGAGCTGTATTTCCTAAACGGAAAGCAGCTTCAGCACGCATTAAGATAACGTCAGCTAAACGCAAGAATACGTAGTCATTTGATTGATCACCGTTCGGGTTGTTCTTTTGGATCTCATATTTCTGAGAACGGATACCAGCTACTTGGTAAACTGCATCTGCATCAGTCATTTGATCTTTATCCCAATCCGCAACGAATGCTAAATCAGCACCTTTTGCATCTTTCAACTTAGCTCCAGAAGCAGCATATTGCTGTCCTTTGATCCACATAGCACCACGTAAGTCATTCGACTCAAATGAATTGTAGAAATCAGCTAAAGTACAGAAACCATTCCAAGGAGAGTTACCTAAACCATAGGTTTGTTGGTTAGCGTAGTGTAACGTTCTCATGTGGAAATTCATACCACCCGCTTTGAATGAATCAAATGGGATCGCGAAGATATTCTCGTTAGAACCTTGGTTTTGAACCACAAAGTTAGACAATGTAGAAGAAGCTAATGACCAGTTGTTCGAAGATTTGATTACTTGATCAGCTGTATCATAAGCTTTTTGCCATTGTGCTGTACCGCTATACACACCTGCGTTCAAGTATACTTTCGCTAACAATGCTTTAGCAGCATCTTGCGTCATACGAGAATATGCTTTACCTGAACTTAAGTTAGGAATTGCAGACGTCAATTCTGAAACGATAAATGCATAAACCTCAGCACGAGTCTTAGTCGCAGAAGACGATTTGTTATCCGTTACGATAGGCACATTACCGAATGCATCCACTGCCATGAAGTAATAGATAGCACGTACTGCACGTAACTCATCTACCGCTTTTTGGTTAGCAGCAACTACTGGGATCAATTGGTTCACCTGAGAGATGTTACCAAAGATGAATCCCCACATTCCGTTGATAGGACCGTGTTGTGGAGTCCATGTGTGACGAGAATACGCCAACCAGTCACCACCATCATACCAGTCACCACCACGAGTAGGAACGATCAACTCATCCGAAGATGCTTCACTTGGATTAAACCAATCCCATGTGATACCACGAAGACCACCATAAGCAGGTCCTAGTGCCGCAGCAATTTGAGCATCCGTTTTCAAGAATTGATCCGCGGGGATCGAATCGTAAACTGGCTCAGTTAAATCTGTACAAGACGATAGGGCTAACGAAGCGAAAACACCTACTGAAAGTACTTTATAGATATATTTTTTCATTTTTTTAATTATTTTATTAATTAAGTTATATAACTAATAGTTGGGTATTTTGTTTTAGAAAGACAAGTTAATTCCCGCAGTAAATGCACGAGTTTTGTAGTATGTCTCACGAACATCGATACCTGGAGCAGCAGAACCAATAGCTAGGTTTTGGCTAACTTCTGGATCAACACCAGTGTAGTTAGTGAACAACAATAAGTTGTTACCAGCTACATAAATACGAGCTCTTTTAAATACACCTTTCACTGGTAAAGTGTAACCTAAAGATGCGTTGCTTAAACGGATGTGATCTCCTGATTCTACGTAGTAATCCATAGGGATTGTACGCTCATCATTAATTACAGACGTTAAAGCAGATTTCAATGCATTAGATTCTGCGATACGACCATCTTGACGACCTAACAATAAAGTATTTGTGTTAACGATCTTAGCTCCAGCGTTTCCAGTTAATTGGAATTGGAAATCGAATGCTTTGTAACGAACGTTCGTAGTTAAACCACCTACGAAAGTAGGGTTAGGATTTCCTAAGTAAGTACGGTCTTTCGCGTTAGGATCTACTACACCATCACCATTAAGGTCTTGGAATACGTATTTACCGTTTTCGATTTTAGCCACTTTTGCTCCGTAGAATACACCTACTGGTTGACCAGCTTGTAATACAGAGAAGTTTACCGCAGAAGTACCACGGATGTAGCTACCTAAAGAAGTAGATAAGAATACTTGATCAGATGCAGCAAATTCGTCGTTTTTCAAAGAGATCAATTCGTTTTGGTTGAATGAACCAGCGAATGAAGAGCTAATTGACCAATCTTGCGTATCTAACCATTGGTAAGTAGCAGAGATCTCAATACCACGGTTTTGCATCGAACCAATGTTCGCTAAGATCGTTGGATATACATATCCTTTTTCTTGTGGAGCATTAACTGTATATAATAAATCTTTTGTTTGACGAGTATACCAGTCAATCGATCCTGTTAATTTACCTTTTAAGATAGAGAAGTCGATACCAGCACCGTAGTTTTCGTTAACCTCCCACTTCAAGTTAGGGTTCGGGTTAGATTGTACAGCATAAGATGGCAAGAAGTCATCAGCGCCTCCATCATAATAAGATCCTGATGGACCATAGAATGATTTAGATAACAACGGACGAATACCTTCTGAGTTACCAGTTCTACCCCAAGAAACACGAAGCTTCAAGTTGTCGATTGTTGTATTTCCTTTTAAGAATGCTTCTTCAGATAATGACCAACCCACTGAAACTGATGGGAATAAACCCCACTTGTTGTTATCACCGAATTTAGTCGAACCATCACGACGCATGTTAACCGTAGCGAAATACTTGTTCATTAACGAGTATTGAGCACGAGCTAAGAAAGAAACCAATTTGTATTCGTTTTTGTAAGAATACAATAAGTTAGGATTCGAACGAATACCTAAACCAGAACCTAAGTTGTTAGCACCAAAAGCATCTGTTAAGAAGTTGTTGTTAGAAGCACCGAAACCGTCGTTAATAACATCTTGGTACGTGTAACCTCCTAATAATGTCAAAGTAGACACATCGTTTAATTTCTTAGTCCAGTTCAATGTAGCTTCTAATTGCTTATCAGTTACGGCGTTCAATGAACGAGATGCTGAGTTTCCACCTACCGTAGATAACAAGTTACCTGGAGTAGTTGCTGCGAAATAGCTATTATCAGCGTTTTGAGTACGTAATGTACCTGATACGTTAAATACTAAACCATCTAAGATTGTATATCCTGCAGAAGCATTGAATAAGAAATCTTGTAAACGTTGTGTATTTGATTTTTTCTCTAAAGCCGCTAATGGATTGAAGTTAGAGAATGTACCTGGCAATTGGAAGTATGAACCATTCGCGTTGTAAACTGGATCAGTTGGACGCATGTTCATTGCAAAACCTACTGCACGGTTATCAGCGAATGTACCGTTAGTTTGAGAAGCAGACATGTTGAACTTCATGTTCAATTTGCCATTCATTGCTTTCGCATCTAAGTTCAAACGACCTGTTAAACGATCTTTTGCAGAACCGATCAATGTACCTGATTGGTCTAAATAACCAACTGAAGCACGGTATGATAAGTTTTCAGAACCACCAGAAACACCTACGTTGTGGTTTTGAGAAACCGCCGTACGTGTGATTACATTTAACCAATCTGTGTTAGCGCCATTGTCATCAAATGTTTGCTTGTATTTCGCAGCAGCAGCGCGGAATTCAGCAGCATTTAATAATTGAGGGCGTTGAGAGATTGTCTCAGCACCTACATAAGCTGAATAATCAACTGTAGGAGCACCTGACTTACCACGTTTTGTGTTGATCAAGATAACACCATTCGCACCACGAGAACCGTAGATAGCTGCAGAAGAGGCATCACGTAACACATCCATAGATAAGATATCTTCTGGAGCAACGTTTTGGATAGGAGCACCAATCACACCATCAATTACGTATAATGGCTCAGAACCTGCGTTCAAAGAACCCGTACCACGAAGACGTACAGTTGGAGCCGCATTTGGATCACCAGATGCTTGAGTAATCACTAAACCAGCTACTTTACCTTGAGCAGCAGCTAATGGGTTAGTCACAACACCCGCATTGAAATCACGAGATCCTAAACTTGTAACAGTTCCTGAAATCTCTTTTCTTTTCTGAGTACCATAACCTACTACCACAACTTCTTCTAAAGATTGGTTGTCAGCAGCTAAAGAAACGTTTACTACAGAACCTGTAGCTTTAACTTCTTTCTTAGCATAACCTACAAAAGAGAATACTAAAGTGCTACCACTTCCTGCATTTACTTTGTAAGTACCGTTAATGTCAGTTTGAGCACCTTTCGTAGTACCTTTAACAGTAACAGAAACACCAGGAATAGCTGAACCGTCTTTTGAGTCGGTTACTTTCCCTGAAACCACATCTTGGGCGAAAGCACCCAAGGAAATTACTAGTGCAACAGCAACACTAAAAGCTTGCTTGAAGCCTAGGTTACTAACACTTGATCGCACAAGGCGACCCACTCTCTTGTAAGAATGAATCATAAGTGAAAAATTAAGGGTTAAAAATGATTAATGATTCTTGTCGGTCTTGTTCTTATTCCTTTTATATATAGAAGACAGAGTTTCTGCTGGCCGAAGCCTTTTGAAAAGCCCATGTAATCGTTTACATAGTGAGACTAACTTCAAAACCTTCACAAAAAAACTATAAATAAATTGAATAAAAAAATGAAAATAGATAATGAATCGATGACTTTAAGGCTACAAATTGTACTTAATTTAGATTTTCTTGAAAACTAGCACAGTGTAGGACAGAATCTGAAAATAATCTAATTGTTACGTAATCTTAAATAGAGACCCTATTTTGAAGGTGATTCCAAGGCAAAACAGCGAAATAAGCGCCTAATCGATTGTATTTTTTCAATAGAAAATTTTTTGAAAAAAAAATCACTTTTTTTTCGGTAATCTAATGCCAAAAATAATTTAGGATAAAATTAGAATAATACAATTAAAACAGTGCTATACTGTTAACTGCTGAATCAAGGCACCGGATCGTGACCGCTTCCACCCCACGGATGACAGCTCCCCATTCGCTTGATGGTAAGGCGTAAACCTTGGATCAGCCCGTGTTTTTGAAGTGCTTGTTTCGCGTATTCGGAACAAGTGGGCGTGTAACGGCAGGAATTAGGAAGAAAGGGAGAAATCATCCCTTGGTAAATGCGGATTAAGACTTGAAAAAAGAAAACAAAAATCCGCTGTAACATCGAGTTTGAAATAAGGCCTTTTCTGATTAAATTGCTTATAAATTTAATAAATACATTTCGCAATTTCGCATATGAATCGTAGGTCATTAGCACTTAGTATTTTGGCATCCTTATTCTGCATGGCCTCCTGCAACAATGTACCCGGTCATTTTTTTGCCAAAAATAGTGCAGTCGAAAAACGAAACGATAGCATTGCGAGTTTATTTGACCCTAAAATAGCGCAACAAAAAGCCATTAAACTTGACACCTTCTTTAAAACCTTACAAAAGAAAACGGGATTTAACGGGACCGTGCTTATAACACAATATGGCAAGATCATTTACAAACGCGCTTTTGGCATTGCAAATAACTTCACTAAAGCGCAATTAAGCACCCGAACACCTTTTCAACTCGCCTCTGTTTCCAAACAATTCACCGCTGTTTCCATCCTGCAATTGATGGAGCAAGGGAAATTAAAACTGGACGATCGCGTAGAACAACATATTCCAGGATTTCCCTACGACTCCAGCATCACTATCCGCAGTTTACTGACGCACAAGTCTGGCCTTCCTAATTATGCTTATTGTTTGGATAAATATTACGACAAGAAAGCCCCTTTGACAAATGCCAAAGTGGTCGAACTGTTTAACAAGATCAAACCGGGCATCGATTACCACCCGAATCGGCAGTTTCATTACAATAACACCAATTATATTTTATTGGCCTATATCGTTGAGCGAATTAGCGGTAAAGGGTTTAGAGAATACGTGAAAGAGAACATCTTCACTCCTGCGGGCATGAGCGAATCTTTCGTATATGATCCACAGCATCCTGAATTATTGAAAACATCAGCTACCGGTTACCAGCCTAAGCGCTCTGGACTAGCCGTAGTAGGCTTTGACCATTTAGACGGCGTCACAGGAGACAAAGGAATCTATTCCACCGTGGAAGATATGTTTATGTGGGACCAAGCCTTGAATTCCGAGACCATAGTCAAATTGAGTTCGCTGGCAGAAGCCTTCACTCCACAACACACGAAACCCAAAGTATTAACGACAAATTATGGCCTAGGCTGGCGACTTAAGCAATTAGAGAACGGAGAATGGTTAACTTACCATACAGGCTGGTGGCACGGGTTCAAAAACTATTATTTGCATAATCAAAAAGACAATTCAGCCATTATTATTTTAGGTAACATGGCTAATCATTCGTTGGCCAAAGTCAATATCGTTCAATCCATCTTGTACCCTGAAAAAGCGAAGTTATTTCTAAAGGGAGAAAATCTCCCAGCAGAAGGTGAATCTTCAGGAGGCAATTAATTTAACAAACCATGAAAAATCTATTTATTGCGCTATTTTGCCTATTAGGCACCACGGCTTTCGCACAATCGGAAGACGAAGGCATTAAATCTGCCATTACCTCCTACACAGAAGGCTTCACTAAAGGGGATACCGCGAGCTTAGGTCGCGCCTTTGCTAGCAACGCCCTGTTAAGAAACCTAAATACATCGACTGGAAAGATTGCAGACATGCCTTTGCGTAAATTCATCGCCGGTATGCCAGTAGGTGGAGCGAAGGCAACTGGAGCTCTTTTAAACTACTCTTATGCAGGAACCTCAGCCGTGGCGACTGTAGAATTTAAGTTCGACGATTTCAAATACATCGATCTTCTAAGTCTGATGAAAATCAACGACGATTGGAAAATCGTTTGCCGCGTGTTTAGCCGCGTCTCACTGGATGTGAATCTGGCGACGGGTCAGGGTGCCAAAGTAGGTACAACGAAGTCGACTCCGGCAGCAAAGAAACAAACTGCTCCAGCGCCGAAGGCTAAGAAAGACGATGGATGGTGATAAAACAATATAGGGGTTCCTAAAACGGCGCAAGCACATGTTTTCGAAACCCCTACATTGTTTTATCTCTGAAAGAGAGGTGGCGATTCCTAACCCCAATCTACAATTTAGTCAGACAGTGAGATTAAAACTAAAATACCCCGCGGAAAATAGGTGCTTGCGCCATTTTCAAGGGGTATTTTAGTTTCATTCCAGCACTTAGTTTTAATTCATTTCGCTACAAATCTCTATCAAAAAGCCATCCAAATCCCTTACATAAGCCACGACTTGACCCCAAGGCTTTGTTTTGGGCTCTTCGATTAATATCGCACCAGCAGCAACCGCCTGCCTAATTGTCCCCGCTACATCATCGGTAGTAAATCCAATTTCGATTCCGAACGGCTGCTTTGACAAATCGCTTTCCATAAATCCGTCTTTGAGGATTGATTTGGCTAAAGATTTGTGCGCAAACGATAAGATCGTTTCGCCTGATGCTACTTCGCC
This sequence comes from Aquirufa sp., assembly GCA_040403415.1. Taxonomy (GTDB): domain Bacteria; phylum Bacteroidota; class Bacteroidia; order Cytophagales; family Spirosomataceae; genus Aquirufa. The sequence goes on from JBBAKU010000003.1 coordinate 45,582, forward strand.
ATAAGAATGATCAGGAGCAAGCATTTTTTCACTAAACTCAAAGGCTTGCTGGTAAAAATCCATCGTTTTCACCACGTCCTCCACATAAAGAATGGTATAGGCAAATTTGATCATCAATTAGCAATCAGGGAAGAGGGAGAATAAGGGTCCATTTTTCATTGATAATATAGTTCAGGCTCCGCGGAAAACATGTGCTTGCGCCGTTTTCTAGGAGCCTGAACTATATTACCAATATATAGGACCACTGCCGAGATACTTCTCCGCAATCGGCTCATAATACGCCTTCAATTCTTCGAAAACAGGAATCACCGGGGATTTGGTATACAAATCATACTGATTAAAGTCGCGAATCCACTCGAGGTATTGCGCGTCTTTGTCGTTCAATAAGGCTTTGTAGCTTCCGCCAGAATGCCAAGGGTAGAAAGAATGGTAGCGGATCATCGCCATTCCTGCTTCGGGAATCGAATTTGATGAGTGATTTTTCAGCACTTGGTATAAATATTCGTCGTGACCCCAGGCTAAATGCAGGTTATCCAAACCGCAACCTGCTTCATAAATACCTAATTCGGTAGTGTACCGAGGGTCTTGCATATCAGGATTCAAGGCGTTGAACTCTGGATAAACACAAGAGTCTGGAAGTTTGCAGCCTACGACGAACACATCACCTACTAGACCCCATTGTTCGGCTTGCGAGGTGCCGTCTTCGTCAGATCCGAATAAGTACATGGCTTTGCCTAAATCGTGGATTAAGCCTACTAATTGCATCCAATCAGGGCGATTGTCCGCGCGCATGCCTTCTGCAGATTGCAAAAGGTGAATAATGTTAGGTAGATTTAAATCCGGATCGGAAACATCGATGAGGACGTTTAGGCGCTCCATCATTTCCCATAAATCAATGGGACGCTCGAAGGTGAGGTATTTGGCCTTCATGCGCTGAACATAGTCGTATGTTTGGCGAGAGCGCATCTTGCGGTAATGTTCTTTTACAGCAGCAGTAATATCACCTTGATCGTAATTTCTGAACTGCTCTTTTTCTTTAATAGGGGTTTCCATCGTCCTAGATTTTGGACTAATTTACAAAAAGGCTTCGAAAAATGAAATTAGGACTTCATGATCAATAAGATGATCGCGCTGGCAAGCATCAACAGGCCCATCGCAAAGAAGATCGATGGATTTAAGCCGGGAACGGTATTTTCTGCCAAAGATGCTTCGTAAGGGTTTTCTGATAAATAACGAACAGGAATTTCTTGCCCTATTTCGCAGTTTTTGGCCAAACCTTTATCCGCTTCGCGTCTAAATTCTAAACCATTCACATAATAGGAGACAATCGGGAAATAAATAGGGAAGCGACCGCTATGGTCATCGCGGGAATAACGCTTCGAAATTTCGACGATTTTGCCGTAGGTCATTTTCGAATTATGTATCCACTCTTTGCGCTTTTTGAAAAGAACTATCCCAAAACCAATTAATACCAAGGAGATCACCGTAAATGCACCCAAAAACAAGGGCATCGATCCGTGAAATTCACCTGTTGGCCGCGCCGATATTGCTAAGATTCCGAACATAATGTGGGCCTGAATTCAATTCAGTCCTCAAAAAAACGACAAATAATACTGATTATCAAATAAATAGCCCTTTGCCCCAATTGGATGGCAAGTAGTGTTTTTAGGGGATAAAATGATATTTTTGCTGTAATTAGAAAAACTCGATGCAAAAACAGACTAGACTTCTGAAAAAACAGAAAAAATACTGAAAACGGGTATACGAAAACCGACAAAAAGCCCGAAAAATATATTTTCAGAAAATTTTAAATTTCGGACAAATTTGTATTTTTGATCTCTCTAAACCGAAAAAACGATGAAAAGTAGCGTAAAATTCCAACTCATGTCCATGATGTTCCTGATGTTTTTCGGATGGGGCGCCTGGTATGGCCAAATGAGTAAATACTTATTAGATAATCTTCACGCTACCGGGGATCAAGTAGGGAATGCTTACACCACTTTTGCGATTGCTTCCATCTTTGCTCCCTTCTTTGTGGGCTTGATTTCAGACCGCTTTTTTGCTGCCCAAAAGGTGATGGGCTTTTTGAATATTTTAGGAGGTGTGATTCTCTACTTCTTGAGCTTAGAACGAGATCCCGAGGCCTTTTTCTGGTATATTTTAGCCTATACACTCTGCTTTGCCCCTAATTTGGCCTTATCGAATTCGATTGCGATGAACCAAATGTCCAATCCAGAAAAGGAATTCCCTAGCATCCGAGTGACCGGGACCATCGCCTGGATTGTGGTGACCAATATTATTGGATTTTATGCCCTAGGTGACAAAGTGGCCATTTTTGAGATCGCGATGTACACTTCCTTCCTTTTAGGAATTTACTCGTTTACCTTACCCAATACCCCTCCTAAAGCCGACAAGAACGCTTCTGTGGCACAAATTTTAGGTTTAGATGCGTTGAAGCTTTTCAAAGACCGCTCGTTCTTGATCTTCTTTATTTCTTCGATTTTGATCTGCATTCCCCTGTCCTTCTATTATGCGATGGCAAATCCATCGTTAACGGATGCACACATGAGCAACGTGGAAAACAAAATGTCCTTAGGACAAGCTTCTGAAGTGATTTTCATGTTGTTAATTCCCATCGCCTTTACGCGCTTAGGGGTTAAGAAAATGCTCGTAGTGGGACTGGTGGCGTGGATTATTCGATTCCTATGCTTCGGTTATGGGGATGGAATTTCAAGCGAATGGATCCTGTATATCGGGATTATTCTGCACGGGGTTTGCTACGATTTCTTCTTTGTGACGGGACAGATTTATACGGACCAAAAAGCAGGCGAAAAAATCAAGAATTCCGCACAAGGTTTAATCACTTTTGCCACCTATGGCATCGGAATGGGAATTGGCTCTAAGCTATCAGGAATCGTATTAGATTATTATACTATAAATGACGTCAAGAATTGGCAAGCGGTTTGGATGGTTCCGGCTGCGATTGCAGGAGTCGTTTTGCTGCTTTTCGTTTTCTTCTTTAACGAAAAAAAGACTACGTATTCTTAATTTTACGCAACATAAAGGGCATAATCGACGGAAAGAAGCGCTTGACGAATAGGCCAAATCCTTCGAGGAAACCTCCTACAAAGAATTCATTTTTTTCTGCTAGCACGGCTTGCAAGATTTTCTGAGCGGTAACGTTGGGATCTAAGCCTTTGGCCTGATTCGGATCCATCTTTCCGTATGCCTCCCCTTTCTCGTTCATCGCGTGAAGGGAAATATTCGTCCTGATGTAACCCGGCAAAATCGTGGTCACGCGAATGCCATCATTGAAAACCTCCGCGCGAACCGAGTCAAAGAATCCGATTAATGCGTGTTTCGTCGCACCATAAGCGGCTCTGCGCGGAGTAGAAATCCGTCCAGCGACCGACGCGATCGGAACGAAAACACCCGATTTTTGGGCAGTAAAGACAGGCAAAACGGCCTGTGTCAAAGAAACAATCGAAAAGAAATTCACCTCAAAAAGACGGCGATAGACGTCGAATTCCGTGTCTTTCACAAAAGAACGCTGAGAAACTCCTGCATTTAAAACTAAGTAATCAATGCGACCATAGGTTTGAATAACATCCTGCACGCGATCTGCGTGTTCTGATAACGAAAGCATGTCGAAAGGGAGCACGTAAGCATTGCCGCAAGCTTTGGCCACCCGTTGCAACTCTTCTTCTCTGCGCGCAGACAACACTAAAAGCGCGCCTTCTGCCGCAAAAGCGTAAGCTAAGGCTTCACCGATTCCAGAGGAAGCCCCCGTAATCCAAACAACTTTATTGTGAAATTTCATGGGATGCGAGTTTTGCTTCTAAGGCTTGGAAGAAATCGGCCATCGGATTTACTTCGAGGCGTTGTAATTTCTGCCATAAACGAACGGCTTTGGTCATCAATCCACTTTCGATTAAGAATCCATCGTGTCCATACAGGGAGTCGATGACGTGGAAAGAGGCACCTGGAATGTATTTGGCCAAAAACTCTTGCTCCACAATCGGAAACAAGGCATCGGATTTAATACCAATGACCAGCGTTTTTGATTGAATCAGTTTTAATGCAGCGATAGCACCACCGCGATTTCTGCCCACGTCCTGGGAATCCATCATTTTCGATAACTGGAAATAAGAATAGGCATTGAAGCGTTGGGCTAATTTCTCGCCCTGGTATCGTTGATAAGAGACAGCGCGTAAAGAAGATCCATAGGAATTCTCCTTTCGGGCTTGCGTAATCTGATAGGTTTCGTAATTCCGGTAAGAGATCAAAGCGGTCGCACGAGCAGCCTTCATTCCCTCTAAACCGGCTTTAGGCTGTGATTCTTTCCAAGAGGGGTCGACTTCGATGGCCATTCTTTGGGACTCATTAAAGGCAATTCCCCAAGGTGAATGCACGGCGTTCGTAGCCACTAAAATCAGATTTTCGATCAAACCTGGATTCACAATCGCCCATTCTACCGCTTGCTGACCTCCCAGGGAACCACCAATGCAGGTTTTGATGCGATTAATCTTCAATTCCTTGCGCAGAATCTCGAAACTAGAAACCACGTCGCGAATCGTCACGTCCGGAAACGAGTGAAAATAAAGTTTGCCGGTTCTCGGATCGACGGTTAAAGGGCCAGACGAACCATAATGCGAACCTAAAATATTCACACAGACGATTAAATTATTTTCTGGATTAAACAGTTTGCCTGGGCCTACGAGGCCTTGCCACCATTCCGCCACATCATGACTTCCGGTAAAGGCGTGGCAAATCCAGACCACATTGTCTTTTTTAGCGTTGAGTTTGCCCCAAGTTTGGTAAGCTAAATCCAAAGCAGGTAATTCTCCCCCTAATTCAAGGGCAAATGGGGACGCGGAATGAAAATGATGAAACTCAGCTTGCATGCACAAAATGGTTTATATTTCCCTAAACAGGCACCGCCTGGGGTAGGAATTAGCACCGGGGTCTACATTTGCAGACGGGTTGCCAGAAGTTCATTGAGCCTAGTCTCTCCCTTCTTCTTTATAAATCAACAAGCGAGGCTTTTTGATTTGAAGATGCAATTAACAGCCGAAATCGCTTTTTTCCAAAATCTTTGCCGATTAATTCCTTTCTGCCGATATTTGCCCCATGTTAAAAATGGCGATTTTTTACGGTCTTTTGGGTGGTATCCTATATGCTATAAGCCAGACTTCCTTTTTAGTTTATTTGCATCCGGACCTGAAATTCATCTTTGTTTTTCTTTTTTTCCAAAGCTACCTAACCCTCAACCTTGCTCAATTCGGTTTAAAAAATGCCGGCGAAAAATTCATTCCTTTTCAGATGATCACTCTGACGATTCGCTTTGTTTTAAGTGTGATTTTCATCGGTTTTTTCGCCTATATTCATACGCCAGATATGGTCTTGTTCGTCAGCAACTTTTTTGTACTCTATTTATGTAGTACAAATTTTGAAATTTTTGGTTTGCTTCGTAACTTGCGACGTTTTTAGAAAATAGCAAGATTAATGTTTCAGATGCAGGTCAAGACTTCAACACAAAAAATGTACTTTTCGAATATACTACTAGGGCTTTTCTTAAGCTTTATTAGCCTTAATGTGTTCGCAAACGAACCGGTTGTAGCGCACGATTCTGCTCACGCAGATACGGCGGCTCATGCAGCTGCTCCTGCGGCGGCACATGAAGCTCCATCTGAAAAATTTGATCCAGGTAAATTAATTCTACACCACATTGCGGATGAGCACGATTGGCATTTCTTCACGATTGGCCATTTCCATGCGACTTTACCTTTACCTTGCATCGTTTATACGGAATCAGCAGGCGTTCAGGTATTTTCTTCCTCTAATTTCAAAAACGAACACCATGAAGAAATTCCTTACAATGGTTTCATTTTAGAGCACGGAAAGATTCACGCAGAGAATGGCGAGAAAGTTTATGACTTCTCTATCACCAAGAACGTAGCTTCTTTATTGCTTTCAGCGGTTTTATTATTGACTATCTTCATCGGCATTGGTCGCAAATACAAAGAAAATCCTCACAGAGCACCTAAAGGATTGCAGTCTATGTTCGAACCGATCATCATTTTCGTGCGGGATGAAATTGCCAAGAATAACATTGGCGAGAAACACTACCGTCGTTTCATGCCGTATTTATTGACGATCTTCTTCTTTATTTGGTTTAATAACATGTTAGGTTTGATCCCAGGTGGTGCGAACTTGACTGGAAATATAGCAGTTACTTTAGTATTAGCGATTATCGCGTTCTTTGTAACAAACTTCAATGGCCGTTCGACTTATTGGACGCACATTTTCGCGATGCCAGGTGTTCCTAAGTGGATGTTAGTTATTTTAACGCCGGTAGAGATTGTAGGTATCTTCATGAAGCCTTTCTCTTTAATGGTTCGTTTGTTTGCGAACATTACAGCGGGTCACATCATTTTATTAAGTTTAGTATCCTTGATTTTCATTTTTGAAAACGCGGCTTTAGGTCTAGCAGTAGTTCCTTTCTCGCTTTTCATGAACGTAATTGAGCTAATTGTTGCCTTCATTCAAGCCTTCATCTTTACAATGTTAGTTTCGACGTATATCGGAGCGGCGGTAGAAGAGCATCACCATTAATTTGTAAATTATTTTTTTTATATAAACCCAAATCGTATGTCTATTTTATCGATTTTATTAGAAGTTTCTGTAGGTCTTGGTCTTGCAGGTATTGGTGCTGGTTTAGCTGCTTTAGGAGCTGGAATGGGTATCGGTCGTATCGGTGGTTCTGCTATGGAAGCTATCGCTCGTCAACCAGAAGCGTCTGGAAAAATTCAAGGTGCGATGTTAATCGTTGCTGCCTTCGTTGAGGCGGTTGCGTTATTCGCTGCTGTAATTTGTCTATTGGTTACTTTGAAATAAGAAACCAACCAGAATCCCCAAAGGGTTAGCCTTTGCATCAGATTCTACCCCATTTAAAACGCAATTTGGTTTACATTAGGTGCCAAATTGCGTTTTTTGACACGATTTACAAAAAATGAACATACTATGGAGTTAATCACCCCAGACTTTGGACTTATCTTCTGGCAACTAATTGTCTTTGGAATCTTATTCTTCCTACTAGCCAAATTTGCTTGGAAACCGATCATTCAATCGTTAGCTGAGCGCGAGCAATCGATCGACGAGGCGATCAAATTATCTGAAACAACACGTGCTGAAATGGCCGAATTGAAAGCAGGTAATGAGCAATTAATCACTTCAGCACGTGCTGAACGTGATGCGTTGATCAAGCAAGCGAAAGAAGCATCCGATGCGATGATCTCTCAAGCTAAATTAGATGCACAAACAGCCGCTAACCAAGAAATCGAAAAAGCGCGCGTGGCATTCGAACAAGAGAAAGCAAGTGCTGTAGCAGCGATCCGCAAGGAAGCAGCTTCTCTTTCGTTAGACTTAGCGGAGAAAGTGTTAAAAAGCCAATTAAAAGACAAAGCAGCTCAGGAAAAATTGGTGACTGAGTGGATGGCTGACGTTAAATTATCTTAATCGCATAGACCATGTCAGAATTAATTGTAGCTCACCGTTACGCTAAATCCCTGCTAGACTTCGCGATCGAAAAGAACGCGGTAGAGGCAGTAGCTAAAGACATGATTGATTTTGCAGAAACCTGCGAAGCCAGTCACGAATTAGTGTTAGCACTAAAGAGCCCAATCATTAAGCATTATACGAAATTAGCGATTCTTGCGAAGCTATTTAAGGATAAATTCAATCCAGTTACGTACGGTATCTTCGTGATCATCACGAACAAAAACCGCGAGAAGATTCTTCCTGCTGTAGCAAAAGAATTCATCTCGATGTATACGGATTATAAAGGAATCCAAAAAGCAACAGTAACTACTGCTTCTACTTTAACAGCAGATCAAAAAGCAACGGTAGCAAAAATCGTAAAAGACTACACAGGTAAAGAAGTAGAATTGATCGAACAAATTGATGAAAGCCTAATCGGTGGATTCATTTTGAAAGTAGGTGACCAACAGATCGATGATTCGATCAAGCGGAAGCTGAACGATTTGAAAGTTTCTTTAGCATCTTAATCGAAAGGCCTTGGAAACAAGGCCTTTTTTTATCACCCAAAAAGCCGCGCGCGGCATTTCCTCCATGAAAAAATTTGCGTTATTTACTGGTTCACTGATTGCGGGATTATCCGTTGCTTTAGGCGCCTTTGGAGCACACGCATGGAAGGACTATTTGCGCGAGATGAATCGCCTGGAGACATTTGAGACGGCAGCGCGCTACCAAATGTACGGAGGAATCACGTTATTGATCTTGGGGGTTTGGCAAATGAATTTCAGTAATAAGCACTTGAAGACAGCGGCCTATTTTCATTTTGCTGGCTGCCTTATCTTTCCGGGTTCTTTATATTTGATCTGCTTGACTAATCTAGGAATTTTTGGAGCGGTGGCCCCTATCGGTGGATTGTGCTTTCTGATGGGTTATGGACTCATGATGTGGTCCATTTTTAAGAAGTAATTAGTGGCGCATCACTAATTCAAGGCTTAACCACACGATCTCTCCCATCGTTTGACATTTCAAAAAGCGATCATCCTCATAATGCTTCGCTAATTCCGTTTTCAATTGTTCCACATTTTCTGGCGGCGCAATCTCATCTTTCGCCATCACGTTCATTAAATCGTACACGCGCTGGCTTTCTGACTTCAAACGAGAGGAAATCATCGAGCGTTCTTCAATCTGGTATTGCCAAACCGATTCCGGCGTCATATACTTCATCCCTAGCTCAATCAGGGCATTATTTTGCTTGAAATACTGCGGAAGGTAGACGGTTTTCTTGCCTTCATAACACTGCTGATCAAAGTCAATAGGACGAATCCGGTAATAAATTTCTTCAAAATCCGGAGTCGTAATAATGACAAAGTTCGCACTGTGCATATCACCTAGTAATTGTACTAGACAGCGCTCGTTGAACTTCACAAACTCTTTGGCAAGACGAATAGGCGACTCTAAATCCGTCTCCAAATCTTGCTTTAAAAAGGCATCGCCAGGCACACCGGCAATGTGCTCCTCGACAAGTGTATTATCGCAGGTGACGTAGTTGATGCGGTTTGGCGATAAAATATGCTCTAATTCTAGGCCATACACGCGAGAGGCATCCGCGATTTTAATGTAGAAATAATCAAAGTTATCATTCACCCGGTTCACAATCCGAATCCGAAAGGGATGCGTATTGCCATAGGTGCAATAATCCACACGATCAATCACTAAGTGCTTGATAACCTCCTCATTCCCATCCGTTTTTAAATCCGCATAGATCTGCTTTAGCGCCTCATACACCTCTTCCTGATCTCCTGGCGAATAAAATACGGTCTCCCAAAGCGTATCCACCTCGTTCTTATCATACAGCACGATCGCATTATCATAGCGCAACAAATCCGCATAACTGATATTCATTGCGTGCTCCCGGTTGTATTTATGCAAATACCGCCGCAGCTGTTGATTAATCCGATACAGATTTTTCTTCTTCGAGATGAGCGCCATTATTCCGTGTAGTCTAAAGATTTACCGAACGTTTCTTTCAACTGAATAACAGAGTAGATGGCCAAAGTAAAGCACAAAACACCTACATAAGCGGCAGCGTGAATCAAGCCTAGAGATGGAATCAAAAACTTAAAGAGCAAGGAAATAGGAATCAAGGCGCCACGCACAAAATTAGGCACCGTCGTTGTCACGGTCATCCGTACATTCGTCCCAAACTGCTCAGACGAGAAAGTCAAAAATACTGCCCAATATCCTCCAAAGAAGCCTAAAAGCGTTATCATCACATAGGCATGCGTCGTCGTAATGTTCGACATCCCAAACAGGTAATACACGCAAATACACACGGCGATAAATAAATACGTTAAAACCGCCTTTCCTCGACTTTTCAACCATTGACTCAAGGCTCCCGAGGCAAAGTCTCCCAGTGCAAGGCCTAGGTAACAAAACATAATGGCGTCGCCTCCACTGATTTTACCGTCGATTCCAATGATTTTAGCAATTTCTGGCGCCGAGAAAACGAGAATGCCGATAATGTACCAAATGGGCAAACCCATCAAAATGCAATACAGGTATTTCTTGAAAGTGGCTCCGTTAGAAAATAGTTGAAAGAAATTACCTTTTTTGACCGTCGATTCCATCTCCGTATACATCGACGATTCAAAAGTCCCCAAGCGCAATAAGAGAAGCGCTAATCCCATTCCTCCACCAATAAAATAGCAAGATCTCCACCATTCAGGGTCCGAACTCAAGCCGGCAATAATGGGGGCAAAAACAGCACCTGCAGCACCCACACCGGCAATGATTAACGTACCTATGCCTCGCTTTGATGGAGGCAAAGTTTCATTCACTAAGGTAATTCCCGCGCCTAATTCTCCCGCTAGACCAATCCCAGCGATAAAACGTAAAATAGCATACGTATTCAAATCGTTCACTAATCCATTCAAGGCGTTAGCGGCTGAATACAAGAGAATAGAACCGAACAAAACCGATTTACGTCCTTTCTTATCGCCATAAATACCCCACAAAATTCCACCCAGCAACATCCCGCCCATCTGGACATTCATCAGGTTCAAACCTTGATTCAACAAGTCATCCCCTTTCAGGCCAAGACTCATCAAGCTGGGATTTCTCACCACAGAAAATAAGATCAAATCATACACATCCACGAAGTAGCCAAGGGCGGCGACGGCGATGAGAATTTTGGCTTTGGCAGAAATAGTTTCGTTTTCCATACTAGCGAGAAAGCATGTCTGACCGGTGAGAGTCTAACTTTAAAAAGATAAAGAGTAAAATAGTGAAGGACCATAAAGAGGACCCACCGTAACTGAAGAAAGGCAATGGAATCCCCATAATGGGCATCAAGCCGATCGTCATCCCTATATTAACTAAAAAGTGAAAAAACAGAATTCCTACTAATCCAAATCCATAGGCCCGGGCAAATCGCGAGCGCTGCAAGTCCGCTAAATACATTAATCGCCACAGGAATCCCAAGAAGAAAAGTATCATCAACATCACTCCCACGAAACCGTGCTCTTCCCCTATCGTACAGAAAACCATATCCGTACTTTGCTCCGGAACGAAATCGAATTTCGTCTGCGTACCGCCTAAAAATCCTTTCCCCCAAAATCCCCCTGAACCAATCGCAATCTTCGATTGCGTCACCTGATAACCTAAACCGCGGGGATCAAAACCTGGATCAATTAAAACACGAATTCGATTTCGCTGGTGTTCTTTCAAGACATTATTCACCACCCAATCCACTAATAAAGCAAGCGTCATAATCCCGGCAATGGCACCCGAAAGACGCAAATAGGTCTTGGGGTCGCGTTGCATATAGATGGGCATAAACAAGACCAAAAGTCCCGCTAATACGACTAAAACGACTAATATGATCCACGCTTGGACTAATAAAGCAGATACAAATAAGACAATCCCCCCAATAAACAAGGCGGGATAAGCTCCCGGCAACCCCTCCCGGTACAACAATATCATAAACGAGGCAAAAACTAAGGCGGAACCTGTCTCATTGGAACCGATGATCAATACCATCGGAATACCGATGATGAGCGCGGCTTTCCATTGAAAGGGAAATTTCGTCAAATTGACGAGGGGATCATTCAGGTATTTGGCGAGCAATAGAGCCGTAGCTGTTTTCGCAAACTCCGCCGGCTGGATGGTCACAGACCCAAATTTAAACCACGAATGAGATCCATTGATTGTTACCCCGAGAAAAGGTACGGCGATTAACAGCAACAATAAACCGAGGTAGATAAAGAGGGCGAAGGATTCGAAAAAACGAAAATCAATCACCAGAATGCAGACAATCAACACGAAGCTTGTCCCTAACCAAACGAGTTGCTTACCCGCATTGGAATTATAAAAAGCGGGATCCGAAAAAGCCAAAGGAGCGTCTGGGCTGTATACGGCCGAATAGATATTCAACCAGCCTAAACCCACGAACAAGACATAGAATCCTACAGTGATCCAGTCAATCCGGCCTTGTATGTGATTCGAATCGGTCATTTTTTCGTGGAATCTGGAGCTACCTTTTTACGCACGACGCTATACGCGTTAGGCAAGTAATTCATATTCATAAACTTGGTTTCCACCGCCTTGCGGTCAACCTTTCGTTTCAAGTATTTCTCTACCACTAAGGAAGCAATCGGTGCCGCGGCAGATCCACCAAAACCGGCGTTCTCCACAAATACCGCAATCGCAATCTTCGGGTTATCCCGTGGGGCGAAGGCGATGAAGATGGAGTGATCTTTGCCTTTTTGGTTTTGAGATGTACCCGTCTTACCCACCATCTTGATATCCGGAATGCGGCCATCCGCCTCTACCGTTCCGTGCGTCACCGCGTCTTCCATTCCGTCGATCACGACATTGAAATACTTCGCGTCCACCCCTACTTTCACTGGCGTCTTGTAGAAAGGGTCAATCGATTTCTGAAGACCCACACCTTTCACCACGTGCGGTGGAATGTACCAACCCCGATTCGCAATGATCGCCGCTAAATTGGCCATTTTCAGAGGACTCACCACGATTTCACCCTCCCCAATACTAATCGAGTAGATGTTCGAGAACTTCCACATTTTTTCGCCTTTATAGACCGAGTTATAATATTCCACATTGGGCAAAATCCCCTTCTTCTCATTTCCTAAATCCACCCCTAGTTTACGTCCAAAACCGAAATTTGCCACCAAATCTGCCCAACGCTGCAAACCTTTAGCGGAGCGCTCATAGGTGTCTCCAGTCGTATTATCGTAAATCATCTTACGAAATGCGTGGTAGAAATACGGGTTACACGAAACGCGAATTGCTCCACGCAAATCCACTGGTCCGTGGCCGTGGCATTTCACCGGAGCTCCTGCATGCGAATAAACAGTACCTGGACCAATAAATCCTAATTGCTGTCCCACCAGGGCTTGCACGAGTTTAAAGGTTGAACCTGGACGGTAATAAGCCGATGGCGGACGGTTCAGCAAAGGCTTCATGGGATCTAACGCTAATTGCTGGTAGTATTTGGAAAAATTGTTCCCCGTTAATTGACTCGCGTCATACGAAGGCGCAGAAACCATCGCCAAAATTTCCCCTGTCGAAGGCTCAATCGCCACTAAACTACCCACCTTGTGCTGCATCAAACTGTCCGCATATTCTTGAATCGCGAGATCGATAGAGGTATACAAGTTATTACCTGAAACCGGATTTATGTTCAAGGAGCCATTTTTATAATCCCCTTTTTCCACCCCATTACTGTTCACCATGCGGTATTTCACCCCCCGTTGACCTCGCAAGGTTTCTTCGTAAAAGGACTCAATTCCAGAGATGCCCACATAGTCTCCTTGGCGGTAATAATCGTCTTTTTGATCCACTAGGGCATTCGGACTAATTTCCGCCACGTAGCCTAAGGCATTTGAAAAAGAGCGCGACTGATAGGTCCGAAAGGCATTCGTTTCAAAAAAGAAGCCTGGGAAATCCACCATCGCATCTTGTACGCTGGCAAAGTCTTCTTTAGATAAATGCTTCAAAAAAAGACTCGGTTTCACCCGGGAATAGGCACGAGCGCGCTGCGTCGTTTTGATAAAATACTCTTTCGTGACCCGGAAAACACGGCAAAAGTGATTCGTATCCTTCACCACCGCTTTACGGGGAATTATGTACAAATCGTATACCGGCGTATTATAAACAATTAATTTCCCGAAGCGGTCATAGACTTCGCCTCGAAAAGGAATCTGAATAATCTTGCGAATCGCGTTATTATCTGCGGCTTTTTCATAGGTATCATCGATCACCTGCAGGAAAAATAATTTCCCTATAAACAGGAGCCCCACGATGCCGAAGAACAAGAAGATGAGATTTCGCCGCTGACTAAACAAATGAATTAGATTTTAATGACAAAAATAACGAATTTCCTGCGCTTCTGCGAACGCTATTTCGGAAGACTTTTGATGAGTGCCAAAAGCGCAAAAGCAATCGATCCCAGCGAGAAAATGATCGTAAACCAGGGCTTGTCTGTAAAAAAATAAGCGTCTAAATAGCGCCCCGCAAAAACGCCTGCCACAATGGTGACAAGCATCTGAAATGCGGCGCCCAAGAATTTTTGGTAAGAATTCATATTCACCTAAAATTATCCAATTTTCGGGAAGATAAATCGTAAATTTGAAAATTGTTCTTTTGAACCTTATGCACCGGAGTCTCGTCATTCTTTTTCTAGCCCTCAGCACTTGGTCTTGTTCACAGTATAGCAACAAGCCCATGGCCGTTGCCTTTCACAATGTGAATGCGAAATACAATGCGATTTGGCAGGCTTCTAGATTAGATAAAGAACTTCAGAAAAAATACTTCGCGGAACGCAAAGAAAGCTATAACTCCATTTTACCCATCGTACTCCCGCGCGATTCTAGCTTTAAACAAGGGAACGAAAAGGACATCAAAGAGTTGATTCGCAAAGCTTCTTTGGTGATCGATCGGCACCAAAATTCACATTACATCATCGATGCCTATCTGCTCATCGCCCGAGGTCGTTTATACCAAAATGACCTAAAAAATGCGATCGAAACCTATAAATACGTCAATTCTCTTGATATCAGACCTGAGGCTTTGCTCGCCTTGTACGAGATCTATCTACAACAACAGGAATTTAGTTCCGCTGAAAAAATCGAAGAGTTCCTGAGCGAAAACCCCTTGAATACAAACGAGAAAAAGCAATTTCTTCTCTTAAAAGCCTATTCCTTTCAATTGCTAAACGAGCCCATTAAAGCCGTTGCCGTATTACAAGAGGCCCAGCGCTTCTTGAAAAAGGGCGAAGAGAAAGCACGCATCTCTTTTATTATGGCGCAGCTATTGAGCGACAATAATCAGCCTGGTTTAGCATTGGAAAATTACCGTGGCGTACTAAATAACAAACCGAGTTACGATCTACAACTACAGGCAAATCTGGCTATCCACCAGCAAGAGGGCAATCTGGTGGCATTACAAAAGATGCTGAAGGACCCTAAAAATGAAGACAGCCAATCCTTCATCTACGTAAAAATCGGTCAATACTATAATGCGAAGAAAGACTTCAAAAAGGCAAAAGAAAATTGGGAAAAGGGCGGTGAAAACAATCCAAATAAGGGTGAATTATTCTATCAATTAGGAGGCTTATTTGCCAAACAAATGAAGGATTACGACCTAGCTGCTCACTATTACGATAGTGCTGCGACCTATCTCGCTACTAATCATCCCGATTATGCGAAGGCCCAAAAACTCAAGAAATCCTGGGGAAATTACAGCGGCTTTGCGAAACAAATTAGCCTGCAAGATTCATTGCTCCGCTTAGCTAATATAAGCCCAGAGGCTTTGCATACGCTGTTTTTAAAACAGCAAAAGGACACGGTTAAAACCGTAATCACAAAAACAGCAGCGCCTATTTTTACTAGACGTCCCTTTAACGCAGATCAACAAAACTTCTATTTAAACAATGAGCAAGCCCGCATACAAGGGGCGATCGAATTTAGTAACCGCTGGGGGAATCGAACGCTGGAAGATTTTTGGAATCGAAAAAACAAAAACGCCACGATGGCGCAGGCCGTAGCGAGCACTACACCCGTAGAAAAAATAGTCCGTACAGCATCAGTGCTAGAAGAGAACTGGCTAAAAGCCATTCCTTCGACGCCCGCTGCGAAGCTAAAAGCGACTAAAACGATCGAAGAATCCTTGTTCAAACTAGGCAAATTAGCCCGCTTGGAATTAGGCGAAAATGAATTAGCGAACACGACTCTAAAACGCTTATTAACGGAATATCCGAGCACGGCCTACGAAGCAGAAGCCTTATATGTACTCTATTTAAGCAATGATGGCGCAGCGAAAACTGGCTTCCGTTCCCACTTATTTGAACGCTATCCGAGTAGCTATTTTAAGACCATGATTCTCAAATTAGAGAACGGCATCTTGTCTGAAAACAAAGAAATACTCGCGCAAAAGAAATATGAGGCGGCTTTTGAACGTTTTAAAGCTGGACAATTCACCCAAAGTTATGAAGCCTGTTTATTCGCACAACAAAACTACCCGGGTAGCAAATTGGAAGATAAAATCGTATTTTTAATGGCGCTTTCAAAAGCAGGATTACACGAGACGGCTGAAGCGAAACGAATGTTGGAAGAATTTGTTCAATTATTCCCCGCTAGTCCATTGGCAAAAGAGGCCACAGACATGTTAAAGTTGATTAACAAATGATAGAACCTAAAAAGGAATCTAAATTGAATAAAATTACCTTAGCCTACAAAATCTTTGGAGGCACACTCCTATTTGCCATCTTGTTTATTACGGCGGTGAATTATAATTTCTTATGGCTTTTTGGGGGAATGCCCAGCCTGCAGGAATTAGAAAACCCGAAGAGCCAAGAAGCCTCTCTTTTGATCTCAGAAGATGGAGAGGAAATAGGGAAATACTTTAGAGAAAATCGCAACCCGGTGGAATTCGAGGAACTCTCTCCTATCTTGGTGAATACCTTGATGGCGACGGAAGACGCGCGTTTCATTAGCCACTCCGGAATCGATGTGCGCTCGATGGCGCGGGTTTTGTTCTCCTTTGGGACGTCTGGCGGTGGTAGTACCATTTCTCAGCAATTAGCGAAGAACCTCTTCCACACGCGTTCCTTGGAATACGGGGAAGACGATCCTATTTATATGGGCTTGCTGATGAAGGTGGGTGGATTGAAGACGGCGATTGCCAAAATCAAAGAATGGATTTTAGCCATCAAATTAGAACGACGCTATACGAAGCAGGAGATTTTAGCGATGTATTTGAATGAGGTAAGCTTTGGTAATAATGCCTATGGCATTCAGGTTGCCTGCCGCACCTATTTCCAGAAAAACGTGCAGACGGTCACCTACCCAGAAGCAGCAACGCTGATCGGATTATTACAAAATCCTTCCTTGTACGACCCGCGCATTCGCCCAGAACGCACTTTGGCACGTCGAAATACCGTTCTAGGTCAATTAGCGAAATACGAATACTTGACAGAAGAGGATGCCGAAAAAATGAAGGCTGATCCTTTGAATTTGAAATACAAAGTAGAGAATCAAAACACAGGCGCTGCACCGTATTTGCGCGAATCCATCCGTAAGGAAATTTTAGGCATACTAGCTGAGATCAACAAAGACCGCCCAGAGGACCAGCAATTAAATTTGTATACCAGCGGCTTGCGCATTCATACGACTATCGATTCGCGGATGCAGAAATATGCGCAAGATGCCGTGCAAGAGCATATGAAGGCGGAGCAAATAGCCTTTAATCAACATTGGGCTGGCAGAAATCCGTGGGTGAACGAGAAAATGCAAGAAATTAAGGGCTTCATTTCTTCTGCCATGAAGCGGACGCAACGTTACCGCGATTTGATGGAGGCCTACAATAATGATGAGATGCGGGTTTGGGAGGAATTGAATCGCCCCATCAAAATGACCGTTTTCTCCTATCACGGGGATATCGATACGACTTTGAGCCCTTTGGACTCGATGCGTTATTACAAACGCATATTAAACGTGGGTATGATGTCCATGGATCCTACGAATGGCCACGTGAAGGCCTGGATTGGTGGCATTAATTACAAATACTTTAAGTATGATCATATCGCCCAAAGTAAGCGCCAGCCAGGCTCTACCTTCAAACCATTCGTGTATGGAGCAGCCATTGAAAACGAGATTGCAACACCTTGCGATACATACGTGGATGAACCGGTGACTTTTGGGACAGAAGATGGATTAACAAACGACACCTGGACACCCCAAAACTCCGACGGCAAATACAGTTACGAAAGCTTAACCCTTCGCCGCGCGATGGGTCGCTCCATCAACACGATTTCGGCTAAACTAATGAAAGCCTTAGGCGCCAGCAAAATCGCGGACTTTGCCCACAAAGCAGGTATTACCAGCTCCCTTTACGAGGGCCCCTCCCTTTGTCTTGGAACCTCCGAGGTATCTGTATTCGAACAAGTCTCTGCCTACAGCACCTTCGCTAATGGAGGCGAAAAAATCGACCCCATTATCATCCTAAAGATTACAGACAAAAACGGCGTCGTGCTGCGTGAGTTCTCTCCTTCCGCTAAAGCCGTCATGAAACCTGAAACGGCTTATTTGATGACCTTTATGTTACAAGGCGCGGTACGCGAACCAGGCGGAACAGCCGAGGGACTGAACCGCAGCTTTATCGCTGCTGGAAATGAAATAGGGGCTAAAACGGGTACCACGTCGAACTTCTCCGATGGCTGGTTTATGGGAGTAACCCAGAAATTAGTGACCGGCGTTTGGGTAGGTGGCGATGACCGAAGCATTCACTTTCGAAATATCCAACTAGGACAGGGTGCTAAAATGGCGATGCCAGCCTTTACTAAGTTTATGGAAAAAGTCTACAGCGACCGATCTCTCGCTTTAGATGGTTACCAAAAAATGCCTTTTATCAAACCTGAAAACTTAGCCTTTGACTTTAGTTGTGTAGGAGGAATCGGAGGAGATTCCACCCTGACTAGTTCAACCGCAACCGCCTTACCTGAATGAGAATTGTAGCTATTATTTTTATTGCCTTATTGACTTTTGCTTGTAGTTCTAAAAAAACAGGAGAAGAGTTAGCCAAAGAAAACTGTAGTTCTTGCCACAAGTTCCCGGATCCGAGCCTTTTGGACAAAAAGACCTGGAACGAACAGGTTCTGATAGATATGTCCTATCGCTTAGGTATGCGCAATAAATTTGAACTAGCCGCTAAAATTCCAGAGGAACAATTCCAAACAGCCGTAGCGATGAAAATCTATCCGGATACGCCGGCCATGAGTGTGGAAGATTGGCAAGCAATCGTCGATTATTATGTAACGAATGCACCCGAAAATCCGCTTCCTCAAAAAACCAAAAATGCTATTTTAACGGCTCCATTACATTTTAAACAAGAAGACTTCATTTCGCCAACTCTACAGGCAGGACACGTTACTTCCGTTAAAATACACCCCACTAAAGCGGAAGCATGGTTAGGGCTAAATACAAACGAAACCCTTATTTTAGATAGTAAACTTCACGTTAATGCCACGCTTAGAACACCCAGTCCTACTGTCCATACGGCCTTTCTACAAAATAGCCATTACCTGTTAAGCGTAGGAAAAATACTGCCAAACGATGAAAAAATCGGGGCCTTATATGAAGTTCAGCATAAAAATAAACTCGTCAAATTAGTCGATGGTTTAAAGCGTCCTGTTGATATGCAAGTAGCTGACTTTAATGGCGATGGAACGATGGATTATTTGATCTGCGAATATGGATTCCAAGCAGGTCAATTAGTTTGGGTTGATGGCAAAACGAAAGAGAGGCACGTGTTAAAGTCTCAACCTGGATCCAGAAATGTGATTATAAAAGATTGTTCGAAGGATGGTAAGCCTGATATTTTAGTCCTGATGGCCGAAGCAAACGAAGGTGTCTCGCTCTTTATTAATAAAGGAAACGGCCTTTTTGTGGAGAAGCCTTTGCTACAATTTGATGCCGTTTGGGGAAGTAGTTATATGGAAGTCGCAGACCTAAACAAAGATGGATTTGATGATATCATTATTTCCAATGGAGACAATGCGGACAATACGATTATAAAAAAGGCGTACCACGGCGTCCATCTATTTATGAACGATGGAAAGAATAATTTCAAAGAAGGATATTTCTATCCTGCTTATGGTGCCACTAAAACACTAGCACGTGATTTTGATGGAGACGGGGATGTCGATTTAGCGATGATAGCCTTCTTTTCTGAAAACGACAAAGGCAAAAACGAATCTTTTTTATACTTCCAAAACCAAGGAAAGCTACAATTCAAAGTCAGTAACTTAAACCTCCCGGATGATGCCCGCTATATGTCAATGGATGCGGGGGATTTCGATAAAGATGGAGATATTGATCTTTTATTGGGGAATTTTCAATTTGGAAAACCAAAGCCAGGCGTTAAACTAACACCTGGCCTTCAGATTAGACTCTTACGAAATACAATTCGTTAATTCAGTTTTGCTCCCTTGGGGATGAACGCTTGAGCGCTGGCGCTTTGGCTTAAATAAGACGAGCCATAGTTCCAATCGATCTTTTGTTTATGTCCGTTTAAGGTATAGCTAAAGGATTGACCTTGTTTCACAGGGGCTTTTACAAAAGAACCCTGAGGCTTAAATACTTTCATAGGCCCTCTATTCTGCATAGCGATAAACGCTAGTTCGGATCCCACTTGAATACCTACCAGCGATTTCGCATCAGCCGGAACCATCATTCCTGAATTTTGCGCATAAGTGAAACCTTTACCATTGCCTAATAAAACTCCGCCATTCGATGCATCGTAGCGACCCATGGCCACTTCATTGGCATAATTATTACCTACATAGAGAATATCTAAATAACCGTCCGCATTAATATCCAAAATCTGCATCCCATTCAATGACGAAAGCTGCGCCATATCTGGCAAAGCCTTCGCTTTAAAATGCCCACCACCTAGATTCTCGATATACATTGATGCATTCTCGGTAAAAGATAATTTCGACGCCTTCGCCTTTTCTTTCTCAGTCAAGAAATCACCTTGCGTGATCTTTCCATAATCCTTGTAATACACCCAGCGCTGACGCGTAGAATTCAATTGTTTATGAACGTCATCTTTGCCAAACAAAGGTGCAGAAACGGGCACACCAGTCGCACTTTGGAAATAAACGAACGGAAATACATCATACACGCCATTTCCATCCACATCTCCGTGCAATACATCCACTGGCTGTTTCGCATTCGCGCGTAACAAGGTATTCTTACCCATATTACCCGCCACTAAATCCATATCTCCATCTTGGTCAAAATCAGCAGCAGACACCGAACCCCAAAGACCAGACATTTCCTCTAACCCAGTCTTTTCTAATTTCACTAGATGGCCTTTCTCATTCTGATACATCTGAATCGGCATAAACTCTCCAGCCACGACTAAGTCAGACCAGCCATCATTATTCAAATCCGTCCAAATCGCATCGCATGCTAGCGCCGGTTTCAATAAATCAGGAGCCCATTGAGCTGTGGCATCGGTGTATTTAATCGTTCCTGCCTTCGAATCATTGCGTAACAAACGGGATGGAGTTCCTTGCGGATAAGAGAATGGCACATTACGTCCACTCACAAAAAGATCCAAGTCGCCATCCTTATCAAAATCCACCGCTCTCACCGCCGCATTACTCTCTGTGAAAGTAGGTAAGGCCGTAGCGACTAAACTAAAGTTCCCTTTTCCATCATTCGCATACACCACATCTTGAAAACTCGCTGCGCCTATTTTCCCCTCGGTTCCACCTCTAGCAATGTATAAATCCAAATCTCCATCATGATCCATATCAATCAAAAGCGAACCAAGGTCCTCCCCTAATTTCTCCTTCTTCTCCGCGACTCCCTCCAGGAATTTCGCCACAAATTTTCCATTTGCCTGTTGTAAGTAGAATATTCCTGAGTAAAACTTCGCGCCTCCCACAAAGAAGTCTTCCAAACCATCGCCATTCACATCCCCTACCGAAGCACCGGGACCCAGTTGAGACATCTTGAATGGAATCAAACTTTGGAAATTGAAGTCAATAAAGTCCATTTCTTTGTGCACATCGGTTAATTGCATTTGATCCGTCACATCCTGCAATAGTGGCGCCTGCGTCTGATATAAGGAAACATACCGTTGTTTCGCATCACTCATTTTCACTTTCAAAATTTGATCCACCCCTGGCTTTGAAATCACCTGCATGGAATCATTCGGCCAAATAACCCGCAATTCTTTAATCTTCTGCTTCACTCCTAAGCCAATATGCGCCACAGCCTCCACGCTAGATAAATAGCCTCTGTATGGCGAATTATCATAATAGAAATACGTGCCATCCGCATAAACACCCTCGATTCGGGTTCCGATTCCTTGTGTGTTTTGGCCTTTACCCTGAAACTTCACCCGCAAATAATGTCCTTTCTCCGCATTCGTTTCTACTGTATTATTTTTATACACAAAAGCTTCGTCATTAATATTATTCACTACATAATCCAAGTCCCCATCATTATCTAAATCCCCATAAGACGCGCCATTCGAGAAAGAAGGACGCTGAATTCCCCAAGCCGCACTCACATCGTCAAAATGCGTTCCACCTTTATTCTTAAAGGCATAATTATTCACTTTAATCACGGGCATTTGCGCTAAAAGAATCGCATCAGACGCTAATCGAGCAGAATTCGCCCGGTATAACATAAAATCACGATCCGTCACGTCACGTGGGAAACCGTTCGTGATCATCAAATCACGAAAACCGTCATTATCAAAATCCGCTAAGGATGGACACCAGCTCCACTCCGTCTCGGCAACACCTGCAAGCAAACTAATCTCTTGGAAAGGTGCTGGCGAACCATCTGCTTTTTTACCTGCATTTAGCTGCAAGGAATTACGCATATACTGGTAAGTATACCCGTGTAAATCACTGTTTTGATAAGATTGGTAGCTATTAGGCGGCGCTAATTGCTTCTTACGCTCGTTGTCCTTTGGCAACATATCCAAAGCGACGATATCCGGACGTCCATCATTATTAATATCCGCCACGTCATTACCCATTGCGGACAAACTAGTATGCTTGAAATAGGCTTTGGCCTGATCCGTAAAGGTCCCGTCATGGTTATTGATATACAAAATATCATCCGACACATAATCATTTGTCACATAAATATCTGGCCAGTTATCTTGATTAATATCACAAATATTAATCCCTAAACCATATCCCTCAATCGTAACGCCAGCCTCTTTCGAAACATTCGTAAACACGGGGTGATTTTTCTCTTTTGACCACTCATTACGGTACAAACGGTCCGTATTTGGATACGACCCATCGGTTACTTTGGGGCGATACAAGGATGGGAATTGATCGATCACGTCTGTCAAAACATATAAGTCCAAATCACCGTCCCGATCATAATCAAAAAACGCCGCGTGCTCACTATGGCCATTGTCATTAATTCCGTATTCAACGGCCATCTCCTTAAAGCTCGGTTTACCAGCCTTAATTCCTTGGTTCACAAAAAGCATGTTTTGGCGATCTCGCTCTGCATTTTTCATGGTCGCGGACACATACACATCTAGCAATCCATCTCCATTAATATCCACAATACTCACACCAGAACACCAGCGATCTTTTGTATCTAAACCAGAAGCCTTGCCTAACTCTTCAAACTTCATCTCCCCCTTATTCAAATACAAAGCTGCATTTGCCTGTGATCCAGAGAAAAAGAGATCCAAAAGCCCATCATTATTAAAATCTCCCATACCCACACCGCTTCCGTTGTAGAGGTATTCATACTTCAAAATGGTCAAAGAATCGTTCTCCACGATCTTGTTTGAAAAATGAATACCGGTATCATCACCGGATAAAAGCTCGAAAGTAGTGGCGTTTTTACAAGAGAAAACGAATAAGGAACAAGCAAGGAATAAATAGGCGTAAATAGGCTTCATAGGGCAATTTTAAACTTAAGCGAAAATAAAAAAGGTGGGATTAATATCCCACCTTTTTTAAGAAAAATTAGAACAAATTAATATCCTGGATTTTGCTTCAAGATTGAAGTTCCTTGGATGTCGATTTGAGCTTGAGGGATAGGTAAATACTTATCCGTTGCTTGGTAAGATGCTCCACCAAACTTAGTTACTAAGTATTTTGACTCATACGCTAAATATGCATTTAACGTAGTAACATCTGTACCCCAACGTACTAAGTCGAAGAAACGGTGACCTTCTGTTGCTAATTCTAACATACGCTCCATACGAAGTGCTTTAGTAGCAGTAGCCTTATCAGCAAATGCTGTGTAAGGTGCGATCACGTAGTTCGCCTCAGCTACACCACCTTTCATTACGAAACCTGCAGGGTTAGCCGCACGATTACGAACTTGGTTGATGTAACCTAAAGCAGTTGTTAATGAACCAGCTTCGATCTCCGCTTCAGCAGCCATTAATAATACGTCTGCGAAACGAATGATGTTGAAGTTCATCGTTGCATAACCACGTGTCCATGAAGAACCATCCGTTAATGTATTCTCTTGACGCTTGTAGTAAACGTATTTCTTAGGAGAATATGGACCTGCATAATCTTGCTTACGAATCCAGTTAGCACCTGGGTGCTCGATCCAGTCTAAGTATTGGATACCACGACGACCGATTGTGTGGTCAATACGTGGATCTAATGCACCTGCATCTTCAGTAAACGCTGCAGAAGAGTTGATACCAAAGTCATTCTTCACTGCGTTAGCAGCTAAGTTATAATCTGGTGCTCCTGCTGTTTCCGTCAAGATAGGTAAACCACCTACTGTACGGTATGCATTAGCTAAAGAGAACGAAGGTTGGAAGAATCCGCAGCAGTTACCTGGACCATCAGAACCCGTGTTATATGGGTAGTTCAAGTCATCAAATGCATTAGAGTTATTCACGTTACCTGTGTTCATCGAAGATTGGATAGCGAATACAGCTTCCTCGTTGTTGTCATTCTCCGCGTTGAAGATTTCAGCAAACTTAGGAACTAAACCGTATTTCTTACCATTCGTAGTTGTACCGTTCGCAATTACGTCTGTTAACTTCGCTTTCGCATCAGCAAACTTTCCTTGGAACAATAACACTTTACCTAAATAAGCTTCAGCAGCCCATTTGTTAGCACGACCTGCAGATGAAGACGTTGCTGGCAAGTTTGCAAATGCAAACGCAAAGTCAGCTTCGATCTTATCCCAGAATGCTTCTGTGTTAGCTACTTTTTCGATTCCTTTACCGTAATCTAACGTTTCGTCAACGTAAGGAACTGAGTTAAATAATTTCTTTAACTCAAAGTAGAAGTGACCACGTAAGAAACGAGCCTCCGCAACAATACGAGTCTTATCAGCTGCAGATAATTCTTTCGAACCATTCGCTAAGTTGATAGTCGCATTTGCACGAGCAATACCTTCGTATTTCGCTTTCCATGTATCATTCAAGTCACCGTCTGTAGCTTGAACTTCATAACGTTGCATGGTATTGATATTCGAATAGTCACCTGGATCGGTTCCTTTATTGTTCTCACCACCACGGATTGAACCCCATACCCAGTTGTTACCAGCCGCAAGACGTGAATAGCCTTTCGCAGCTAATTGAGCGTAAGTACCGATTAAGGCACCTTCTACACCAGCCTTAGAAGACAATTGCGCTTGAGCCAAAGAGGCGGTAGGCGGAACTTCTAAAAACTGATCCTTACAAGCGAAGGTCAACGTAAGAGCTGACACACTCACTAAAGCGATTCGCTTAAAAATCTGATTATTTTTCATTTTCTTATTCATTAAATATGGCTTTCGCTAATTAAAAAGTCAAGTTGATAGATGCGTTGAATGAACGAGTCACTGGGTAGTTACCCACATCGATACCAAATCCTGTATCTGCAGCTCCACCTACACCTGGATCTAAACCTTTGTATTTAGTTAAAGTCAAGATGTTGTTAGCAGATAAAGTAAACTTGGCACGCTTGATACCTAACTTAGAAGTATAAGCTTTAGGAATGTTGTATCCTAATGAGATGTTTTGAATACGTAAGTAATCACCATTCTCTACATACCAAGAGTTCGCACCTGCCGATGTAGACATGTTAGAAGCTGATTCCCAAATAGGAGCTAATGCGCTGTTTCCTAACTCTGGAGTCCATGATTGCTTAGCACGCTCACCTTTACCTGATCCTTCAAACGTTCCGAAGAAGTCTGTAAACCACTTAGATTGGTTCCAGATTTTGTTACCTGCTGAAGCATATAAATACGTAGCAAATTCAAAATCCTTGTAGGTTAAGCCTACGTTGATACCTCCTGTGTAAGTAGGAACTGGAGAACCTAAGAATGTACGGTCATCCGTTGTGATTTTACCATCACCATTGATATCAGCATAACGGAAACGACCTACACCTTTACCATCTTGAGATGGAGCTGACGCTACTTCAGCAGCTGAGTTGAAGTATCCAATTACTTGGTAACCGTAGAAAGAAGATAATGATTGTCCTACTTCCATACGTACTGGCGTAATTCCACGGAATGCACCACCAGTTAAGTTAGTGATACCAGGAGCAAATGCAACGATTTCGTTTTTCAAGAATGAATTGTTGAATGTTAATTCATATTTCAAATCTGAAGTCAAGTTACCACGGTTGATGATTTGGAAATCGATACCTTGGTTACGCATTTTCGCAACGTTTACAGACGGAGCAGAAGCAGATGGTCCTACAACCGCTGGAAGAGGCACGTTGAATAATAAATCACGTGTATCTTTTCTCCAAACGTCTAAAACGATCTCCCACTTACCATTGTAAAGAGTTGCATCAAAACCAACGTTCATTGTTTCTGAAGTCTCCCACTTCGCAGCTGGGTTACCGATACGAGAACGGTAATATCCTTCGTTAGCTCCTGATGATTGACCATCGATTGGGTAGTAAGAAGATCCTTTGTTAGCAGCATATAATGAATACTGGTTAGCAGGGTCTACGTTATTTGAGTTACCCATTAAACCCCAACCACCACGGATTTTTAAATCAGAGATAGCAGGAAGGTCTTTCATGAATTCCTCAGATGTTACTCTCCAAGCAGCAGATACTGCAGGGAAGATACCATAACGATTCTCAGAACCAAAACGAGATGATCCGTCACGACGAACAACTCCAGTTAAATAATACTTCTCGTTGAAGTTATAATCTAACTTAGAGAATAAAGAGTAGAAATTAACACCAGAATACAAACTTGAGTTAACTACAGGAGATTGTACAGATGATAAAGTTACGAAATCCGTATCCATAGAGAAAGGATTGATACCTGAACCAGAGATCTGACGACCTGCACCTGTGTTCAATGCTTCCATACCTACTAACGCTTTAACACCGTGTTTTCTGAATTGGTATTTGTAAGCAGCCGTATTTGTGAAAGTATAAGCGAAGTTATAACCTGATCCTTCATAGAATGAATCTGAAGCCTCTGGCTCAGAATCCCCTAAATATTTGTAGTTATAATCTTTGTAGCCATAACCTGAATATTGACCACCGATTGAAGATTTGATGATCAAGTCTTTGATTGGCTCATACTCCACATAAACGTTACCGAATGCAGATGCATTGTAGTTGTTATCGTTTAAGTTGTTACGCATGATTTGACGAACTGGGTTACGAGGGTTGTTAAAACCAGCTGCTTTTGTAGAAGCGTAGCTACCGAATTCATCAAATACTGGAATCGCTGTAGGCATACGGTAAGCAGATAAGATTACTGATTCATCACCAGCAACACCTAAACCATTATTACCACCTGCTTGACCACGAACGGAACGGTACGTGAATTGTAAGTTTTCACCCACACGTACTTTCTTTCCTAAATCAAACTCCGAGTTGAAACGTGCTGAATAACGTTTGAAATCATTTTCGATCAAGATACCTTGTTGCTCTTGTCCAGATAAACCTAAATAGAAACGACCTTTGTCAGTTCCACCTTGGATACCTAATGAGTGACGCATAGTAGAACCGAAACGAGTAATTTCATCGTACCAGTTAGTGCCTGCTTTATTTGTTTTGATTACGAAAGTAGTCAAAGGGTTAGCTGCGTAAGCTGCTTGAGCCGCTGCCATATCACCAGAGTTCACACCATTTGCGCCATTGAAGTGCAAGTAAGTAGGTAAAGTCGCTTGCGCTGAAGTACCGTATTGAGGGTGAGTATAAGCTACTGCCGTTCCGTTAGCTGCCGCATTGTTACGGTATGCTACGTGAGTCCAGTCCGCTTGCTCTTGAGGAGTTAACATTTTAGCTACACCACCTACGTTAGGATCAGTACCACCGTACAATCCATCATACGTAACTGTGATGCCTTTGTTACGCGCGCCACGCTTTGTAGTGTAAACGATTACACCATTCGCTGCACGAGCACCATAGATAGAAGCTGCTGCTGCATCTTTCAAGACAGTAGTAGATTCGATATCATCTGGAGAAAGGAAATCAGTAGATCCTACTGGAACCCCATCCACAACATACAATGGTTCGTTACCACCAAATGCACCGAAACCACGTACACGGATGATACTAGCAGTACCTGGTTGTCCGTTTGTGATCAAAGTAACACCGGCTACACGACCTTGTAATTGTTGCTCTACGTTACCTGAGGGTGCGATTTGCAAATCCTTCGCTTTAACGATAGAAGCAGCAGCAGTTGACTCTTTCTTGTTAGTTACTGAGTAACCTGTTACGATTACCTCATCTAACTGAGAGTTATCTTCTGCTAACGTTACATTAATAGAAGATTGAGAACCTACTGTAATGGATTGAGACTTGTAACCTACAGCTGTAATGTTTAAAACAGCTGTTGCAGATTTAACAGTTACAGAGAATGCACCGTTAACATCTGTAGTAGCTCCTGTGTTTGTTCCTTTTACTAAGATACTTACACCCGGAATTCCCTGAGAATCTGTCCCAGAGACTTTACCTGTAACCTTACGGTCTTGGGCAAATGACGAAAAGCTTCCTAGCATTACTATCGCTAGCAAAAGAAAGCTTCGTAGACTTTGGTAAAAATTGTTTTTCATAATAAAGATTAAGTTAGTTTTTAAATTAAATTTTGGGTTTCATGTGTTAAAGTTCGATAGGCCTCCTTTCTGATAATGGTTAATAAATAATTTAAAATTTTTAAATAGGTTTATCCGTCAAACAAATCTTCAAATAGTACAACGTGCGACGTGAAACGATTCGGAAATAGAATACCTTTCACAACTATGCTACACTATTACATACAGCCAAATATGTCCAATTCTTACAACCTGCACAAGTTTTCGCAAGATATTTTTTCATTTTTTTTATTTTAAATAGTAGTATTCTCTTAATAGGCTCTCAGAAGGCCTATTTGATCAGTTGAATACAATACAGAAGAGGTCATTGGTCGGCAGAAATGCGGTTTTTGTCTCGATTTTACCTTGCCATAATCGCCTGATAATAGACCGGTAATCTGATTAAATGACAGAAGTCGTCACCTTAGATAATTACAAAAAATACAAAGAAGAGAATTTTGCTTAATTTTGGCACATGTCTGCCTTTGACCCTAAATCTATTCTGCCCTCCTTACCTGAAGATCCAGGGGTTTACCGCTATTTTGACGAAAGCGGAACCATCATTTACATAGGGAAAGCGAAGAATTTAAAGAACCGGGTCAGTTCGTATTTCACCAATATTCAAGGCAAAGACAATAAGACCAGGCGACTGGTTTCGCAAATACGTAATCTCGAATTCACGATTGTTCACTCGGAATTTGATGCGTTGCTTTTAGAGAATACGCTCATCAAGCAATTTCAGCCGAAGTATAACATCTTATTAAGAGACGACAAGACCTATCCTTTTATTTGCTTGACCCGCGAGCGTTTTCCACGCTTGATTACAGAAAGAAGAATTAATCATTCGTTAGGAACGTTTTTCGGCCCTTATGCGAATCCGAAATTAATGAACGCACTACTTGAGATGCTACACCAATTGTATCCATTACGGACTTGTGCGCTGAATTTAAAAGAATCGCATATCGAGGCCGGAAAATACAAGGTCTGTTTAGAATACCATATTGGGAATTGCAAGGGGCCTTGTGAGGGTTTGGAGCAGGAGGCGCGCTATATGGAGTACATTGATCAGGTGTCGCAGATTTTGAAGGGAAATTATCAAAAGGCGAAGACCTTTTTTATAGGCCAAATGCAGGATGCCTCCACCCGCCTCGCTTTTGAGCAGGCGCAGGAGTGGAAAGAGAAATGGCAATTACTTGAAAACTTCCAGGCGAAGTCGACCGTCGTGAATCCGTCGATCCACGATGTGGATGTTTTTTCGATGGTGTCGGACGAGTCTTTGGCCTATATTAATTTCATGAAGGTCATCAATGGGACGATTTTGCAGTCGCAGACCTGGGAGGTGAAAAAGAAATTAGAAGAGGATGAGGCGGAGTTGTTGACGATGTTGATTTGGGAGAAGCGCGATCAGTTTCAAAGTAAGGCCAAAGAAATTATTACCAACATCCCTATGTCGATCGAATTCGAAGGCGCGAAAAATACGCTACCCAGTCAGGGCGATAAGCGGAAGCTGTTGGATATGTCGCTGAAGAACGTCTTGTACTTTAGAAAAGAGAAAGCGGATCGCAAAGCGGCCGAAGAAAGTGGTGGCGATCGCAAAATGCGCGTGATGATCAAGTTGAAAAACGATTTGCGCCTGACTAATCTGCCTAAACACATCGAATGTTTCGATAACTCGAACCTGCAAGGAACGAATCCGGTCTCCGCGATGGTGTGTTTCAAGAATTCGCTTCCTTCTAAAAAGGATTACCGCACGTTCACGCCTAAAACAGTCGAGGGTCCAGATGATTTTGCCACCATGTACGAGGTGATTACCCGCAGATATACTCGCTTGCTAGAGGAAGAAGCCGAATTACCCGATTTGATCATCGTCGATGGAGGTAAGGGCCAGTTGAGTTCCGCTTGCGATGCACTAAAGGCGATCGGTTTATATGGCCAAATCCCCATCATCGGCATCGCGAAGCGTTTAGAAGAGATTTATTTCCCAGAAGATAGCTTGCCCTTATATATAGATAAGAAATCGGAGTCGTTGAAACTGATTCAGCAGTTGCGGGATGAGGCTCACCGGTTTGGGATTACAGCGCACAGAAATAAGCGAAGCAAGAACTTTATCGTGTCGCAATTAGAGACGATAGACGGGATTGGGAAGTTGACGGCGGTGAAGTTGTTGAAAGCATTTGGGACGGTGGCGCAGCTGAAGGAGGCGTCGGAAGAGGATTTGGCCAAAGTCCTAGGCAAAATGAAAGCCCTCCAATTCAAAAAACAATTAGAAAAACTCTAGTACTCAGATGTAAACTGATCCACCTCGATCGCGCGGTAGTTTCGATACACTTGTAATACAATCGCCAAGGCAATCGCCATCTCGCAAACACCCACGACTAAGACAAATATACTCAGATACAAGCCTTGCAGCGAAGGGTCATTTTTCGAAAAGGCCACCAAGTTCAAATTCGCCGCATTCAAAATCAACTCGATTCCCATCAGGACGAAAATCGTATTTTTCTTCAAGAGCAAAATCGCTAATCCCGTCGCAAACAAAAAAGCAGACACCCACAAGAAATAGATTACTGGAATATCAGTCATGGCTCTTCGCGACAAAAGTGGCGCCTATTAAGGCAATCAATAAGAACACGCCTGCTAATTCGAATGGAAAGGCATACTCGGTCAATAAGCCAAGACCTACCTCCCGTAATTTAGAATCACCTGTTACAGGCAAATTATTCACCCAAGGGCCTTTGGTGAATAACCAGAAAAGACCTAAGAAAAAGGATAATCCAATCGAAATAGGCAATAAACGACCCGACTCCCGCGTCATCAAGTGATTCTTTCCCGTGGCTGGGTCTGTTTGATTAGTTAACATGATGCCAAATAAAATCAAGATTAGCACCCCACCCACATACACTAATAAGTGCGCGACCGCTAATACGTCCGCATAGGCTATCACATAAAGTCCCGCTAAACCGAGCATGGTTAAGAACATCGCCAAAGCCGCGTGCAACAGATTCTTTGTCCACAACATCGACAACGCGCTTCCGCAGGTCAATAAGGCTAACACCAAGAAAGCGAGAACTAAGGGGCTCATTCGGCGTCGGGTTTAGGCTTGGGTTTGAAACTAGGCTTGAAAGCGGGTTTGAAGGCTGCTTTAGGAGTAGCAGGTTTTTCTTCTGATAATTCAGTAGTCGGCACTTCGGTAGGCGCTGCCACTTTCGCCGCTTCTTTCTCCGCTTCTTTCGCCGCTTCCTTCTCAGCCACGAATTGTTCGTACAACGCACGTTTTTCAGCCGCTTGCTCAGGTGTCAAATTCGCGAATTCAAAATTATGTTCCTTTACATCGAAGACGGAGAAATCGTATTCTGAAGTCATAGTCAAGCATTCCGTCGGACAAACGGTGGTACAAAGGCCGCAGAAGCAGCATTTGGACATATCAATATCAAACTTCGCGGCATATAAACGAATGGGGGAACCATCCGAAGCCGTTCCCACTAAACCGGTCGCTTTGATGGGATCGATCTCAATACAATCCACTGGACATACTTTGACACATTTATCACAGACGATGCAATCGTCCATCTCATTGTGCAATTGATAACGTCCATTAACTGGCGTAGGAATTTGTTGCTGGGGGTATTGAAGGGTCACAATACCAGCCTTTTGATTAAAATAATCAGGATCTTGGATATTTTGGATGCTGCGCTGGTTGCGCGCCGCCCAAGCGTGCTTCCACGTCAAAGCCATCCCCTTTCGAGTGCTTTGAATTCCATCCAAAATCGATTGAAAATACGCTTTCATCTTAAAAATAGATGGCTGGGTAGGTCGATGGATCCGATTCGCGCATGATTTCATAGACGGCATCTACGACATTTTCCGTGTTCGGTTTAGAGAAATAATCCCCATCCGAACTATAGGCAGGACGGTGAGCCGTCGCCGCGATACAAACTGCAGGACTTTCTAACCAGGTAAATGCCCCTTGTTTGTCCAACACCTCTTGCATCATATAGGCAGATGCGCCTCCTGGCATATCTTCATCGGCAAAAATAACGCGGTGGGTTTTTTGAATAGACGCTAAAATGCTGTGGTGGCGATCAAAAGGCAATAAAGTCTGGGCATCGATCACTTCCACGGAGATTCCTAATCCCGCCAAAGTCTCCGCCGCTTCCATCACAATCCGGCACATCGAACCATAGGTTACTACTGTGATGTCCGTACCCTCCCGCAAAATTTCTGGGATACCTAATGGCACCTCGATTTCCATTAAATTAGAGGGCATGGGCTCTTTCAAACGATATCCGTTCAAACATTCAATCACAATTCCCGGATCATCGCCCTTTAAAAGCGTGCGGTACATCCCGGCTGCCTGAGTCATATTCCGAGGAACACAGAAATGTACGCCGCGTAATCCGTTAATTAAAACGGCCATCGGACTTCCTGAATGCCAAATCCCCTCCAAACGATGCCCCCTCGTGCGAAGGATCATCGGGGCTTTTTGGCCTCCTGCCGTACGGTAATGTAAACAAGCCCAGTCATCCGATAATACAGGGAAGGGATAAAATATATAATCCAAATATTGAATCTCAACAATCGGTCGCAAGCCACGCATCGCAGCTCCGATTCCTTGGCCCACAATACTTACTTCGCGGATACCAGTATCCGTTACTTTCAATGGCCCGTAGATATCTTGTAATCCGGCTAGGGTTTGGTTCACATCCCCTATTTTTCCCACGTCTTCTCCTAGGATAAATACGCGAGGATCTTCTAAAAACTGAGAAAATGCCTTATTTAAGATCTCTCTCCCGTCCACTAAAACGGGCTCTTTTTCATAAGTCGGCTTTATACCTTGAATTAACAAGGGAGACTCATCTGACTCACTCATTTGATGTGAGCTAAAACGTCTACGGTTTAATTTTTCGAGGTCATCTAACCATTTACGCAGTAATTTAACGGCAGGACCTTGGTAGAATCGGAAGGCACGTAAAGTCTTGCGACCAGCGCGCACTAAATCACTAAAAATAGGATAAGGGAGCGCGTTAAGCTCATCAATGATGGGCTGCAATAAACTAGGTTCATTCGTGGACTCTAATAGGTTCTTCGCGATGCGCAAGAAACCCTTTTTATCTACTTCAACTGAGGCCATATAGGCCGCAAAGGCTTCTTTCTGGTACTTGCGCGCTAAAACTGCTGCCTCCTCGTCAATCGCTTTTAAGGCTTCTTCTGAGGCGATATTTTGGTTTAATACCCATTGACGGAACAACACATTGCAATCTGCCTCTAATTCCCAAGCTAATCGTTCCGCTGACTTGTAACGTTCGTGTGATCCTGACGCAGAGTGGCCTTGCGGTTGCGTACATTCTACTACGTGCACTAGACAAGGAACAAAGTCCTTACGCGCTAGATCTGCCGCCTTTTGATATGCCGCTACTAAACCGGGATAATCCCAGGCTTTCACTTGTATAATTTCAAGTCCTTTCTCCTGCTCGTTGCGCTGATAACCCGCTAAAGCCTTCGAAATGGATGATTTTGTCGTTTGAAATTCAATAGGCACCGAGATACCATAGCCATCATCCCAAACCGAAAAGACGATCGGAATTTGCAATACTCCAGCGGCATTGATACACTCTAGAAACATTCCCTCAGACGTGGACGCGTCACCAATGGTAGTAAAACAAACTTCTTGACCTTGTTTAGAGAATAACGCCGCGTGCTGTTTTAAATCCGCCCTTTCACGGTACATTTTAGAGGCGTAGGCGATGCCTAAAGCACGTGGAATTTGACCCGCTGTGGACGAAATTCCTGCCAC
Source organism: Aquirufa sp. (assembly GCA_040403415.1). Taxonomy (GTDB): domain Bacteria; phylum Bacteroidota; class Bacteroidia; order Cytophagales; family Spirosomataceae; genus Aquirufa. Next base: position 79,990 of record JBBAKU010000003.1, read on the forward strand.
GGTATTGTATCGAGAGGTCTGATCTAGCCATTTACCCTCTTCATCTAACCAACGCGTAGCGTGGTGATTATTCATCTGACGTCCACCTGAATGGGGGTCAAATTGAATGTCCGGATGACCGTATAATTGGGCAAAATACTGTGGCCAAGTTAAATCCCCGATGGCCGCGCCAATGGTTTGGTCCCGATAATAACCGGAGATATAGTCTCCTGGGCGCATAGAACGCGCTAAAGCAATTTGACACAACTCTTTACCATCCCCATAAATACCAAACTTCGCCCGGCCAGAAAACACCTCTTTACGTACCAAAAGACTACAAGCACGGCTGATAGCAGCTAGGCGATAGTCTTCGAGCACCGCAGCAGGATCGAAGAAAAGGTTAGGGTTAGAAAAAGTAAATGAATTCAAATGCTTGGTCTTATTAAACACGTAAAAATACAACAAAATCCTGGCCGTACAAACAGAATCCGGACAAGAAACTTGTCGAAATCTTTTATTGTTTATAGATTTGAACCGTATATAAAACCAATGAAATTAGATATGAAAAAATTAATCGCTCTATTTGCGCTTGTTTTAGGCTTTGCCTTCACATCGAACGCGCAAGGTGCTTTGAAATTCAAACAAGAAAAGCACGATTTCGGAACCATCACGGAGGGAACTATTGCCACGTATAGCTTTGAATTCACGAACACCGGGAAAACACCTGTTGTTATCTCTAACGTACAACCGTCTTGTGGATGTACTACTCCAGATTGGACAAGAGAGCCAGTTATGCCAGGTAAAACAGGTAAAGTAACGGCTTCTTACAATTCAGCTGGTCGCCCAGGAAACTTCAATAAAACGGTAACCGTGATGAATAACGGCGAAGTTTCTCAAATCGTTTTAGCGATTCAAGGTAGCGTTGCTGCTAAGAAATAAGCTTTCTATCATTTACAAAAAAAGCTCTCTGTTCATCGCAGAGAGCTTTTTTTATTTAGTCGTGGTTCTTCAGACCTTCTGTTTCTCGCAGACCATTAATCCAGCCTGCAATCTTCAGTACATCCGCCTTAGGCACGTGACTCATCGGTGCCATTTCGGTGGCGAAGTCTGGCCAGTTTTGGGGATTAGGTTTGTAGACTAACTCTAAAATTTTCTGGTTCGAATAATTCCGCTTGGCGATTTCCGTAAAGGCAGGCCCTATTAATTTGCTATCTTTCGCGTGGCAAGCGGAGCATGTATGTTTCTTCAATAGACCCGCGATGCCTAATTCATAGCCCATCGATTTTTTAACAACCGTTTCACTGATTATACGTGTGTGAATTTCCGCCTCCGGTGCCGCCGCCACTAAAACAGGCCCTGCCGGAATCTCATTCAAGGTATAATAAGCCGTTTCGTGCAATAATGGATCACCTTTCTCATTCAACACCCCTTTTAAGGTAAATTCATGAATGAAAAATTGGCGAATTCCATCGATGGAAATGCGGACTTTCTTGTGATCTGCTGACACTTCTACCCCTTTGATTTTTAAGTCTTTTAACTCGATAATTGGGCTACCGTATTGGTGTTGGTATTTGTAGATATACGATCGAATCGCATAAGAAGCGGCTTTCTTCACGGAATTCACATCGACTGGCTGTGTAAAGCTAAACTCGAATCCATCAGACTTCGCCTTGATCATGTCGATTTCAAAAGGCATATTTCCATTCCAAAACAAACGCTGCAAACCGAAATCATCCTTCCCTGTACTTCCCCAGCCACGAGATGTCATTCCCACGAACATGCTGCCATCTAATCCAAAACGTTCGCGTAAAATACCTGATTGGAATCCTTCCCGATAGTTAATCGCAAAACCTTGGTAAACACCGTTCACTTTCTCAAGACCCATCCGCATCACTTTGGATTGCCCTTGATCTGCCACGAAATACTGGCCAGGGAATGGACTAAATTTACCCTTTGTCGTGTCTTGTAAAACGTCTGAAGTAGAAATCCCCATAATGGCGTGAGGGAACCAAACGGCCGGCAATTTAATCTTGGGATTTTTCTTTGCTGCTTCGAACATGGGTGAGCCATTATCTTGAATCTCTTCTAAGCTAAGTTTCAAGGGGCTATTCGGTTCTTTCGCCCATTTAAGACCGCCTGGATTCCCTGCAAAGTCACCCTTTGCTAAGTGCGTTACTCGACCTGAACCTACCCAATCTCCCTGGTTTTCGCCGTAGAACAAGTCGCCCTCCTCGTTAAAACTGTAACCCGCTGGAGAGCGTAAACCACCGGCAAAAGGCTCTAATTTGCCGTCGGGAGTGATTTTTACGAACCAGCCGCGCCATTTGGCAAACTTACCTTCGCCAAAACCTACCCACGCCAAATTCAAACTCACCCACATATCCCCATTCTTATCGATCACAGGGCCATAAGTATATTCGTGGTAGTTTCCAGACAAATCAAATTGATAAATCGGCTCATATAAATCCGCTACTCCATCGCGATCCGTATCAGAAATCTTTGTCAACTCACCGCGTTGCGAGCAATAAAATGCGCCATCCTTGTAAGCAAGTCCTAACACCTCGTGCAATCCGCTCGCGAAACGACGGTAATAGGTTTGGTGACTTGATTTTTGGTAGGGATTTTCCACAATCCAAATCTCCCCTCTCCGCGTACTGACCGCTAAACGGCCATCCGGCATCGTTGCCAAGCCGCCCACCTCTAAATAAATCTCTTTCGGGATCGGAAGGGTCTTAATTTCGTAATAATCTTGCTCCTTTTTAGGAGCCGGTTTTGTTTGCGCAAATGCACCTAGGGCCACTGCAAACAATAAAACAAAGGCAGTATATTTTTTCATCGTTACCAAATCAAATCATAAGTGAATTGTGCCCCAGAAAAAGGCACTCGAATTTGTTGTGCACCTGAAGCTATTTTCAATAGTTCAGCCGTAGCACCTTTCCATTCGATAAAGTTACCAGGCTGTGAAGCCAAACCATTTTGTAGGATAGACAAATGATGACCCGTGGCTAATACTGCCTCCACATCCGTCTTTTGCGGACTTGCACCTACCAAGGTCAACGTACGCTTTAATCCATTTCCTGCTGGCTGAATGCGATCTTCTACGCGCAATTTCGCCGCCGTCCACTCGTACATAAAAATGGGACGACCCGCCTCTAAACGGTAGCCTTTATAAACTAAATCAGTTGAATCCGCTTGTGCTTGATGCGCTAGTGCTAAGGGGAATTTTCTGTCTTGAACTACTGTTAATCCCAAGGGTTCAGATGTCTGAGGCTCGCCGCGGTTGTCCCACATTTGGGTAGCATCTAAGAATTTACCACGCCAAACTTGAAGAATCGCTCCTTGTTTTAAGTCGTAGCTGTAATGCAATCCCGCCGGATCACCTACGTGAACCACGTGTGTCTTTTTCTTTCCTAAATGAAAGGCAAAGGAACGTTGCAAAACCGGTTCAGCATTCGCTTTTACTTCGATAAGACCTACTGCATCCGGATCTAACAAGGAAGTTCTTTCGTGAAGGGAAACTAAACGAGAACCGATGCGCTTCACATGTAAGCCTAAAGCCTTAGGACCCCAAGGAAAATCTTTGATATGGACAATTTCTAATTGATGTTTACCTGCCTTCAAGAAAGTAGAGGCTGGCACCATTTCATTAAACCAATGTGCCCCTTGATTTAGGACCTTTCCGTCAATTTTCAATTCACCAGAACCTGTCCAATACGTTTGGAATTCATACGTATCATCCTCCGGAATCGTCAATTCCGCTTTGTAATGGATTAAATAATCATTGTTCACCGGAATGACACGGTACGTCAAGGCAGGTAATTTACCGGATGACATAGGCTTGGTTGTCGGGATAATTGGGTCTGTAAATTTACCTGTGTAGTAGTCATAGGAGACCTCTCCTAAAGAAGCTGTAGGCTTTTCATAAGTCTCAAAACGCAAGTTCCTAAACGCTACCGGACCGTGATCGCCTTGAATTAGGATGGGTCCAAAAGGCGCTTCTTTATCGAAAATCGCTCCGCGCGTCATCCCAGACACTTCCATATTTTCTTGAACCACTAAACCATTTAAGATCACTTTTTTAAAGATCGCATTCGCGATTTTTTTACCATTCGCATCAAAACGAGGGGCTTGAAAATCAATCTCTAAAGTCTGCCATAAGCCGGGAGCTTTACTGGCATTTTGGCGGGGAGCATAACCCTCGTAACCTTCTTTTCCTTTACCGCGCGAATCATCCCAACGTTCGTAAATACCTCCACAGTCATCGTATTTCACGGTTTCCTTTCCCCACGAATCGTACAATTGTACCTCGTAGCGACCTTGTAAATAAATGCCGGAATTCATTCCTCTAGGCAACATAAAGTCGACTAACAGACGGATGTCGCCGTGCTGCATTTTGGACTTCAAATCATCTGTGCGATGGTATTTGCCTCCTCTCAACGTATTAACTAAAACACCGCTACCAGGGCTTACCTGAAATAGCGTATCAGAATACTTGGCAAAAACGGCCTGCTCAATCGTCCAGTTCTTACTAGGCTGGTCAAAAGCAGACAAATCTGTGAGGGGAATCGATTGCTGGGCCCAAACGCATATGGGCGTGGCGAGCAGCAACGAAAAGAGGAATTTCTTCATGGTTAAAATGTAGGTTTGATCAAATCTACCGAAAATCATTTGGCCTTTTCATCGGCACATTCAGGACAGTGGTAGAAATTTTAATGGAAATATAAGGAAGATTCTCTTAATTTGAATTCGCTGACTACAAAAAGCAAAATAAAACCCGATGATACATAAGACGTTTAAATTCAGGAATGTGTTGTTGCACCTGTTTTTTTGGGCTTTCCTGATTGCGCTACCCATACTTTTAGGGCCGAATACCAATTCGAATAACCAAGAGGAAATTCGCCGTTCTTATTTTTGGATCTTTTACATGACTAGTTTTACGGTCATCAATATTCCCTTTTTCTATTTAAATACCGAGATTTTACTCCCTAAGTTACTGAGAGCCAAAGGAGTAATTATTTACCTATTGACGCTCATCGGTGCCATTGTATTTATGCTCTGGGTTCACGAAGAGGTTTTCCACTGGGCTTATACTCATTTCATTCATCCGGATAGTCAAGGCGGCGGAGGCGGACCACGCAGAGGCGCCTTAATGCGTATGATCTTCCAATTGTTATTTTACGCAGCCATTGGAACCTCCTATCGTTTGATTTCGGATCGAATGAAGGAAGATGAGCAAGTCAAAGAACAGGAGAATGAACGCTTGAAATCTGAGCTTTCTTTTTTGCGCTCACAGATCAGCCCGCATTTCATGTTTAACGTGTTGAATAGCGTCGTTTCCTTGTCCCGCAGAAAGCCTGAAATGGTAGAACCCGTAGTCGTGAAATTATCTGAATTGATGCGCTACATGATTTACGAGACGAATGATTCGATCGTTCCCATCAGCAAGGAATTAGCGTATTTAGAGAGCTATATTGATTTGCAAAAGATTCGGTTTGGCGATGATATACAGATTGATTTTAAACATGAATTAGGGCCAAAATCAAGCCACATAGAGCCCATGTTATTGATTCCTTTTGTAGAAAATGCCTTCAAACATGGGGTGGGATTCATCGAAAACCCGACCATCGAGATTGAATTAAAGGATAGCGCAACAGAACTCTATTTTAAAGTAGCCAATAAAAAGGGGGCATCGATAAACGAAATAAAAGATGAAAGTTCAGGTATCGGTCTGGCGAATGTAAAACGCCGTTTAGAATTATTATATCCCACAAATCATCGCTTGGAAGTCCTTGATTCCGGATCAGACTTTATTATTTCCCTCACTATTCAACACGTATAACATGTCAGAAGAAAATCTAGTGGAAATCCCGGGTACGATTTTGAAGTGCTTGGCGGTAGATGATGAGAGTTTAGCTTTGGACTTAGTCGAAGATAATATCTCCAAAGTTCCCTTTTTGCAACTCGTGAAGCGCTGCCGAAACGCGATGGAAGCCGTAGAATACTTAGAGAACAATCCAGTAGATTTGTTATTTCTGGACATACAAATGCCCGGAATGACAGGCTTGCAATTTTTAGAAAGCCTAACGACAAAACCCATGGTCATTTTCGTGACCGCCTACCAACAATATGCCTTAGATGGCTTCAATTTAGATGTCATTGACTACGTACTAAAACCGATCAATTTCGAACGTTTTTTAAAGGCCGGCCACAAGGCTCTAGACTATCACAAAAGCAAGCTAGTGTTAAATAAACCGGCAGAAGCTCCTAAATTAGAGTTCATTTTCATTCATGCGGATTACTCGTTGATGAAGATTATGCTCGAAGACATTCTCTACATCGAGGGCTTGAAAGACTACATTAAAATCCACCTAAGAACCCAAAAATTCCCGGTTGTCTGCCGCATGACGATGAAGTCGATAGAGGAAAAACTGCCCTCCACGGATTTCATTCGGGTACACAAGTCGTTCATCGTTTCACTCAGTAAGATGGAGTCTATTCGCAGCCAAAAAATCAAAATTGGCGAGAATCATATTCCGATTAGCGAAAGTTATTCTGAGCATTTTTACCAAATCATCGGCTATCAAAAGCAATAAATTGTAACTTTGAGAATTGACCGAACATTTACGCATGTCCATTCTTAAAAAATTAGCTGGCGAAACCCTTTCCTACGGATTCAGTACGATCCTAGGGCGCTCCCTGAATTTTTTATTGGTTTTCATCCATACCGCCGCCTTCATGCCGGCTGCCTTGGGCGTTAATGTCAAACTCTATGGTTACGTCGCCATCGCGAATATTATTTACACCTATGGCATGGAAACAGCTTATTTTCGCTATGCGAAAGAGGCGCCAGAACGCTACTATAACATCATTTTAACGGCCATCATCCTGACATCTGGCCTATTTACTGTCGGATTATTTGTCTTTGCAGATCCTTTGATGGCGCAACTCGGATACGAAGGTAAAGGTCAATTCATGCGCTGGCTTGCCTTGATTTTAGCCATTGATGCCGTAACAGCGATCCCTTTCGCGCGTTTAAGGTTGGAACGTAAAATTCAATTATTTGTCAAGGCAAAAATCGTTTCCATCCTAATTAATGTAGGGTTGAATCTCTTCTTTTTAGCGCTTTTAAAACCGATGCAAGAAGATCATTGGGGACCGGCTTTTTTACAGAACTTGTATTTCCCGAGTATTGGCGCCGGCTATATTTTCCTAGCTAATTTACTGGCGAATGCTAGTTTATTTTATTGGCTACGTTCTTCTTTTGCTGAATTTAAGTGGACATGGGATGGCGCGGAAATGAAAAAATTGTGGGTCTACTCCTATCCCATTATGTTCATGAGTCTAGCGGCGATGTTCAACTTGATGTTCGACCGTTTATTGCTGGAAGAGTTTCTACCCGAGGGATTTTATCCAGGGAGAAGTTCAGAAGATGCTTTGGGGATATATGGTAATTGCTACAAGCTATCGGTGTTCATGAGTTTAGCGATTCAGGCTTTTAAGTATGCAGCGGAACCTTTCTTTTTAGGTTCGAAGTCTGCCGAAAATTCGCAATCGAATTTAGCCCTAGTGAGCCATTGGTTTGTGATCGTTTGCTTGATTTTATGGGTGGGCGTGAGCTCGAATTTATTCTGGATTCAAGGCTTATTTTTGCGTCAATCCATCTATTGGGAGGGCATTGGGGTGGTGCCTGTTTTATTGCTGGCTAACTTGTTTTTAGGGGTGTATTACACGCAATCGGTTTGGTTTAAAAAGACGAATAAAACCTATATGGGAACGGTGATTACGGTGACTGGCCTGGCCGTTACTTTGATCGGAAATGTCATTTTTATCCCTATCTATGGCTATATGGCTTGTGCTTATTCGTTCTTGACGTCGTCGATCGTGATGACTTTATTGTGTTATGCAGGGGGCCAAAAATTCGACCCCGCACCCTACCGCTGGATGGCAGCCATCGGGTACATCAGTTTAGGGGTGTTAGCCATTCAAACTGGTTCCCTTTTAGCCAAACTACAAATTCCCATGTTCATCAGCCAAAACATCGGATTTATTTGTATTTTGGCCTATATATTGCTGAAAGAATTCTCCTGGAAAAACGGAAAACCAAGCTTAGCCCTCAAATGAAAAGTGAACTAAAAATGCAGTACCTAAACCTCAAGCTGAAGATCAGCGGGATGGTAGCGCGTTTACACGAATTTCAAGGTACGCTGGTCCAAAAACAGGCTGAACTCGAAGATCTGCAGCAAAAGTTGGCCGTAAAATCAGAGGAACTCGCGAAAACCCAAAGACGGCTAAAAGAATTGGAGAAAAACTTTAAAAAATCAGATAATTTCGCTAAAATTGTAGCTAGTACAGATAACACAGCAGTTCCCACCGCTGAGTTGAAACAAAAGTTAGAAGAATATATTACAAAAATAGATCATTGCATTGACCAACTACGCAATCCATGAATCCTAAAATCCCTTGTAATCTACTGGTAGGCATACAAAGTGTCGCCTTGAAGGTTAGTCCGGGCGAGGAGGCTTACGTAAGAAATGCAGCATCATTAGTGAACAAACTTGTTCGTTATTACGAACAACAAACTAATAGTTCAGATCCCGCAGCCGTGATGGCGATGGTAGCACTTGATTTAGCCATGTGCGGTTTGAAATTTGACGCAGAACACAATTCACTCCAGGACGACGTTTTGGAAGAAAACAATGAATTGTTATCGCTAGCGGCTGAGTTCACAGTATAATTTTCCTTTTCTTTCGATTTTTCCGGGAACTACTGTATAAACACACATTCGTTCTATATGTCCACTATATTAACTTTCATTCTCCCTCTCATTGCTGCGGCTGGAGGGTTATTTGCCGGAAAAGTATTCTACTCGAAAGTAAATAAAAACATCGAAGGGGATGCGCAACGCAAAGCGGAAGACATCCTAAAAAATGCAGAAATCTCTGCAGAAAACATCAAAAAAGACCGTATGCTTGAAGCGAAGGAAAACTTCCTGCGTCTTCGTGCTGAATTCGAAGAAGAGTCTCAAAACAAAAAAGGGATTCTGTTAGAGAATGAACAAAAACTACGCGAAAAAGAGCGCGTTTTAGCGCAACAAGCAGAGCAACAACGCACAGCAGAACAAGAACTACATTCCGCGAAACAAAGCGTTCAAGCGAAGGAAGAGAACTTCCGCAAGAAGCTAGAAGACGTAGAAAAGAAACGCGAAGAAGCGGAAGCGATGCTTGCGAATCAGATCAGCCAATTAGAGAAAATTGCCGGTCTTTCTGCTGACGAAGCACGTCAACAAATTATGGATGCCTTAAAGGCTGAGGCAGAATCGAAAGCAAGCTCACTTGTGAAACAAGCCATCGAAGAAGCGAAGTTAACGGCTACAAAAGAAGCGAAGAAAGTTGTGATCGAAACGATTCAACGTACGGCGGCTGAAAATGCGATCGAAAACTGCGTTTCTGTATTCAACATCGAATCTGATGATATCAAAGGTAAAATCATCGGTCGGGAAGGCCGTAACATTCGTGCGCTAGAAGCGGCGACAGGTGTGGAATTCATCGTGGATGATACTCCAGAGGCTATTATCATTTCAGGTTTTGATCCCGTACGTCGTGAGATTGCCCGTTTATCCTTACACCGTTTGGTACAGGATGGCCGTATTCACCCAGCTCGTATCGAAGAGGTGGTGAACAAGACGCGTAAGAACATTGACGATGAGATCATCGAAATAGGTGAGAAGACTGTGATTGACTTAGGCATTCACGGTTTGCACCCAGAATTAATCAAGATGGTGGGTCGTATGCGTTTTCGTTCTTCTTATGGCCAAAACCTATTGCAACACTCTCGCGAAGTCGCGAAGCTTTGTGCAACAATGGCAGCTGAATTAGGATTAAATGCAAAACTAGCGAAGCGTGCAGGTCTATTGCATGATATTGGTAAAGTTTGGCATGAAGAACCAGAACTTCCTCACGCATTGCTAGGGATGGAACTGGCTCAGAAATACAAAGAGCATCCAGAGGTATGTAATGCGATTGGAGCTCACCACGACGAATGCGAAATGACATCTATGATCTCTCCCATCATTCAGGTGTGTGATGCGATTTCTGGATCACGTCCAGGCGCGCGCCGCGAGATGATGGAGTCGTACATGAAGCGTCTTCGTGATTTAGAAACATTAGCTACCTCATTCGATGGTGTTCAGAAGTGCTATGCGATCCAAGCGGGTCGTGAGTTGCGTATCATGGTCGATTCTGAAAACGTGAGTGACGAAAAAGCGTCGAACTTATCGTTTGACATTTCTCAGAAAATCGAAAAAGAGATGCAATATCCTGGTCAAATCAAAGTAACGGTGATTCGCGAAATGCGCGCCGTGAACTTTGCAAAATAGGATCGAAATCGAGTATATTTATGGCGCCACCCTGCGGGTGGCGCCATTTTTTTTACACTACAATGCTAGAAATAAAATCCCCCAAATCCGACTCCGACTGGAAAGCCTATTACGCCTTGCGCTTTAACGTATTAAGAGAACCTTGGAATCAGCCACTAGGCTCGGAAGTTTTGGCAGATGAAGACCAAGCTATTCACGCCATCGCAGTGGAAAACGAAGAAGTGCTGGGAGTTGCTCGCATGCACGAATCGGCTGAAAAACAAGGTCAGGTGCGTTGTGTCGCAACAGCAACTGAAGCTCAAGGAAAGGGAATTGGTAAAGCGATTATGGCTTACTTAGAAGAGAAAGCAAAGCAAAAAGGCTGGACCGAAATCGTATTAGAAGCAAGGGAAAATGCCGTGCCGTTTTATGAAGCGATTGGCTATACGATAGTTGCCGAATCGTATTTGTTGTTCGGCGAGATCCAACATTTCCGGATGCAGAAAAGCCTATAAAAAAAGCGCTACCACTTTCGAAATAGCGCTTTATTTATGCCTAAATAAACTAGTGCTTATGCTCTAGGCCTTGGGCACTTGGAATCTGGTTAAATTCAATCCCTGATTTACGTGCATCTTTGAACGCCTCCTTCGGTTTGATGCTCAAGATTTGGAATAATTCTGCATCTGATTTCGTATCTGGGTTAGGCGTCGTTAATAACACATCACCAGAGAAAATCGAATTCGCTCCTGCCATAAAGCAGAAAGCTTGACCTTCGTAGTTTAATTCTAAACGACCCGCAGATAAACGAACCGCAGACTTGGGCATCATAATTCTAGCAGTAGCAATTACACGTACGAGATCCCAAACAGAGGCTGTCTTTTGATTCTCAAAAGGTGTTCCCTCTACTGGAACTAGATTATTCACTGGAACAGATTCAGGGTGCTCAGGTAAATTCGCTAACGTCAAAAGCATTCCAATGCGATCTCCCGCACTTTCACCCATTCCGATGATTCCGCCTGAACAAACAGATAATTTTGCTTTACGTACGTTCCCTAGCGTCTCTAATCGATCATCGTAGGTACGCGTGGAGATAACATCATCGTAATACTCCTCACTCGTATCGATATTGTGGTTGTAGGCATAAAGACCCGCATCCTTTAATTTCTGCGCTTGCTCTTCAGATAACATGCCTAACGTACAGCAAACTTCCATACCTAGCGAGTTCACTCCTTTCACCATGTCTAATACCCGGTCAAAGTCCTTGTTATCACGCACCTCGCGCCAAGCCGCTCCCATGCAGAAGCGAGAACTTCCGCTATCTTTCGCGCGGTTTGCTGCTTGAATAACCTCCTCGTAAGGAAGTAATTTTTGCACCTTCACATTTGTGTGGTAACGAGCTGCCTGCGAGCAATAAGAACAATCCTCTGGGCAACCACCCGTTTTGATGGAAAGCAAGGTCGAGATTTGAACCTCATTCGGGTCAAAATTCTCGCGATGCACCGTCGCAGCTCGATAGACCAAATCCAAAAAGGGTTGGTTGTATATTTTTTCTACCTCTTCTCGAGTCCAATTAGTACGTACCATATAAGCTTTATTTCTATTCAAATTCCATTAAATAAGGCATCATCGCTAAGAAGCCTTCTCTTTTTTTCCAACGGTTCACCTCTAAAACAGACGACGCCCAAGGGATATTTTTAGCTAGTAAACGCTCTGAAAGCGATGTTTCAGACGTCGCTGAATTCAATAACTCGTCTACGAATGATTTCGCCTTCGGATAAACCGAAACCCTGTAAGTACCCGGCTTTAATTTCACCTTAGCAGCCGCAATTTCAATTGCCTTATCTAAACCACCTAATTCATCCACTAAGCCAATCTGCTTCGCTTGCGCACCTGTCCAAACACGTCCACCAGCTAACGATTGCAATCGCTGTAAGGTCATCTTACGGCCTGCTGCCGCTTTTGTCGTAAACGACAAATAGCCTTTGTTTACTGAATTTTGGACAACTGATTTTTGGAAATCCGTCAATGCCCCAGCCGAAGTCATAAAATTCGAGTTCGCGTGCGTATTCACGTGATCTTGTGTGATACCCAAGGTGTTTTTTAAGAAGTTGTCCACGTTAAACCAAGCGGCAAAGATTCCAATTGAACCTGTAATCGTGGTAGGTTGTGCTACAATCACATCCGTTCCCATCGCCATATAATAACCACCTGACGCTGCATAATTCGACATAGAGGAGATAATCGGCTTTACTTTCTTGGTCAATTCAATCTCGCGCCACATGATATCAGACGCTAAAGAGGATCCACCCGGAGAGTCAATGCGCAGCACGATCGCTTTCACTGATTTACTCTCGCGTAATTTCTTCAATTCTTTCACGAAATCATCTGAACCAATATTTCCCTCACTTGCTCTCGTTCCAGAAATCTCACCTTCAGCCACCAAAACAGCGATGCGATCTTTCCCCTCGACTTCGGCAATCGGATTTTTGGCCTTCAAATAATGATTCAAAGACACATAAATCACTTTCTCTTTCTCACCCGAAGCTTTCTTCATTAAAGCCTCAAACTCATCCCAATATCCCTGCTTCACCATCCCTAACTTCTCCGCATTAGCAGGTTCAAAAGCCTGTAAGCTATCGGCAATTTGATCCAATTTGCGAACTGGAATATTTTTAGAACGCGCAATTTTATCAAAAATATAGGTGTTAATCGATTGCAAGAAAGAAGACGTCTGCGCCTTGTTTTCTTCGCTCATATCTTCGCGAATGAATGGTTCCACGGCAGACTTATACGTACCTACGCGAAACACTAAAGGTTCGATTTCTAATTTATCCAAGGCCTTCTTGTAGAAGGTATATTGAACGCTAATGCCATTAAAATCCAATAAACCATTCGGATTTAAATAGGTCTTATCCGCCACAGATGAAATATAATAGCCTTTTTCTGTGTACGAATTAGCATAAGCATAGACAAATTTGCCTGATTTTTGAAACTTCTGAATCGCCTCCCGAATCTCCGATAACTGAGCGTACCCAGCAATGGGGAAACTGGCATCGAGATAGATTCCCTTGATTTTAGGATCGACTTTAGCCCGCTCTAAAGCTGACAAAACCTGAATTAATCCCAAATTCTCCGGCGGAGCAAAATACAAATCTGTTAAAGCCGCGAAGGGATTATCTTCCGTCGTAGCGTTTTCCACGATCGGACGATTCAAGTCTAGTTTTAGAACGGAATTGTCTTTCAAATCAAACTCTTCATCCGAACTACCAATCGCTGCCCCTACGCCAGCCAAAAGCAATAAAGAGACGATCGCAAAAAGAAAAAGTCCCACAACAGTCGCTAACGAATATTTGACAAATTGCCACATAGCTTTATATTTAAATGGTTATTAACCAAAGTTTTTACGGTAATCCTCCCGTGCTTGGCGAATCACTTCGAACGCCACCTCACGACCATAAATATCATCAATATCTACTGCACTAGACGAAGTTTCTCCTGGTAACATTTTATAGGTCCAGAAATAGTGTCTCAAACGCTCCACGATATCTTTAGGCGCATCTGCGATGTCTTTCCATTTGCCATAAATCGGATCATCCTTTAATACCGCAATGATTTTATCATCCGCCTCTCCCTTATCAATCATTCGAATTCCACCAATCGGAATCGCTTGACATAAAATATCTCCGTGCGTAATCGCACGCTCTGAAAGCACTAAAATATCCAATGGATCGCCATCCCCTCTTTCAATATCCTTACCAGAATACTTACGCGCTAATTCCGCGATACCGTCAGAACAATAGGTTTGCGGCAAAAAGCCATATAAAGCCGGAACAATGTTCGAGAATTTCTGCGGGCGGTCAATTTTTAAATATCCCGTTTGCTTATCAATCTCGTATTTTACTGTGTCCGTAGGAACAATTTCAATAAACGCGGTCACTAATTCAGGCATTTGGTCACCTATTTGAACGCCATGCCAAGGATGTGCCTTAAAGAAGTTTCTATTCATAATCTTTTTATTAAATCTAACTTAGGTTAAAAATCCCTGCAAATTACGAAAAACAAAGGATAAATTCTGCTAAATTTGTTGTTTGCATTGCGCTAATAGACATGATTTATCCAATTATACCCTACGGGGACCCTGTTTTAAGAAAAGTCGCCGCCCCTATTGAATTAGGCAGCATCGATTTAATCAAATTATCGGAAGATATGTTTGAGACCATGTATGCGGCCAGCGGCGTTGGTTTAGCTGCCCCTCAGATCGGCATGGACATTCGCTTATTTGTAGTGGATGGACGCCCCATGAACGAGGGCGAAAAGGATGAGGACATGGATGAATCCTTAATTGGCTTTAAAAAGGTGTTTGTGAATCCGACTATTTTGGAAGAAACAGGCGACGAATGGGGATTCGAGGAAGGGTGTCTTTCGATTCCAGGTATCCGAGGCGAAGTATACCGCCCTGAATACGTAAAAATCCACTATTGGACAGAGCAAGGCGAAGAAAGAACGGATATTTTCGAAAGTTTAGCCGCTCGAATTATACAACATGAATACGATCACATCGAAGGCATTTTGTTTACAGATCATTTGAATCCCGTAAAGAAGCGCCTGATCAAAAATAAGTTAAGTGATATCACGCGAGGAAAAGTTTCCGTGGATTACAAAATGAAGCTTACTCGTTAATTAGACAGATGAAAATTTCCCTTAATTGGTTACGTGATTTTATAGCTATTTCGAAGCTACCGGCACAAGGTAGCCCGGAAGAATTAGACGTTTTATTAACAAATACTGGACTGGAAGTGGAAGGCATCGAGCCACACGATAAGCTCCCGGGTGGATTAAAAGGATTTGTGGTAGGTGAGGTTTTGACCTGTGAAAAGTTCGAGGTCAAAGAGAAAACCTTAAGCCTAACTACCGTAGACGCAGGTTTGGACGAAATATTAACGATCGTTTGTGGAGCTGCGAATGTAGCAGCAGGCCAAAAAGTGATCGTCGCCACTCCTGGCACACAATTATACGACAAAGAGGGCAAAGAATTATTCAAAATCGAGAAGCGCAAAGTCTACGGACAACCTTCTGAGGGAATGATTTGTGCAGAAGATGAAATCGGCTTAGGAACATCACACGATGGGATATTAGTATTAGACACTCAGGTGCCTAATGGAACGCCAGCCGCTTCGTTTTTTGACATCGCAGGAGATTTAGTACTAGAAATCGGATTAACGCCAAACCGCGCAGACGCCGCCTCTCACTGGGGCGTAGCGCGCGATATTCGTGCGGTGACGGGTCTTCCGATTCAATTGCCTTCCCCCGCTTTAGTGATCGAAAGTAACGCACATCCCATCACGGTTGAAGTAAAAGACGCTGGGTGCGATCGCTTCTGCGGCATCACGATTGATGGCATTCAAGTAGCGCCTTCTCCAGCTTGGTTACAAGAACGTTTAGCTGCTATCGGATTGCGTCCCATCAATAACGTAGTCGATATCACGAATTTCATTTGCCATGGATTGGGCCAACCGATGCATGCGTACGATTGGAATGAAATCAAAGGCGGTAAATTAATCGTTGATTCTTTACCAGCTGGTACGATTTTCAAAACCTTAGACGGTATTGAACGCAAATTAACGGGCGAGGAATTAATGATCTGCGACGCTTCTGGCGCTATCGGCATGGCCGGCGTGATGGGCGGAGAAGACTCAGGCATTAAAGACAGCACCGCGCGTGTATTTTTAGAAGTCGCTCACTTCAAGCCGGAGCGCATTCGTAAAGCAAGTCAGATTCATGGCCTTAAAACAGATGCTTCGTTCCGTTTCGAGCGTGGCACGGATATTCAGGCGAAATTATTCGCTTTGGAATACGCAGCCCAATTAATTCAAGAATTAGCTGGCGGAAAAATCACCTCTGAACCTATTGATTATTACCCAAATCAGGTTGAATTAGTTCGCATTCCTGTGAGCGTTCGCCGCGTACAACAATACATCGGTATTGAATTAGCTGCTGAGCGAATCAAGGAAATTTTAACCTTGCTAGATTTCAAAATCGAAGCAGATAAAGGAAACGAATTTGTCGCTATCTCCCCTGCTTATCGCGTCGATGTGACCAGAGAGGCAGATATTATCGAGGAAATCTTGCGTATCCACGGTTTGGATAATATCCCATTATCAGATCATTTAAGCGCGAATTTCATCTCGGAATTCCCTTTGTTAGACAAGGAGCGCGTGCAGTTGAATATCTCTCAGATTTTGACGGCCAAAGGTTTCCAAGAAATCATCACCAATTCATTAACGAAAGCAGATGCGCATGCAGCCATCGCGAAAGATTTATCCTTCGAAACGGTAGAAATCCTAAACCGTCTTTCCGAAGATCTTGGCGTCATGAGACAGCACATGTCTTTCGCCGGATTAGAGGTATTAGCACACAATATTAACCGCCGCCAAAAAGATTTGAAAGTCTTCGAATTTGGTAAAACTTACCATAAAAAAGGCGCTAAATACATCGAAAAGAAGCATTTAGCTTTATTCACGACGGGTTTATGGGCCGGAGAAACCTGGTCCAGTGCACCTACAAAAACGGCGCTGCACCACTTATACCAGGTCAGCATCGAATTAATGCGTTCAATGGGGGTAACCGAATTTGAGACAGATACCATCGAGAATTCGAGTGTATTTGCCTTCGGATTACGCATTTCCATTAACAAGAAAGCGTGTCTGGAAGTAGGGATGATTCATCCGAATTTAGCTGGCAAATGGGAGGTAAAACAAGACGTATTCTTCGCGGATTTCGACTGGGATTACTGGGTAAAACAAGAGAAGGCTGACTTCGTCTACCAGGAGATTTCCAAATTCCCTGAGGTACGTCGCGACTTATCCCTTGTGGTTGACAAAGCGGTTAGTTACCAAGCGATTCGCAAACTAGCGGAGCAATATGAAAAGAATTTACTGAAAAACGTATCGATATTCGACGTCTACGAGGGCAAAAACCTTGGCGAAGGAAAGAAGGCCTATTCTGTAAGCTTTACGCTACAGGATGAGTCTCAAACCTTAACAGATAAGGTAATTGAGTCCACGATGGATCGCTTAATGAAAGGATTCGAGAAAGAAATAGGGGCGCTAATTCGAAAGTAATTAGCGCTTGAACATGCCACCTAAATTAGGCATCTTCATCTTTCCGTCCTGAACCTTGTTCATCATCTTCATCATTTTGCGCATGTCTTCGAACTGCTTCAACAGGTTATTCACCTCTTGAATCGATGTTCCCGATCCTGCCACAATACGATTCTTACGCGATGGGTTCAAAATATCTGGATTCTGACGCTCTTTCGCAGTCATTGAATTGATGATTGCTTCGATGGGCTTGAAAGAATCATTGGAAATATCCACATCTTTAACAGCTTGGCTCATCCCTGGCACCATACCCATCAAATCCTTGATGTTACCCATCTTCTTGATTTGCTGTAGTTGTGCGTAGAAGTCTTCAAATGTGAAGTTGTTTTGGCGTATCTTCTTATTTAAACGAGCCGCTTCATCTTCGTCAAAAGCCTGCTGCGCACGCTCAACTAAAGACAACACGTCACCCATTCCTAGGATACGGTTCGCCATACGATCAGGATAGAACTGATCCAAGGCTTCCATTTTCTCCCCAGTAGAAATGAATTTGATTGGTTTATCTACAATTTGACGGATGGAAAGTGCCGCACCACCGCGGGAATCCCCATCTAATTTCGTTAAGACAACCCCGTCAAAATTTAATCGATCATTAAAGGTCTTTGCCGTATTCACCGCATCTTGACCCGTCATGGAATCCACGACGAACAAAATCTCGGTCGGCTTAATCGCCTCCTTCACGGCTGCGATCTCATTCATCATCACCTCATCTACCGCTAAACGACCCGCCGTATCGACAATGACTACTTTTTTACCCATCTTTCGGGCATAAGACAAGGCGTTCTCTGCGATGCTAACAGCATTCTTATTTTCAGGCTCAGCGTACACTTCCACCCCTACTTGCTCTCCCAATACTTTCAATTGGTCAATCGCCGCAGGACGGTAAATATCACAGGCTACTAATAGGACATTACGTCCTCCTTTTTTAATGTATTGAGCTAATTTACCCGAGAAAGTCGTCTTACCAGAACCTTGTAAACCCGCGATTAAAACGACAGCTGGATCACCTTTCAAGTTAATTTCCTGCTTTTGACCACCCATTAACTGGGTTAATTCATCGTGTACAATTTTAGTCAGTAATTGACCTGGCTCGACGGAGATCAAGATTTTTTGGCCCATTGCCTGATCCTTAATGCGATCAGTAATCTCTTTTGCCACCTTATAGTTAACGTCCGCGTCCATCAAGGCACGGCGAATTTCCTTCACCGTAGCGGCAACGTTAATATCTGTAATTCTGCCATTCCCCTTCAGGGTACGCATAGCAGTGGACAACTTCGAACTTAAATTCTCAAACATAGTATCTAAAAAAAAGAACTGCAATTTACGCTTTTTCAGGCAAATTTTAATCAAATAACGAAAGTGAACTTTCCGTGCCTATTTGGCAGGAAAAAATATCCACTATTTTGACAAAAATACCCCAAAATAATGGAGGAAAAAAGATTTAGTCTTTACCTTTGCAAGATTAACACAACCTATCAAAATTTTGATATTACAAAAATGGAAAAAATTAAAGTTGCCAACCCAGTCGTTGAATTAGACGGCGACGAAATGACTCGAATTATCTGGAAATTCATCAAGGATAAATTAATCTTACCTTATTTAGAGCTAGACATTAAGTACTATGATTTAGGTGTAGAATACCGTGACGAGACGAATGACCAAGTAACAATCGAAGCAGCTGAGGCAATCAAAAAATACGGTGTAGGTATCAAATGTGCTACCATCACTCCTGATGAGGCTCGTGTAACGGAATTCGATTTAAAGCAAATGTGGAAATCACCGAACGGAACGATCCGTAACATCTTAGATGGTACTGTTTTCCGTGAGCCTATCGTTTGTGCA
This sequence comes from Aquirufa sp., assembly GCA_040403415.1. Taxonomy (GTDB): domain Bacteria; phylum Bacteroidota; class Bacteroidia; order Cytophagales; family Spirosomataceae; genus Aquirufa. The sequence goes on from JBBAKU010000003.1 coordinate 99,325, forward strand.
AACGTTCCTCGTTTAGTACCTAACTGGACTGCTCCGATCATGATCGGCCGTCACGCTTTTGGTGATCAATACCGCGCAACCGATTTCGTTACCAAAGGAAAAGGTAAATTAACCGTTTCATTCCAACCAGAAGATGGTGGCGAAGCGCAAACATTCGAAGTGTATAACTTCAAAGGCGATGGCGTTGCGATGACTATGTACAACACAGATGAATCCATCAAAGGTTTCGCACACTCTTGCTTTAACATGGCATTAAGCAAAGGATGGCCTTTGTATTTATCGACGAAGAACACGATCTTGAAGAAATACGATGGTCGTTTCAAAGATATTTTCGAAGAGATCTACCAAGCAGATTACAAAGCACAATTCGAAGCAGCTGGTATCGTTTACGAGCACCGTTTAATCGATGACATGGTGGCGTCTGCGTTAAAGTGGAATGGTAATTTTGTTTGGGCATGTAAAAACTATGATGGAGATGTTCAGTCAGATACCGTTGCTCAAGGTTTCGGTTCATTAGGCTTAATGACGTCTGTATTGATTACTCCAGACGGAAAAGTAATGGAAGCAGAAGCTGCTCACGGAACGGTGACTCGTCACTACCGCGATCACCAAGCTGGAAAGCCTACTTCTACGAATCCAATCGCGTCTATTTTCGCTTGGACACGTGGTTTAGAGTTCCGCGGCAAATTAGATAACAATGCGGCGTTGATTAATTTCTGCCAAACATTGGAAAAAGTTTGTGTCGCTACCGTAGAATCAGGTAAGATGACCAAAGACTTAGCCGTTTGTATTCACGGAAACAAAGTCACTCACGGAGAGCACTACTTATATACAGAAGAGTTCTTAGAGGCGTTAGATACGAATTTGAAGGCTGCGTTAGCGTAAGTCGCCGCAGGCGGCTTAGTCGCGACTACGTCGCTTAGTCGTTGCTTCGCAACTTAGTCGAAAAGAGTCCGGAGGCTGGCTTCGCCAAGTCCGAAGGAAAAGAGTCCGGAGGGGAAGAAATTCCTCTTCGGATTTTTTTTGCTGACATTTTCGACTAGGGCGCACCGCGCCGACCAAATCGCGCTGCGATGACTAAGCCGAAGGCGACTAAGGCGCACCGCGCCGACTAAACGACGCAGTCGTGACTAAATCGCGCAGCGATGACTAAGCCGAAGGCGACTAAGGCGCACAAAAAAATCGCGCCGATTGCTCAGCGCGATTCCTTCCTATGATGATGTTTCAAAAACTATTCTGAAACCACAGAGAATGCAATCTTGTGTTTTACTTCTTTGTGTAAGTCAAGCGTAGCAGCGTAATCGCCGATAGTCTTCACTTCTGTATCGAATGAAATCTTCTTACGATCGATATCGAAACCTTTTTCTTTCAACATCTCTGAAATTTGAAGGCTAGTCACACGACCAAAGATTTTTCCGCTATCACCTGTCTTCGCAGGGATAGTTAATGTCATTTCACCGATAGCTGTAGCTAAATCGAATGCATCTTGACGAACTTTCTCCACTTTGTGAGCAGCTTGCTTGATGTTTTCCGCTACAACCTTGCGGTTAGACGGAGTCGCCATGATAGCGAAACCTTGTGGAATTAAGTAATTACGACCGTAACCAGCTTTCACTGCAACGATATCGTTTTTGTAACCTAATCCAGCAATATCTGTTTTTAATATAATTTCCATCTTATGTTTACAATCAAATGTTTATTGGATAAGGTACTATTTTAAACCGTCAGCCACGTAAGGCATCAAAGCCAAGTGACGAGCACGCTTGATAGCTTGTGCCACACGACGTTGGAATTTCAAAGAAGTTCCTGTGATACGACGAGGTAAGATTTTACCTTGCTCGTTCACTAACTTCAATAAATAATCAGGGTTTTTGAAATCGATGTATTGAATACCAGATTTCTTGAAACGGCAATACTTCTTGCGGTTTCCGTTCTTATCTACAGGTTCGTTAACTAGTGTCATATTATGCTTCTGTTTTTTCTGGTTTTCTACCTACTAATCCTTTTCTCTTTTTTTCGTTATAAGCTAATGCATGCTTATCTACCGCTAGGGTTAAGAAACGAATCACGCGCTCATCACGCTTGTATTCTAATTCTAATTTAGCGACTAAAGTAGGAGCTGCTGCAAATTCGAAAATTTGATAGTATCCAGTGTGCTTGTTCTGAATCGGGTAAGCTAACTTACGTAAGCCCCAAGCGTCTTCATGAACGATTTGCGCACCGTTTTCTACCAACAGATTCTTGAATTTCTCAACAGTGTCCTTTGTCTGTTGTTCAGACAAAACGGGAGTTAAAATGAACACCGTCTCATAGTTTTTTAATTCCATAAAAAAATTGTTGTTTAAAAACTGGTAAAAATTTGGACTGCAAAGGTACGAATATTCCTTCACAATCAAAACGTTAACAACAAAATTTTGGAATTAGCGAACTTCGAAGGTTCCCAACCCGATCAGATAACCCTCTGCATAAAGCTCAATTTCGTGCTTCCCTGCTTTAAAGCCATTGGGTCTAGAATAGATAAATTCCACCGATTGGTGGTTGTTTTCATAGAAAATGCGCTGGCGACTCGTGAAGGTGAGTTCGCGACCTTTGAAATCAAAAGTGCCTGAACCTAAATTATAATCCGAAATAGTCGTTCCGGTAGGTTCTATAATACGCAAGAACACTGTTTTAATCTCTTTGTTCGCCAGCGTGTTTTCTTGCAAATGGAACATCACGCGGATTTTATCGACTTTACGCGCCTTTTGGTTATTCACAGACGATTCTTTGCCACGTGAAGAAATCGCATACACATTCACCCCTTCTGCGCGCAAGGCAGCAGCCGCACTCACCTTTTCGGTTAACTCCTTATTTCGAATTTCAAGTACGCGAGACTTTTCAGAAAGTTCTCTTTCCTTCAGGCCAAAGGTTTTGCTCGAATCCTCGAGCGCCTTTTGAATATTCACTAAACCCACTTTTAAAATTTGGGCTTCGCGGCTTAGGGAATCGTTGCGCAGAATTAAAACGACGTTTTCCTTCTTCAATTTTTTAATTTCCGCATCTTTCTGACCTAAGAGGTGCAAATAGTAACTTAATTTCTTTTGGAATTCGGCAGGATCGATGTCGCTTAAATGCTTTTGATCGCCTAAGATTTGAGCTTTGGCCTTTTCTAACTCATTGACTTTACCGCCTAATTTTTTGATTTGGACCAATCGTAAATTCAACTGCTCTGCTACCGAATCCAGCTTCACCTGTGCATTTTCCACAAATTCCGCCTGAGAAGGTTGCGTCAATCGATCTAATAATCCAAACTTATCCACGAGGATAAAGGCCAGCAATAAAAAAACCAATAGCGTTAACCAGGTCACGCGACGCTTCAAACTACTTTCGTTTCCCCTCGAATTATCCGATTCCATTTATTTGCTTTATTTGATCTTTTACTCCTGAATCAAAAATAATAAATTAATTTTAATATTATTTTTTAGTCCAAACAAAATTTAGCCTTAACGCCCTATGGCCATCGCAGAACAAATTTCCTTGATTAACAAGCAATTAAACGACAGCACTGCTCGACTTATTGTGGTCACAAAGACGAGAAGCATCGAGGAGCTGCAAGAAACGTATGCGGCGGGGGCGATTGAATTTGGAGAAAACCGCGTGCAAGAGATGGTCGAAAAGCAGGCGATGTTGCCTGAGGACATTCTTTGGCATCAAATCGGACACCTGCAGACGAACAAAGTAAAGTACATTGCGCCTTTCGTCCACTTGATACATTCTGTGGATTCGCTGAATTTATTGAAGGAGATCAATAAGCAAGGGGCGAAAAATAACCGCGTCATCCACTGTTTATTGCAGATTTTCATTGCGACGGAGGAAAGTAAGTTTGGTTTGGATTTTAAGGAAGCCGAGGCCCTTTTATCAGATGCCTCATTTGCAGAGATGAAACACATCCGCATCGTGGGTTTAATGGGAATGGCGAGTTTCACAGCAGATGAGGGTCAGATTCGACGCGAATTCAAGAGCCTGGCGGATTTTTTCCAACAGCTTGAAAGCAACAAAACCGGCGTTTCGACCGGTCTTGTAGAGTGGACTGAATTGTCCATGGGTATGTCTGGTGATTATTTGATCGCGGCTGAACTAGGGGCTACCTTAGTTCGAGTGGGATCAGCAATCTTCGGTCCTCGTCACTAACGCGTTAAGGACATAATCTCAAATTCTAATTTTCCAGCTGGGGCAGTGATTTCTGCTAAATCCCCCACTTTCTTGCCTAATAAACCTTTTCCAAACGGAGATGAAACCGAGATTTTCCCCAATTTCAAATCTGCCTCTTCCTCCGATACAATCGTATAAGTTACCGTCATTCCCGTTTTAGTGTTCTTAATCTGAACAATGGAATAAATCGAAACAACCGATAAATCGATCGTAGATTCATCCAAAACACGCGCAATTGAAATAATTTCCTCCATTTTAGAGATCTTCAATTCCAATAAGCCTTGTGCATCTTTCGCCGCATCATACTCTGCGTTCTCACTTAAATCGCCTTTATCACGCGCCTCTGCGATTTGTTTGGCCATATCTGAACGACCTGTAATCTTCAAATAATGTAATTCCGCTTTTAATTTATCTAGCGCCTCTGCCGTGTAATATTGAAACTTTGCCATACTCTTTTTAGGGTTTTACCTCCGTGCTTAAAAACAAAATAGAACGGCCTCCGACCGTTCTACTTAATTTATTTGTAGTTTTGTTTCGGATTCGCAACTAAAGTTTTTGTTTTTCTAACAGCACGTATTTGTTGTTTTGTAGAGGACAAAGATAATAAAAATTCAGACGGATTCCACAAACTATCAAGATCAAGGATGCGGATTATATTTTTTGGAACCCCAGAGTTTGCAGTGGCCAGTTTACAAGCCTTAGTCGAGGCTAAACTGGATGTCGTGGCCGTGGTAACTGCCCCAGATAAACCTGCAGGCCGTGGACAACAAATACAATCCTCCCCTGTGAAAGAGTACGCTGTTTCCGTAGGCTTACCCATTTTGCAGCCGGTAAAATTAAAAGACCCTGCGTTCCTAGAAGAATTAGCCTCCTTTAAAGCGGATTTACAAATAATTGTAGCCTTCCGCATGTTACCAGAGGCTGTTTGGAATATGCCTCCTAAGGGTACGTTTAATTTGCACGCTTCCTTGCTTCCTCGATACCGCGGTGCGGCGCCCATCCACTGGGCAGTGATTAATGGAGAGACCGAAACCGGGATTACGACCTTCTTTTTACAACACGAAATCGATACTGGGGACTTATTGTTCCAAGAGACTGAACCGATATCAGAGACTGACACCACAGGAGAATTGTACGAACGATTGATGAATAAAGGTGGCGCATTAGTAGTCAAAACAACTAGAGCAATCGAATCAGGCGACATTCACCCGAGGCCGCAGCAAGAAATCGAAGAACTGAAATCAGCTCCTAAATTAGACCGAAGTACTGGCGAAGTGCATTGGACGCGCGCTGGTCGTGATATCGTGAATTTAGTACGCGGAATGAATCCATTCCCGGGGGCTCATACCGTATTTCAAGGCAAAAATTGCAAGCTGGTTGCGGTGGAATTCCATCCGGAGATTATCCCTGACTTAGGAGTGGGTGTTTGGGATACGGATCAAAAAACGTTTCTGCGCGTGGGCTGCAGCGATGGCTACATCAACATCCTGGAGTGGCAAATGGAGGGTAAAAAGCGATTGAAAATCGAGGACTTTTTACGTGGATATAATTTTAATTTCTAGTCTAGCTTCCAGCGACCCGTCGAATAAAAGTAACCATAGGAGCCTTTTTGGATAAAAATATAATTTTCCTGCAGGTTTGCTAAAACGGTGAGGGTATACGGTTTCAATTGGAGACCCGAAGCAGACGCTGGAAAAGGGATTGCCTGAGAGCAAGCGCAGGGCTTATTTTCGCGTAACAGATTCAGTTCAATCAATAAATCGCGGGAATCCTCCACTAGCTCTTCCCTACCCAGATTCACTTTTTTGAAGTAGTTTCGTTCATAGGCATTCTTGAAAGGCTCATACTCTAAAGCAACCTCCGGGTATTTCTGAATCAAACGCGCACTATTCAAAAAAGCTTGAATATGACCAGGGTCTGGAAAACCCACAAAATCGCCGCCCCAAAACAAACCAATCTCCTTTGCTTTCATACCATACTGATCATAAATAGCCCCGCGACGTAAATGTCTACCCTTACGAGCGATGGCACCATCAGCCGCTAATCCGAAGTTATGAAAGGAGATAAAGGCTTTGGAAAAGCCCTTCTTCTGCAAAGCTAATTGCTGTTTCTTATTTCGAGTGGTGGAAGTATATTTTAAGCGATAAGGCGCATGAATACGCTTGATTAAACTGTCCCGCTTTACTTCGAATGAATCGATTTCAGAAGCTAACAAATCTGTCCAAGGCTGGTGCAGTTCTGCTACCTCCCGTGTCTCGCGTGAACCGTCTGGATTAATGCGAATAAAAACATAACGGGCAATAGAATCCCCAGAAAAAGTGGAATCTTGCTGCTTATAGAGCCACTTAAACTCGTCCCAATCCAGCGACGCTAGCTTAGTGGGCTCACATTTACGTGCTTGAGCCGCCGTATTCTCTAAGAAAAGCAATAAAAGCTGAAATAGACCGATTAAAATCATTTTTTCAACGGAATGATGAGCACTTCACCCCGAAGCGTAATATCATCTTTCTTATGATTTGCGTCCATGATGGCTTGTTTACTCACGCCATATTTCTCTGCTACTTTGCGCATGATATCGCCAGGTCCTACGGTATGAATTGCTTGAATCTTCACGTTCAATTTTGTCGAACCACTTTTAATGCCATCCGGATTTACCCCTGGATTTAAGGCTTTCAATTGATCTACTTTCAAACCAAACTTGCGAGCCACTGCCGAAAAGGTCTCCCCTTTTTCGACTGTAATGGCGTGTGATTTTCCAGCTGGCGTTGCCACTTCGGGAACGACTTCCGCTTCCGCTTCTTTCTTTTGTTCCGCTAATGCTTCTTCGTCAGACTTGCTAATTAAGGAATCTCTAGGCACGATCAACGAATCCGCTGGATCTTCTGTGGAATCGATCACAACTTGCGATGCCTCCGCAAGCACTTCTTCTTCCGGTTCCACAAATTTCTCCGCCTTAATCAATTCATCCTTATCCGGACTCACAAAATGCTCAAAACCTACGGCGATTAAGCCCACCAAGGTCAATAAAAGTATGCCCAAGGTGATGGCGGGCAATTTGCTGCTTTCTTCGTTCTCACTCATTATTTCGAAAATTTAGCTTTCGTTTCTTGGCTCATTTCAGCCACTTTATCTTCTAATTCTGCTTTGTAGGCGGTGTATTTTGTTGCCAAAGTCTCATCAGCAATCGCTAACATTTGGATCGCTAACAAACCTGCATTTTTAGCCGCATTTAGGGCTACGGTTGCGACTGGTACGCCGTTAGGCATTTGTAAAATAGACAAGACGGAATCCCAACCATCGATAGAATTCGAGGATTTTACGGGAACCCCAATGACAGGCAAAATAGTCGCCGAAGCCACCATTCCTGGCAAATGGGCTGCCCCGCCTGCGCCTGCAATGATCACCTGAATGCCACGAGACTTAGCTTGCTGTGCATAATGCATCATTTTGACTGGGGTGCGGTGCGCAGATACAATATCTACTTCATAGGCCACTCCAAAATCCTTACAAACCTGAATGGCCTCTTGCATTACTCCTAAATCTGAGCTGCTGCCCATTATTATTCCTACCATAACTAGCTATTTATGCGATAACGCGTATGCTTTGTTTTACTTGTTCTGCTTTTTGTTCGATCTCCTCGCGGGTTTCTCCCAGTAAAGTGATATGCCCCATCTTGCGAAAAGGCTTCGTTATTTTCTTTCCATATAAAAATGGATGAACGCCTGATATACCTAAAATCGTATCCAAGCCTTCGTATTTAGCTGGTCCCGTAAAACCATCTGTTCCCAACAAGTTTAACATTCCAGAAAAGGAGAGCGCCTTCGTATCTCCTAAAGGCAAGCCGGTAATCGCTCGTAAATGTTGTTCGTATTGCGACGTGTCGTTCGCGCGGATCGTTTGATGGCCTGAATTGTGTGGTCGAGGAGCGACTTCGTTGATGAGGATTTGGCCGTCTTTGGTCAAAAACATCTCCACCGCTAAAACGCCCACTAAGCCCATCTGTTCGATCAATCGAACGGCGATATCTTCTGCTTCCTTTTCAATGTCAGCCGAAATTGCGGCCGGGGAAACGAGGAATTCCACCAAGTTTTGGACCGGATGAAAGACCATCTCCACTGCTGGGAAAGCCTTAATTTCTCCTTGCGGATTACGCGCTACAATCACGGCTAATTCCTTATCGAAATCAATCGCCTTTTCTAATAAACCAGGTGCGTCAAAACCTTTAGCGGCATCCGCCGCTGCACCGATGAATTGAACGCCTTTGCCATCGTAACCACCTTTACCCAACTTATTGAAAGCCGGTAAAAAATCTTCATTTGCTACGATTTCTGCTGACGATTCGATCAATCGAAAATCAGCCGTAGGAAAACCGTGCGTTTGAAAAAAGGTCTTCTGAATACGCTTATCTTGAATCATACGAAGCAGATGAGGTTGCGGATACACTTTAATTCCCTCCGCTTCCAGTTGCTCCAATGCTTCAATGTTCACGTGCTCAATTTCGATACTGATTAAATCGAATTGTTTCCCAAAGTGGTAAACCGTATCATAGTCCTGAAACGAGCCCTGCGTAAACTGGGTCGTCAACGTGTGACAAGAGGCTTCAGGGTCTGGATCAAGGCAAGCAATGGACAAGTCTAAGTCGATGGCTGCTTGTAAGAGCATTCGTCCTAGCTGACCGCCGCCTAATAATCCGATTTTGGGAAGTGTTTTAGACATAAATTCGAATTCAATGGGTAAAATTACGGCTTTTGTTTTACCTTTGGAAATTATTTAGACCATCGAGAAAAAATATTCTTGTTGGAATCCGATTTTAGATCATGACAAAAAGAAATACCACGATTATCGCTTTTATCTTACTTGCTATTGCAAGTCGTCTGTTGATTTTAGCCGGTCCAGGTTGGGCTAACTTCTCACCCATGGCTTCCATGGCGCTTTTTGTAGGGGCCTATTTGCATAACCGTAAGCAAGCGGTGGCTTGGACCTTATTAGCGGTTTGGGGGTCGAATTTGATTCTTAATAACACCCTATATGACTCCTTTTTCCCAGGATTCTCCTTCGGAATTGATGCCGTTCACATGGGATTATTTGCCTTAATCTCTTTATTAGGCCAAAACACGACCGCAAGTGCCTCTCGTTTCATCGGGACTAATCTAGCAGCAGCAATGGGCTTCTTCTTGTTGTCTAACCTTGCAGTTTGGGCAGGATCTGATATCGCTTACACGAAAGATGCAGCTGGATTATTGAATTGCTACGCAGCAGGTATTCCTTTCTTAAAGAATACAATCGCTAGCCAATTCTTGTTCTCTGGATTGTTCTTTGGCGCTTTTGAAGTATTGAAAAAACAAGTTCCAGCTTTACGCTAGAACTGAAGACATAAAAAAAGGGTCGGCTTGCAGATGCGAGCCGACCCTTTTTTATGGATGTCTATCTAGTTTTTATAGACCTTCCCGTCTTTCATCACAAAGATTACCTTCGTCATTAAAGTAACGTCCGCTACTGGATCACCAGGAACCGCGATGATATCTGCGGCCTTTCCTACCTCGATAGATCCGATCAAGTCGCTTTGGCCTAAAAGATCTGCCGCATTAACTGTCGCTGACTTAATTGCTTCTAATACAGGCATTCCTGCTTCGTTCATCAAGATAAACTCATAGCCATTCTTTCCGTGGCCAAAAACGCCGGCATCTGTACCAAAAGCGATCTTTACGCCAGCTTTATAGGCTTTACCAAAGGTTCCTTGAATGATCGGTCCGATCGCCGCCGCTTTCTTTGCCACCATTTCTGGGTAATAATTCGGGATTTTAGACGAATCCGCTACGGAACGACCTGCGATTACCGTGGGTACATAATAAGTTCCCATCTTTTTCATCAATTCCATCACCTCTTCGTCCATATACGTTCCGTGTTCGATCGAAGAAACACCACCTAAGACAGCGCGCTTCATTCCTTCTTTTCCGTGAGCGTGTGCCGCCACTTTGAAACCGTAGTCTTTCGCCGTTTGAACGATGGTGCGAACTTCTTCATCGGTGAATTGAGCGCCTGAACCATCTTTGGCATAACTTAACACACCGCCTGTAGCTGTGATTTTAATTAAATCCGATCCTTCTTTGTAACGCTGACGCACTGCTTTCGCCGCATCCGCAACGCCGTTTACAACGCCATCCTCAGGCCCTAAATCCTTCTTAAAGGCTTCATTAATTCCGTTTGTATCATCCGCATGGCCTCCGGTTGTTCCAATCGTAACACCTGCTGTAAAAATGCGTGGACCTTCCACAACACCTTTGTTGATCGCATTGCGGAGACTGATCACCACATGGGTACCGCCTAAATCACGGACCGTCGTAAATCCAGCCAGTAAATTCTTTTTCGCATAGCCTAACGCTAAGTAAGCTACATCACCCGGATTTTTTACGAAGCGATCTAAATACGCCCCCGGATTCGTTTCAGACTCTAAGTGTACGTGTGAATCGATCAATCCCGGCATCACCGTTCGGTCTTTCAAATTGATCACCACATCGCCTTTCGCCGGGCTCAAAAAGCCTTCCGAAACAGCCACGATTTTCTTTCCTTCCACCACAATCGAACGATTTTTTAAAACTGTTTGCGTTTTCACGTCGATGAGAGATCCGCAGTGTAAAATGGTTTTTTGGGCAAAACCAGCAAAAGCCAATAGGCTTAAACCTAAGGTCAATACTTTTTTCATAGGGTAGATGTTAATAAGATTGAAACGTGTTTCCAGAAGCTTGGGTAGCTTTTATTGACTACCGAAGGATCTAATAAGGTAATTTCTTTTTGCATGGCCACCGGTGCAAAGGCCATCGCCATCCGGTGATCATCATAGGTTTCGATAGGCTCGATGGCAGAAACAGCCGCAAAATTTCCCGTCACTTCGTACCGGTGATTCGCTTCTTTTTCTACTAAACTCACCCCTAATTTCTTTAATTCATTCTGTAACGCTAACACGCGATCTGTTTCCTTCACTTTTAAGGATTCTAAACCGGTTAAGGTTAAGGGAATGTGCTGAACAGCGGCGATGACGCAGATGGTTTGGGCTAAATCTGGGCAATCCGTAAAGTCCCACGCGAGGGAAGTCTGAGCTGGGATTTTAGTCAATAAATAACCGCGACCCGTGTACGTACTTTTCACCCCCAATGGCTCCATAATGGCTTTAATGGCAGAATCTCCTTGCAAGGAATTCTCTTTTAAGCCTAATAATTCCAATGAACTGTCTTCAAATGGAGACAAAGCCACCATCGAATACCAATAGCTGGCACCGGACCAATCCGATTCTACGGCAAAGGGTTGTAAGGTATATGTCTGGGCGGGAATCTCAATGCTTCCTTTGGACCAATCCGTATTCGCCTGAATCCCAAAATGCTTCATCTGAGCCAAGGTCATCTCAATGTAAGGCTTCGAACCTAGAGCACCCGTGATTTGCAATTTTAATCCTTCTGGTAATAGTGGAGCCACCATCAAAATAGCTGAAATAAACTGCGAACTTACGTCGCCACGGATGGAAATCTCCCGGTTCCCTTGGAACGAAAAGCCATTCAACTGCATGGGAGGATAGCCTTCTTTATTCAAATACGCAATATCTGCTCCCAAAGCGCGAAGGGCATCCACTAAAATACCGATAGGTCGCTCACACATGCGAGGCGTCCCTGTCATCTTTTTAATCGCTCCTGTTACTGCATAATAAGCAGTCAAAAAACGCATCGTCGTTCCCGCATCGAGCACATCAGCCTCCGGACCAGTCTCCGATAACAAGCGAATCATCGTTTGCGTATCACGTGCCTCCGCTAGATTAGAAAGATTATCAATCGTTCCATTGGCTAAGGCATTAATCACTAAAGCCCGATTGCTCTCTGATTTAGAAGCAGGCAAAGGGATAATTTCTGAAAAAGACGACGAACGTGGAAATAAAGTAATTTGACTCAAAACAGGTTTGCGATTAACGCAATTTTAAAGTGACTAATGATAAAACGGCTAAGATGATTCCCACGATTAAGAAACGAATAACGATCTTCGATTCGTGATAATTTTTCTTTTGAAAATGGTGGTGTAAAGGCGACATCAAAAAGACGCGGCGCCCCTCCCCGTACTTGCGTTTCGTATATTTAAAATAGGCCACCTGAATGATGACAGATAAATTCTCAATCAAAAAGATCCCACACAAGACTGGAATCAACATCTCCTTGCGAATCACAATCGCTAAAGTCGCAATCACTCCACCCAGCATCAAACTTCCTGTATCGCCCATAAATACCTGAGCCGGATAGGCGTTATACCAAAGGAATCCGATACAAGCACCCACAAAGGCGGCACAAAAGACGGCGAGCTCTCCCGAATTTGGAATAAACATCACGTTCAAGTATTGTGAAATCACCTTGTTACCAGAAACATAGGCTAAAATGGCCAACGCAATTCCGATGATCACCGAAGTTCCTGCTGCTAATCCATCGATCCCGTCTGTGATATTCGCACCGTTCGAAACCGCTGTAATGATGAAAATAACCACTAGCACATAAACAATCCACACGTATTCATCCGGAAAGAAGCTAGGCAATAACATATTGTAATCGAACTGGTTATCCTTCATAAAAGGAACCGTCGTCAAAAGCGATTTATGATCCACAAAGGTTCCGTCAGCCGCAAATTCACGCACTTTAATGTGCTGGTTAAAATACATCGTTAGACCTACGATGATGCCCAGACCGATTTGGCCTACTACCTTAAACTTTCCCGATAAACCTTCTTTGTTCTTCTTAAATACTTTAATGTAGTCATCCGCAAAACCCACCGCGCCTAACCAAATCGCCGAAGTGACCAATAGAACGATGTACACGTTCGTAACCTTCGAAAAAAGGAGTGTGGGAATTAATAAAGACAACAAAATAATAAAGCCTCCCATGGTAGGAGTGCCTTTTTTCGCCATTTGGCCTTCTAAACCTAAATCCCGAATTTCCTCTCCAATTTGCAATCTTTGCAAACGGTAAATCACCGACTTACCCCAAATCGCTGCAATACCTAAAGACGTGATGATCGCCGCAAAAGCACGGAAGGTGATGTATTGGAATACACCTGTGCCCGGAATATTCAAGGTCTTATCTAAGTATTCGAAGAGGTAATAAAGCATCTAAATGGATTTTAATTTATAAAATTGCAAAAAATCGAGGGGAATTCAAACTTAGCTAAAGGCCTCCCCCAGGACTATTTTATCGTCAAAGTCGTATTTCACGCCTTGGATATCTTGGTAATTTTCGTGGCCTTTTCCAGCCACTAAAATGATATCTCCTGCAGCGGCTAATTCTCTGACTGCGAAAAATATCCCTTCCTTACGGTCTGAGACGCGGTGTACTTTGGATTGCAAGTCCGCTGGAACACCGGCTTCCATTTGATCCAAAATTAATTCCGGATCTTCCTTGCGCGGATTATCCGATGTCAACACGACAGCGTCACTGTATTTAGCGGCTAATTCCGCCATAATCGGTCGCTTACCTGTATCCCGATTTCCACCACAACCCACTACCGTAATGATGCGCTGTGATTTATCACGAATCGTTTGAATCGTCTTCAATACATTTTCCAAAGCATCCGGCGTGTGCGCATAATCCACGATCCCCATTTTATTTTGAGAACCTGCTAATTGCTCGAATCGACCCGGAGCCGTTTTGAGTGCCGAAATCTGCACTAATACTTCATGTGATTCCTCGCCTAATAAAAGCGCCGCCGCGTAAATTCCCAATAAGTTATAGGCATTAAAAGTCCCAATCAATTGCGCATGTACTTGCTGGTGATCGATCTCTAATTGCAATCCGCCTACGCCGTTGCTGATAATCTTCGCTTTAAAATCTGCCGCATTCAATAAACCAAAACCGTATTTCTTCGCCGCCGTGTTTTGCAACATCACCATTCCACGCTTGTCATCCACGTTTGTTAACGCGAAAGCAGATGCGGGGAGGGCGTCGAAGAAACCTTTTTTGGCCTTAATGTATTCGTCAAATGTCTCGTGAAAGTCCAAGTGGTCGCGGGTGATATTCGAGAAAATGGCACCGGAAAATTGCACGGCATGAATTCGCTTTTGTACCACCGCATGTGAACTCACCTCCATAAAGACGTGACTGCAACCCGCTGAAACCATATCCGCTAACAAAGCATTCAAGCTCAGTGCATCTGGCGTAGTATGTGTCGATGGAATAATTTTATCTTCAATCTTGTTCACCACCGTCGAAATCAATCCGCAGCGATGACCTAGACGTTTGAATAATTCAAAAAGTAAAGTAACTGTCGTGGTTTTCCCATTCGTCCCGGTGATCCCTACTAATTTCAATTTCTTAGAGGGATGGCCATAGAATTCTGCAGCGGCCTCCGCTAAAGCTTGATTTGAATCAGAAACCTGGACACAAGTCACATCAGCAGGAAGTTCAGCTGGAACCTTTTCCACCACCCAATGTGTGCAACCTTGCGCGTATACTTGAGGTAAAAACGAATGCCCGTCTACCTGCGTTCCGGGAATCGCGAAGAAGACAGATCCTGCCGCTGCTTGACGTGAGTCGAAGCACATATGTGGAATGTCAATACCCGGGAATAACGTGATTTGGGCCATCTTAATGCAGTTGAATGTAAACTAACCTATTTTTTGCGGCAGCCGTTCCTGCTGGAATGGATTGATTTGTTACGGTTCCAAAACCATTCGCCCGCACCTTCAATCCTTTGTTTTCTAACGCGAACAGAGCGTCCCGTAAATTCATACCGACCACATTGGGCACCGTTTTAGGAAGCATTGTGATGGCTTGATTTCGAACTGTCTTCTTCTCTAAATTGAAGTTCACCCACTGCCCATTTTCGGCTACTTTAGGTAAGCCTAAATGCGAAAATAGAATATTTTGATCTGCCGGATGTAGCGTGCTAGATAACTTATTCTTGTTCAAAGAGTCTGGCAAATAACCGCGAAGGGTTTGTTGTAATTTCATATCGCGCAAATAAATACGGTCCGAAATTTCTTTAAACACCGGTGCGGTAACCTGACGCGCATAGGTACCTTCTGCGCTACCTTTCGGTTCATCTACTGCGATAATGATCGAGTATTTAGGATTCTTAACGGGGAAATAACCCGCAAATGTCGTGTAGTAATTTCCCTTTCTGTAGCCCTTAGCACCGGTTACGGTACGTTGGGCGGTACCTGTTTTACCAGCGATCCCATAAGCAGAACCCTTAATGTTGTTCGCGGTTCCTTTAGTCACTACCCCCTCTAACATAATTTTCAACTTCTGTAAGGTCTCCGGCGAACACAGAGGCTTCGAATCACGCACCTGTGTGGTCATATAATCTGTCACCACTTCATCCCCACGCGTCGCCTTACTCACAATAATGGGCTGAATCCAGTAACCATTATTCGCGATTGCATTGTAGAATGCCAAAATTTGCAAGGGTGTATACTGTGTCGAATAACCCACAGAAGACCACAATAATTGCAATCCATCCCATTTAGAGGGCACGGGGAAGACCGGTTTTCTGCTTGGTTTCAATTGAAAATCCAATGATTCAATCAGGTGGTATCGCTTCAGGTAATTGTAAAACTTCTCATTATTCGTTGTCCCAAAAGCCTCTTGAACCAGCTTCATCGTCCCCACGTTCGAGGAACTTTCAATCACCTGCTCTAAAGAAATCGTGCCCAATGGATGTGAATCCGACATAACGCCATTGTAATACCGGAATTTTCCATCCCCCGTATTGACCATCTTCGTCAATGGATAATTTTTCTCTTCCAAAACCGCCATAATCGACGGCAACTTAAATACAGAGCCCGGATCACGCGCCTCTAGCAAGGCATAATTATAGGTTTCAGAATAGCCGGTGGGCGAAAGCGGATTAGCGGCAATGTTCGACAAGGCCTTAATCTTACCTGTCGAAACCTCCATCACGATGGCCACCGCGTAATTTCCTTTGAACACTTTCATCCCGTTCAAGAGCGCCGATTCCACAATCTCTTGAATATTAATGTCCAAAGTCGAGTGCAAATCCACCCCTGCTACCGGCAACTTAGGCTCATCGCCAGGCTCCGGACGCCAGGTATTATTATCCATTTTCTCATACATCCCCTCTCCAAACTCTCCGCGCAACTCTTTATCAAAACTACTTTCAATCCCCACACGTCCTTTATCCCGTAAATCTTTTAAATACCCCACGGTACGATAGGCCATTTGGCCAAAGGGTGCATAACGCACATTGATCTTATCAAAAACGACCCCTGATTTATTCGAATTCTTTGCCTCTCTAAATAAAGGAAAACTCAATACTTTTTTCTTTTCTTGAAAATCTAGCAAGCGGTTATTCAACAGCAAATACGTACGTCCACTACGTCTCGCTGCCGCAATCTTTTCCTTGTATTCATCCGCAGTTCGATCTTTAAAGAAGTTCGCCAGCGCCGCCGCTAAGCCATCAATGTGTTGTTTATAGAATTCATCCGCTTTCGTATTTCCTGTTAAAACAGAAGGATCCATCCCTAAGCGGTATTTAGGCAAGGTCGTAGACAATAAACTTCCATCATCCGAATAGATATTACCGCGCGTGGCTTCGATCTTTCGTTTTTTCACATAAGTCGCCATGGCTTCTGAGCGAAACTTAGGCCCTTTCAGCACCACCACTTTGTACAAACTAAACAGCAGGTACAAGAATACAGCCAAAATGATGATAAAAAACGTGTAGAATCGTCTTGTAATTAAGCCCCGAATATTAGGTCTTTTCTCCTTCGCCATTATTGCTCTTTATTGACTTGAATGATAATTTTAGTGGGAGGAAGCGTACTCACCCCGATTTGATAGCGCTTCAGTGTTTCTTCCAAATTCGTTTGCTTACTCACCTTCATATATTCCGCTTTTTGCGTAGTATAATCAGCTCGATCCTCTTCTAGGGCACTTTTTTCTTTCTGAATTTGGTGCAACTTACCGTCAGCAAGCATCGAATAATAGATATTAATGAGGGTCAAAAAAGCCACAAAAGCAATGCGCTTCACCCACATCACGGGCAATTCGCCGCCTGTGAAATAGTCAATATTGAAAATGGAATCAAAGATCCCTTCTTTTTTAGGGCTCGAGATTCGCCTAGATCCGCCTTCCTTCGGTTCGATCGGTGTTGCCATATTATAATTTAGACGCTATTCTTAATTTCGCACTTCGAGAGCGCGGATTCAATTTCAATTCTTCTTCTGAAGCCGTGATCGGCTTGCGAATCACAGACTCTAGCGGGCGGTGCACCACCCCAAAAAGATCCTTATCCTCTTTCCCCTGCACATTTCCGGCCTTGATAAAATTCTTTACTAGCCGATCTTCTAACGAGTGGAACGACATGATCACCAATCTGCCTTCCGGTTTCAAAATCGCCGGTGCCTGAGCTAAAAACTCTTCGATCACGGCTAGCTCTTGATTCACCTCAATGCGAATCGCCTGAAAGACCTGTGCGAAGTATTTAAACTCCCGGTGTTTAGGAGCTAATTTATTCAAAATTTCTTTAAATTCTTGCGTCGTTTCTAAGGCTTTTCGGGTGCGGGCTTGAATGATCGCTTGGGCCAAAGTTCGGGCGTTCTTCACCTCCCCGTACATCCCTAAAATACGCTGCAATTCCGCTGCCGAATAGCTGTTCAATAATTCCGAAGCTGTCATCGAAGCTGAGGGACCCATCCGCATATCCAATGGGCCATCAAAACGAATCGAAAAACCGCGCTCCGGCGCATCTAACTGAAAGGAAGACACCCCAAAATCCGCCAATATTCCATCCACCTGCTTCACCCGATGCAAGCGCAAATACTTCTCCAAGTAGCGGAAATTCGCCGTAATGAGCGTTAAACGCTCATCATCAATTTTCTCGGCCTGCTCCCAGGCATCCGGATCTTGATCAAAAGAAAACAAGCGACCTTCCGGACCTAGTTTGGCTAAAATCGCCTTCGAATGCCCCCCTCCACCAAAGGTCACATCCACATAGGTTCCCGCAGGATCGATGTGCAAACCATCGATGCATTCGTGCAACATGACGGAGGTATGGTAGGTGTTTTCTGGCATAATTTTGGATGAAAACAAAAATACAAATTATCCCTCGGCTATGCCATCAATTCACGAATTTGTACGCGATTTTTTTGTGACAAGTTTCGAACCCGTATCTTTGTTCAAACGCCTACGGGATTCACTGATGAAAAAGACCTTATTTGCTCTCCTATTTGCCCCTTTATTGAGCTTTGCGCAAGTGCCTATGACTGGTCTTTGGCGAGCTTCTATTGCAACGCATGGAGGTGAGCTTCCCGTCCATTTGGAAATTAACCTAGGTTCGAAAGCCGGATACCTAGCCATCCAAGTAATCAATGGCGCTGAAAAATCAAGCTTAGGGGATTCTTATTTTCGAGGGGACTCCCTCGTTATCCCCTTCGATCTTTACGATTCAGAATTTCTCTTTCGAGTGACAAAAAACAGCGAAATGAAAGGTTATTTCGTTAAAAAAAGAAATGAAAAAACGGTTTACCGCCTTCCGGTAACGGCTATCGCTGGTCCAGCTGACCGATTCGTAGGCCTACAACCGGCTACCGTAAATATCAGTGGAAAATGGATGGCAGACTTCTTTAGTGATGCTTCGAACCACAGCCCAGGAGTCGGAATTTTTGAGCAGAAAGGCAACCAAGTAACCGGAACCTTCCTACGCACCTCCGGCGACTACCGATTTTTGCAAGGGAATGTGAGTGGCGATAGTCTACTGTTAAGTTATTTCGACGGAAGTGGGATTTATATGATTCGGGCCAAAGTCAAAGGCAACTCCTTCTCGGGCAGATTCACCGCCGGTTTAAGTGGAGAAAGAAAGGTAGAAGGCCAGCTAGATCCGAACGCGGCGCTGCCGGATTTAAAGAAATTAACATTCCTAAAGCCCGGTTTTGATCGCATTGATTTCACTTTACCCACCACGTCAGGCGAACAAGTAAGTTTAAAAGATGAGCGGTTTAAAAACAAGGTCGTAGTGATTGAATTGATGGGGTCTTGGTGCCCTAATTGTTTGGACGAATCCAGGTACTTATCTCCGTTCTACAAAAGATACAAAGACAAAGGGGTGGAAGTGCTCGGGATCGCCTTCGAGAATTCAGCAGACATAGCTGTTTCTGGCCCTAAAATCAATAATTTCCAAAAGAAAATCGGCATCAGCTATCCCCTCCTTTTTGCTGGAACAGCGGAGGATAAAACGATCGAGAAAGTATTACCCATGCTCAGTAAAATGAACGGCTATCCTACTACCTTCATCATCGACAAAAAAGGGATGGTAAGAGAAATCCATACGGGATTCTCTGGCCCTGGAACGGGGAAATACTACGCGGATTGGATCTCCGATTTTGAACACACGATCCAAAGCCTTTTAGCCGAAAAATAATGAGAATAATCGCCCTTATCTGCCTGATTACCTTTTCTGGACAAGCAGAAAAGCCTACTTTTAAAAAGTGGAAAGCACCCTTGGCTCTAAGCATTGCGAGTGGATTAACTTACAATCCGTTTGCCAAGCAAATTCAGACAAAAATTGTCGCGAAAGGAACGGTCACTCATTTAGATGATTACATTCAATATGGGCCTGCGGCTATGTACGCTGGATTAAACATCCTAGAATACAAAAATAAAGAGGCCGCATTCGATCAGGCGGGAGTTTTTCTTTTAGGTACTGGGATTTACGTAGTTGCCACCCAAGGGTTAAAAGCCGCCATTACGGAAGCAAGACCCGATGGCACGGAAAACACCTTCCCATCCGGTCATACGGCGACTGCGTTTTTCGGAGCAACCGTTTTAGCACATGAGTACCGTGATTCCCATCCTGAATTTGTCATAGCGGGCTACACCTTAGCCACTGCTACCGGCGCATTGCGCATCGCAAACAATAAACATTGGGTGACGGATGTGTTGATGGGCTCGGCCATAGGCATCGCCTCTGCAGAATTGGCCTACCTGATATATCCGAAAGTACGTACGCAATGGCAAAAACTGAATCGTTTCACTTTGACTCCTCAAGTGGCCCCAGCGTATTACGGTGCTAGTATGTCGATTGGATTTTAGTGCAATATCAAATACAAACCGGCGCCAGCAAAATAACCTAGCAAGGCAAGAAAACCTATTTTTTTCAGGTACCAGCCGAATTCGATTTTCTCCATTCCCATCACGGCCACTCCAGCAGCAGATCCGATGATCAGGATACTGCCACCCGTACCTGCACAGAATGCGAGGTATTCCCACATTTCATGATCCATGGGAAAATCAGTTAGCGAATACATTCCCATCGTAGCAGCTACTAATGGTACATTATCCACGACAGCAGAGGCTAAACCGATGATGGTGACGATGAGGTTTTGGTCACCAAATGAAGCCGCTAATTGATCAGAGAGTGCGTGTAAATATCCAAAAGATTCCAAACCGCCAATAGCTAATAGAATTCCTAGGAAAAAGAGAATACTGGAAGTATCGATTTTGGTCAAGGCATAACCCACACTCAGATGCTTCTTCGCCTCCTCATCTTTCTCTGAATGCAAGAGTTCAGACAAAATCCATACCAAACCCAGGGCCAATAAAATCCCCATATATGGCGGCAAATGCGTCAACGTTTTGAAAATAGGAACGCCTATTAATGAACCTGCACCAGCGAACAGCATGATCTTTCCATCGCGTTCTTCTGTTGAAGTTAAGGCTTCTAACGCCACTGGTTGACCAATGGATTCCTTTTTCAACACATAGGAAGCGATGAATAAAGGAACAACAAGGGAAATGAAAGCAGGTAAAAATAAGCCCTGCATGATGCCTGTAGCAGATATTTGACCTCCTATCCACAACATCGTCGTCGTTACGTCACCAATGGGTGACCAAGAGCCACCTGCATTCGCAGCGATGACCACGATTCCCACAAAATACTTCCGGGTTTCCTTATGGCTGATCAACTTCCGAAGCAAGGTGACCATTACAATCGAGGTGGTCAAATTGTCTAAAACGGCAGACATAAAAAAGGTGATTAAACCCACTATCCATAGCAGTTTAATCACCTGATCCGTTTTGATTAATCGAGAAACGAAATAAAATCCTTGGTGAGCATCGACTAACTCTACGAGCGTCATCGCGCCTAATAAGAAGAATAAAATCTCCGAGGTAGAGGCTAAATGATGTCCTAATTCTGTAGAGGAACCCGTTGATATCGCATACATCGTCCACACTAAAACGCCCGTCAATAAAGCTGAGGCTGTTTTATTTATCTTCAATGGATGCTCGAAAGCAATGGCCAAATAGCCTAGAATGAAGATAACTATGGACGCGATTCCCATCTTATTTTAATTTAGCCACGGCCGCCTTAATGCGATCGCAAGCTTCTACTAATTGCTCGTCTGCTGCAGCCGTCGAAATACGCATACAATCCGGTGCTCCGAAACCCGAACCCGCAACTGTCGCCACAAATGCATCCGCTAATAACCAAGAACAGAAATCATCTGAATCTTTAATCACCGTTTTTCCATCTGTCTTCCCGAAATAATACGAGATATCTGGGAACGCATAAAACGCGCCATCTGGCATATTTACCTTGAAACCTGGAATCTCACGTAATTTTTCGACCACTAATTTACGGCGGCGATCATAGGCCGCTTTCATTTCGTAAGCATGGTCTAATGTTCCGTTAAAGGCAGCAACCGCCGCCTTTTGAGCGATTGAGTTAGTACCTGAAGTCACTTGACCTTGTAATTTTTCCACACCGTCCGCAATCCATTTCGCCGCAGCGATAAAACCGATTCTCCAACCAGTCATCGCGTGACCTTTTGCCACCCCATTCACCGTGATCACACGTTCTTTGATTTCCGGAATGGATCCGATCGAGAAGTGACCACCTTGGGTAAAGTTGATATATTCGTAGATTTCATCTGCTAAGACGAAGATATTTTCATGACGCGCTACCACGTTTGCGATATCACGTAATTCTGATTCTGTGTAAACCGATCCTGTCGGATTGTTAGGAGATGCGAACATCACCATTTTTGTTTTAGGGGTGATAGCTGCTTCGAATTGCTCCGGAGTTACTTTGAAATTATTATCGAAGGCCCCTTGAACGATTACCGAAGTTCCTTCGGCTAATTTTACCATCTCTGAGTAAGAAACCCAATAAGGAGCGAAGATAATCACTTCATCGCCTGGGTTAATTAAAGCAGCAATCGCGTTCGCTAAAGAGTGTTTTGCACCCGTACTCACGACGATATTTTCTGAACCCCACTCTAAGTTATTATCACGCTTTAATTTATTCGCGATCGCCATACGTAAGTCTGGATAACCTGCAACAGGTGAATACCCGTGAAAACCGTCATCAATTGCCTTTTTAGCCGCCTCACAGATGTGAGCAGGTGTTTTAAAGTCAGGCTCTCCTACGGAAAGACTGATTACTTTGTGACCTTGAGCTGCTAATTCGCGCGCTTTTTTCGTCATCCCTAAAGTAGAAGATTCTTCTAATGCTTGAATTCTTTGGGCTAATTGTGCTTGTGACATGGTATTTAGAAACAATTTTTTGTATGTAAAATCGGTTGCAAAATTACTTTTTTGCAGACGGATATGCTAATAAAATTTGCAATAATTAGGCAGATATACCTTGTGCCAAAACCGCGTAGGCCCCTTTCTCAATCTTCATCAATTCCTCGTGGGTGCCCCGTTCGACAATCTCCCCTTGTTGAACCACTAAAATCTGATCAGCGTGTTGAATCGTAGACAAACGGTGCGCAATGACTAAAACCGTCCGATTCTCCATCAAATGACCTAAAGCCTCTTGTACTAACTTTTCGGATTCGTTGTCTAACGCACTTGTAGCTTCGTCTAGAATCAAGATGGGTGGATTTTTGAGAACGGCGCGGGCAATGGAAATGCGTTGTCTTTGGCCCCCTGATAATTTAGAGCCCCTATCACCGATCACCTTATCGTAGCCCTCCGGATTCGCCGAAATAAAATCGTGTGCATTCGCAATCTTCGCCGCGGCCTGAACCTCTGCTAGAGTAGCCTCCGTCCCAAAGGCGATGTTATTAAATATCGTATCATTGAACAAGACCGACTCCTGGGTCACAATTCCCATCAAGCCTCTTAAGTCGTCCAAAGGAATGTTTTTTAGCGGGACTCCATCCAACGTAATGACACCCGACGATGGATCGTAAAAACGCGGCAATAGATCTGCTAGCGTAGACTTTCCGCCACCGGAGGCGCCTACTAAAGCGATTGTTTTTCCTTTGGGAATAGCAAAACTCACTTCTTTCAAAACGGAACGCCCCTTCACATATTCGAAACCAACTTTCTGGAAGCTGATTTTATCCGTAAATTCTTCCACTTTCGTAATCGGCTCCTCCGCTACGATTTCAGATTCCGTATCCAATATTTCGATAATGCGATCTGCCGAAGCGACCCCACGCTGAATGCCACTGAACGCATCCGCGATGGCTTTCGCCGGACGCATTACCTGCGAAAAAGTCGCGATAAAGGCAATGAACGTCGATGCAGATAATTCTCCTTCGCCACTAATGACTAAACTACCGCCATATAACAGGATACCCGTTACGACTAAAACGCCTAAACTCTCCGAAGTAGGAGAAGTTAACTCTTGGCGGAATACCATCTTCAACAAGGAATTCCGGTAGCGATCATTTCCCGCTTGGAACCGTGCATCCATCATTTTCTCTGCCCGAAAGGCTTTCACCACTCGCATAGCCCCAAAGGTCTCATCCAATAAGCTGATAATTCCACTCAAATGCTGTTGCACCTCCCCTGCGGCGCGGCGTAATCGTCTCGTAATCGTCGCAATCACTGAACCCGAAAGGGGCAAGATGATCAACGAAAATAAAGTCAGCTTCACTGACATACTCGCCAAGAAAACGAAGAATAAAACCAGCGTAAAGATCTCTTTAAAAGTCGCGGTAAAGGCACGACCGATACTATTCTCCACTTCCTGAACGTCTGTCGTTAAACGGGACATCAGGTTGCCCTTTTTCTGCTCTGTGAAATAACTAAGGTCTAGGCGAATCGCCCGTTCAAAAACCGCTTGACGCAAGGAGGCAATGGTGTCTGCTTCGACTGTTTTGAGGACTCTTTGGGAAAAATACCGAAAGAAATTCGACAAAATCACCGAAACCATAATCGCCCCACAGGCATATTTCAGCGCCCCAATCCGTCCAAAATCCGCTAAAGCACCATAAAAATAGTGATTAAACAAGAACGAAAAATAGGACGGCGTTAGTGAAAAAGCGGGTAAAACGCGGTAGATCTGAATATTCTCCGGAGCTGATTGGTTGAACAAGACGTTCAACAAGGGAATCAGCAAGGTAAAATTAAGAATGCCAAATAGACTCGCTAGCAAGGAAAAACCGAAGTATGGAAATACATACTTTCGGATCGAAACGGCGTAGCTTAATAAGCGAAAATATGTTTTCAATGCGGCTTTTTATCGAAATTTTGGTCAAATTACGACAATTTTCAGAAACAATGTCCGAATGTCGCCCTTAATTTCCATTGTGATGGCCACCTACAACGGGGAGAAATACCTCCGGGAGCAAGTGGACAGCTTGTTAGCTCAAAGCTATACGTCTTTGGAATTTGTATTTGTGGACGACGCTTCTTCTGATTCATCCCTGGCGATTTTGCAGGAATACGTTTCGCGAGACCCGCGCATTCGCTTGGTAGTAAACCCAGTTAATCAAGGCTTATTAGCCACCTTCGAAACTGGAATCAGGGCCGCAAAAGGCGAAATGATTGCGCTGGCGGATCAGGATGACGTGTGGATGCCGGAAAAAATCAGTTTGTTGGCGGGTGCCATTGGTTCTCATTCGTTGATTTATGCGGATTCTGCTTTGACCAATGCTGCCGGCACTGTCACTGGAAAATTCTCCAATCGGAATCATTTATGCGATTATCCGACTGCTTTGCACTATGTTTTTGGGACCAAAGCGATGGGGCATGCGATGCTCTTCAAGCGCGAAATCATCGATATCGCCTTGCCTTTTCCGGATTATGTGGGACACGATTATATCCTGGGTTTTGCCGCAGCGGCCCTAAACGGCGTTGCCTATTTCCCTGCGATCTTAGTGAATTACCGCCAACACAGCAGCAACACGATGGGGGCAGACTTAAGTAAAGGGAAGAAGAATTATAACTCGAGAGAAGAGCGAAACGTAAGGATTGTAATGAGACTTTCTTTACTAGCGGAACGCTGTCCTGCCGGCGATGAACTTGAAATTTTGCAGGCATTAGCTCAGGATTTTGCGTCAGCCAGCATCGCGGCCCGCATACGAAGATTCCTAACTGTCGCTACACACCACCGAGCGATGTTAGCCTATAAAGGAAAATCGGCGCTAGGCAGTTTCCTTTACAGCTTCAAACTAATATTCTCTATTTTCTAAACGGAAGACTTAATCGGTAGTACAGATTTTTCAAAGTCACTGTAAAAGGAATGGGGCGAAGAACCAACGGCCCATCGAATGTATCCCCGCGTCTCAGGTAGTATTTTGACAAGGTAGACGAAGTCATCCCCCATTTGCGAATAAACTGGTAATAACCCTTGTTTTGCTTCACACGTTTCACGGAAATGGACCCAAAATGATAAACCCTACTCCGCGAAATACCCTTGAACAAGCGAACACCTGCCTGCCAGCATTTCATCGAAAAATCGGGATCTGAATACATTCCCGGCGTAAATTCATTCGAATAGCCTCCCACTTTATCCCAAAGCGACCGGTGCACCACATTAGGCGGCCAAGTCGCTCCTTGCCAATCTGCAAAAGGTAAAGAGTCATAGGTTTCAAGTAATCTTTCTTCCTCGAAAGTGGCCAAAGAACGGCCGTAATCAGCCTGAATGGAACACGCACTTTGGGCTTTCGGCTCGATCGCCGTGGCCGATAAAAAGAATTCCGTATGTCCGATGAGTTCAATTTCCTCTTTCAAAAAACCATCCCAATGAGGCAGCACGTACATATCGTCGTTCAAATACAAGAAATAATCCGCGCGAGCCAGTTTGACTATCGCGTTCATCGCGTAGCAAACGCCCACGTTGATCGGGCTATACGAAAAAGCGATATCTTCTTGGGATTCGACCCATTCTTTGGAACCGTCATTCGCCTCATTTAAATGCAAAATGATTTCAAAAGAGGTCGTCGAATGTTTTCGGATGGCAGCAATACATAATTGCAAATAGGCCAAATTATTCCAGCTCGGAATGAGGATGGAAAAATAGGGATTTATGGGCGCCTGAGAAGCCGGGAAAAATTGAATCGACTCTTCCATTACAGCAGGCGGTAGTTTTTGTACTCGCCCACGCGGTACCCGGTGAGGTCTTCAATCTTCTGCAAAATCTTACGGCGGAAAGTCATTTTCTTTTCTAATTCGACCGGATCAAAATAGAAAGGCCAGTTTGAACGCGCTACCCGATCCGCCATCACGGCTGGATGCGTGCCTTCAAATCGGAACAAACGTTCCGCATTACCGTAATCAAACTGGTAATCTGCCGGCACATTTTCGGCTAACCAAGCGTCATCGTGGTAGAATTGCGTGAAGTTGCGCACCTTATTGTTCAGGCCTTCGGGCGGTTTCACCCAGCCATAATGGTTAATATAAGCCGGAATTAATTTCACTTGTAGCTTTTTGCCGTCTTTTCTAAAACCCTGCGCATCTTTATAGGAATGAACACCTGGATGCATTTTTACCACCCGAATTTCTCGTCTATACCAACGCCGTGACACCGCCACATGGCCATAAGAACCGTAAAAATGGCGGTAATGAAAGAGTAAACCTTCTACGTTCGAATCTGTCAAATTCGCCTCCATCGCCGCTTTCACGACAGGCAAATCCGCTTCGTGCACGCATTCGTCCCCTTGGATATAGAAAGCCCAATCGATATCTTTGGAAATCGCCTGAAGCGCTTTATCTGTTTCTAAGGCAAATGTGGCGCCGCCTTCTCGTTTAGCATCATCCCAAACCGTCTCCACAATTTTGATTTTATCCGACGGAATCGATTGAATTAAGGCCAAAGTCTCATCTTCCGACGCCCCTACCGCCACCACGAACTCGTCGCAGATGGGTAAAATCGACGTGATAGCTTCTACGATGGCATAATCGTTCTTCACCGCATTCCGTATAAAGGTAAATCCGGCTATTTTCATCGATCGTATTTCACTTGAATACCGTGGTATTTCGTTTGTTCCACGTAATCTTTACGCAATGGATGTCCCTCCCAGTCTTCTGGAAGCAATATTCTGCGTAAATCAGGATGACCGGTAAATTCAATACCAAAGAAATCGAACGCCTCTCTCTCGTGCCAATCCGCCGTTCTCCAGACAGAAGATACAGAAGAAACCACGGGTGCCGAGCGTTCTAAAATTACCCGCAAATGCAAAGTAAGATGATTCGGGATTGAATAAAGCGTATAAATAACTTCCATTTTTCCCGCTTCTGGCCCTTGATCGATAGCCGTGATACAAGAAAGGGAATCAAAATAGGTGGCTGGGTTTTTCCAGAGAAACGCACAAACCGGCAATATCTGCTCCGCAGGCAAGGTCAATCGACTTAATTCCTCCTCCCAGTGGGATTCGAAACCAAATTCTGCTTGCAAAAATGCTTGAATTGCTGACAGTTCCATCCTATTTATTTAAGGCTTCTAATATGCGTGTAGGAGCCACAAGGGTCTCCTGACTAATCTTCTGTTGTAATTTAATGATACCTCCTAAAAGTGCTTCTGGACGCGGCGGGCAACCTGGGACATAAACGTCTACCGGGATAATTTTGTCCACTCCTTTCACCACATGGTAGCCGTGTTCCCAATAGGGACCACCACAATTTGCACAAGAACCCATCGAAATCACATACCGCGGTTCTGGCATTTGTTCGTAAAGACGACGAATCCGATCTGCCATTTTAAAGGTTACGGTTCCAGCCACAATCATCACGTCTGACTGACGCGGGGAAGGCCGAGGAAATACCCCAAAACGATCTAAATCGTAGCCTGAAGCAAAGGCTTGCATCATTTCGATCGCACAACACGCTAAACCAAAGCTCATGGGCCAAAGCGAACTCGCCCTCGCCCAATTAAATAAATCTTCGACATTGCTGAGCACAAAGCCGTCGGATTCAAATTCTTGGTCTAAAAAACTCTTCATGTTTGGGGGTATTTTCGCAATCGTTCTGTAAATATACCTAAATTCACAAAATTTTTCGTGCATGTCGCTTGTACCTTTTTTCGATACTGATCTAGCCAAACTTCGTGGGATGACCCCTGCGAAGCTTACGTTGCTACAGACCGAACTAGGGATGTTCACCTACGGTGACTTGATTCAATATTTTCCGTTCCGCTACGAGGACCGCACCGTGGTTCATCCCATCGCCTCTATCACGGACGAAATGGATCATGCACAGTTCGTAGGAAGAATCCGCTTCAAAGAAAAAATAGGGGCTGGACACCGGCAGCGCATCGTGGCACAGGTCTGTGATGCGACCGGCTGCATTGAAATAGTCTGGTTTCAGGGTGTGAAATGGCTCGAAAAGTCTTTAAATACCGGCGTAGACTACTTGTTTTATGGCAAGCCGACTAGCTTCAACGGCACCATTCAAATGACCCATCCAGAAATGGAGGTCTACAAAGGGGAGCAAGCCTCGGGCAAGTATTTCCAACCCGTTTATCCTTTGACGGAGAAGCTTCGGAAGCAATACATCGATAGCAAGGCGATCGCCACCTTGCAAAAAAACTTACTAGAAATTGCGTTTCCTTACATCAGAGAGACTTTGCCGGGGGATGTTACCACTCAGTTTAAGTTGATTTCCAAGCAGGAGGCTTTATACCATATTCATTTACCCCAAAGCGAAACGTGGCTTCACCAGGCCCGTCGCCGATTGAAATTTGAGGAATTATTTTACAATCAATTGCGCTTGATTAAGCAGAATTTGATTCGAAAAGTAGCTTTCCCGGGGCAGGTGTTTTCTTCTGCCGCGTTATTAACGACGTTCTACCAAGAACACATGCCTTTCGAATTGACCAATGCGCAGAAGCAGGTGATTCGGGAGATATTTGCCGATATGCGGTCTGGGAAGCAAATGAATCGTTTGTTGCAGGGAGATGTGGGTTCGGGAAAAACCATTGTGGCCTTTATATCGATGCTGTTGGCCATTGATAATAGGGCTCAGGCCTGTTTGATGGCGCCTACAGAGATTTTGGCGGATCAGCATTACCAAGGTTTAAAACAGTTTGCGGATTTATTAGGCATCACGATCGCGAAGCTGACCGGGTCTGTTAAGAAGAAAGACCGCGTGGGCTTACATGAGGATTTGCAGTCCGGGAAATTACAGATTTTAGTGGGAACACATGCTTTATTCGAGGATTCTGTTCAATTTAAGAACCTAGGGATGTGCATCATCGATGAGCAACACCGGTTTGGGGTGGCACAGCGGGCGAAGCTTTGGGACAAAAACAAAACGTTCCATCCGCACATTTTAGTCATGACGGCGACGCCGATTCCAAGGACTTTAGCGATGACGCTCTATGGAGATTTAGATATTTCGATAATTAACGAATTACCCGTGGGCCGCAAGCCCATCCAGACGACCCACCGCTACGATACGCATCGATTGCAAGTATTTGCCTTCATCCAAAGCGAGCTCAGCAAAGGCCGCCAAATCTATATTGTCTATCCTTTAATCGAAGAATCCGAAAAAATGGACTTCAAAGACTTGATGGATGGCTACGAAAGTATTTCGCGGGCATTTCCGGAGGTGCCTTTGGGGATCTTGCATGGAAAAATGAAACCAGTGGACAAGGACATCGAGATGGCTCGCTTCGTGAAAAATGAGACAAAAATCATGGTGGCTACTACCGTCATTGAAGTAGGGGTTAACGTACCTAACGCCTCCATAATGGTCATCGAAAGCGCGGAAAGATTTGGCTTATCACAATTGCACCAGCTCAGAGGTCGTGTAGGTAGGGGTGCGGAACAAAGTTATTGCATCTTGATGACCGGTTTCAAAATTAGCGCAGACACTAAGAAACGCATCGAAACCATGGTGAAAACCAATAACGGATTCGAAATCGCCGAAGTGGATTTGCAATTACGAGGACCAGGGGATATTTCTGGTACCCGTCAAAGTGGCGCCATCGACCTGATGATCGCTGACCTCGCGAAAGACGGCGAAATCCTTAAAGTAGCCCGGGAGACAGCCCAAAAAATCTTAGAAGAGGATCCGAACCTCGAAAAATCCGAATACGCAATGATTCGCGAGCAAGTCAGAACCCAGCGTAAAGACACGACCAACTGGGCCCGCATTTCTTAATTCAAATTAGGATCGTTTGGATAGGTGGAGAGGACACGAAAGTCCCCGCCTTTGGCATGCAGAATCTTTCTCCACAACCGGTCATGCGGCTCATCAAACACTAATTTATCATTCCCTGGATGCAAAATCCACGCATTCGAACGCACCTCACGCTCCAGCTGACCCGCTCCCCAACCAGAATAGCCTATAAAGAATTTGATTTCATCGAATCCAATCTCCCCAGCCACCACCTTATCGATAGCGACTTCGAAACTCCCTGACCAATAAATACCCGGCCCTATCAAGACGCCATCCGGAATTAAATCTGGTCTGCGGTGCACAAACTGCATAATGGTGGGATCCACCGGACCGCCAGAATAAAGGGGCACGTCCTCCAGCACCTTTTCATCCACAAAGGAATCAAACACAATTTCTTGCTTATTATTCAACACTAACCCAAAAGAATGTGCCGTTGTATGTTCGCAAAGCAAGATCACCGAGCGATGAAAGGACGGATCCTCTAGAAAAGGTTCCGCCAGCAAAAGCATTCCAGGCTGTAAATCATCTGCGGTATAACTCATTGCATCGCGCTTTTTTCGTAATTTTAAGGAATGACTCAGCATCTCTTCCTCTCTTTGGGCGGCAATCTAGGAAATACCCGGGAAATTTTCGAGGGAGCCTACCCGCTTATTGAAAAAAAAATAGGAAAAATTTCGGTTTACTCTTCCATTTACCAAACAGAAGCGTGGGGGCCCATCCCACAAGCAGACTTCTTAAACCAAGTAGTGCTCGTGACTACCACACTGAAACCAGAGGCCTGTTTAAAGGAATTACTCGATATTGAGAAGGGTTTTGGCAGAGAACGCAAAGAACGCTGGGGACCACGAACACTTGACCTTGATATTTTGTATTACGGTGATGTAATCATCGCAGAATCAGACCTGAGCATTCCACATCCACGGATTGCGGAACGCAAGTTTATCTTGACGCCTTTGGCAGAAATAGCGCCCTTGTTTGAAGATCCTCGAGTAAAAAAGTCGATGGCAACACTGCTAAAAGAGTGTACAGATGAAAGCCAGGTTAATCGTTCTGTTTAGGGAATTTCCAGCTTTTGGAGGTAATACGTTCGTAGTACTTTTCGTACAAAGGCAGAATTTTAACGATGTCGAATTCCTGTGCCCGAGCTAAGGCATTCGCCTTCATTTGATCATGCAAAATAGGATCCGATAACATCTTTATGGCATTCGCCGCCATGTCTTTCACGTCGCCTATCTCGCTCACATAACCAGTCACACCATGAATGTTCACTTCCGGAATACCCCCTGCATCGGAAGAAATCACGGGTACTTCACAGGCCATGGCTTCTAAAGCAGCTAATCCAAAACTCTCTTTTTCAGAGGTTAATAAAAACAAATCCGCTAAAGACAAAGCCTCCTCAATTCCATCCATCTTCCCTAAGAAACGGACATCGCATTGCACTTCTAGTTCCCGGCACAATGCCTCTATACCGGAACGTTCCGGCCCATCGCCAATCAAGACTAATTTCGATGGGATTTTTTTGCGCACTAACGCAAAAACACGCACTACATCTTCTATACGTTTTACGGCACGGAAATTCGACGTATGCATTAACAGCTTCTCGCCATTAGGGCAAAGGGACTTTTTGAAGTGCTCGTGCGGTCGTTTTTGAAAGCGATTTAAATCGATAAAATTAGGAATGACCTCGATGTGACTCAAAATCTCAAACTCATCATAGGTATCATTCTTCAGACTCTCAGACACCGCCGTCACCCCATCCGATTCGTTAATAGAAAAGGTAACCACTGGTTCAAAAGAGGGATCGCGCCCTACTAAGGTGATATCTGTTCCGTGCAGAGTGGTAATGACTGGCACGTGAATTCCCTTATATTTTAGAATTTGCTTCGCTAAATAGGCTGCAGAAGCGTGCGGAATCGCATAATGTACGTGGATTAAATCCAACTTCTCATTTACCGTCACATCGACCATTTTACTAGCCAAAGCAGACTCATAAGGCAAGTATTCGAATAAGGGATAGGACGCCACAGAAACCTCGTGGTAGAAGATATTTTCAGAGAAAATGTCCAAGCGCGGAGGCTGCGTGTACGTAATAAAGTGAACCTGGTGACCCGCTAAGGCCAAAGCTTTGCCTAATTCAGTCGCCACCACACCACTTCCGCCATACGTCGGATAACAAACGATCCCTATTTTCATGCCTTAAATTTAACTGAAAGAATGTAAATTTGTAGTAAACAACTGATATCCTTTGAAAAATCTCGTCTTATTTGCGTCTGGTTCGGGTTCTAATGCCGAAAAAATCATCGAACATTTCAAAGGATCCGATCAAGTCAGAATCACCCAGATTTACTGTAATAACCCTTCAGCGGGGATTATTCAGCGAGCGGAGCGATTAGGCGTACC
This sequence comes from Aquirufa sp., assembly GCA_040403415.1. Classification (GTDB taxonomy): domain Bacteria; phylum Bacteroidota; class Bacteroidia; order Cytophagales; family Spirosomataceae; genus Aquirufa. Next base: position 132,255 of record JBBAKU010000003.1, read on the forward strand.
TTGCCGCGTTTTTGACAGAGAATCTTATAAGAACGGAACAGTGTTGAAAGAAGTTCAATCGTTACGGACGGATTGGCTCATTTTAGCCGGCTTCTTGTGGCTAATTCCGAGTGATTTCGTGAAGGCATTCCCTCAAAGAATCGTCAATATCCACCCGGCCTTATTGCCTAAATTTGGCGGAAAAGGGATGTATGGCCATTTTGTTCACAAAGCGGTCGTTGCGGCGGGCGAAAAGGAATCCGGCATTACGATTCACTATGTGAACGAGCATTATGATGAAGGTGCGACCATCTTCCAGAGTTCATTCCCGGTTTTACCGAGTGATACTCCAGAAGATGTCGCTAAAAAAGGTCAGGTGTTAGAGCACCGCGATTTCCCTAAGGTGATCGAATCGCTTGTTAATCCTTAATTTCCTCGTAGGGAACATAATCACCGTCGTCTGAAGACTTCGATTTAGTAGCAGAGGGTGGAACGAAGTCCACATCAATACTACCTTCTTTACGACTACGTGCGGCATTTTGTTTCGAGCGAATTTCCTGCTCTGACATCTTTTTGTGCACCTGCGTGATGACGTAACCCTTCATTAAAAACCGTAACAAAGGGATTACGACATAATACAATACTAATCCTAAGGCTAGTAATTTCAGCATCTTATCTACTTAAATATAAGTTTCTTTCACCGTATACTTTGCGGAAGAAATCGTCTTTCAAATCGTCAATGAAATAGATCGCTTCACCTGTCGACTTCATTTCTGGCCCTAATTCCATGTTTACATTCGGGAATTTAGAGAAAGAGAATACCGGAATTTTGATGGCAAATCCCTTTTTCACTGGCTTAAAATTGAAATCCTTCACCTTCTTGTCCCCTAACATAACTTTCGTCGCGTAGTTCACGTAAGGCTCTTGGTAAGCCTTGCAAATGAATGGAACGGTACGAGAGGCACGAGGGTTCGCTTCGATGATGTACACCACTTCGTTTTTTACGGCGAATTGGATGTTTAATAGACCTTTGGTCTTCAAAGCCACCGCAATTTTACGCGTGTGATCTTCGATTTGCTTCATCACATGCTCCGACAAATCGAAAGGAGGCAGGACTGAGTGAGAGTCACCCGAGTGGATACCCGCTGGCTCGATGTGCTCCATCATTCCGATGATGTACACGTCTTCGCCGTCGCAGATCGCATCTGCCTCCGCCTCGATCGCATTCTCTAAGAAGTGATCTAATAAAATTTTATTGCCTGGAATATCGCGTAAGATATCCACTACGTGTTGCTCTAATTCTTGTTCGTTGATGACAATTTTCATCGACTGACCACCTAATACATAGGATGGACGCACTAATAAAGGATAACCTAATTCGCGACCTAATGCCACCGCATTGTCTGCATCTTCACATACCCCAAATTTAGGATAAGGAATAGCTAAATCTTTCAACAAGCTCGAGAACGCACCGCGGTCTTCCGCTAAATCCAAGGCTTCGAACGAAGTTCCTAAGATTTTGATGCCGTATTTCGAAAGCTTCTCAGCTAATTTCAAGGCTGTTTGGCCTCCTAATTGAACGATAACTCCTTCCGGTTTCTCGTGCTGAATGATATCGTAAACATGCTCCCAGAATACCGGTTCGAAGTATAATTTATCTGCGATGTCAAAGTCTGTCGAAACTGTTTCTGGATTCGAGTTGATCATAATCGTCTCATAACCCGCTTCTTTTGCGGCTAATACGCCGTGCACACACGAGTAGTCAAACTCAATCCCTTGACCGATACGGTTTGGACCAGAACCTAAAACGACTACTTTCTTCTTCGGAGATACGACTGATTCGTTATCTAACACAGCCGAAGCTCCTTCTTGACCAAAAGTCGAGTAGTAATACGGTGTCTTCGCTTCAAATTCTGCCGCACAGGTATCTACGCATTTGTAAATACGCTTGATACCTACCGCATTACGCTTATCGTATACCTCTGATTCTAGGCAACGTAAGGTGTGGGCGATTTGGCGATCTGCAAAACCTTTGTGCTTCGCTTCTTCTAATAAAATCGTAGGGATATTGTGGATCGAGTATTTTTCCATCTCTTTTTCCACGCGCACTAGATCTTCGATTTGGTTCAAGAACCATTTGTTGATCTTGGTTAATTGCTGAATCGTTTTGAACGAAATGCCCATTTTGAAAGCATCGTAAATATGGAACAAACGATTCCAAGATGGATTCGCCAAAGAGTACAAAATCGCATCTTGATCGCGCAATTCTTTTCCATCCGCACCCATTCCATTACGCTTAATCTCGAGAGACTGACACGCTTTTTGTAAGGCTTCCTGGAAATTACGACCGATACCCATCGTTTCACCCACGGATTTCATTTGCAATCCTAAGGTGCGATCTGCTCCTTTGAATTTGTCAAAATTCCAACGCGGCACTTTCACAATCACGTAGTCTAAAGCCGGCTCGAAATAAGCAGACGTTGTACCCGTAATCGCATTCGTTAATTCATCTAAATTATAACCGATCGCCATTTTCGCAGCAATCTTCGCAATCGGATATCCAGTTGCTTTAGAGGCCAAAGCCGAAGAGCGAGATACCCGCGGATTAACTTCAATCGCGATAATCTCATCTGTCTCCGGGTTCAAGGAGAACTGGACGTTACATCCCCCTGAAAACTGACCAATGGCGTTCATCATCTTGATGGCCATGTCGCGCATGCGTTGGTAAATCGTGTCGGGAAGCGTCATCGCTGGCGCCACCGTGATCGAATCTCCCGTGTGAATACCCATCGGATCGAAGTTTTCGATCGAACAGATAATAATCACGTTCCCTAAATTATCGCGTAAAAGTTCTAATTCATATTCTTGCCACCCCATGATGGATTGCTCCACTAACACTTCGTGTGTAGGGGATGCGTGCAAACCTTTGTTTAAGGCTGCATCAAAATCTTTAGGATCATGGACAAAACCACCACCGGTTCCTCCTAAGGTAAACGAAGGGCGAATCACTAAGGGGAATCCTGTTTCTTGTGCAATCTCTTTTCCTTCCAGGAACGAACGAGCTGTACGTCCTTTACAAACGCCCACTCCGATTTCTATCATCTTCAAACGGAATTTCTCGCGATCCTCCGTCGTTTCGATGGCTTTGATATCCACCCCGATAATGCGCACACCATATTTGGCCCAAATCCCCGCCGCATCACAATCGATCGCTAAGTTCAAGGCAGTTTGACCTCCCATAGTAGGCAAAACGGCATCCACTTGGTGATTTTCTAAGATGTGAATGATGGATGCTTTCTCTAATGGCTTCAAATAGACGTGATCCGCGTTCATCGGATCGGTCATAATTGTCGCTGGATTCGAGTTAATCAAGATCACCTCGATGCCTTCTTCCCTCAGGGAACGAGCGGCTTGGGAACCGGAATAATCAAATTCACAAGCTTGACCGATCACAATAGGACCAGAACCAATAATTAGGACGGATTTAATCGAGGAATCTTTAGGCACAGTGGGTATAAATTAAATTCTGAATGGATATGTGTTTTTTGGCTTGCTTGGATAAGCTCCAAAATTGTGCAAAGTTAGCGTTTTAGGGTCGATTTGCAAAATAAAAAAGAGACTTTCGTCTTGGTGTGGCAGAACCCAAAATTTCCCTTATTTTTGACAACAAATTGTAGAAATCGTGATAAAAATACTCGTTGCTTTTGATGAAAACCGGGTCATTGGGAAAAACAATGAACTTATTTGGCATTTGCCGGCGGATCTGAAAAGATTCAAGGCCTTAACTACGGGTCACGTAATTATCATGGGGCGCAAAACCTACGATTCTATTGGAAAGCCTCTTCCAAATCGCACCACGATCGTTATTTCGCGCACACCCGGCTTACAAATCGAAGGCGTCATCTGCACGACTTCCATCGAAGAGGCCATCTTAAAGGCAAAATCGCTTAGCCGCGAAGACATTTTCATCGTGGGTGGCGCTGAAATTTATGCGCTTTCATTAGCGGTGGCGGATCAAATTTTGGTCACTCAATTACACGACATTTTCGAGGGCGACGCCTTTTTTCCTAAAATTTCAGCGGATCAATGGACGGTAATGGAAAAAGAACGCGGGGTGACGGATGAGAAAAACACCTACCAATACAGCTATTTGACCTACAGCAGAAAATGATCCATAAAATCGACTTGAGCGCTGAGGCGATTTCGATTGATCCCTACTACCAATTCTTGCAGGATCCGGTGGCAGGTGGCATTTGTCTGTTTATAGGGACCATCAGAAATAAAAATCAAGGAAAAGACGTCAAAGCATTGACGATGGAAGCCTACCCTCCCATGGCTTTGAAGCAAATCGAATTGTTATGCGCCCAAGCGGCTGAGAAATGGCCAGTAGAGCGCATCGCTTTGGTCCACAGAACGGGACCGCTGGAAATTGGAGACATTGCCGTATTGATCGGAGTAACTTCCGTGCACCGAGCAGAAGCCTTCAAAGCATGTGAATGGTTGATTGATACCTTGAAACAAGAAGTGCCTATTTGGAAAAATGAATTCTACGAGGACGGCTCATCGTGGCTAGTTCCCCATCCCTGAGACCATCAAGCTGCAACCGCGCATTTCGGAATTGTCGAATCGTCCTAGTACTTTAAATCGGATTCCATCATCTTCTAAGGAGCCTAAATCCCGAGTTTCGATAAAGGAACAGGAGTCGATGTTTCCCAAATCCGCCACTTTTATTCCCCCCGTTTTATGCGGCTGCGTCACTAAAGCAAACGGATCGCCCACCTCTCTCAAACAAACCCGCATCGTATAAGCTGGGGTAAAAATACCCTGGGATTTTGCATAGCCCTGCGAAAACAACTCGGTCATTCCATATTCAGAGGCAACCGAATCAAGTCCCATCTTCTCCTGTAAATAGGCATGCACCTTATCGCGAATCCACTCTTTGCGGCGACCTTTCATCCCACCCGTCTCCATCACAATCAAGCGTTCTTTATGCTCCTGCAAGAAAGTCAAATCAATCCCTGAATCCACTAAATCCAATAAACCAAAGGTCACCCCCATCAGCCACACCTTTTTATTCGTCGTTAAGGCCTGACGCAAAGCATCTACCAGCTCCTCGTACTGATTCAAATAAAAACCAGACAACTCTGAGCCTGATGCCTTAATGAAATGATCCATCATGAATACGAGTGAGGAAGTAGAGCGCTCTAAATAAGACGGTAACAAGGCGAAAATATGGTAATCACTTAATGGGCCATACTCGCGCTCAAAAGCAATTTTGGAAATTTCTTGGTAGAATCCGGGATCGCAAACGGGGTGTTTGGAGGGAATTTGACCCGTCGTTCCAGAACTCTCAAAAGAGAACAAAACCGGCTGAGACCCTGATAACACCTGGTGATTTTTGAATAATTCAATCGGCAAAAAAGGGATTTCAGTCCAATGGGCTACCTTGTCTGGCGAAACACCAGAAAGCTGTATATACTGATGATACAGAGGATTATACTGTGCCTGATAGCGAAAAACAGCCAAAGCAAGCGCGTCAAAATCAGCTGCCTGCATGTGCAAGACCCGTTTTTTAAGTTCTTTTCTTTCTTTCGCGATCGCCTGATCCATTTGATTCTTCCTGATGTAGCGCAAAATTAACGCAAATCATTAACTTTACTGTTGAAAATTAGAATGAATCGATGCGGAAATTAGCCGGAGTTGTAGCGATAGTCTTACTAAGTCTGGGTGCTTGTGTACAAGAACCTAGCTTTAGCTCTACGCCTGCGATTACCTTTAAGTCGATTCAGAAGCTCACGAAAACGAGTAATGATGGATTTGGTGGGACAACGAAAATCGATTCTGTCGTAATGAGCTTTAACTTTCAGGATGCGGAAGGGGATTTAGGATTAACCGATGCGCAACTCAAGGCTGACCTGAAATACAAAGATTTTCGCAATTTCGAGGTGGCCGTGCTGCTGCAGAAGAATGGAGTCTTTATTCCAATCACGTTTACGCCGGCTTTGGGCGGTTTAATGAATTTCAACTTTAAACCGAATCAAAAATCAGGACCCATTGAAGGTAGCATTGATTATTCTACCCAATTCGTGTACGCTTTCTATAAAGGCTATAGCCCGCAGTTTACGGCGAAAAATGATACGTTGAAATTTAAAATTTTCATTCGGGATAATGCTTTCAATAAAAGCAACACCATCGAAACGGATCCCATCATCATCTTTAAGGACTAGAGCGATTTCAGCTTTCGGTAAATTCCCGGCTGTAAACGGTAGGTAAACATCCGTTGATCCCGCTCATCGAGTTGTACATCTAAAATTTCTTTATCTACAAAAAGTAAACCAAGCGTTTTAGTGAAATTCTCTATCAATTTCGCTCTAAACTGACGTTGCGATTCTGGAGAACTTTTGTGTTTGCCAAAGAAGGCAATAATCTGATGACCATTGACAAATCCTTGCTCGTAGTTCAAAAGCAAGAAATCCAAGAACAATCGTTCGTTTGCCCCTAGCATAAAGCGAATCGATTTCTTTAATTTATTACGTTGGTAGCGACGATAGAATTGTATTCCCAACAAAAGGAACAACAAAGATACGATTGAAATCAAGGCGACCGAAAACTTTTCATACCAAGGACTTTCATCCAACGTCCCTATATAGGAAGATTCGCGTAACACTTGACTAATGAGCAAATGAGAAAAGGCCATTTCATTATTCATTTTTCGCTCAATCGGGCTCGCCCACAAAATGCTATCGCCCTTCACATGCATGTAATTTTCGGTTTCATCTCCACCATGGGAATTTAAATACACCCGATGTGGATTCGTCCATTGGTAGACTTTGAAGTTATCCTCTATATCAATTATAAGCATCGTATCATAAGCATAATCTGCATTGGGTTTATCAGGAATAATGAAATACCGTCCAGTAAATAGATAGTGCTTAATTGCTTTAGTCATCAGATAATCACGCACTACTTGCAACTTAACCTCTCCTATGCATGTGAATTTTTTAGTAAAGAAATCAAATTCATACATGCCAAAATCTCGATTAAAGGCATTTTTCTGCTCTGTATCATTTATGGTTACGGTACTCAGCAGATAAAATCGATCCTTCTTTACTGAATAACCAAATAATCCATCAAAAATTGAACTAGGAACATCGCCATCTGCCGCGATAGACAACCATTCACGTCCAATAAAATCGTATTTGGTCAATATATTTGTCGTCCTATAAAACCCATAACCACCAAAAGAGTACAATTCATCCCCCCGCATAAACACACTGTTCTTGCAATTCGCACCACGGAAAAATGTTTGATCTAAGCGCTTTAACGTCCAAGTAGTCTTATTCAATTCATAGACCTGGCCGGTACAATGAATAGTCAAGTAATAGGTATTGCCTTTATTAATTTGGAATTCATTAATTCCTTCAGATGTCGGGTTAATATCCCTAAAATCAAAATCAATCGTCTGTAAGGTATCTAAAACCTTCCAGCCATGTTCTGGACGGAAACGCGAAATTTCATGGGTATTTAAATTCAACCGCAAAAAACTAGAGGCATTTTCCTCCTGCCATTTAATAAACTGAGCCTGCGCTGTAAAGCCGATTAGGAGAACAAACAGAAGGGACAGACTCGCTTTTTTTAGCATAGAATTATGGTTGGCTCCCCAAAAATAACTAATTTTGTAAATTAACAAGGTTATTTAGCATTCAACGTATGACATTACATAGAGAAGGACGAACCCTATTACTCACTTCATTACTCATCGTATTAGGTATTAATGGCCTGGTTGCGTATTTCTTTACTGAACAAGTGTATGTAAGAGAGGCCGTAGTGGTCATCACCGCGTTGTTTTACTTAATCATCCTACAATTTTTTCGTGTTCCTAAGCGCCATACAGTGCTAGACCCTAAAAACATCATCGCTCCGGCAGATGGCAAAGTAGTGGTGATCGAGGAAACAGTCGAAACAGAATATTTCCAAGGTCCGCGCCGCCAGGTTTCGATCTTTATGTCACCTATCAATGTGCACATTAATTTCAACCCGATCTCCGGCATTGTTTCGTATTTCAAGTACCACCCAGGTAAATTCCTAGTGGCTTGGCACCCAAAATCTAGCACCGAAAACGAGCGCACTACCTATGTAGTAAAGCACGAAAATGGAACAGAAATCTTATTCCGTCAGATTGCTGGGGCTCTAGCTAAACGTATCTGTTGGTATGCGAAAGAAGGGGATGCTGTTGTTCAAGGAACAGAATTTGGCTTTATCAAATTCGGTAGCCGCATCGATATCTACTTGCCTTTAGACGCAGAAATCTGTGTGAATATCGACGACAAGCCTGTGGGAGGCGAAACGGTGATTGCTAGATTAGCCTAGACCCAAGAAGTCCACGACTCCTCAATTAATTCGATAATTTTTTCTAACCCCTGCTGATCCACCTCAGAAAAGTCTGCTAATTGATCTGAATCCAGATCAAATACGAGCACGACTTCGCCTTTCACGATCGCAGGTAATACAATCTCTGACTTCGAAGCTGAAGCACAGGCTATATGTCCTGGGAATGCCTCCACGTCCGGCACTAACACCGTTTCTTTTGTGGTATACGCATGTCCGCAAACTCCCTTATGGAACGGAATTCGCGTGCAAGCCACTGGGCCCTGAAAAGGCCCTAAGACTAATTGATTTTCTTTCGTTAAATAGAATCCCACCCAGAAAAAGCCAAAAACCTCGTGCACCGCCGCTGCGATATTGGCTAAGTTTGCGTATTTGTCTGTTTCTCCGGCTAGGAGCGATTGAATTTGGGGATATAAGGACGTGTATTTTTCTGCGCGCGTTCCCTCGATTTTGAGTAGATCTTCTGCCATCTTATGCGAAATAACGTTGTAACCAAGTGGTGTTTGCGGCTTGTAACCAGCCCGCGCGGTAAACACCTAATGATTCCGTTTGAAGTGGAATAATATGCGTGGATGGCGTCAATATTGGATTGTTTTTCAAAGCTGTTAACGGAATCAAGGTAAGTTCTTCGCCCTTCACCACCGCCGTACTGCGATCGAAGAAGTCGATTCCTAGATTTGTTCCCATCTCCTTAAACCAGCGCGTTGACGCATCGATAGAACAGCCAGAGGCTGCATTTACGGTTTCGTCCACCGCAATGACGATCACTTGTTGAAAGCGAATCTCGAAAGAAGCGTTCAGTCCAGCTCCGTGCGCCGCCCATTGGGTTAAGGCGGGAGCTAAATAGTCCTGGATGGCTTGGGTTTCTGACGCCGTAAAAGGTCGGTTCGCCTGATAGACCCATACGCGGGAATGATCGGGCATTTTTTCAATGGGTAAATACATATATTACATGGATTGCTGCACTAACTCAGCTAAATCTACTACTTGGATGTGTTTTTCTTTGCCTACTTTATTTAGGCCGTCTTGGACCATCACCATACAGAATGGACACGCTAAGGCCACTTTGCTGACACCTGAATTGACCATTTCTTGGACTCTTTTCACTTGCACGTCTTCGCCGCCTGTTTCTGGCTCTTTGAATACTTGTGCACCACCCGCTCCACAGCAGAGTCCTTTTGTTCTACAACTTTTTAGCTCGATTAGTTCCTTTTGTAAGCCAGAAATGATCTCGCGCGGGGCTTCATACACGCCGTTTCCTCTGCCTAAATAGCAGGAATCGTGGTAGGCCACTTGTTCTAAAGAAGAGCCGTCGGAGGCTTTTATTTTACCGGAGCTGATTAATTCTGCCAAAAGCTGACTATGGTGAATCACCTCATAATTCCCCCCTAAGGTTGGGTATTCGTTCTTCAAGGTATTAAAACAATGCGGGCAAGCCGTCACAATTTTCTTCACCGCATACAGATTCAAGACCTCGATGTTAGACATCGCCTGCATTTGGAATAAAAATTCATTCCCCGCACGACGTGCTGGATCTCCGGTGCACGATTCTTCAGTTCCTAGAACGGCAAAGCTGATTCCCACCTTTTGCAAAATCTCCGCAAAGGCTCGCGTCACTTTTTTGTGGCGGTCATCAAAAGACCCCGCACAACCTACCCAAAAAAGAAATTCCGGCTGCTCCCCCGCTGCGGCGAATTCAGCCATCGTTTTAATCGTCTCCATTATTTCTTTTGTTGCTCGCGCATTTGCGTAACCGTTAATCGACTTCCGTCGTCACTCCAGCCCGGAGGCCCAAAAATATACCCAAATACCGCTTTTATACTTTTTGCGTTGGCTACGTCCTTGACGATTTGAACCCATTCGTAAAAAGCAATCTTAGCGGGATTATAGCTATCAATCTGCTTGGTTAAACCGTATTGTGGACGTTGATTTTCACTCACAAAGGACCCAAACATCCGATCCCAAATAATCAACACCCCCGCATAATTCGTATCTAAATAATCCAAATCCGTTCCATGGTGCACACGGTGGTGCGACGGTGTATTTAAGATATATTCAAACCAACGCGGCATTTTTTTAATCAATTCCGTGTGAATCCAGTATTGATATAATAAACTCGTTTGCTGGAAAAACATCACGATAAACGGATGCACCCCAATTAAAGGCAACCAAAGCCAGAAGATAAAACCGCCTGACAGATTCCCTGTCCAGGTTTGGCGCAAGGCCGCGGCTAAATTATAATGAGGCGACGAATGATGTACCATGTGGGAAGCCCAGTAAAAACGAATCTCGTGCGAGATGCGGTGCACCCAATAATAGGTCAAGTCTTCACCAAAGAAGGCCAATACCCAAACGGGCCAGGTTTGGCCTAAATCAAACAACTTCCAGTTATTGTATACATAAAATGATGCACCGAACGTAATCGCCTTCGTCACAAATCCAATCCCTAAATTCCCTAAACCTAAGCCTATTGACGTCATCGAATCCTTTGCCTCCACGTAATCGCGGTGCATCTTATAGACGATATACGACTCTAAAAGAACCGTGAATAGGAAAAAGGGTACCGCGTATAAAATTAAAGTAGGTCCCATCTTAGTTTAGTTTAACCACATCGCGCAAGAAAGCCTCCGACGATGCAATTGGTTTATCCGTTAATTTACCGAGTAGGTTAGACGTAATGACGTGATTGCCCGAATTAGGAAAAGCCTCTTCCCTTTTTAAGGCAGTAGGTGTGCCTAAAGCCGCATACATTTCCTTCATCGCATCCACTGACACCACGTTATCTTGGTGTTCCTCGTCTTTGTAATAATAACCCATGAATACGGGGATTTTCACCTTTTCAAAGACTTCTTTTGTCATCGCATGCGTCAATAAGTTTTGCACTGCTACCACGCCTTCTAGTCTGTAATGCAAACTCCAATTCTCCGCGTGACCCGGCGCCATCACGGGAATATCCCGGTAGTCGCTTCCCGTAATCAAATGGGCCATTTGCAAGCCCCACGGATTATCCAGCAAGGTCGCATTGGGATCTTTAATCGCGATGCAAGGCCCGTAGAGCATCAAGGCCTTTATTTCTGGATGATTAGCCGCTAAAACGAGTGACATCGCACCCCCAAAAGACGTCCCCAAAACCACCACCTCATCGCCTAATTTCTTCGCGATCGCATAGTAGTTTTCGACACTTTGGTAATAGTCATCTGCCGTTACTGTAGCGTAAGTAGAATCCGAGTCTGGCACCCCATGACCCGCTACGCGAGCTAGCAATAAGTTCGCGCCAAATTTCTTCGCCACCTCCCGGTGCAAAGGATCGCCTTCCATAGGTGAAGCAGAGAAACCGTGCACGTACATAAATACGATTTTAGCCTTTTTAGGCTGAGTTGAATCTGCCCAAATAACACGCGCCTCATTCCCCGGCTTCAAAATCGTCTTCGATTCTTTGGCTGCGATATAGGCATCGATTTGACTAACAGAATCCGGAATGTCCGTCCAGCTCGCAATAGGCGTTAGCGTCGGCGCCTCCGGTTTGGGGCCTAAAAAATAGACGCCAATTAATAGAACAATGACTCCAAGTATTTTCTTCATAGCTTATTCTTTTGCCCAATTCAAACGATCGGCAGGGTTAAATTTCCACGGACTTTGGTTCGTCTCTACATTCGCAAACATCGCATTCCACGCACCCGGAGCATCCGAAAGCTCCATGATCTGGAAGCGACGCATTTCTAAGATGATATTCAAAGGCGAAAGCTCCATCGGACAAGCTTCCACACAGGCCTGACAAGACGTACAAGCACGTAACTCTTCCGCAGAAATTCGGTCAAATAAGGATTTGCCATCCTCCACAAAAGCCCCTCTATTCGCCTTCAAAATACCTCCCACTTCCTCTAATCGATCCCGGGTATCCATCATAATTTTGCGTGGTGACAAGGCTCGACCGGTCTGGTTCGCCGGGCACTGCTCTGTGCAACGGCCACATTCCGTACAAGAATAGGCATCTAAGGCGTTCTTCCAGGTTAAATCCATAACATCTTTAGCACCAAACTTCGCATTCGTAACTGGCTGCTCCTCCACCGGCTGACCTAACATCAACTTTACCTCGTGCGTTACCGCTGGCATCGCGGACATCTTCGCAGATGATTCAAGGCTAGAGAAATAAGCGGACGGGAACGCAAAAAAGATATGCAAGTGCTTCGAATAAGTAACGTATAAAGCAAAAGAGAGAATCCCTAGGATGTGAAACCACCAGGCGGCGCGCTCAAGCAAGAGTAAAGCGTAAGTCGAAAGCTGCGCAAATATGCCCACTAACTGACCAGAAATCACAAAAGATCCTACCGTTTGGTAATGTTCCACCCCTCGCGTTTGCAACACGGCATCCGCTCCATTCATCGTCCATAAGGCCAGCATTAAAATAACCTCAATCAGCAATATTTGGTAGGCATCCTTTACCGGAAAACCGGCTAACTCTTTATGATTAGCGGCTTGTAAACGAGCGGTGCGAAATACCCCACGACGGAGAAAAAAGAATGCGCAAGCCAAAAAAACGCCACCCGCCAGGATCTCGAAAAAGTTCATCAATCCGGGGTAAAGCGCGCCTAAAAAGGGCGCAAAAAGGCGATGAGTCCCTAAAATACCATCTAAGATGATTTCGAGAATCTCGATATTAATGAGTACAAATCCGATGTAAATCAGGAAGTGAAAAAAGCCGACTAGGGGCTTATTGAACATTTTCTTTTGACCAAAAGCCAAAAGCGCCATACGCTTCAATCGTTCAGAAGGATGATCTGATAATTCCACTGGACGAGCTAAGCGAATCGTCTGTATGATAAGCGAAAATCGCTGAAAAATCAGGTAAGACATTCCCCCTAAAAGGGTGATAAATAGTATCTGAGGCAAATAGTTCATCGTTGATGTAGAAAGTACATAAATGTAAAAAATTTCTACGGTAATTCCTTTTTCAAAAAGCGTCCTGTGTGACTATTTTTTTCTTTGGCAATCTGCTCTGGCGTTCCGCTGGCTAACAATTGCCCTCCTGCGTTTCCGCCCTCAGGACCCATATCGATGAGGTAATCGGCCACCTTGATGACGTCCATATTGTGTTCTATAATCAAGACCGTATTTCCCTTGTCCACTAGTTTTTGCAATACATCTAATAATAGACGCACATCTTGAAAGTGCAAACCCGTCGTAGGTTCATCTAAGACATAAAGCGTCTTACCTGTATCCTTTTTAGAAAGTTCTTCGGCCAGTTTAACGCGTTGTGCCTCACCCCCAGAAAGAGTGGTCGCATGTTGCCCTAAGGTGATATAACCTAAACCTACTTCAGCTAAAGTCTGTACCCGACGGAAAATACGCGGTTGGTTTTCGAAGAATTCCAAAGCCTGCTCTACCGTCATGTCGAGCACGTCTGAGATCGATTTTCCTTTGAAGCGAACTTCTAAAGTCTCACGATTGAAACGTTTTCCCTTACACGCCTCGCATTCTACTAATACATCCGGCAAGAACTCCATCTCAATCTTTTTGCGACCCGCTCCCTCACAACCCTCACAACGGCCACCTTTTACATTGAAACTAAATCGTCCCGCCTTGTATCCACGGATTTTTGATTCCGGTAATTCGCAATAGAGCGTGCGAATGTCGCTGTACATATTCGTATAGGTAGCAGGATTAGAACGAGGCGTGCGGCCGATGGGACTTTGGTCCACCTCGATTACTTTATCGATATTTTCCAAACCAATAATCGACTTATAAGGCATCGCATCCCGCTTCGTACGATCGAAATGCTGCTTTAATTTTAACACCAAAGTATCGTGAATCAAAGTCGATTTACCAGACCCTGAAACCCCAGTCACCACCGTCAAAGTCCCCAGCGGAAACTTCACCGACACGTTCTTCAAATTATTCCCAGTCGCCCCTTTTAACTCGATGCTCAGACCATTGCCTTTGCGACGAACGGCTGGCACCGCAATCTCCAAAGCGCCATTCAAATAAGCCGCCGTAGGCGTCTTCAGTTTTAAGAACTCAGCTGGTGTACCGGAACCCACCACATTTCCTCCATGGCGACCAGCGCCAGGACCGATGTCCAAAATATAATCAGACTCCAACATCATATCCTTGTCGTGCTCCACGACTAAGACCGAATTACCTAAGTCCCTTAAATCTTTTAAGGCCTGAATTAATTTCTCATTATCACGCTGGTGCAAACCGATACTCGGCTCATCCATAATGTACAAGACACCCACGAGTTGTGTCCCTATCTGAGTCGCTAAACGAATACGCTGTGCCTCACCACCAGAAAGACTTTTCATCGGTCGATCGAGTGTTAGATAGGTTAATCCAATTTGGGTTAAAAAGCCCACGCGTTTTCTGATCTCTTTCAAAACTTCTACCCCGATCTGCTGCTGGCGATCGCTCATCCGCGTTTCCACGTCAGCGAACCAAGCCTCCAGTTCGTTGATATCCATTTGGGCTAATTGCCCGATGTGCTTGTCCGCGATGCGGAAATGCAAGGATTCTTTCTTCAAGCGATAACCGTTGCATTCCGGGCATTTTTTGATAATCATAAAATCCTTTAACCAGTCTTGGGTCTTTTCGGAGCCCGACTCTTGTTGGCGTTTCAGGAAGTTTACGATACCATCGTATTTTGTATTCCATTCTGTACCCTCATATTTCTTAGACGGCACCGCCACCGGCGCATCAGAGCCATACAACATCAATTCCACGGCCTCCGCAGGAAACTTAGCGATTGGAGTAGAAAGACCCACTTTAAAGGGCTTCAAGAGCACCTCTAATTGCTTGAATATCCACAACTCCCGGTATTCCCCGATCGGCGCAATAGCACCGCGGATAATACTCAAGGAACGATCTGGAATAACTGAATCTTCGGTAATTTCCTCTACCACCCCTAAGCCATTGCAACAAGGGCATGCGCCGTAAGGACTATTGAATGAAAAGGTGTTCGGAGCGGGCTCGTCGTAGGACAAACCAGTCGCCGGATCCATTAGGGTCTGGGAGAAGTAATGTAATTTATTCTTAGCATCTAGGACATAAACTTGCCCTTTGCCTTGGTTCATCGCGGTTTGTAGGCTTTGGGATAAACGTAAACGTTCGTCCTCTGCCACGACTAATCGATCCACCACTATTTCGATATCGTGTACTTTAAAACGATCCACCTGCATCTTCGGCTCGATGTCCATAATTTCTCCGTCAATACGAACCTTGGTATACCCCCACTTCGCGATTTGAACAAACAATTCGCGGTAATGTCCTTTGCGGCCTTTAACTACGGGCGCGAGTAAAACGACTTTGCCTTTGTTGAATTGGGTTAATAAAGTTTCGATGATTTGATCGACGGATTGCTTCACCATTTTCTCGCCAGACAGGTAAGAAAAGGCCTCCCCAGCACGCGCATAAAGCAGACGCAAGAAATCATAGATTTCGGTGGTCGTACCTACCGTAGAGCGGGGGTTTTTAGAAGTGGTCTTTTGTTCGATGGAGATCACCGGCGAAAGGCCTTCGATCTTGTCTACGTCCGGGCGTTCCATGTTTCCAAGGAAAGAACGGGCGTAGGCGGAAAAGGATTCCATGTAGCGTCTTTGGCCCTCTGCGTAAATCGTATCAAAGGCTAAAGAAGATTTTCCTGAACCCGAAATCCCTGTCACCACCACGAGCTGATTGCGCGGAATAGAGACGTCAATGTTCTTTAAATTATGCTCCCTCGCTCCCAACACTTGAATATGAGTGAATCCGGTAGAATCTGACGCTTTAGAAGACATAGTTTAGAATAGAAAATGATCCACAAAGGTACAAAAAAAGAGGCTGCCCTGATAGGGGCAGCCTCCACTTAAGCTAAAAAATCTTATTTGTTCAATAATTCATCAAACGTAATGCTCACATAGTAAATGCTACCTACTAATGGGTTAGCCCATCCAGTTGAATACGTTGCACCACCGATGTTTGTACCACCTACTTTGATGATTGATTTGATCTCAGCAACTTTCTTGCTCACCTGCATATCAAACGTAGCGAATGCTGGGATAACCGACAATTGTTGTTGGTTCACCACTTGGTTCACAATAGATGATTGCCAAACAAATTGATCTTGGTATCTCCAAGTCGCATTGAATCCCCATCCTGAATTTCCGATGTTACGGTTTCCTAAAGAAACGTTCGTACGGTAGTTCGGCGTATTGAAACCTAATTGGTAATCCGCTAATCCACCATTGTCTTTTACTGCATTGTAAGAAACGTTCGTTCCTAATGCCCAACGATTTCCTAAATCATAGTCGATACCTAAGCCCCAACCATTCGTTACAACTTCGTTATCTACGTTAGATGGGAAAGAGAAGTAGTTTAATGATCCTGCCAAAGTCGTGCTAGGTTGTGCTACCACTTGACCAGCAGAGAAGTTTGTGAAGTTCGATTGGTACGCATAGAAATCTACAAACATCTTAGGAGTAATCATTCCTTTGTAACCTAATTCATAGGTTTGAACTTGCTCAGGCTTCCAAGCTTTCGACTTGTAAGTCACCCATTTCGTTGGATCAGTCGGATTACCTAAGATCGATTGGATCGTATAAGAGTTACCCGATAATTTGTAACGATCTTGAACTACCGCTAAACCACCTAATAAACGAGCGGATGGCGTTAACAAGTTAATGTATTGATCCTGTGTAGTAGGAATACGGAAACCAGTTTGTACTGAAGCACGGAAGTTTGAAGTTCCTTGCGTGTACACCCCCGAAAGACGTGGGCTATATACTCCGTCAAAGTTCTCGTTCTTATCGTAACGAATCGAACCAGTTAGCTTAAAGTGATCTGCGAATAACTTCTTAGAAGCTTGTGCGTATCCACCGTATTCGTTAATCGTGAATTCTTTTCCATCATCTGTTAAAGCAAACAAAGAACCTTCTGAATTCAAAGCGTACTGACGAATGTTCGCCCCTACGATTAACTCGAATTTGTTATTTAACTTCTCAGTTAAGTTATACATACCCTCTAAGTGGTATAAAGCGGACTTGTCCGTAAACTTAGCTCCTTGAGGAAGTGGTTTTCCTTTGATCGCATCTACTGCTGCGTTAAACGCGGCTGTACCTGGCACTAAACGACCTACATCTGCTGCAGAACGAGCTGTTCCATGGTAGTAAGGGAATGAAGATTGTGTACTTCCTACCGCTAATCCTACCGCTGAAGCTGGAGCAACTCCTTTCAATAAGTTAGTCTGTAATACGGTTCCAAAGTTTGTTAATGCCAAACCTGCGAAAGTCGAGAAGTATTGAGGATACCAAGCTGTTGATGGCTTAGCCGCTTCGTTTACTAATTGACCTAAAGTACCTGTAGCATACGCATCACCCGAATTCTCTTGCGTTGTATACGCACGAACAAAGAAGTTAGAACCTTTTAATTCTGCCTTGTATTGTCCCATCGAGAAGTTCTTGATCGAGTAACGATCCGCTCCCGTGTACATCGTAGTACCTTGACCATATGATCCTTGTAAGATCAACTCTACTTTATCATTAAAACGGTAGTGTAAAGCAGCGTTGAACTTGATGTTACGGTTTGCATAAGAAGATAAATCACGTTCAGCATATCCTTCACGTGAAATCGCTACATTAGGAACAATATATCCTAAGATCGCTGATGGAGTTAATAAACCTCCAGTTGCTGCAGCAATTTGGTTAATTCCGGCTGTCAATGGATTCGTAGGATCTTTCAACAAAGGTGTTAACGAAGTCAACATGTTCACGTTCGTCTCATCACCAAAAACACTTACACCATTGTAAGCCAAGTTAGTTCCGCGAGAACCTGCTCCTAATACCTTTCCATTTAATAAAGATTGGTCACGTGTATCAGTTGACTGCCAGTCATCTGCATTCAATTGGTTGAAGTTTAATTTGAAAGCTACTTTGTTATTGAATGCTTTGGCAAAACGAATCGAAATATCTCCGTAAGGAGTCGTTGTTTCTGTACGATTGCTAGCATACATCGCTCCTGTTTTCACTTGAGCAGATAATCCTTGGAATAAGAAAGGTGATTTCGAATCCATTAAGATGATACCGTTCATGGCGTTAGGACCGTATAAAGCAGACGCAGCACCTGGCAATAAGTCTACTGATTGCAAATCCAACTCAGAAATACCTACGATATTACCTACCGAGAAGTTTAAACCCGGTGCTTGGTTATCCATACCGTCGATTAACTGAACCACACGTACGTTACCGTTGCTGTTAAATCCACGCATACCGATAGACGAGAAAGATACCGATTGAGCACTTACCTCAACGCCTTTGATATTACGCATCGCATCGTAGAAAGAAGCGGCTGGTGTTTCGCGAATCGCACGAATGTCCATGCGTTCTACCGAAACGGGTGATTGCATAACGCTTTCTTCCACACGTGAAGCTGAAACAACTACGTCTTGTGCTAACGTAGCTTGCTCTTTTAAAGCAATCTGAAAATCTGTTTTATTTCCTTTCACAGGAATCTCTTGGCGCTCATAACCTACCATCGAAACGATGATAGTTAATGCTCCTGGTTTGTTCGTTGATAGAGAGAAGTTACCTTTAGAATCAGAAATGGTTCCTGTTACTGCTCCTTTTACGCCGATACTAACACCAATTAATGGCTCTTTAGAATCTGCATCCGTTACCTTACCACCTATTTTAGTCTGAGCAAAAGTGCTTGCACTTAAGAACAGAATAAGCGCTAGGCTAGGTAAAATCTGTTGTATAATTTTTTTCATAATGGGTGTTTTTAATGACACAATTTGTTTTGGATACTCGATTTACAACAAAAATAAAGAAGATTTCATTATTCTCCACTATATTGGTATTAAAAAATTGCTAATTTTTCCGAAAATAATTTAATCGCTTATATAGGAAGTCGACCGCTCAATCATTTAATTTTAAAAAGGGGGATTAAACTAGTAGCTTTGTGTATAAATTAATTCTATGAGAGCTCTTGCTTTTTTGTGTGTAATTTTCCTAAGCGCCTGCGCTAGTAATCAAACGCCTTATGTGCTGAGCACCAGGTGGAAAGATGCTCCACAGCCCACTGAAATGGACTATGCAGATCCTGCCGCTTGGTCAGCTTTACCGTCTCGCTATGACGCTGCGGATTTAGTTCCCCGGAAGTCCTCTTTAAAAGATGGGCAAGCGGATGCCAAAGCCGATGTCTTCTTCATTCACCCCACCATTTTCACTTACAAGCCGGAAAACGAATACGTTTGGAACGCATCGATGACAGATGGTGCCTTGAATACACGCACGGACAGCTCTACGATCCTAAACCAAGCAACCGCATTTAATGCCGCTGGCCGTATTTTTGCACCCCGCTACCGCCAGGCGCATTACCAAGCTTTTGTTACCTCCTATAAAGAAGACAAAGAGGCAGCCTTGGATTTAGCCTATTCTGACGTAAAAAGAGCATTCGATTATTATTTGGCCCACGAAAATAAGGGGAGACCCATTATCATCGCCAGCCACAGCCAAGGAACCGTGCATGCAACGCGGCTGATGAAAGAATATTTTGATGGTAAAGAATTAGGCAAGCAACTGGTAGCAGCCTATATCATTGGAATTGCAACACCTAAAAATACGTTTACAAACATTCCTGTTTGTACAACTGCCTCTCAAACGGGCTGTTTTGTCGCCTACACTACCTTTTTACAGGGCTATTTACCCCCTTGGCACCCTGGAACAGTGACGGAATTAGCCTCGGTTAATCCATTGACCTGGTCGACAGATGAGAATTTTGCCTCGAAAGAGAAGAACCTAGGTGGAGTATCCTATGGTTTTAAATACGTGAAAGAGTTTGCGGATGCGCAAAACCAGTTGGGTGTCTTGTGGACAAATACGCCGTACGTACCCGGTCGCGCTTTTGTGAAGTTGAAAAACTGGCACAAGGCTGACATTAATTTATATTACCAAAACATCAGAGAAAACGCTGTCCTACGTGTGAACACGTTCCTCAGCCAAAAATAAGCGTATGCCTAACTGCCTTGTAATTATGGCGGGTGGAATCGGAACCCGGTTTTGGCCCATCTCCAGAAGTAATTATCCGAAACAATTTCACGACGTTTTAGGCGTGGGAAAAACCATGCTTCAGCAAACCGCTGAACGCTTTGAAGGAATTGTAGCGCCAGAAAATATCTACGTCGTTACGAGTGAAGAATTCGCAGGTATCGTGCAGGAGCAATTGCCTTTCTTAAGCCAGGATCAAATCCTAAAAGAACCGCAACGTAAAAATACGGCCCCTTGCATCGCCTATGCGGCCTACAAAATCAGCAAAAAACATCCCAAAGCGAAACTCATCGTGGCCCCTGCGGATCACGTAATTTTAAAAGAAGAAGCTTTTAAAGCGCGGGTGACTGAGGCTTTAGAAGCGGCGAAAGAACCTGTATTAGTTACTTTAGGAATCGTGCCTACGCGACCTGACACAGGTTACGGCTATATTCAATACCAAGAATCAGCCGAAACAGCGAAAACCGTTAAAACTTTCACGGAAAAACCCAATGTAGAATTAGCTCAGGCATTCCTGGAAAGCGGTGACTACGTATGGAACGCCGGATTATTCGTTTTTGCGATTCCTACCTTCAAGCAAGAATTAACCAAGCACCTTTCGCGCCTAGCAGAACAATTTGAAGAAGGACTCGCGTTCTATTATACCCCCGAAGAACCTGAATTCATTCGCAAAGTTTACGCCGTTTGCAAAAGCATCTCGATGGATAATGGGGTCATGGAGAAAGCGCGCGAGGTGAAAGTGATTTTGGCAGACATCGGCTGGTCGGATTTAGGGACCTGGAAATCCTTACATGAAATTAATGAAAAGGATGAGCTACAAAATGCGGTGGATGCAAACGTGATGCTGTACGAAACGAATGATTGTATCATTAAAGCGCCTAAGGATAAATTAGTGGTGATTCACGGTTTATCGAATTACATCGTGGCAGAACACGGGAATGTATTGATGATTTGTCCCAAAGACCAGGAGCAGCAAGTGAAACAATTTGTGGAAGATGCGACAAAGCTGAATCCTAGCTTCAGTTAGGATTCAATCACCTCGATTAAAGTAGTGAAATCGCCGATCAATTGAATCCGAGCCGGAACTGGCTCAGGAGAATGCAAGACGTTATAGCCGGTTAACATAATCTTAGCGTCCGGAAGCATCTTATCTAAATCCGCAACATAAGCGGGTAAAATATCCTGAGAAGGTTCGGTCGTAAATACACTAAATACATAATCCGGCTGGTGTATTTCGTAGGCCAAACACAATTCATCAAAAGGAAGCGATTGACCTAAATAAACGGCGGAATGCTGGCGAGCGCGAATCAAATAACTCGCAAAAAGCAAGCCTATTTCGTGCAATTCGCCTTCTGGCAGATACAATAAAAACTTCTTTGCGTTTGGTTTAGGCTTTGCCATTTGAGAATCGATGGCTGCGATGATCTTTTGACGAATCAAATGCGTAATGAAGTGCTCCTGCGCCGGTCCTACAGAACCAGATAACCACAAGGTGCCTAAACGAGTTAAGAAGGGATAAATCACCCGAAGCATAAAATTCTCAAAACCATACGCTTCCGTAATCGACTTCGCTAACACCTGGAAACGGTATTCGTCCAAGTCCATCATAGCTACCGTAATCGCTTGAATGTGTTCTGGATAATCCAACTCGCCACCAGAAAGGTGAAGAATTTTCTCAGAAATTTCCGATTCCGTTAACTCAGCAATCTTGGAAATCTTGATTCCCCCTTTATTCTGAAGCGTTGCAATATTTAAAATACGCTTTAGATCTGTATCAGAATAAGTGCGAATGCCTGTCTCTGTCCGTACCGGATGAAGCAAATGGTATCGTTGCTCCCAGATACGAATCGTATGAGCCTTAATACCACTGAAATTCTCTAAATCCTTTATCGAATATACATTCATCTTCATCGTAACACCCGAGTTCAGAAAATGTTTAGAAATTAAATTGCAAAAGAAGCCAATGCCCTAAAAAGAATAAAAATTGCAGGGCGGCAATGAGTCTAAATAGACTTGATTTAGCAGGAAAGGGCGTGTTTTGATAGGCCAAATGAAATAAGAAGGAAGCCATCCACCAAGCCAGAAAGTTTTGGGAAGGCACCTGCACCCCAGCCCAGGTCCAAAAATCAAAATGCACCGCCACGGGCTCAATTAAAAAATCCAAGGCAGTCATCAAACCTGCCCCTATCGCCGCCTTACTAATTTTGCCCGCTATATTCCATTCCTCTACCAGCGCGCTTGTGGCTAACACGAGCACTAACCAATTCAAGCCTATGGTAATGGGCACTTTGCTCAATTGAAATCCTAAGGTCTTCCCATACGAATAAACTCCAAAAATCTGACCAGTCCTGACCCCCTGCACTTCTAAATACCAGGCTGCCACGGCTAAAAGACCTAGAAAAAGGTAAGCTTGGAAGGAAGGTTTGGGGAAATACACCACACAAATAAAGGCCGTAAACCAAAGGGTCAATGGAACGAGTGACGTAAACAAAGCCGCCGTCACAGGTAAATGCATGCCTATTAAGCCAGCGGCATATAAGACAATCAAAAAACGTTTCAGAAATACAGGATTCATGAGAATAGTTTACCAGCCTTCCGGCTTTTCTAAGACATAACCATCTACTTTCACCACATGGGGTGGAAATTGACTTTCTACTAATTTAGGGCGACCAATGATTTGATTTGCCCGAGCAACCTCAGCCACCGAATTATTATGTCGTCCAGGAGGAAAAAATACCACCACCGATTTGTCCAAAAAAGTAGTGTTCACGGCCTCAATGCATGGAACAAAATCACTGTCCCCCGAAACAACAATCGCGATGTCATACACATCTAAATGGGCATCCATGATCAAATGCGTGGCCAAATTCACGTCCGTCATTTTCTCTGATGGAACCACCCATTGATGGCCGCATTCCCGACAATTCTCGAATTTCGCGTGGTAAGAACCATAAATCAGCTCCACCCCTGTCGATTCGAGTGCTTCAAGATAAGTAGTTTGCCGTTTTTCTTTAGGTGGATTATGGGTGATGCGACTCGTAAAGTACTTCACACCTACCAGTTCTTGATTCGAACGAACAAAGCCCTTCATCAATTTATACACATCTAACCACTTGCATTGGCGTGCGCCGGATTCGATCATCCCAAAATACAAGTTCGACCCATCCACATAGGCCATCACTCGTAGTTTTTTCTTTTCGTCTGCTTGCATTCGCCTGTGCTTCAATTTATCTTTGTGTTGAGCTCCCCCAAAGTTAGCATCTTTGGGCCGATGCCCCGCCTCGGTGGGGCATTTACTCTTTTATAGAGACCCTAAATTAAGAAAAAAAACCAACAAAAAATGCCCCAGTATTTCTACTGAGGCATTCTGGGCGGATGATGGGATTCGAACCCACTACCCCTGGTACCACAAACCAGTGCTCTAACCGAGTGAGCTACAACCGCCATTTGGGACTGCAAAAATACGCAAAGCTTCCAATATTGCAAAAGAAAGCCGAAAAAAACGGGAGAATTTTCATTCCCCCGTCGTATTGTATTATTTCTGAGCTGCTTGGTAACGCGCTTCCGCTTTATTCCAATCAACCACACTCCAGAAAGCGTCAATGTAATCTGGACGCTTGTTTTGAAATTTCAAATAATAAGCATGCTCCCAAACATCTAATCCGATCACCGGGAAGCCTTTTACGTCAGCCACATCCATCAAGGGATTGTCTTGGTTAGGCGTGCTTGATACCGCCACTGAACCATCTTTCTGCGCAACTAACCACGCCCAGCCTGAACCGAAACGCGTTAAACCTGCTTTCTTGAATTCTTCTTTAAAGGCATCAAAAGAACCGAATTTTGCATCGATCGCTTTCGCTAAAGAGCCCACTGGAGCACCACCGCCGTTTGGCGATAAGATATTCCAGAATAAATCGTGGTTAAAGTGACCACCGCCGTTGTTACGAACAGCAGGAGCTAATTTTGAAATCGAAGAAAACAATTCTTCTAAAGACTTTCCTTCTAATTCCGTCCCAGCTACTGCTGCGTTCAAGTTAGTCACATACGCATTGTGGTGACGATCATGGTGGATTTCCATGGTTAATGCATCGAAATGCGGCTCTAACGCATTGTTTGCATAAGGTAATGGGGCTAATGTAAATGACATAATATAGATTTTAAATGGTGAATGGTAAATGGTGAATGGTAAATGATAAAATAGGAAAACGAACTGCCTTCTATCACATTATCAATTAGCTGATTAAAATTGGTTTTAAATTGAATTTCGAAGTTAGGTATAAAACCGAAATATTCGTGAGATAGTTCCACAATTTCGTCTCCTTTTAACCACTAAAATTAACTTATTTATGCTCTGGAAAATTCAACAACGCTTACTTTACCTGGACAGCCTACTAGCCTTGCAAGCCACAGGAACACCTAAAGAACTGGCTAAAAAGCTTCAAATGACTGAAAGATCCTGGTACAAATTACGGGATGAACTTATTCATGACTTACAAATACCTATCGTGTATAATTCCAAACAGAGAAGTTATATCTACCAAGAAAAAGGAATGTTAAAAATGGGTTTTCAACGATTCACAGAAAACAGCTAATTATCACTGAATTTTTAGTTCAGTTGATCTAATTACATTTGAAGAATCTTACCATTTTGTAAGACAAACTAACTACTAATAGCTTATGAAAAAGTTAACCGAAAAAGAGTGTGCTAATCTCACCGGGGGATGGGACTTTACTCTAAAGATTTTTGGCTGGGAAATCCTGGAACATGTCAGCCACCGGACTGGGGATAAATGGCATTGGTGGTTTGAATAATCTTGAAATGTGTTTCATCGCCCTCTTCCCGTGTTGCTGTAGGAAGAGGGCATTTATCTAAAACCATGAAAAATAAACCTACACTACTAATTTGCTTTATCTTCCTGAGCCTTTGGCATGAAAATATAGCTCAAGTAAAAACAATTCGAAACGATAGCCTCCCTGAAGTTTTTGTAAAAATAAAAAGAATTAGTTATTTGGAACTAATCAAAGAAAGTTACTCCAATTTCATCCGTACAACTCCGCATAATTTTTCTCAAGAATTTATTGGCTTTTCTATTTTAACTAGAAATGACCATTCACAATTTGAATTAAAAGGGAGTATTTTAGTTGATTTTAAGGACTACCAAAATCTAAATTATTTTGTACTGGCTAAACAAAATAACTATTTCCAAAAAAAGCGAACCTCTAAAGAGGAAAATCTGACACTTTACCCCATGGATTTTCTGACTAAACTTGAATTGCGAGAAATTAAATCTATTATCAGATCGAATAATTATCAATTTAAAGCTATTAAAGAGAATGAAGAATCGGTTGAACTACTATTTTATCCAAAGAAGGCGATTTTTCAATCTCAAAAGCAAATCATTGATTTAAAAAACTTAGAAGAATTGGCCTCTGAAGACGCTAAGAGGTTTTACTATTATGGAACTTTGAAAATAAACAAACGCGATTTAGCTTTTGAACGGGTAGACATTCAACTAATTAAAAGTACTAAAAACACAACCGTAAGTTTGATCAAAAACTTTAAAGCACTTGATAAATACCTGATCAATAACGAACACTTTCAGATGCTTTTTTATAAAAAAAAGCAGGTATATGAATTAGAATCTATTGATTATAAAACAGAATGGCAACAAATAGATTTAGGCCAATCAAAAGAAATGGGGAAATTTCAATCTATTGCTCATTTTGAACATTCCCAAGATTTAAAAACAGCGTACAGTTCTGTTAAATACGATTTGTATACCATTTGCCACCCAGCGCCATAATATGAATACTGTAAAAGACAATTACAAAGTATTCATTAGACAACGAGGCAAATCAGATTGTGGTGTCGCATGTCTTTTAACAATCATTCGTTTGTATAAAGGCGATTGTCCTTATGATACACTTCGAATTTGGAGCACTACGAGTGATATGGGAACTAGTGTAAAAGGCTTAAAAGAGGCTGCTAATCAGGCTGGATTGATGGCTGAAGCGTATCTAGTAGATAATCTAACTGAGTTCAAAAATGAAACTTCATTTCCCTGTATTATTCATGTTATTAATCGTCAAAACCTTCCTCACTACAGTGTATGTTGCGGGATTTCAAATGACGGGCAGTTCCTTATTTTTGATCCAGCTATTGGTTTTGAATTATGGGATGAAAACAAATTATCATTTCTTTGGAAATCAAAAGTACTTTTACTCTTATCTCCCAATGAGGGTTTTATTAAGGTAGGATTCCCATAGCGAATCAAATACCACCATTCACCATTTTATTAGCGTCGCATCGAAAAGAACTCTTTTAACAGTTGTTCTGATTCGTTTGCCAAAACCCCGCCAACAATCTCTGTCTTCGGGTGTAAAATGCCTGTTCCTAGTTTTTCAAAACCGCGCTTCTCCTCTGAAGCACCGTACACTAATCGCCCTAGTTGTGACCAATAAATAGCGCCTGCACACATGAGGCAAGGTTCCAGGGTCACATAAAGTGTGCAATCTTTCAAATACTTAGCGCCGATGGTTTGAGCGGCAGAGGTAATGGCAATCATCTCCGCGTGTGCTGTTACATCGGTCAAAATTTCCGTTTGGTTGTAGGCCTTTGCCACAATTTTACCTTGGCAAACGACGACCGCTCCTACCGGAATCTCTTCGTCCTCTAAAGCCCGCTCCGCTTGTTTCAGCGCAAGGCTCATGTAATATTCATCCTCGTTTGGAATCATAAAAGGTCTGATAATTTAGTCAAGCGATTGCGCAAATAGAAATCCAATAAGACAATCGCTGACATCGCCTCCACGATAGGTACGGCACGCGGCACTACACAAGGATCGTGACGACCTTTGCCTGATACAATAATTTTTTCGCCGGATTCGTTCAAACTTGCTTGATCCTGCATAATCGTAGCCACCGGCTTGAATCCCACGCGGAAATAAATAGGCTCCCCATTCGAGATACCGCCTTGAATTCCACCAGAATGATTGGTTAATGTACTTACTTTGCCAGCTTCGTCTTTGACAATAATATCGTTATGCTGGGAGCCACGCAATTCCACTCCATCAAATCCGGAGCCGTATTCAAAACCTTTGACGGCATTGATGCTTAACATGGCTTTGCCTAATTCAGCGTGTAATTTATCGAAAACGGGCTCGCCTAAACCCACCGGGCAACCCGTGATGTAGGCTGAAACGACACCCCCCACGGAATCCCCTTGCTTGCGGATTTCGTCGATGTAGGTGAACATTTCTTCGGCTAATTTAGCGTCTGGGCAACGCACGGCATTGGTTTCTGCAACCGCTAAATCCAGTTGCTCTACCGGCGTCGTTAATTTCAAGGTCCCTACTTGCGAAACATAGGCGGTGATTTTGACGCCTAATTGCTGTAAGACTAATTTGGCCAAAGCCCCAGCAGCAACCCGCGCCACCGTTTCTCTCGCCGAGCTACGGCCGCCTCCGCGGTAATCGCGCATGCCATACTTTTCTTGGTAGGTAAAATCGGCGTGCGAAGGACGGAATTGATCCGCAATGTGTGAATAATCTTTCGAGCGTTGGTCTCCATTCCAAACGAGCATTGCAATGGGAGTGCCCGTCGTCTTACCTTCGAAAACGCCTGAAACTACTTCCACCGAATCGGCTTCTTTGCGTTGTGTTGTGATACGCGATTGACCCGGCTTGCGGCGATCTAATTCCGATTGAATAAAATCCAGATCAAAATCAACCCCTGAAGGACAACCCGTTACCACCACCCCTACTGCGGCGCCATGCGACTCACCAAACGTGCTAATTTGAAATATCTTACCGTAAATACTGCCCATACTATTTATTTTTGGCCTTAATTATCAAAATGAAAAGCCAGAGTAAAACCAGCCCTAAAAAAGCATTAAAAATCTGTTTCCAATCCACCCAACGATAGCCAATCACCCTATCAGCTGTTAATTTTTCCAATCCACGATACAACAACATCGTTTCCGATTGTGTATTTAAAAGACGATCCGAAGGTTGGCCACTTACCGCTAAGGTCATACCAGAACGCAAGGTATCATAGCTTGCCGTTCGCGTGTTAAAGTAGATCCAATTAAAATAGGATTTAAGTGCAAATTTACCCGGTTGCGATGGAATAATCAGTATTTTCTCCGTTTTATTGCCTAACATTTTATCGCCAAAGGGGTAAACCGAACTTTGGGTCCCTAGCGGAACGAAATTCAGGAAATAATCCGATTCGATTAATTTAGCATCCCAAAGTATACTATTCCCATCTCCCACCACGCTGGAAACATACACAACGGAATCCCCCGTCTGAACTTGAGCACGGGATAAGCTCTCAATTAATCGAAAATCACCCACGGGCACCTTACCTTTTAAAGGATGATTCGGTAATTCTTGGGGACTTATGACCAAAGGCTTCGAACTAAAAACAACTTTTTCCGTGTTTTTAAGCAGTTGTAAACTGAGCGATGGGATCACCATTTTCTTCGCATCTAAAGCGAAATAGGTGGATTGAAAAAAGCGGTACTCTGTGTAATTTTTGTTTTTGTAGACGACTTTGGAGACTTTTACCTCCTGCAGCCCAAAACTCTCCTCCCAGCAATTTTTAGGTCGTATTTTCTGGATCAAAGCCGGAATTTGAATATCATTTCGATCAAAACTGTAGCGCGTCGAATTATCGTCAGGAATGAACAAGGAGAATTTCAAGGTAAATCCTTGGCCTACAAAAGGCTGAAATTGCGTAGAAGTGAGGGCTAGAAAAACAGAACTTTGGCCCTTAAACAAATCCTCAATTTGCGCCTTCGTCTGTTCTACCTCCTCCTCTTTTTGTACCGCTGGACTCACCTGCAAGGCAAAACCTTCCGTTTTCAGCGATTGCTGATTCACCACAATCTCTGCAGGCGGGATGAGAAAGGAACCGGGAATTGATGCCTGGTAATATTGTGAAAAAGTGAAGGAATAAACCGGCTGGCCATTTTGAATATCGGTGGCTTTCGATCGAGACACCCCTAATTTCCTAAGACCCGGCAGTTCTGGAAATTTATAGCTGGGGGTTTCCAGGCTCGCGTTCGCTGATTTAATCACAAAGGATAAGGAGAAATTCTCCTCCAAAGTAATCGCTTTCTCCCCCACCAGTAAGGTGGCTTGCGCACGCAGTTCCGTGATAGCCAATAAAAACACCCCGAAGAAAAAGAAAATCCGCCTCATTCCTGCAATTTAAGAAATCCTAGTACAATGACCGCATTATCGAATCAGACGAAAGCGAAAAGATAGCCCAATCGCTACATAATGATCCTGGGGATGGAGAAAACTTTGGCCAGCTGATACATCTAATTTCAAGTCATCGTTTACATAATAAGCAAAACCGGCATCATAGGAATGATCTGCGAATTCAGAGGCAGGGAATCGCCCAAAAACCTCCACATAGGCGTAACCATTTTTACCGATCAATAAATTAGGGGCTACGCGATAAATCCCCTCAAAAGAGCCGTTCGAGTGCATTTCCGTCCCCAAATTATAGCCAATTCCATAGCGCTCATTGAAATCATTTTGCATGGTAAACACCACATCGCCTATCGAATGGCCCCGCAGATTTTTCTCCGAAAAATCCCGATTTTGGTAATCCCAATTATAGTGAACAATGACAGCTGTGCGGGGTTTCCAACCGGATGACTGAAATCCTAAAGGCTGAAATAAGGCCCATTTAAATCCAATGGCCTCGGTTTGAAAACGCGTTTCCTGACCTGATTCCTGTGCTAAAACAGAGACATAGCGCAACTCGAATCGTTTGCTCAGACCATATTTTAACAAGGAAGTAGGAAAAAGGTATTCTGAAGTGGATCGATTAAAGCCTATTTCAGCTTGCACATATCCCTTTTTAACAATAAACGGGCATTCCGTCTGGTCAGGACGATCCGTTTCGATACGACCCTCGCTTTGCGCAAGAGCGCTTACTGAAATCATCAATAGCAGTAAGATTCGTGTGAACATACACGAAGATAGTATTTTTTAGTCTAGTCTAAAAAATTATTTAGAAGAACCTTTTATTGTGAATCCTAAGGCTCCGTAAAACTCCGCGAAATAGATCGCTTGCTCCGCGTGATCAACTGAACGGCCAGTGGTATGAATATCCCACAATTTCGTCGCACCGGTTTTGATAGTCGTTTCGAAGAACAATAATTTAGAGAAATTAAACTTTAAACCCGTCTTCAAAGAGGCTCCACCGCCAGCTAGGTTCCAGAAGTTGTTTTGACCTACTCCGAAAACGTGCACATCTGAACGTGGAACTAATGCACCCACACCGACACCCTGCATCCAATCGATCGCAAAACGACTCTTAGGACTTTGGTATACCGGATTGTAATGTTCCAATTCTACTGAAGCATAATTATAACCATCCGTATGTTCTAAATGAACGAATTTGTTCGGATCTAACACGAATGGCGTTTGATTGAATGTTCCCACATAGGCTGGATCCACCGCAATCGCCGGAGAGGAAGTCTGAGGATTGATGAAGCCATTCACTTTCACCGTTTGGCCATCATTCACCACGTATTTCATATGATCCCAACCAATACTAATAGATAAATTATCTTTAATGAAATAGCCCGCATGAAAATTAAACTGCGGAATGGACAATAAACCGGGATCTACATAGGTTTTGAATTCGCTTAAAGGAGTAGGGGCGTCCAGCGCTTCCGCGTTTAACAAGGTAAAATCATAGCCGGGACCCACAAAACGAATATCCGAGTTAGCATAACTGGAACGATTATATCCCCAAGTGATAGAATAGGAACCTTTTTTGTTCGTTTTCTGAGAAAAGGTAGAAAGGCTCACCAGGCTAAGCAAAGCAATAAGTAGGATTTTTTTCATCGTGCGGATCTTAAATTCAAGTCGCAAAGTTCGGCATTTTTTGACGCTTTTATATACCAAAAACTTGATTTTCATCAGAAATAGGGAACGCGATAACTATAATTCATTCATATTGCCGTAAATTGCATCTCGAATTCATTACCATTACCTTATGAGAAAACCATCTGCGAAATTTGAATACAAAACCTTCACGTTAGGAGAAAAGCTAACAGAAGAGCAGAAAGAATACTTCAAGAAGTATGGAGTAATTCAATTTAAGAAGTTTATTGAGCCTGAAACGGCGGAACTTTTCATTTCGGAATTAGCGAAAATTGAAAAGCAATGGCTAGAGGAAGGGATTGAAAAAGTAAAAGGGATTCCTTTAAAGTTTGGAAAAGACCACGAAGGAAATCCAATGATTCAGCGCATGTGCTTTACGAATCAGTTTAGCCCAGTTTTAGCGGAACTTTTGAAAGACCCTCGCTTACAGTTATTAATCGAATTGCTGGCTCCTTATGAAGGTCGCATCAGCGAAGATGAAAAAGATGGTTTAGTTTTTAATCACTATATCAATCAACCGAATTCCAAATTCAGCCAAATGGGCTGGCACACCGATAGTCCGCGTGATTTATTCCTAGGTCAAAAAATCCTTCCGATGTTAAACGTGGGGATCCACCTAGACAATTGCCCTTCTTCGAATGGCGGCCTACGTGTACTTCCTGGCACACATACACAAGGGGTGTTGAAATTGTTATTTGGGAAGAAACAATTCATCGATCACAAAGCAGATCCAAGAGAAGCAGCCTTCGAAATCGAACGAGGTGATTTAACGATACACGATGGCCGCATTTGGCACCGGGTGGAAGTTTCTCCAAATGTGGGTGAAAAATCCCGTCGTCGCGTAATGTATGTTCCGATTATCACAGGTAAATACAAACCGAAAACGGATCAAAGTAAGACTCCCTTCTACCACCGCTTTGCGAAAGTGGTAACGAAATAAAAAAAGCGGCTCTATCAAAGAGCCGCTTTTTTTATGATTTAGATTCTAAATACGATTGCAAAATGATCGTGGCCGATACCCGATCGACCGTTCCCTTTTCTCTTCGATCTTTCTTCGACATCCCGCCAGCAATCATCGCCTGCATCGCGAGCTTCGAGGTAAAACGTTCGTCGTGTTCTTCTAGAGGAATCAAGGGAAATTTTTTGCGAAAGCTTTTGATAAAAATGCGGACACCGGCGGTAGAATCCGTATCGGTATTGTCCAGGTTTTTAGGCATTCCAATGACTACTTGATCCACGGTCTCCTTCGCGAAGTAGGTTTGTAAAAATACCAACAAGGTATGAGTGGGAACGGTGTCTAGCCCATTTGCGATAATCTGCAAAGGATCTGTGACAGCAATGCCCGTTCTTTTTAAACCAAAATCAATCGCTAGAATACGCCCCATCTTAGGAATTTAAATACCCCTTGTCGCGCAAAATCTTATCGAGTAATTTCTTGTCATTATCGTTATTGAAAACGCTGAAAGGCAAGTGTAAGAATTGGTATTTTCCCATTTCTAACACATAAGCATCCTTGTCTTTGTAAGCGCCTAAAATCATATCCCATTTAATCATTCCGCCTTCTTTATCGGAAAGCTTCATGAAGATTTGGCGGCTATCGATTTCGTAGCGGTATTTATCAAATAATTGCTTGTATTGCGCTAATTGCGTGATTCCTGTAAACTGAATTAACCAGAAAAGAATGTAAGCGATCACCGCGATGGCGATGAAAATATAAATCCAATAGTTCTTATAGGCCCCAGTTAGGTTCAAAGCTACATTTCCTAGGATGAGTGCCAAAGGGACAAACGCAAACTTCCATTGATTCGAGAAAAGCTGACGCATGCACAAACCCACAAACTTGTTTTTTTCTAACGCGAATTTCTTCGTTTTGATCGCTAATGGATTGGAAGGTGCTTGCATTTGGCGCTGTTGAGCCCCGTACATTTTAGACATATAGAATGATTTTTAAACGCTATTTAAGGCGTAAAGGTACGAAAATTGGATAATTTTGGTAATTTTAAATCGCACTATTTGAATTAAAGCAATACTCATGCCTGCCAAACAAGTACTTGATGGCCCTGCCCTCCTCCAAAAAATCCGCCGAATTGCCTTTCAGATCTATGAGAATAACTTCGAAGAGACCGAAATTGTTATTGCAGGAATTGTAGGTGAGGGTTTCGCTTTCGCACAATTGTTGTGCGAGGAGATCAAAAGCATCTCGAAAATCACGGCTATCCCGGTCAAAATTGATTTAAACAAAGAGCAACCTTACGAGCGTCCAGTAAAATTTGAAGGGGGAACGGACGCCTTAGAAAACAAGGTGATTATCGTAGTGGATGATGTATTGAACACGGGTCGCACTTTCTCCTATAGTTTAGCCCCTTTCTTGAGTATGCACGTAAAACGTATTCAAGTGGCCGTAATCGTGGATCGCAACTATAAGCGTTTCCCTATTTCAGCTGATTATAAGGGATACGAGCTTTCCACCACGCTTTCTGAACACGTTCAAGTGATCTTATCAGATCCGGCTAAAAGAGGCGTTTATTTAGCTTAGTTTTTCTCCCAAATTTCCCAAGCCT
Source organism: Aquirufa sp. (assembly GCA_040403415.1). Classification (GTDB taxonomy): domain Bacteria; phylum Bacteroidota; class Bacteroidia; order Cytophagales; family Spirosomataceae; genus Aquirufa. The sequence continues at coordinate 166,104 of JBBAKU010000003.1, forward strand.
TATCCGCTTGGCCTTGCAACATCTCCAGTCCAGCATAGATGCCTCCCACTTTTTGTTCAAGACCCGCTTTCAAAAAAGCAGTCTCTAATGGGTTGTAGACGATATCATATAAATAATGTTGCTTATTCAGTAATTCATAGGGGATGGGTGGCTTATCATCTACGTTCGGGAACATGCCCAGCGGTGTCGTATTCACGATCAAACCAATTTCCTCCATCAACTCAGGCATTTGTTCGTAGGTCACTGTTTCATCTGATGCTTGACGGGAAACCTTAATTACCTCAAATCCCATATCCTCCAAGGCCACAATGATTGCTTTCGCGGCTCCTCCCTGACCTAAAACACAGGCCTTTAGAGATCCGAAGTTTTTGAATTTGTCCCAAAACTCCACCGTCGTACGAAACCCCCAATAATCGGTATTGTATCCGCGGGTATAGCCGTCAGCAGCGATTTTGATCGTGTTCACCGCGCCTATTTGAGCAGCAGCTAAATCGATCTCATCGAGCAAAGGCATCACCAATTGCTTGTAAGGGATGGTCACATTGAGGCCTTTCAGATTCGGATTCGCCGCTAAAATGGCTTTAAACTCTTCGATACTCGGGATTGGAAATTGTTCGTATGCATGGCTTTCTGAGAGCCCTAGCTTTTCAAATTTTTCGGTGAAATACGCTTTGGAAAAAGAATGACCTAATGGATAGCCAATCAGACCATATAAATGCGAAATAGCCATCTTATTTACGTTTTGAAATCAAACCCCAGACAATGGGCAAAACAGAAACTCCTACAATTCCTAAAACGACTTTCTCAAAATTTGCCTTCACAAATTCGTTGTCCCCTAAGAAAAAACCCGCTACAGAAATACTACTTACCCAGAGTGTCGCGCCTAAAAATCCGTACAATAAATATACCGGATAAGACATGCGTCCCGCGCCTGCCACGAAAGGGGCTACGGTGCGAACGATGGGAATAAATCGAGCTAGGATAACGGTTTTCGGGCCATATTTGGCATAAAATGCTTCCGTTTCTTCAATGTGCTCTCGCTTCAAAAACAAGACTTTTTCGCGTTCTCGAATGATCGTACTAAAGTATTTACCAATAAAATAATTGACTTGATCTCCCAAAAGGGCGGCTCCTATTAATAGTGGAATCACGCTCCCAAGCGACAATTCGCCACTCGCAGCAGCTAATAAGCCCACCGAAAACAAGAGCGAATCCCCTGGCAAAAAAGGCATCACCACCAGTCCCGTTTCTACAAAAACAATCAGAAACAACAGACCATAGGTCAATGCGCCATGAGCGGCAATGAATTCCGACAAAAAAGTTAAGGGATCCTTTAAAAGATCTAACAAAAGCTGCAGCATCCGAACTATTTCGTTAAGAAGTGGTCAAATGTATCGCCACGTAATCCTAAGCGAATCGTTTCTAAAGAAACTACTTCTTGAGGAGCAATATTACCCACGTTTACATTCGCTCCTACGAGTTTCACGAACCAAACTTGTTGTGATTTTTGGGGCGCCTCCCAAATGATTTTGTCTTCTGGAATCTCCGTTAAAATTTCTTCTACTAAGCCTTGGCGCACTTCTCCAGATGAACGGAACAGCCCCACATTTCCTCCTTCACGTGCTTCTCCGATCACTTTCCAAGCACCTGCCTCTAATTCCATGCGCATCAATTTGATCCACTTATAGGGAGGAATGATTTTAGCTTCATCTTTAGAACCCACCTCAGAAAGAACCGTCACCTGCGTAGCCAAAGTGCGAATTAATTCGCATTTAACATCAGACTCCATTTCGATTGATCCGTCAGAAACTTCCGCGTATTCCATCCCAAATTCGTCCAAAATACGGCGGTAATCATCAAATTGCCCCCGGATATAAAATGCTTCAAAAAGCGTTCCACCAAAATAAACCGGAATTCCTGCCGACTTATACAAGGCTAATTTTTCTTTCAAATTAGGAGTAACATAGGAAGTCGCCCAGCCTAATTTTACAATATCGGTGTAATCAGCGCCTGTCTCCAAAAAATCTTCTACTTGACGCAGACTTAGTCCTTTATCCATGACCATGGTTAAACCTTTTTGACGTGGCTTAGTTGTACGATCAGGAATTTGATTTAAATGATAATTCATATAGCTTATTAATGGATTGGTACGGTTTTGTGCCAAATATCCACAAAAATAAGCATTCCAATTGAGAGCCACAAACCTGAATATGCTAGAATCGTTTGTATATTTGTTACTATAAAGCTTCAACAACATGAAAAAAGGAATTTTCTCATTCATTACCCTCTTCTTCCTTTCCCTTTCCGTCTTCGCTAATTCGAACGCGGACGCTATCCTGGGGGAGTGGCTTTCACAAGAAAAAGACGGAAAAATCGTCATCTACAAACAAGGAGATCAATACCACGGTAAAATTACTTGGGGTAAAAATCCTGGAAGAAAAGACGGAAAAAACCCCGACGAAAAATTACGTGGCCGCGAACTTTTAGGCGCAGTCATCTTGAAAAATTTTAAATTCACTGGTTCTGCGTGGGAAAATGGAACGATTTACGATCCTAACTCCGGAAAGACCTACGATTGCATCCTGAAAATCAAAGACGGGAACAAAACCTTAGACATTCGTGGTTTTGTGGGTATCTCGATGTTTGGAAGAACATCTACCTGGTCACGCTCTTAATTATACACTCCGCCTAACATGGAACCAAACGAACAAGTATTAGCCTACCTGAATCAAAATTTACATAAAAAAATTGCTGACGGTAATCCGGCGCCCATTGGGAAATGGCTGGATGGCACCCTAGTTAAAGCCGAAGCAGGCAAATTAACGGCTGAATTTGTGGTTCGCCCAGATCAATTAAACCACGCAGGGGTGATCCACGGAGGTGTCATTTCTGCCATGTTAGATGAAATGATGGGGATGACGCTGATTACCGCGAAAATCGACCACCTGTACGTAACAATTAATTTATACATCGACTTTTTGTACGGGGCGAAAGCAAACGAAGTCATCACGGTCACTACAGAAATTCACCGCGTAGGCAAGAAAATTGCGAACGTAGAAGCGAAGTTGCACAATGCAGAGGGCAAATTGCTCGCAAAAGGAGTGAGTAACCTAGCGGCGACTTCGATCCCTTTCTCTTTCTAAGACAATAATTGGTAGACGGCGAAGGCTGATAAGTAGGCCAAAGCCGTCATATAGCCAAACTGAATCAAGGGATATTTCCATGACTTTGTTTCGCGGTAGGTGGTAGCGAGTGTACTCATACATTGCATCGCAAAAGCGTAGAATATCAACAAGGAGAATCCTAAGGCTGCATCGTACATTGGCTTTCCGGTAAGTGGATTAATTTCTGCACGCATCCGGTTTTTAATCGTTGCATTTTCATCATCGACCTCACCGCCCATACTATAGATAGTGGACATTGTACCCACGAAAACTTCTCTAGCAGCAAATGAGGTGATCAACGCGATCCCGATTTTCCAATCATAGCCTAATGGACGAATAACGGGCTCCACAAAATGCCCAAAAAGTCCCGCATACGAATTTTCTAATTTCTCTGCAGAGATCTTATTTTGCAATTTAACCCCCTGTAAGGTCGGATTATCTTGGCGAACCCGAGCCTCTGATTGGGCAATTTTATCTCCAGGTCCGTAGCTCGCTAATACCCATAATACAATCGAAATAGCCACGATAATTTTTCCTGCTTCGAACACGAATGCATTCACTGAATTAAAAATGGTCATCGCGACGTGCTTGAATCGCGGCCCCTTGTAGGTGGGCAATTCCATGATAAAATAGCTCTTCTCTTTGGCCTTCAAAATCACCTTCATCACCCACGCGGAAACCAGCGCCATAAAAAAGCCTAATAAATAAAGTCCAAATAAAGCCACTCCCTGCAGGTTAAATAAACCAAATAAGGCTTTATTCTCCGGAACCACCAGGGCAATCAACACCGTATAAATAGGTAAACGTGCGGAACAGGACATCAAGGGGGTCACTAAAATCGTGATCAAGCGATCCTTCCAAGAGCCAATCGAACGCGTACTCATAATCGCAGGAACCGCACAAGCCACCCCGGAAATCAAGGGCACCACGGACTTGCCATTCAAGCCAAAACGACGCATCAATTTGTCCATAATAAACATCACACGCGACATATAACCCGTTTCTTCGAGTAGAGAGATAAATAAAAACAAGAAGGCGATTTGCGGAATGAAAATTAATACCCCACCAATACCCGCAATCAAACCATCCGTTAACAAGGCGGTCAAAGCCGAATCCGGTAACACTCCTTTCAACCAGTCATTTAACATCGCAACACCCCCATCGATGGCGTCCATCGGATAAGTGGCCCAAGTGAAAATAGCCTGAAACATCACAAAAAGGATCGCTAAAAAGAATACATATCCTCCTACCGGATGTAAAAAGAATTTATCTAAACGATCCGTCCATGTACGCACAGGAGCGGCATCCCATTGGCGATTTAAATTAATCACACAACGATCTACGACCTCCGTAATTTGCTCGTAACGTTTGACAGTTTCTTCGGATTGGTATTTTTTAGACGAAAAATGGTACTTGATTTGGATGGCATCGAACGTTTCTCGCTGTTGAGTAGAGAACATTTTCATGCGATCATGTTCCATCAACCACAAAAGGGAGCGATAGGTCTCACCATCCCCAAATTTGGCTTGGACCTCTTGAATAAGATCTTCTGCAACAGGTAAGGGTAGGGCATCATTCGAAGCATAGCGGTTTGCCAACGTCTTCACAACGGCTAATTTCAGGCCATTCAAACCGATTCCCTTTTTGGCATTCACCTCTGCCACTTCGACGTTTAATTCGCGTGCCAATTTAATCGAGTTGATCACATAGCCCTCGTTCTCTGCGACATCAATCATATTCAAGGCCAAAACCGTCGGAATACCGAGGTCTCGAACCTGCGAAAACAATAATAAGTTACGCTTTAGATTAGACGCATCCGCTACTACAATCGCCATATCCGGAAAATCTGGATGTTCGGGATCGCCTAAAATATTGATGACTAACTCCTCGTCGATTGACTTTGGATAGATACTATAGATACCTGGCAAATCTAAAATTTCTACCGGACGTTTGGGTTCTAATTCCCAAATGCCTGTCAGCTTCTCCATGGTCACCCCCGGAAAATTACCCGTCTTCTGATTCAATCCCGTTAAGGAATTGAATAAAGAAGATTTTCCTGCATTGGGATTACCAATTAGCGCTATTTTAGGTGTTTTTGCCAAAATTTAAGTTCGTTTAATCAGCATCGTTTCCGCTTCTTCTCTCCGCATAGACAGGGTGTAAGAACCGGAAACGCGAATGGCGATGGGGTCGCCGAAAGGTGCCAGATGAGTCAACACGACTTCAGTTCCTGGCAAACAGCCCATTTCCAATAGCTTTAAAGAAAGCAATTCGTCCGTGAATCCCACAATCTCCCCCTTTTCACCAATCTTCAAGTCGGCCAAATTTGCCATGCTCACTATTTAGAATAATTCAAAATTAGACACAAATGTACTAAGTATTTCTGAGCTAAAAAATGATACAAATAGTTTTTTCTGTCGTAAATTGCAGGTTCATGGCCTTAACAGAAATTTTCGTGTTGATTCGCAAAGAAATGCAATTAGAGTGGCGCAACAAGTATGCGATCCACGGGCTAGTGCTGTATTTAGCGGCAACGATTTTCATCTGCTATTTATCCTTTAAGGCCAAACAACAGTCCATCCATCCGATTATGTGGAATACGCTGTTTTGGATCATTCTTTTATTCTCTGCCGTGAATGCAGTGGGCAAGAGTTTTACCCAAGAATCTGCGAACCGAAACATCTTCTATTATACCTTTGCGAAGCCGGAATCGGTCATTTTTAGTAAAATCATCTACAACACCTTAGTGATGCTAGGCGTGTCCTTGATCGGGATTTTCTTTTACTCTTGGGTGATGGGGAACCCGGTGGGAAATATGCCACTGTACCTCGTTTCACTCGTTTTGGGCGCGATCGGGTTTGCTTCGACCCTTTCATTGGTGGCTGGAATCGCGGCACAGGGAGAAAATTCAGCCACTTTGATGGCGGTGATGAGCTTCCCGCTCATCATTCCTTTGCTTTTGTTGTTATTGAAATTGTCCAAAAGTGCCCTGGACGGCATTTCACTCTCAGAAAACTGGGATGAGATCGCCATTTTAGGTGCTGTAGATATCATCGTTATTGTATTTTCAGGGATCCTTTTCCCCTATATATGGAAACATTAAAACGCCAGTATTGGAAGGTTTTGTCGATCATTTTATTGATCTACACGGTCTATGCCGGATTTAACGGTCAGGTTCCTCGTCAGCCCATCTTGAACGAGACGATTCGGAATCTCTATTTTCACGTGACCATGTGGTTTACCATGATTTTCCTTTTAGGGACGTCTGTTTATCATTCGATTCAATATTTGCGCAAATCAGATCTTCAATCTGATCTCATTTCCAGCACTTATGTGGAAGTAGGAATGGTTTTTGCCATTTTAGGTTTGATTACGGGAAGTGTGTGGGCGAAGTTTACGTGGGGAGATTGGTGGACAAACGACCCAAAATTGAATTCGGTGGCCATTGGTTTATTGATTTACCTGGCTTATTCGTTAGTGCGCTCATCGATGCCAGATGAAATGCAGAAAGCCCGCATTTCGTCGGTTTACAATATTTTCGCGTTTGTGATCTTTATGGTGTTGATTTGGATCTTGCCGCGCATGACCGATTCGCTGCATCCAGGAAATGGAGGAAACCCTGCTTTTTCCAAAATGGACTTAGATAACCGTATGCGAATGGTCTTTTACCCAGCGATTATTGGGTGGACATTATTGGGCTTTTGGATCGCGCAATTGCGTATTCGCATTAAAAACATTGAACAACAAAACGAGTTATCATGAAAGCATTCCTTTTACTCTTATTCAGTTTTACTGCTTTTACGGTAAACGCTCAGGCTAGCGAAATCGAGATGGCAGATCAATTCCGTGCAGATGGAAAAATCTACGTGGTCATTGCTGTGGTTAGCGTCGTATTGATTGGGCTTTTTGCCTATTTATTCCGTTTAGAGAGAAAAGTCACTGAATTAGAAAAACGTAACAAATGAAGAAGACACACATCATTGGATTAATCTTAATTGCGGTTGCCATCGGGATCATTTTGATCACCACAGGAGATGCGAGTACCTACGTGGGTTTTGATGAAGCGGAACGCATTTCGCAGCAAGATCCGAGCCAAAAAGTACACGTAGTAGGAACATTAAGAAAAGATGCAGCAGGCCAAATCGTAGGATTAAACTACAACCCTGCCTTGGATGCTAATCGGTTAGAATTTTTAGTGCAAGACAGTTTAGGTCGCCAGAATCAAGTGATTTATGCAGCGCCTAAGCCACAGGATTTCGAAAAATCGGAGAAAATTGTTTTAGTAGGCAGTATGCATTCAGACAAGGTTTTCTATTGCGATAAAATACTTTTAAAATGCCCTTCTAAATACCAAGAGGGTAAAATTTCAGCAGACTCAAGCGCCTTAGTAGCCGCAAAAAATTAATATGATACACGAAACCATCGGTTCGGTCGGACATTTATTTGTCATCGTTTCCTTCGTAACGGCGCTTCTAGCGACTTTTGCGTATTTCAAATCGACACAATCCGCAAATGAGATTGAGAATGATTGGAAGATGACAGCGCGCATTTTGTTCGGGCTTCATTTTATCGCGGTGATCGTGGTGGCATCCAGCCTGTTTGTCATCATTTACAACCATTATTTCGAATACCATTACGCTTTTACGCACTCCTCGCTGCAATTGCCTACGATGTTTATGATCTCCTGTTATTGGGAAGGGCAAGAGGGTTCGTTTTTGTTGTGGATCTTTTGGCAGGCGATTTTAGGACTACTATTAATGATCAAAAACCCGAAGTGGGAGTCTCCAGTAATGACCATTTTCGCTTTGGTTCAAACCTTTTTAACGTCGATGATTTTAGGGGTCATTATTCCTTGGATTGACTTAAAAGTGGGCTCGTCTCCATTCTTATTATTGCGCGAAGCGCAGCCGGATCTTCCGGTTTGGAGCATGCAGCCTAATTTTATTCCCAAAGATGGCCGCGGATTGAATCCTTTACTTCAAAACTATTGGATGGTGATTCACCCTCCTACCTTGTTCTTAGGTTTTGCCTTGACATTAGTTCCATTCGCGTATTTGATTGCGGGCTTGTGGAAGAAGAAATTGACGGAATGGGTGATGCCGGCTTTGCCTTGGGCCCTTTTTGGCGCGGGAGTTTTAGGGATTGGCATTATGATGGGAGCGTATTGGGCCTATGAAACCTTAAACTTTGGAGGCTATTGGAACTGGGATCCGGTAGAGAATGCTTCTTTTGTACCTTGGTTAGTCATGCTTGGCGCTATCCACACGATGATTGCTCACAAGACTTCGAGTTCGGCATTAAAGACATCGATTATTTTAGTGATTGCGACCTTCATTTTAGTCTTGTATTCAACTTTCTTGAACCGTTCTGGAATTCTTGGAAATGCTTCGGTGCACTCCTTTACAGATTTAGGTCTTTCTGGGCAGCTCTTGTTGTATATGGGAACCTTCCTTTTAGTGGCGATCGGGATGTCGATCTACCGTTGGAAGGATTTGCCTAAGGACCAAAAAGAATTAGGTACGTATAACCGCGAGTTTTGGGTTTTTGTGGGTGCGGCAGTTTTAGGTTTATCTGCCTTCCAATTAACGTTTACGACTTCGATTCCGGTTTATAACAAGATCGCTGAGGCTTTTGGCCTGCTATCAAACATCGCTTTACCGGCGGATCAAGCAGAGCATTACAGTAAAATTCAAATCTGGATTTTCTTAGCCGTAGCCATTTTGAGCGGCATCGGTCAATACGTGTGGTGGGGAAAAATCAAGCAGAGCACGACTTTCAAACCTCTCTTAGGTCCAGCTTTAACGGCGACTTTATTGAGCGTGGTGTTTATCAATATCGGCAAGATTTATACGTTTTCGTACATCGCTTTGTTGTGGAGTAGTTTGTTCGCGGTTTTGGCGAACTTCAAAATCTTGTGGTTCCTGATTCGCGAGAAATTCTCTTTAGTAGGTGGAGCTTTAGCCCACGTGGGATTAGCCATTATGTTAATCGGTATTTTATTCTCCGCTGGTTATTCTAAAGTCGTTTCGTTGAACCGCTCTGGTTTCGCGATTAGCACGAAAGTGGAGGAATTCACGAAGGATAATAATAAGGAGAACAAGGAAAATTTACCCCTTTGGTTAGGACAAGGAGCCCAAATGCAGGACTATTTAGTGACCTACAAAGGACGCCGCATCGAGGTCCGTGGACATAAAGGCTATTTCAATAAGAACGATTTTGAAATTATTGAAGGCGATTTTCACGCAGTGGCTTTGAAAAACATCGAACGCGATGGCGTAAAAATTGCGAGCAAAGGTGATACAGTTACTGTAGAACCGGAGAACACTTATTACGAATTAGAATTCAAAAACGAGGAAGGAAAAGCTGTTTCCTTATTCCCGAGATGGCAAGTAAACCCCAAAATGGGCACGGCGATTTCTCCAGACGTAAAACACGCGTGGAACCACGATATTTATACCTACGTTTCCCTTGATCCGCGTTTAGCAGCTGAAGCAGGCTCTGAAAAACAATGGTCACAGACAGAAGCCCAAACGGTTACCACCGGCGACACGCTTTTCATCAATGACTTCGTTGCCATCTTAAAAGAGGTGAATCGGGTAACCAATGTAGATGGAGTAGAATTAGGCGCAAACGATGCGGCGGTTCAAGCGAACTTCCAAGTATTAGGTAAAAATTCACAACAATTTACCCTAAGCCCTACCTTCGTGATTAAAGGGGGAATGGTTGCGATGCCTGCCTTCGAGAGTGAAGAAACAGGTATTAAGATTAAATTTACGGGCATTAACCCGCAAGCACAGGAGTTTGGTTTTGCGTGGAATACCACCCAACAAGAATTAATCGTCGTAAAAGCCTTAGAAAAACCCTACATTAATTTAGTGTGGATCGGATCCATCTTGATTTTCATCGGTTTGTTTATCGCGACGTATCGCCGTCTAAAACCCGCGACCGCGGCTTAATATGGGAAAGAAAGAGATCTTCAGTTTAGCGGCAGCCATCGGGTTTATCCTGATTTGGATTATCGATTTGAATAGCCCTACGCCGGCGGAAGTGAAAGGGCAGTTTTGGGGAGAAATCTTCTACCATTATGGCTGGTTAATGTATGGCGTAGGCTGTTTGTTCTATTACCAATTCGCTAAAAACGAGCGCATTAAGAAAGAAAAAGAACAGGATGGAAGCAAATAACATCAGTTTAGATAATGCCCAAATCATCGGCATCATCGCCTCGATGGTTTTTTCCGCCTTCTTTTCTGGCGTCGAAATGGCCTTCGTCTCTTCGAACAAGCTTTACTTCGAACTCAAGGCGAAACAGGATATTTTAAGTGCGAAAATCATCGCTAATTTCAATCAGCAGCCTTCTCGTTTTATCGGAACGATGCTCATTGGGAATACCTTGTCGCTGGTAGCCTATGGTATATTTATGGAGGAGTTTTTGCACCATGTCGTATTGCACTTCTTATCCATTAATGAGATTTTAGCTCGGTTAATTGCGACGATTGTAGCGACGATTCTTATCCTAATGACCTCAGAGTTTACGCCCAAAAGTGTCTTTTTAATCAATCCAGATGCTATTTTAGAATTTTTAGCGGTGCCTATTTGGGTGATTTACACCTTGATGTTCCCTTTAGTTTGGGTGACAGTGGGTCTGTCTAAATGGTTCATCACGAAAGTCCTTCGTTTGAGTTATTCGGAAGAAAAACCGGCCTTTGGGTTAACGGATTTAAACCATTACCTCCAAAACCTAAACCGCAAAATATCCACCGAACAAGAAGCGGAAGTGGACCACAAAATTTTCCACAATGCACTCGAGTTCAAACAGGTGAAAGTGCGTGATTGCATGATTCCCAGAACGGAAATCACCGCGATTGACATCGAAGATGGAATGGATAAACTGAAAGAGGTATTCTTAGAAAGCGGGCACTCGAAGGTATTAGTGTACAAAGAAACCTTAGAGGAGGTCGTGGGTTATTGCCATTCTTTGGCCCTATTTAAAAAACCTAAAGATCTACAATCCATTCTGACCAGCATTCCGATTGTTCCAGAGGCGATGCCGGCGAATGATTTAATGATCAAGTTCTCGAAAGAACGTAAATCTCTGGCTCTAGTCGTGGACGAATTCGGTTCCACGAGTGGATTAGTCAGTATGGAAGATGTGATGGAACAGATTTTTGGGGAGATTCAAGACGAATATGATGATTCAGAGGACTGGATCGAAAAGCGAATGGATGATCACACGTTCGTTCTCTCTGGTCGTCACGAGATCGACTATTTGAATGAGAAATACGAATGGAATTTACCGGAGGGGGATTACGAAACATTAGGTGGCATGTTGATCAGCTTGTATGAAGATATTCCACAGGAAAATGAGTTGATTACCTTTGCGCCTTTCCAATTCCAAATCTTGACCACAACGGACGCTCGCATTGATACCGTCAAAGTAATGATTACCGGCAAAATCACTCCAGCTCCCTCATCGGAATTATTGCATTAAAATTCGCTGCAAGGTTTGGCATTTCATTTGTGTTTCCTGCCATTCCTTCGCAGGATCAGAATCCTCTGTTATGCCACAGCCCGCATAGAATACCGCATGATTTTCTTTGATCTCTACTGTCCGTAAATTCACAAATAAATGCGTGGCATTTCCGAGGTTCACAGGCCCCAGATAGCCAGAATACATCGAGCGATCATGACTTTCCGTTCTGGAAATAAATTCAACTGCTTCCTGTTTAGGCGTACCGCAAACAGCAGACGTAGGGTGCAATAATCCTAACATCAAACCGGGCAATTGCGGAAAATCCATCGCCTTCGTATCGACGATGTATTCCGTTTTCAAGTGTAATAAATTGCCAGTAGAAATGGTTTTAGGACCTATTTCTGTATATTCTCTCAATCGAATCTTCTTAAAACAATCAATGATATAGCGACTGACGAAGGCCTGTTCCTCGATCTCTTTTTGAGACCACCGCGCCTGTGAAGGCGAAATGCCAAATCCGTCTGCGTCGACTCCGGATTGAGTGCCCGCTAACGAAATCGTACGAAAAATCCCTGCCGCATTTTGCTCGACTAAAATTTCTGGGGTCGCACACATCCACACACCTGAAAGGGCTGGAATAGACAAAGCACAAACAAAGGCATTCGGATAAGCGGCACCTAATTCTTGCAGAGCTGTCATCAACTTAAAATCGGCTGGCAAATCTTGCTCATCCGTTCTGGACAAAACTACTTTCTGCAATGGTCCCGGCTTGATGGCCGCAATGGCCTCTGAAACCCAGCCCATAAATTCCGTTTTCTTAGCCAGGTTTTCAACAGGTGCATCGAAAGGTTTCGAACTTTCAGCTGAGTGAAGCGGAAAAGAAGTAACGGAATCCGCTTGTAAAAAATAGGGCAAACCGATAAAAGGCGCTGCTAAGAATCCAGCCGATAAATCAGCGAGATTCCAACCTTCTTCTAGAATGGATCCTCCTGAAAAATCTTGCAAAAGAAAGGCCTCCTCCCCATGCGGCAAGCGCCAAGCCGCTACAGCGGCTCCTTTTGCAATCCCCTCTTCCCAAGCTAACTCTTGTTTCATTATAATGGTATAATCGCCACCGTTAAACGGCTCGCGCAAATCAAATTCTCTTCCTCATCATGGATTTTAATCTCATACACATGAATCTTTCGACCAATGCGCAAGGGAATACACGTCCCAATCACAAAACCACCTCTTGCAGATTTCAAATGGTTCGCATTGATCTCCACTCCCACTCCTGTTTCCGTCTTCGGATCTTTCACGGCTAAAACGACCGCCACACTTCCTAGCGTTTCCGCTAAAACCACCGAAGCTCCTCCATGTAACAAACCCAAGGGCTGTTTTGTTCGGTGATCGACTGGCATTTTGGCTTTAATAAATCCAGGCTGAATTTCCGTAAACTCAATACCCAAATGCTCGATCATATTTCCCTTCGACATCGAATTCAATGTGTCTATGGAGATGGAAGTATTAAACATATATTTCGTAATTTTGGCTAAAATTCGGAATAAAATACGATTAATATGCAAGCTCGGCCTGATTTAGTGAAAGATATTTACCTGATTCGCCACGGCGAAACGGAATACAATCGCAAGGGGGTCGTGCAAGGCAGTGGGATTGATGCAGATTTAAATGAATTAGGCCAAAAGCAGGCCGCCGCTTTCTTTGCGCATTACCAAGACCTCCCGATAGATAAAATCTACACTTCGGCGCTGAAAAGAACCCATCAATCGGTGAAAGGATTCATCGACAAAGGTTTACCTTGGGAACAACATGAAGGTTTAAACGAGATTTCGTGGGGAAATAAAGAAGGGAAATCGCCTAATACAGCCGACGATTTATACTATAAAAATCTAACCAAAACTTGGCGCGAGGGTAATGTCCACGTACAATCTGAGGAAGGTGAAAGTCCTATTGAAGTCTTAGAACGCCAAAAACCGGTCGTCGATTTGCTTCTTTCCAGACCTGAAGAAAAGGCTATTCTAATCGCGATGCACGGACGTGCCATGCGGGTGCTACTAACGCATTTGTTTAACGCCCCACTTCACCAGATGGATAACTACGCGCACCAAAACCTGTGCCTTTATCACTTGCAATATGATTACGCAGCGCAGGAATTCAGGCTGGTGAAAGGCAATTGTGTTATTCATTTAGCTGGCCTACCAGAATCCATGTAACATGTCACGAGAACGTATGTATTGGGTGTTGCAATGCGGCGGCTGGTTCGCCTGGATCCTCAATGAGGCGGTCTTATACACAAATCAATATGGCTGGCATTGGGCTTGGCTGTATGCTTCATTAGCGAACATCTCCTTAGCCATATTGCTCACTCACCAATACAAGCGTATTACGAAGCATTTTGCCTGGCAGGATTTACCTCTTTTGGCGATGCTACGCAATCATTTCATTGCCCTTTGCGTGATGGCCACTTGCTTAGTTGCCCTGAATTTACCTTTGGATCAATACCTGTTAGGAGAGAATTTTGAAGTCCCAATGAGCCCCTTCATCATCACTCAATACCTCTTCAATTTTATGAAGCCGCTGGCGATTTGGATGTTGATCTATTTCTTCTTCCAATATTCGAAGAAACAGCTCGTGATGGAGCGAGAAAATAATCAACTCGAACGGGCGATTCAGGAAACGGAAGGCAAGGTCTTGCGAGCGCAGATGAATCCCCATTTCGTATTCAACGCCCTGAATAGTATTCGGGCCTTAATCACAGAGGATCCATCGAAGGCCAAAAAAGGAATCAATCAACTCTCCAAACTACTCCGCAGCTCCCTGCTCACCGAGCGAAAAAAGACCATCTCCATCTCAGAGGAATTAGACACGATTATCGACTACCTGAATTTGGAAAAGATCCGCTATGAAGAGCGCTTGACTTGGAAAGTGGGAGTAGCGAAAGAAATCGCACAGGCGCAAATCCCACCGATGTTATTGCAGACTTTGGTAGAGAATGCGATCAAACACGGCATTGCCCATTCTTCCAAAGAAGGTTTAATCGAAATCAAAGGAGATCTCATCGGTGATCAGATTCAATTTCAGGTGATTAATCCGGGTCATTTGAAAACCCGCGGGGAATCTACCGGCATCGGTCTGATCAATTCCCAAAATCGCTTAACCTTATTGTTTGGGGAGACCGCTCATATTGACTTAAAACCTTTGGACAAAAATCGCATACTTGCTTCCGTCACGATTCCGTACCTTGCTGAAACAATAGCCTAAATCCTTATGAGAGCCATCATTGTCGACGACGAACGCCTTGCCAGAAATGAACTGAAGCGTTTATTAGAAAATTTTCCGTCCATCGAGGTGATCGGTGAAGCAGCAAATACGGAGGAGGCGAGTCAACTCATTGAAGAATTACAACCCGATGTGGTCTTTTTAGACATCCAAATGCCGGGCAAAACGGGTTTTGAATGGTTAGAAGAATGGGATGGTTTTCTACCGGAGATTATCTTCACCACAGCCTTTGATGAATATGCGTTGAAAGCGTTTGAGGTGAATGCCTTGGATTATGTACTAAAACCCATCGAACTAGCGCGTTTAAGTGAGAGCATTCAGAAATTAGAATCTCGTTTTCAGCGCCCTGCCTCTACTGAAAAATCCAGTACGGCGAATCACGTTCTAGGCGGTAACGACCAGATTTTCGTGAAAGACGGAGAGAAATGTTGGTTTGTGCGCTTGGATCGCGTCCGCTTGTGTGAATCGATGGGGAATTATGTGCGCTTGTTTTTTGACGACCAAAAACCCCTCGTCCTAAAATCCCTCAATTCCTTAGAGGAACGCTTAGACCCGAAAGTATTCTTCCGTTGCAACCGCAAACACATCGTTAACCTGAACTTCATCGAGAAGATCGAACCTTGGTTTTCCGGCGGTTTGCAAGTGACTTTAAAAGGAGAAAAAGCGGAGAAAATCGAGATATCTCGCCGTCAATCGATTCGCTTTAAGGAGCTTTTGTCTCTGTAGCCTTCCTTCTAGCAGGTGCCTCTCCTAATAAAAACCCGTAAGGTTCTAAATTGGGAATAGAATCAAAAATCACTTTCATCACGGCCGTCAGCGGCAGCGCTAAAATCAATCCAGGAATTCCCCACAGCAATTCCCCGCATAACAAAGCGAGCATCGCGACCATGGGGTTCATACTTACTTTCGATCCCACCACAAGTGGCGTAATAAAGTTCGCTTCAATAAACTGAGCGGCTGCCACCCAGGCCACCACAGCTAAGGCATGCGATGGGCTCAAGGTCACTAAGCTCAATAAGATGGGCAAAAGCGCTCCCATCCAAATACCGATGTAGGGAATCAACAACAAAATCCCTGTCAAAAACCCGAAAAACACCGGATACTCCACCCCTATCCACCAAAATCCGACCGAGTTCAAAACGCCCACTATACCCATCACAACGATTAATCCCACTAAATACCCTTGAACTACCGATCCTGTTTTTTCCATGACTTTGGTTAATACCTGCCCCTCCGTTTTTGGGAACACTTTCTGTAAAAAGCTTTCGAAAAAATCGCGGTAAAACAAGAAGAAAAAGGTAAATACCGGCACTAAAATCAGGGCAGTCACAGCATGCAAGGCTGTGGAAAAAGTGGTACTGAGAATGACCCCCGAATTCTTCATCAAAGACATCAATTCATTACTCAATTCGAGCATTTGCTTTCGACGGGAGATATTGAAATTTGCGGAAATAAAGGATTGCAAACTGGAGATCCACTTTTCAGCCTTTTTCGCAAAGAGGGGAAGCTCGGAAGAGAATTCCATTATTTGCATTCCAGCCACGAAAAGCAAGGAGGATATCAAAGCAAAGGTCAATAGGATGGCGATGAAGATCGCGATGGCGCGGGGAAAACCTTTGGCCTCCATCAATTTACTCGCAGGCAATAGCAAGAGGGACAAGACTAAAGCAAAAGAAAGCAAGATCAGTAGGTCCTGGAGTAAGTAAGCCGCAGCAATAATCAAGGCCATCGACAAGAGAGCGCTGGACAAGCGGGACGAATAAGCGGTGTTGTTTGACATATCTGATAAATTAACAATTACATAACATACGACTTCCTATATTTGTGAGGTAATCCGTTCACAACCTATGGCACAAGTTTCTCCCGCATATAAAATTCTACTCGTAGATGATGATGCAGACATTTTGGAGTTATTGGAGTACAATTTACTAAAAGAAAACTTTCTTTTATCAAAAGCCACGAATGGAAAAGAGGCCATCGCTGCCGCGAAATCCTTCCAACCTCATTTAATCATCATGGATGTGATGATGCCAGAGATGGACGGAATCGAAGCAGCCCGCCAAATCAAATCAAATCCCGAATTCAAAAACACCCTCATCCTGTTCCTAACGGCACGCGGAGAAGAGTACACCGAAATCGCTGCTTTTGAGAGTGGGGCCACGGATTATGTCGTAAAGCCCATCAAATTACGCGCCTTAATCAGCCGAATAAACGCCTTATTAACACGGGAAACTATTGTTCCTGAATCGAAAAACGACGTCATTTCCATTGGTGATCTTGTCATCGATCGCGTACAATATGCGGCGACTTTTCAGGGAAGAACATTGATTTTGCCCAAAAAGGAATTTGAATTACTCTCTTTCCTAGCGAAAAACCCAAACAAGGTTTTCAATCGCGATGAGTTATTGGAGAAGGTTTGGGGATCGGATGTATTCGTAGTGGAACGCACCGTGGATGTACATATCCGTAAATTGCGTGAGAAAATCCCGGAATATTACATCAAAACCTTGAAGGGTGTAGGCTATTTATTTTCGATCGACAAAGCCTAATTGCCCATTTTTAGGTAAATTGCATCTCGAATGATGCGCCTAATTTTCCTCCTATTTTTGAGTCTACTTTTCAGCGGCCTGCAAGCGCAGGGACCTAAGCGTGAGCTAAGAGGAGTTTGGGTGGCTACGGTCCAAAACATCGACTGGCCCAGTCCGCGCAATTACGACGGCGCGAAGCAAAAAACTGAATTTATCGATCTATTGAATTCCCATCAGAAAACGGGAATCAACGCCCTATTTGTCCAAGTACGAACCGCTTCTGATGCGCTCTATGCGAAAAGTGCGGAACCCTGGACGACTTACCTTTCAGGGAAACAGGGGCAGGCGCCTAGTCCCTATTACGATCCGTTGGAGTTTATGATCGATCAGACCCACGCCCGAGGAATGGAATTTCACGCGTGGTTGAACTTGAATCGCGCTTCCATGTCATCGCGCTCCCTATTGAGTTCAGAACACGTGGCCAGAAAACATCCGGAATGGTTGCTAACGTATAATGGACAATTATTATTTGATTTTGGGATACCAGCAGCGCGCCATTATATCGCCGGATTAGTGCGGAATATCATCTTGAATTACGACGTGGACGGGATTCACTTTGACGATTATTTCTATCCGTATCCAGATCCAAAATCAACCTTGAATGACGAAGATACCTACGTGAAATACCGGCTTGCGGGAGAGTCTAAGGCAGATTGGAGACGTCGCAATACTAGCGCGCTGATTCAGGAAATCTCGGAGACGATTCGCAAGACCAATCCGAAAATTAAATTCGGAATTAGCCCATTCGGGATTTGGCGACATACAACATCTGATCCGGTGAATGGATCGCCTACGGTGAAAGGTTTGCAATCTTATGACGACTTGTATGCCGATACAGATCATTGGTTAAAGCAAGGTTGGTTAGATTATATCGCGCCACAATTGTATTGGGATACGGCACACCGAGTGGCGCCTTTTAAACCATTAGCCGAGTGGTGGAATGCGCATTCGTATGGAAAACCGGTGTATTTTGGGATGGCTTCTTATCATTTAGGGGATGTGTGGTCAAACAAGGAGATGAAAAAGCAGGTAGAAATTAGCCGCAGCATGTCTCAAGGTCAAGGATTGATTTTTTACAGCTCCACTTCGCTAACTAAAAACATGAAAGGCTTTCGAGACACCCTTCGCTCGAATTATTATGCCCATCCCGCTTTATTACCGACCACTCCGTGGCTCGATAGTATTGCACCACATGCGCCTACTCAGGTTTTTTTAGCGAATAAAAAACTGACCTGGCAAGCCGGAGAAGAATCAGATGATAAAGATCCGGTGGCTTATTATGTGGTGTACCGAATCCCTAAACAAGACAAAAAATACCTGGAGGACCCGCACAATATCGTGTACAAAGGGAAGGCAACTGAATTATTTTTGGAACAAGATGACCTTAAACCGGGTTATGGATTTACGGTGACAGCCTTGGATCGACTGCATAATGAGAGCAGACCGAGTGCGATAGCCTGGATTAAACCCGTTAGCAGCGATTAATATGCATTTAAAAATTAAAGAAATTACGGAAGAGACGATCGATACGAAGACGATCCATTTTTGGCAACCGATTCACGATGCCTTGCATTATCTATCGGGTCAGTTTTTAACCGTCATCCCCGAAATCGAGGGCAAAAAAGTCCGCAGAAGTTATAGTTTATCATCCTATTCGAAGACCGATATGTCACCTGCCATCACGGTAAAACGTATTGAAGGTGGCTTAGTTTCTAACTTTCTATGCGACACTTTGAAAGAAGGCGATAGCTTAGAGGTATTGGAGCCGATGGGAAATTTTACGCTGGAAGCCGAGGCGTCTACTTCGAAAAATTATGTCTTCGTGGGCGCCGGTTCAGGGATCACGCCTTTATTGTCGATGGTCAAAACGATTCTGCACGGCGAACCTTTGTCTAAAATCCATTTGATTTACGGTTCTCGTCACGAGGATCAAATTATCTTCAAAAAGGTCTTGGACTCATTGGAATCCTTGCACGTCAATCGCTTCAAAGTATTGCACGTCATCTCTCAACCAGCTGCCAATTGGCCGGGTTTGAAAGGCCGCATTAACCAGGCGTCGATTATCTATTATTTAAAGCAGGAGTTAGGCCTAGACATCGCGTCTGCGCATTATTATTTGTGCGGACCGCAAGGAATGATGACGGAGGTTCAATCATCTTTAGCGATGTTTGATGTGCCGGAGGGTCAGATTCACCAGGAATCTTTTGGGGTGGTGGCAAGTGAGGCGATGGAGCAGGCCGAAGAAGATGGCTCGTTGCAAACGCAGGAAGTGACGTTGATTTACGAAGGAAAAGAACATAAAATTACCGTTCAACCGAGCGAAACCATTTTAGAGGCGGCTTTGGAAGCTGACTTAGACATCCCTTATTCTTGCCAAGCAGGCATGTGTACGGCTTGTATGGGTCTATGTTCGAGCGGAAAAGTGGGCATGGACGAGGAAGACGGCTTAACCCCAGGCGAGATCGCGAAGGGCTATATTTTAACTTGCGTGGCGCATCCATTGAGCGCTGGCGTAGTGATTGACTTAGATTAATATGAAACAGAGAACATTTTTACCGGCAGATTTTCAATTAAGTACATGGGAATCGGTATTGCCCTATTTTGAGCAATTGAGTGCGACGGAAATCTCGAGCATTGCTGATTTACGGGATTTTTGCGCGAACCGCTCCGAATTAGAATCCTACTTATCGGAAAACTTCGCGTGGCGCTACATCAAAATGTCTTGCGATAACCAAAACGAGACTTTGCAAACGAGCTACGCTCAGTTTGTGAACGAAATCATGCCCAACGCCTCTGTTTTCGACGATGCTTGGAACAAGAAAGTGATCGAAAGTCCGTTCGTGAACGAGCTAACAGAAACGGGATTCCCGGTGATGTTACGCGGCATGAAAAAGGCGATCGAAATCTTCCGCGAGGAAAATATTCCCTTGTTCACGGAATTACAAAATCTTGAAACCAATTACGGAGCCTTAACCGGCGCCTTAATGGTGACGATTAAAGGCGAAGAAAAAACCTTGCAACAAGCGGGGGCATTGTTGGAATCTACAGATCGCGCAGAACGCGAAGACGTGTACCAAACGATGGTTCAAAAACGCTTAACGATCAAAAACGAATTGAATGATTTGTATACCTCGTTAATCGAGAAGCGTCATCAAGTGGCTTTGAACGCGGGTTTTGAAAACTACCGCGATTATGCTTTTGCGAGCTTAGGCCGTTTTGATTACGGTCCTGCGGAATGTTTTGAATTCCACGAGGCGGTAGCCGAAACAGTTGTCCCTTTATTGAATGAAGCGGCGGCAAAGCGCAAAGAAGAGATGGGCTTGGATTCCTTAAAGCCATTTGATAAGGCGGTGGACCCGTTGGGTCGTGGGCCGTTGAAACCTTTCGAAACGGGGGAGGAATTATTGACCAAAACGATCGGCGTTTTCGACGAGATGGATCCATTCTTAGGTAATTGCCTGAAAGAAATGGTGACGCTTGATCGTTTCGATTTAAACTCACGCAAGGGTAAGAATCCTGGCGGTTATAACTATCCATTAGAGGAAACGGGCTACCCGTTCATCTTTATGAACGCGGCGGGCACGGTGCGTGATGTGGTGACTTTACTGCACGAAGGCGGGCATGCGGTGCACAGTATTTTGACCAAAGACCTAGCCTTAAATTCCTTCCGTAATTTCCCCTCTGAAGTGGCTGAGCTGGCTTCGATGAGTATGGAATTAATGACGATGGACCTTTGGGGACATTATTTCACGAATCCCGAAGAGGCGAAACGGGCCAAAATCAAACACCTAGAAGACATCTTAGAAACACTTCCTTGGGTGGCGACAATCGATGCTTTCCAGCATTGGGTGTATGAGAACCCGACACATACGGTCGCTCAACGCGAAGAAAAGTGGAATGAAATCGTTTCGAAATTCTCGGATTCAGTGACGGATTGGACTGGATTAGCGGAGGTGCGGTCGAATATTTGGCAAAAACAATTGCACCTGTTCGAAGTGCCTTTCTACTACATTGAGTATGCGATTGCGCAATTAGGTGCGCTGGCGGTTTGGCGTAATTATTGCCAAAATCCGAAAAAAGCCCTCGAGCAATACATCGCCGCGCTTTCTCTGGGATATACACAGCCGATGAAAACGATTTATGCCACAGCTGGCATCGAATTCAATTTCAGCAAGCCGTATATCCAGGAATTAATGGACTTTTTAGCGGATCAACTTAAAAAAATTGCCGAAAGTTAGGCGAACGATGACCTATTCCTTATTTTTGCAAATAATTATTGACACAGCCTTATGAAATTAACGAATTTACTTTCTTTAGTAGCCATTTTAGCGGTAGCGACTTCTTGTGATTACCAAAAAAACAACACAATCAAACAAAAAGACGTGCGCAAAGGCGATGAGTATGTGTACGGTGTTCACCCAGACAGCGCAGCGGTTCAATCGAAATTAACATACGATGCGAAACCAGAACTAGAAGTGAAAGCGAATGCCATCCGCGAGAAATTATTCAAAGGAAAAGCGATCAACCAAGGAAACTAATTCCTGATCACATAGATTTGAAAGAAGCCGGTTTATCCGGCTTTTTTTATGTCCTTTTGTGCACTCGCCCGCAAAATGTTAATGCACTAACATATCCCGTAAGAAAGTCAGTTGGTAGATTCCAGCCACATAAATCAGCGACCAAATCAGAGAGGAGATACCCATCAAGAATAGAATGCGCGGCAGGGGGACTTTAAAAGACAAAGACAATAAACTGCCTCCGATGGGAGTGAAAATCAAGGGCGTTAAAGCTGCGATACCTTTCATGCCAAAGCGCTGCCAAATGTCTACGGCGTAGCGAATACGTTTAGAGAATAGTTTGGGTTTTGAACTGCGGTACTTAGCAACCATTCCTAAAATGGCTTTACCCGCTGTGATAATAATCGTCACCGTTGCCATCGCACCTAACCACGTAAAAAGCACGGTCTCATACCAAGTCAAGCCTAGGCTAAAACCCGTGATGGGCCCCGCAATAAACTTCAATCCCGTGGCGATCATTACACCAGAATAGGCTGCCCAAGACATTATTTCGCAGATTGATAGATGGATTTACCTTCGTCCAAGAAGCTAACAAAGTGAGAGACATTGGCGTCAAAAGCGACCGGTTGAACCATCGGCTTATCATCCTTACGAGGATCTAATAAAACGTAATGCGGTTGCGCGTTTGAGTTGAAGCGAGAAATTTGAAAGTCGAGGTTTTGGTCGCCTAGGGTCTTCTTCTCCTGCCCGTCTACTTTCGAAGTATACCACTTGTCAGCCGGCAATTCCGTCTTGTCATCGCAATACAAAGCCACCACCACGTAATCATTTTTTAGGCGTTGCAAAACCGCCGGATCCGACCACACGTATTCTTCCATCTTGCGGCAATTCACACAGCCGTGTCCCGTAAAGTCGATAAACAAGGGTTTGTTTGCCTTCAAAGCCGCCGCTTTCGCCTGCTCAAAATCAAAATAACCATTTAAGCCTAAAGGCAACTTTAAGAAATCGCCATATAATGCGTTGCTTTTTTGCGCAACAGGCTCAGCCGCTTGCGAACCCTTAAAATCCTGCGAATTCATCGGAGGCAACCAACCCGAAAGTCCTTTCAACGGAGCTCCGAACATGCCGGGAACTAAATAGACCACAAAGGCTAATACCGCCGTCGCAAATAAGGTACGTGGAACGGACAGATTCTTTGAGAGACCATCGTGCGGCAAAGAAATCTTACCAAATAAATACAAGGTCAAGGCCGTAAAGATTGCAATCCAAATCGCTAAGAAGATCTCGCGATCCAATAGATGCCAGTGGTAAACCTGATCCGCCACGCTTAAGAATTTAAATGCAAGCGCAATTTCTAAGAAGCCCAAAACGACCTTCACCTCGTTCATCCAATTGCCTGACTTCGGCAACTTCTGCATGAATCCAGGGAAGATCGCGAACAAGGTAAACGGAATCGCGAAGGCCAAGGAGAATCCAAGCATCCCGATAATCGGTTTCAAGAACGCGCCTTGAGAAGCTGCAATCAAAATCGATCCAGCGAGTGGTCCAGTGCAAGAAAAAGAAACCAACACAAGCGTGAAGGCCATAAAGAATACGCCGATGAATCCGCCTTTGTCCGACTTCGCATCTACCGTGTTCACTAAATTCGATGGCAACACAATTTCAAAAGCGCCTAAGAACGAAATACCGAACAAGATAAAAATCGTAAAGAAGAGCATGTTCGGGATCCAATGCGTGCTCAAGAAGTTCGCAAAACTAGCTCCGGCGAAGAAGGCTAAAAGCGTCCCGAAAAACACATAGATCAAAATAATGAATCCTCCATACAAGAAAGCTAATCCTTTACCGCCCTTTTGTTTCGTGAAGAAACTTACGGTCATCGGGATTAAGGGATAAACGCAAGGTGTCAATAAAGCCAAGAATCCGGCGCCTAAGGCGATCCAAAAGAAAGCGAAAAGTGATTCATCTGCAGGAGCTTCTGAAGTCGTGGCCACTACTGCAGGTTTTGCCACTACGGAGTCCACGGGAGCTACTGACTGCGCGAAAGGAGCAGCGGCTGTGTCAGCCGTAACCGCCATCTCCGCCTTTCCTTTCAGACTAAATATTCCTTTAACAGGGACACAAAGTCCAGAGACATTCGAGCAGGATTGTGAATCGTAGGAGCCTTCGATCGTGTAATCCAAGGCAGTAATTTTGATTTTTTGGCGGAATTCGGCTTGGCCAGTAAAATAAGTATAGGTTCCGTTCCAAATCTCCGTATCCAGTTTCGAATGCGGGTTGATGGCTTTCAATTCACCTACCGTTTGGAAACCTGAGCCCGGTTTAAAAGTTACCGTCGTTACGGTGGGACCTAAATCTTTGTCAAAATCCGATGAATACAAATACCAATCTTTTTCGATGGCCACTTTGAAAATGACCTCCGCTTGCTCTCCCAATTGGGGATTCGTAGGCTTGATCGACCAAGACCATTTAGCAGGGGTAATCTTTTGTGCAAGAGCTGGGATGGCCAGAAAAGCGAACAAAAGAAAGGCGATATATTTTAATTTCATGTTTGTCTCAAAATGCAATGTCAAAATTAAGAAAAAAGCGCAGAAACGTGCGTGATATTTGTCTTATTATAAGGTCCTTTCATTTTTCAATTTGGAGAAAAAAGCGTATTTTTGACCTTTCAATTTGTAACCCAGCACCCATTCAATTTTTATGGCATCTACTTTCCCTACACAACGAGATAAAGAGATTTTTGACCTGATTAACCAGGAGGCGCACCGCCAAGAATTTGGCATTGAATTAATCGCCTCTGAAAACTTCACTTCGCCGCAGGTGATGGAAGCTCAGGGAAGTGTTCTAACTAACAAATACGCCGAAGGTCTTCCGGGAAAGCGGTATTATGGAGGTTGTGAAGTAGTAGATGAAGTAGAAAACTTAGCGATTGAGCGCGCGAAGCAATTATTCGGCGCAACTTGGGCGAACGTTCAGCCTCACTCAGGCGCACAAGCGAATGCGGCGGTATTCTTATCGTTCTTAAATCCTGGCGATAAAATCTTAGGATTTGACTTGTCTCACGGCGGTCACTTGTCGCACGGTTCTCCAGTGAATTTTTCAGGTAAATATTTCCAAGCTTTCTTCTACGGTGTAGAGAAAGAGACAGGATTAATTGATTGGGACAAAGTAGAAGCGACAGCGCTGAAAGAAAAACCAAGATTACTTATTTGTGGCGCTTCTGCTTATTCACGTGATTGGGATTATGCCCGTCTTCGTTCGATCGCTGACTCCGTAGGTGCTATTTTATTAGCCGATATTTCTCACCCATCTGCCTTAATCGCAAAGGGGCTATTGAATAATCCGATGCAACATTGCCACATCATCACGACGACGACGCACAAAACGCTTCGTGGACCACGTGGTGGTTTGATTATGATGGGGAATGATTTTGAGAATCCATTTGGCTTTAAAACCTTAAAAGGAGAATTGAAAATGATGTCTGCTTGCTTAGATGCTGCGGTATTCCCAGGAACGCAAGGGGGTCCATTAGAGCACGTGATTGCAGCGAAAGCCATTGCGTTTGCCGAAGCATTAACGCCTACATTTGCGGACTATGCGAAGCAAGTGCAATCGAATGCGCAAGCGATGTCGAAGGCTTTTTTAGCCAAAGGTTACGATATCATCTCAGGTGGCACAGACAACCACTTGATGTTGATCGATTTACGCCCGAAAGGTTTGAGCGGTAAATTAGCCGAGAATACCTTAATTCAAGCGGATATTACCATCAATAAAAACATGGTGCCATTCGACGACAAGTCTCCATTCGTTACCTCAGGTATGCGTGTAGGGACGGCGGCGATGACGACGCGTGGTTTGAAAGAAGGCGATATGACGCAAATCGTGGATATGGTCGATAAGTCGTTAATGAACCACGATAATCCGGCGGTATTAAAATCGATTAAAAACGAAGTGAACGAATGGGTAAAACAATTCCCATTGTACCTATAATTTAACACATGGCAACTGATCAAGATTTTGACGATTTCGACGACGATGACGTAACAGATGGCACAGAAATGTCCTTCCTAGGCCATTTAGAAGAATTAAGATGGCATATTCTACGATCAGTTGCCTCCTTTTTTATCTTTGCGGTAGCCGCTTGGTTTTTCCGCGAATTCATCTTCAGCACGATTATTTTAGGTCCGACGAAGACGGATTTTTATACGAACCAAATCCTGTGTCAAGCCGCTGAGCTCTTCAACATGCCTAGTTTGTGCATGCAGAAGGCTGATTTTATTCTTCAAAGTAGAGAGGTATCCGGACAATTTATGATGGCGCTCACGCAGTCCATCATCGTGGGTCTATTATTTGCTTTTCCGTACATGTTCCACGAGTTGTGGCGCTTCATCAAACCTGGCTTAAGGAGCAAAGAATTGCAGGCAGCGAGAGGAGCCGTTTTTTGGGTATCCGTTTTGTTCTTTAGCGGAGTGGCCTTTGGTTATTATGTCGTATCACCGATGGCCATTAATTTCTTAGCTAATTTCAAGTTAGACCCAACGATTCAAAACCAGTTTGACATCAACGATTACATTTCGTTGTTATCGATGTTGACTTTGGCTTGCGGAATTACCTTTCAATTACCGATGGTAGCATTTGTGTTATCTCAAGTAGGCATTTTAACCCCGTCCTTCATGCGGGAATATCGCAGACATGCCCTTATTGTCATTTTTATCGTGGCGGCGATCATCACCCCTTCTCCGGATGTGGTTTCACAACTCTTAGTGGCATTCCCACTATTAGGCTTATATGAAATCAGTATCGGCGTTTCAGGCCGTGTCTTGAAACGTAAAATGAAAGAAGAAGCGATGGAATCGAATTCGTAATCGAATTCTCAACAACAATCGAATGAATTATTTATCGGCGGAAAACATTTCACGCAACCTAGGCGAAAGATGGGTGTTTAAAGGATTATTTTTTGGTCTCCAAAAAGGCGAAAAAGTGGCCCTCATCGGAAAAAACGGTACAGGTAAAACCACCTTGATGGAATCCCTCATGGGTATGCAAACGCCAGACGAGGGAAAGATCTCCATCCGCAAAGGAATCCGCGTAGGATACCTTCCGCAGAATCCCATTTTCGCCGAAAACGAACAAGTACTTAATTACCTTTTCTCAGACGATTTGCCTAGCGCAGTTGCGATCAAATCCTACGAAAAAGCCATGCTTTCAGGCGATTCCAAAGAACTGGAAGACGCCTTCGCTTTAATGGAAGCCCATAACGCTTGGGATTACGAAGCGCGTGCGAAACAAATCATTAGCCGCTTAGGTATTCCTGATGGAGACCAAAAGGTTTCTACTTTATCTGGGGGCCAAAAGAAACGTCTCTCCCTCGCAAAACTTTTAATCGAAAGTCCAGACATCATGATTCTGGATGAACCGACTAACCATTTGGACATCGAAACCATCGAATGGCTCGAGGGAATCATGTCCGGCCCGAACGTCACCGTTTTAGTCGTATCCCACGACCGTTATTTCCTAGACAAAGTCTGCAATAAAATGATGGAATTAGCCGACGGCTCCATCTATACTTACGAGGGAAACTACGCCTATTTCCTAGAGAAAAAAGCCGAGCGCGAAGCATCGGATGCTAGCAGCGTTTCGAAGGCAAAAAACCTCTACCGCAAAGAACTCGAGTGGATGCGCAAGCAACCTAAAGCGCGTGGAACAAAATCCCAATCTCGCATCGATGCCTTCTACGAAACAGAAGAAAAAGCGAACAAAAAACTAGACGACAGCAAACTGGAACTCAACATCCAAATGTCCCGCCTAGGTAACAAGATCATCGAAATCAACCACCTGAAAAAGGCTTGGGGAGACAAGAAGATCATCAACGATTTTACGTATACGTTTAAGAAGAAGGACCGCATCGGTATCGTAGGCAAAAACGGCGCCGGCAAAACGACCTTCCTTCAACTCTTAACCGGATTAGAACAACCTGATTCAGGCACCATCGATCCAGGTGAAACGCTAGTGGTAGGTTATTACACCCAAATCCCTTTCGATTTCCGCCCAGAACAACGCGTCATCGACACGATCACGGAAATCGCAGAAGTCATCCCTTACGGAAAGAACGAATCACTCAGCCCAAGCCAATTCTTGAGCAAATTCCTCTTCCCTACTGCTCAGCAATATACTCCGGTAGAAAAGCTGTCAGGTGGCGAAAAGAAGCGCCTTCAATTAATGCGGGTGCTGGTAAAGAATCCGAATTTCTTGATTCTAGATGAGCCAACCAATGATTTGGACTTAGACACCTTACAATTATTAGAAGACTTCCTTAGCGAATTCCAAGGCTGTCTACTTTTAGTTTCCCATGATCGTTATTTCATGGACAATCTAGTCGATCAATTGATCCTAGTGGAAGGCGAAGGTGAAGTGAACTTCTTTAACGGAAACTATACCGATTACCGCACGGCCTTAGAAAACAAAGAAAATGAGCCAGCTGCTAAGCAAAGTCCTGTAAAGGCCCCTTCGACAGCCGCTCCTGTAGCCGCAGCGCCTAAAGGCCCTAAACTTAGCTTCAAGGAACAAAAGGAGTTTGAAGAGTTAGAAAAAGAAATGGCGGCTTTGGAAATTGAAAAAGATTCCTTCGTCGAAAAACTCAACCAAGGCTCGGAAGACTTTCAAAAATTAACCGATTGGGCGAAAGCCATTGAGGACATCAAGAATAAGCTGGAAGAGAAAGAGCTGAGGTGGCTCGAGTTATCTGAAAGATAAGCTAGCTGAATTTACAAAGACCGAAGAAAGATATTCCTCGGTCTTTTTTTTATTCCAAAAATTCGAGGTTTCATTGAGTGTCATTTTTAAGAGAACTATAATTTCATTTACAATCACATAAACGTTAATTAAAAGGATATATACTATTGTATTTCAATTAGTATTTTTTATAGATTTACGAAAGTAAAAAAATTGCCGCTAATACAAAACACCCTTACAAACGATAAATACAAAATTAATTCCCGTTAAAATAGTGCCCAAATTACGCGATTCCGCCTTTCATTAAATTATAAGCTTCAGCTGTTCTCCGCCTATATAATTTGTTTTACCAATGCGATATTTGTCCCGTTGTGTGGAATACACTTTCTTGTTGGTTATTTTTTTAATAAATCTAAAATATAATTTTAAGACAGAATAGCATGGACAAATTAATAATTTCTGCGTCCTTAACAATTAGAGAGCTAGGGGTAATTCGCTTGGCTAAAGAAGGACATTCCAATAAAGAAATTGCTCAAATACTGAAAATAGAAGAGACTACAGTTAAATGCCACCGAAGAAATACGATGAAAAAATTAGGTATCAAAGGAAAGCCAGCTTTTGTCAAGTTTCTACATTCAACACGACTTATATAAGGCTCCAACCCTTCGTAAAACAATTTCTACTACAAAAATACTACCAAAATACTACATAGGTGGTATTTTAATCTTAAGTTCCAGGCACTATGTTTACTTCGCACTTCAGTGTGTTGGTGAAACCCGAAAAACCAATCAAGAGTAGGGATTATTATTTATTGTTCATAGTTATGAAAAAGTTTTTAGTTGGCGCGGCTATGTTAGCTGCAATTGCATCTCCATTTAATTCTATTGCCCAGACAACTGTAGAAGGAGGGCCACTTCCCGATGTCGCTATTATTTGCAAACAATCCTATTATACAGTAGAGATTAATTTAGGAATTGTTGCATTTACCTATCAAGTGTCTGTTATTGAGTGCAATAACGGTTTTCGTCAAGCGGTAGATAATTTTTGGTCAAATTAAAAATGAATATTTTAATAAGTCATTTAATAGCTGGTTACATTAAAGGTGAACCAGCTATTAAAATCCCTCATCTAGAATTAACTAATGAAGACAAAGTTGTATTCATTAAAGGGAGTAATGGTTCAGGCAAAACTTCATTTTTAAAAGTATTTTATAATGGTATTCGTACGATCGAGGGCCAAGTGCTGATTGATCAAAATGAGCTGAACGAAAAAACGAGAACAAATTGGCTAAGTAAGATAGGCATTTGTCTTCATAACGGCCTTTCTTACAACCATCTAAGCGTTGAAGAAAACAAACGCCTTATCAGTTATTTATATCCACCAGCCCCCCATGATTATCGTAGTTTATTATTTAATTCCTTGAATTTAGCTGAGATTTCTACTAAAAAGGCGAATGAACTATCGGTAGGTCAAAGAAAGCGACTTGACCTATTTTTGGCTATGCAACATATGCCCCAACTTGTTCTTTTAGATGAACCCACTTCGAATTTAGATTCTGAGAATGCCGCATTAATTCATTCTATTATTCGAGATTATTCCCAGTATAATAACATGCAATTTATCATTGCTTCGAATAACGAGAATGAAATTGCCCTTTTCGACACAAAAGTCGTTCAAATTACGAACGGGGAAATACTAGTAAACTAGAAAATATTATCTAAACAGGAATAAATTTGACGGTCCTAACTTATATCAAATTCGAACTAATAAAGTCCACGTTCAAAAGAAACGCAATCATTGGCATGCTCCTGGTTCTATTGATTCAGGCGACGGCCTTTTTACATTTTAAATCAAACTCTGTGCTACTTTTTGAATATGTAGACAAACCGAACTGCAGCTATACGACTTACTGTTTTTATAAATTAAGTGTCATACATAAAAATGTTGTCTTGCTTTTAATAGCTGTCTTTTATTTTGATCTGTTTTTATCTCAAAACGTTAATAGTAAAAACCTGAAACTTTTACCAATAAACAAGAGGAATGAGCTTATTGGAAACCTACTAGTTAACACGCTGCTATTATCATTATTCACGTTAGTCCTTAGCATATTGTTAAACAAAGAATTCGACTCTTATATTCCGATTCACTATTGGGAGAATAGCCCTATTACTAAAACAAACTATTTCTACCAAATGACAATAGAAGCACTAGTAGTTCTACCTCTTGTCGTTTTTGTTGCGAATTATTGTTACAAACTGAACAAGACCATTATCCTATTGATTGGATCAATTCTATTACTTCTTTTGAATTCCACAAACCATGCAATTGGCAGTGAAAATGTTCAATTATTAAAAACTGTTACCTACAAATAGATGCAAAATCTTTTAAAATATAATCTCTATCTCTATTTCAAAAGCAAAAAGCTTCTGTTAGCAACGGGTGGTATTCTATTTTCCTTCATTTTACTGCTCCTTAATTTTAATATCACTTCAGAAGGAAGCCTTATTAATCAATTGTATTTACAAGAAGTTTCTTTCAGCTTTAAAGTTTTAAATTTTTGTTTATTAATTATCTACCCTTTTGTATTTATATCCTATTTACAAGTAGATCTGGAAAATGATTTCCGAAACAGAATTGAAATAATTCCTCCTAGCAAACTTTCTCAAATACACTCAAAAACTATACTATTCTTGCTGATTGAAAGTACTTTTTCAATCATGTATATTTTCTTCATGGAGTTGAAATTACCTAATTCGCCCATAGATTCAAGATCGTTTATTATTCAAAATCTGATTACCTACCTCCTTTTTTCTATTCCCTATATTTATATAATAACTTCCTTTTTTTACTACTTTAAAAACACAACCTACTTATACCTAATACACTTTTTCTTTTCCATTTTAAGCTATTTTGATTCTTTCTTTTGGCTTCCTACTAGTTGGGGCAAATTGATTTTATCATACAATATTTATACCAAGCAAAACATCATCCTTTCATTTTATGAAAACCACCCTATCAAATACTTTTATTTATATTTTATATTTTCTACCCTGTTGGTTCTGTTTTTAAATAGAAAATTCCAAAATGAAAACAAGTAAAATACTTCAGTCAACTATTCAATTAGGACTTATTTTGGGTCTGATTGGAATCATCCTAATTTTAGCAGACACTTTCAGTGATAGTACAGGTATCATCACTATTCTGAGAATTTGTTTTTTAATTGCTTTTATCGCTATCCCAATCTATTTATTAAAAAAGATCTTAGACTCTTATTCAAGCTATTACAAAAATCGCTTTATCTATTACTTACTTATTTTTCTAACTGCTCACTCACTGATATTTGCCTTCAATCTAGCTTTTTACAATTACTTCTTCCCGGAGTATAAAGTAATTTACGCTGAGAAAAAAACTCAAAACTCGAGGGATAGAATAGAAGAAGTAGAAGCAAAGAATAGCTTAACAATTGAGAATAAGGACTCCTCTTTACAGAAAAGACAGGAGGAAATAACAAAAAGTTTTGAAAGCGCAAAAATGACTAAAGATTACGCAAAAACGGTAGCGATCAATCTTTTCCTAGCCTTAGCATTAAGCGCGTTCTATAAAAATTCATCAAAAGAAGAGTAAGTAACATCTAGTGATGACTTTTTTACCGTGAATAAAAAAAGTGACACTATCCCATTAACTGTGTAAGTAGAAAATAGGGGGTTCGGATTTTCGTTT